>NZ_JMHT01000007.1 GCF_001905655.1 Mycobacterium sp. ST-F2
CCACGCACCCGATCTCACGGAGAACATCGAGCACGACCTCGCCATCGGCGGGTTCATCGACGTCGACCCGCAGGACACGATCGAGCCGATCCGCCGGCTCAAGAAGTTGGCTGCCGACAGGGGGTTTCAGCTGATTCCCGGCCATGATCCCCACGTGTGGCCCGAGCTCACCGAGCATTTCCACCACCGATTCGGTGCGCTGTGATGGAGTGCGTGCTGCGCGCCGACCGGGTGCTCGTCGACGGTCACCAGATTCCGGCCACGGTGGGGATCGACCGCGGGCGCATCGCCTTCGTCGGCGAGGTCGACGCCGATTGCCCGGCCGCAGAAGACATCCGGTTGCCCGAGTCGGTGGTGCTGCTGCCCGGTTTCGTCGACACGCACGTGCACATCAATGAGCCGGGGGCCGACTGGGAGGGGTTCGAGACCGCCACCGCAGCGGCCGCCGCGGCCGGGATCACCACCGTGGTGGACATGCCACTGGACTGCGACCCGGTGACCACCAGTGTCGCGGCACTGGACACCAAAAAAGCCACGGCAGAAGGTAATTGCCACGTCGACGTCGGGTACTGGGGTGGCGTGGTGCCGGGCAACCTGGACGGTCTGGCCGACCTGGCACAGGCCGGGGTGCGCGGTTTCAAATGCTTCCTGGCCGACTCGGGCAACCCGCATTTTCCGCACCTGAGCCCGGCACAATTCCGGGATACCATGCGGCGCATCGCCGAACTGGGGTCGGTGCTGCTGGTCCACGCCGAGAGCAACCGGGTGCTCGATGCCGGCCCACCGCCATCGGGCCGCGGATACCGGTCGTTCCTGGAATCACGCCCCGATGCCGCCGAAGACGACGCCGTGGCACTGGTGATCGACGCCGCGGCGGCGACCGGGGCCCGCGCGCACATCGTGCACGTCTCCAGCGCCACGGTGCTGGCGCGCCTGGTCGAGGCCAAGCGGGACGGGATTCCCGTGACGGCCGAAACCTGCCCGCATTACCTGACCTTCGCCGCCGAGGCGGTCCCGGACGGCAAGACCGAATTCGCCTGCTGCCCACCCATCCGGGATGGTGCCAACCGCGAATTGCTGTGGTCCGCGCTGCACGACGGCACCCTGGATTTGGTGGTGTCCGACCACTCACCGTGCGCGCCGCGGCTCAAGGGCGCGGGGGATTTCGGGCGGGCATTCGGCGGGATCAGTTCACTGCAGCTCAGCCCGCGCGCGGTGTGGACGCAGGCTGCCGCGCGTGGTTTCGGGTTGGCCGACCTGAGCCGGTGGATGTCGGAACGCCCCGCCGCGCTGGCCGGTTACGCCGACCGGGGCCGGATCGCGGTAGGCCTGCGGGCCGATCTGTGCGCCTTCGACCCTGGTGCGCTGGACACCGTGCGGGCGGCGACGCTGCGACACCGTCACCCGGTGAGCCCGTATGACGGTGTCGCGCTGCGGGGTTCGGTGCTGCAGACCTGGGTTGCCGGCACGCCGGCGTTGGTGGGGGAGCCGGTATGAGAATCCTGGTGCTCAATCCGAACACCTCGGCGGCCATGACCGCCGAGATCGCGGCCGCCGCGCGATCCGCGGCGCATTCTGACACCGAGATCGTCTGCATGTCACCGCATTTCGGGTCGGCCGCGATCGACTCGGCCGCCGAGAGCTACATTTCCGCGGTCGGGGTGATGGACCTGGTGGCTCGGCTGACCCGGTCCGGTGACTTCGACTTCGATGCCGTCATTCTCGCCGGATTCGGCGAGCACGGCCGCGACGCGCTCGCCGAGATGCTGACGGTGCCGGTGTTCGACATCGCCGAATGCGCCGCGCACGTCGCGCACCTGATCGGCCGGCGATTCTCGGTGATCACCACGCTGGCACGGTCGATCCCGCCGATCGAGGACCGGCTGCTGCTGGCCGGCCTGAACGCGCACTGCGCCTCGGTGCGCGCCTGCGGCCTGAGCACGGCAGAGGTGGACGCCGATCCGGCCGGAGCCGTACAGGCGATCGTCGACGAGGCGGCACGCGCCATCAACGAGGACGGTGCCGACGTGATCTGCCTGGGATGCGCCGGCATGGCGGGAGTGACGGCGGCGATCTCTGCCAAGCTCGGGGTTCCTGCCGTGGACGGGGTGGCCGCTGCCGTGGCTCTTGCGCAGGCTGTCGTCGGTCTGGGTCTGTCCACCAGCAAGACCGGGGTGTTCGCGCCGGGACCCGACAACCCACGCAGCCACTGGCCGCTGTCAGAGGTACTGGGCCTATGACCGACGTCGATCTCGCCTCGCGCCTCGTCGGCGGCAGCGTGGTGGCCGCCAGCGACGAATCGTTCGGATTCAAGGAACGGCTCGTCGACCCGGCCGAACCCGCCTTCGTGCCCGGAACGTTCGACCTGCGCGGAGAAGTGGTGGACGGCTGGGAGACCCGCCGCCACGCCGGCCGCGCCGGCGACTGGGCGATCATCCGGCTGGGGACACCCGGCCGGCTGCACGCGATCGACGTGGACACCCGGTTCTTCTCGGGCAATCACCCGAGCGCCTGCGCGGTGGATGCCTGCAGCCTGGAGCGCGCCGACGATCCGACGGACCCTGCCGTCGCGTGGACGGAAATTGTGGAATCGACTGTGCTCAAGGCGGATTCGCACAATCTGCTGGCCGTCGAGAACCACCTTCGGTGGACACATCTGCGGCTGCGGCTGCAGTCCGACGGCGGCGTGGCCCGACTTCGGGCATACGGCGAGGTGCTGCCGAACCCGGCATTGTGGAGCGATGTCACCGTGGAGGTATCCGGCCTGGAGAACGGTGGCCGGGTCGAATGGTGCAGTGACAGCTTCTATTCCAGCGCCACCTCGCTGATCGCGCCCAATCGGCCCCACAACATGGGCGACGGCTGGGAGGCGCGCAGGCGGCGAGATGTCGGACCGGACACCCACGACGCGGTGATCATCTCGTTCGCCGTGCCCGCCGACCTGCGCCGCATCGAGATCGACACCTCGTACTTCGTATTCAATGCCAGCCCGGAAGTGTCGGTGCTGGGTACCCGTTGCTGCCCCGATCGCGAACATGGCTGGGGGATGGTCGCTTTCGATGTTCCGGTGCTGCCCCGGACGCGACTGCTCGCCGATGCGCGCCAGGTGTTCGCGATCGACGTGCCCGCCGTGGCGGCACTGCGGGTGCAGGCCTACCCGGACGGCGGGATCGCCCGGGTGCGGGCCATCGGGGTGCCGACAGTCGACGGGCTGCGCACGCTGCAACGCCGCTGGGAGGAATCGTCATGACGCCGCTGCTGGCGGAGTGCGCCGGGCTGTGGCGCCGGACGCTGCTGATCGAAGCCGACGGCACACGCGACGCCGAACCGGGTGTGCTGTGGCTCCAGAGCCTGACGGCCTACGTGGATTCCCGTGGCTTCGCGGGCACCCTGCACCAGGAGGCCGACGTGTTCGAGTGGCATCGAGAGTTCGACGTCACGACGCCGGGCCCGCACCCGGATGCCGGCGTAATGCGCTGGGAGGGAGACATTCTCGTCGAGACCGGGGTCCACGAACCCTACGTCGAGCACTGGGTCCGCGACTCCGGCGAGGCGGGTTCGACCGGCGCCCTGCGCCTGTCCGGACCGGCCGGGGCGTCGGCACTTCTGGTCCGGGTCGGAGCCATGTTCGGCTGGGCCGACCGGACTCGGGTGGTGCTCGGCGCCGTAGGGGGCGCCGAGCACCGAGCCCTCGGTATCGACTTCGCCGGCATGGTCTCTGCCGGCGACGTAATCCAGGCCAACGGCGTGCGCTGGACGGTGGACGAATCGGAAGGGAATGTGAATTGATGAGTGGCGTAACGTCATTCACGTCGGTGCCGATCATCGACATCAGCGGATTGTCGTCACCCGAGCGTGCCGAGCAGCACCGCGTGGCCACCGAACTCGGCCGGGCGGCGGCCGAGGTCGGTTTCTTCTACATCAGCAACACCGGCATCGACGAGTCGTTGTTCAGCGTGATGCTGGCGGCGGTGAAGGAATACTTCGCGCTGCCGGTGGAAGAGAAGATGCGCAACTACATCGGCCTGTCGCGCTGTCACCGGGGATATGTGCCGGTCGGCGAGGAGGGCCTGGAGGGCACCGTCCCGGATCTGAAGGAAGCGTTCGACACCGCGCTGGACCTGCCTGCTGACGATCCGGACTATCTGGCGGGCAACCCCATGCTCGGGCCCAACGCCTGGCCGGACCTACCGGGTTTCGCCGAAGCGGTGACGGACTATTACCAAGCTCTGCTCGCGGTCGGACAGCGGCTGCTGTGGGCGTTCGCCGTCGCGCTCGGCGAGGACCCCGAGGTCTTCTCGCGGCACGCCACCAAGACTCCCAGCCAGCTGCGACTCATCCACTACCCGTACAACCCCGACGCCCACGACAGTGTCGGGATCGGCGCGCACACCGACTACGAGTGCTTCACACTGCTCAAGCCGACGGCCCCCGGGCTCGAGGTGCTCAACGGTGCCGGCGAGTGGATCGACGTGCCGCCGGTCGACGGGGCGTTCGTCGTCAATGTCGGGGACCTGCTGGAGCTGTGGACCAACGGCGCGTTCGTGGCCACCAGCCACCGCGTCCGCAAGGTCGCCGAGGAGCGGTACTCGTTCCCGCTGTTCTTCAACGTCGACTACCACACCGAGGTGAAACCTCTGCCGCAGTTCGCTTCGCCGGATGCCAAGCCGCGCCCGGCGCTGCGTGCCGGTGAGCACCTGTTCGCCCAGACCGCGCAGACGTTCGCCTACCTGCGGCAGCGCATCGAGTCGGGCGAACTGGTACTGCCCGACGGCTCACTGGAACTGGGACAGTTCGGCCAGCAGGCATTGCAGGGTGCGGGCTGACTAGTTGATGGGCGCGTTGAGCCAGTGCAGGTCGTCCAGCATGCCGCGGGCGGCGATGACGCCCTGGCCGGTCTGCCACACCTCGTTGTTGACCAGGAACACCCGGTTGTCGCGCGTGGCGGCAAGCTTCTTCCAGGCCGGGCCGTCCAGCAGCTTCGTGGCGTGGTCCTTGGCGGCCGGGGAGTCGAACGACAGGTAGACGATGTCGCCGTCGGCCGCCGAGAAGTCGGTGCCGGGACCGAGCTTCGAGATGTCGATCTCGTGGTAGGGCTTGTCGGTGAACCGTTGCGGCGCAGGGCGGTCCGCCCCGATCTTGGCGAGCACGCTGCCGGGGAAGTTGTTGGCGCCCCAGATTCGCAGGGTGCTCTCGGTCAGCTGCACGACCGACACCTGGAAATGCGGAGCGTCGTTCTGCGCGCCGACCTTGGTGGCCTCGGCGTTGAACCCGTCGACCAGCGCGCCGGCGGCCGCGCCGCGACCGGTGGCTGCGCCGACCATGCGCAGGTCGTCCTGCCAGGCCGCGCCGGCCGGCCCGGTGACAACCGTCGGTGCGATCGCCGACAGTCCGCCGTAGATATCCGACGTCGCCGCCGCCTGCGAACCGATGATCAGATCGGGGTTGGCGGCCTTGATGGCCGCCATGTCCGGTGCGCTGCGGGTGCCCGCCGACGGCGCGTTGTGGATCACGGTGCCCAGATATGAGGTCTGGCCCGACGAATCCGCCGGGGTCGCGGCGGCGACGATGCGGGACTGCAGCCCCAGTGCGCACAGTGCGTCGAGGGCCGCGCCCGACAGTACGACGATGCGCTGCGGGTCGGCCTTGACGTCGGTGGCGCCGGCCGCGTGCTGCACCTGGCGCGTCGGCGGGCCGTCTTCCAGTGCGGCCGGGGCCGGCGCGCAGGAATCATCGGGCCGGCGCTGGTTGCCCAACACGCCGGCCGTGGCGATACGGGTGGTGCTGGTGATGGGAGCTGAGTTCGCTGCCGGCGGGTCGCTGGTGTGGCCCGAGCAGCCCGTCAGGACGGTGGCGGCCGTCGCGCACACGGCGGCGAGAACCGCTGCGCTCGCGCTGGACAGCCGGGTACGGGGAGTCGGAAACTGCACGTGGCCGACGGTAACACCCGCGCGGTCCGGCCCAGATGGGGCGCGGTCACGGTCCCCGGCGCAACGCCGGGGACAGCGCCGGGTCCAGCCAATTACGACAGTTTGTAGGACCCTCGCCGCAATGCCGTGCGATGGGGGATAAGATCACCGGCAGACAACATGGGATGCCCCGTGTGCTCGAACTATTCGCGCGGAACATTTGGAGGATCTGTTGGTAGCCGAAGCGCCCCCAATCGGAGAACTCGAGGCTCGTCGCCCGTTCCCGGAGCGAATGGGCCCCAAGGGCAACCTGATCTACAAGCTGGTGACCACCACCGATCACAAGCTGATCGGCATCATGTACTGCGTCGTCTGCTTCGCCTTCTTCTTCATCGGTGGCTTGATGGCGCTGTTCATGCGCACCGAGCTGGCCATGCCGGGACTGCAGTTCCTGAGCAACGAGCAGTTCAACCAGCTGTTCACCATGCACGGCACCGTGATGCTGCTGTTCTACGCCACCCCGATCGTGTTCGGCTTCGCCAACCTGGTGCTGCCGCTGCAGATCGGCGCCCCCGACGTGGCGTTCCCGCGGCTGAACGCCTTCTCGTTCTGGCTCTTCCTCTTCGGCGCGATGATCGCCGTCGCCGGCTTCATCACCCCCGGTGGTGCCGCTGACTTCGGTTGGACCGCCTACTCGCCGCTGACCGACGCGATCCACTCGCCCGGTGCCGGTGGCGACCTGTGGATCGTCGGCCTGGCCGTCGGTGGTCTGGGCACCATCCTCGGTGCCGTCAACATGGTCACCACCTGTGTCTGCATGCGCTGCCCGGGTATGACCATGTTCCGGATGCCGATCTTCACCTGGAACATCCTGGTGACCTCGATCCTGGTGCTGCTGGCCTTCCCGCTGCTGACCGCCGCGCTGTTCGGCCTGGCCGCTGACCGCCACCTGGGCGCGCACATCTACGACCCCGCCAACGGCGGCGTCCTGCTGTGGCAGCACCTGTTCTGGTTCTTCGGGCACCCCGAGGTGTACATCATCGCGCTGCCGTTCTTCGGCATCGTGTCGGAGATCTTCCCGGTGTTCAGCCGCAAGCCGATCTTCGGTTACACCACCCTGATCTACGCGACGCTCGGTATCGCGGCCCTCTCGGTCGCGGTGTGGGCGCACCACATGTACGCCACCGGCGCCGTGCTGCTGCCGTTCTTCTCGTTCATGACGTTCCTGATCGCGGTCCCGACCGGTATCAAGTTCTTCAACTGGATCGGCACCATGTGGAAGGGGCAGTTGACCTTCGAGACGCCGATGCTGTTCTCGGTGGGCTTCCTCATCACCTTCCTCCTCGGTGGCCTGTCGGGCGTGCTGCTGGCCAGCCCGCCGCTGGACTTCCACGTGACGGACTCCTACTTCGTCATCGCGCACTTCCACTACGTGCTCTTCGGCACCATCGTGTTCGCCACCTACGCGGGCATCTACTTCTGGTTCCCGAAGATGACGGGCCGGCTGCTCGACGAGCGCCTGGGCAAGCTGCACTTCTGGCTGACCTTCATCGGCTTCCACACCACCTTCCTGGTCCAGCACTGGGTCGGTGACGCGGGCATGCCGCGTCGGTACGCCGACTACCTGCCCACCGACGGCTTCACCACGCTGAACGTGATCTCGACCATCGGCGCCTTCATCCTGGGCCTGTCCACGCTGCCCTTCGTGTGGAACGTCTTCAAGAGCTGGCGTTACGGCGAGCCCGTCGTGGTCGACGACCCCTGGGGCTACGGCAACTCCCTGGAGTGGGCCACCAGCTGCCCGCCGCCGCGGCACAACTTCACCGAGCTGCCCCGGATCCGTTCGGAGCGCCCGGCGTTCGAGCTGCACTACCCGCACATGGTCGAGCGGATGCGCGCCGAAGCGCACATCGGTCGATCGCACCACTAGGAATCAGCCGACCCGCCCGCGCCTAAGGCGCGGGCGGTTCTGCGTTAGGGGACTCAGGCGCATGACGCCGGAAAACAACTCAAACGGGTCGGTGCTGATCACCGTCACCGGACTGGACCAGCCGGGTGTGACCTCGACGCTGTTCGGCGTGCTGTCGCGGCACAACGTCGAGCTGTTGAACGTCGAGCAGGTGGTCATCCGTGGCCGCCTGACGCTCGGCGTGCTGGTCGCTGTCCCGGCCGAGGTGGCCGGCGACGTGTTGCGCGCCGACGTGCAGCAGGCCATCGGAGCACTCGGCCTGGACGTCGCCATCGACAGCAGTGACGACCAGCCGGTCCTGACCGAACCGTCGACCCACACCATCGTGGTGCTGGGCCGGCCCATCACGGCCGAGGCCTTCACGGTCGTCGCCCGCGAGGTCGCGGCGCTCGGGGTGAACATCGACTTCATCCGCGGCGTGTCCGATTACCCGGTGACCGGCCTGGAACTGCGGGTGTCGGTGCCGCCGGTGGGTGGGGCCTACGCCCAGCTGCAGACCGCGCTGGCCCGCGTCGCGGTCGACGAGGGCGTCGACATCGCGCTCGAGGACTACAGCCTGGCTCGGCGGGCCAAGCGGCTCATCGTGTTCGATGTCGACTCGACGCTGATCCAGGGTGAGGTCATCGAGATGCTGGCCGCGCGCGCCGGGGCCGAGGCCAAGGTTGCCGCGATCACCGAGGCGGCCATGCGCGGCGAACTCGACTTCGAGGAGTCGCTGCGCGAACGTGTCGCCACCCTCGCCGGGCTGCCGGCCGAGGTGGTCGACGAGGTCGCCGACCAGATCGAGCTCACCCCGGGTGCGCGGACCACGCTGCGTACGCTGCGCCGGCTGGGTTACCACTGCGGTGTGGTGTCCGGCGGCTTCCGTCAGGTCATCGAGCCGCTGGCCGAGGAATTGATGCTCGACTTCGTGGCGGCCAACCACCTGGAGATCGTGGACGGCAAGCTGACCGGCCGGGTGACCGGTCCGATCGTCGATCGTCCGGGCAAGGCCAAGGCACTGCGGGACTTCGCCAACCAGGCCGGCGTTCCCATGGAGCAGACCGTCGCGGTCGGCGACGGCGCCAACGACATCGACATGCTGTCGGCCGCGGGCCTCGGGGTGGCGTTCAACGCCAAGCCGGCGCTGCGGGCCGTCGCCGACGCGTCGCTGAACCACCCGTACCTGGACACTGTGCTGTTCATCCTCGGCATCACGCGCGGGGAGATCGAGGCGGCCGACGCCGTCGACGGTGTGGTGCGCCGGGTGGACATTCCCTAGGGATTCCCTGGCGAGGGCACACCGGGGCCGCTGTCGCGTTACAGTGGTGACTATTGATATTGATTTGCTGTGTAGGCGTGTGGGAGATGGTGACATGAAGCGTGCGGTTCTGGTTGGTGTGAGTGCTGTCGCGTTGGTCGCCGGCCCCTTGTCGGTTGTCTCGGTGACGGCGGCCGCACCGGCCTACGCATGCCCGTGGGGCACGGTGCCCAGCCACTTCGAAGGTGTGTGCGTCAAGGGGACGGCGAATGGCAGCGGGCCGCAGGCCGTGCCGCCGCAGACGTCCAACAGCGGTACGGGCGCACAGATCACCCAGTCGGTGGGCGGCTTGCAGACGGTCAACGGCATTCCCTGCACGCCCGAGCACATCGGCACCTGCATCGGCCTGATCCAGAGCCAGCAGTAAGTCTCGCCTCAGACGACGAGGGCGTGCGCGTCGGGCGTCCCGGCGCCGGTGACGTTGCGCCACGCCTGAGCCAGCACGGTAACCGATTCGTGTAGACGTTCCTCGGGTTGGGTGAAGGGCACCCGGATGAAGCGTTCCAGGGTGCCGTCGACTCCGAATCGTGGGCCCGCGGGGATGACGAGCCCCATCCGGGACGCCGCAGCGGACAGCGCTGAACTCATGGGGGCCGGCAGCCGCATCCACATCGACATGCCGCCGTGGCACGGGCTGGCCGTCCAGTCCGGAAGTTGTTCCTGCAGAAGCGAACTCACCAGCTGGCGCCGCGCACGCAGCATGTCGCGACGGGCCGGCAGAACCGCGTCGGCCTGGCGGAGCAGGTCGTCCGAGGCCAGTTGCTCGACGATGGCGGTGCCCAGGTCGATGGTCGGCCGCACCGCGGCGATGGCGGCCAGCGTGGACCGCTCGGCCCGGATCCAGCCGACCCGCAGGCCGCCCCAGAACGACTTGGACATCGAGCCGACGGTGATCACCAGGTCCCGGCGACTGTCCAGGTAGGAAGCCAGCGGCGGCGGCAGCGGCTCGTCCAGCCAGATGTCGCAGATGGTCTCGTCGATGATGGTGCGGGTCCGGGTCTCGGAGATGATGCGCGCGAGCCGCTCCCGTCCCGCGGCCGGCAGGCTCTGCCCGGTCGGGTTGTGATTGTCGACGATCAGGTAGGCCAGGGTGGGGGCCAGTTGCCGCATGGCGGCCTGCACGGCATCCAGTTCCCAGCCGTCGTCGGCCATGCTGACGGGTACCGGCCGGGCGCCGGATGCCGCGATGAGCGAGATGGCGCCGTGATAGGTCGGCTGCTCGATCAGCACTCGGTCGCCCGGGCGGGCGTAGGTGTCCAGCACGAGATTGATCGCGTGGAGCGCCCCGGTGGTCACCATGATCTCATCGGGATCGGTGGGAAGCCCTCTGGCGCAATATCTTTCGGCGATGGCCTGGCGGAGCTCGGCGACGCCGGTGAGTTCGATGCCGAGGTCGTGTAGGTGCGGCGCCAGGCGCTGGGTCGCGCGGGTGAAGGCCTCGAGGGTGGCGGCCGCCGGCGCGGAGGGTGCGGCGTCGGCCAGGCTCAGCGTGCCGGTCCTGACGATGGGCGCCGGACTGGTCGTCAGCACGGTGGGCGGCAGGGCTGTGGTGCTGCGGGCGCCGCGGCGGGCGTTGAGGTAGCCGTCCTCGCGCAGTTGGGCGTAGGCCGCGGTGACGGTGGTGCGCGAGACCCGCAGGGCGTCGGCCAGCGCGCGTTCGCTGGGATACCGGGCGCCGACGGGGAGCCGGCCGTCGACGATGAGCAGCCGGATGGCGTCGGCCAGGCCCAGATAGGCGGGGCCACTGAGGCTGGAGGTGCGCCAGTTGCCCAATTCGCGTGCCAGAAGGACTTCGTCAAGTGATCTGGCTGACATCTCGATCGACATTGAAGCCAGTATCGGCCAACTGGCTATTGAATGGCAAGCCAGTTGGCGGGAAAACTGGCGTCATGCGAACGAACTGGCTATCAAAACTGGCTGAGAAGCGCGCCCGGTCGAGGCGTGACAACCGCGCCGATGTCCGTGATCTGGATGCCGCTCGGGTGCGTCACGAGCTGGACGCCATCCGCGCTCGCTTCCAGGATCACCGGTGAGGGCAGAGGCCAAACGCGTCACCCGGACCGGCCTGACAGTCCGCTCGGCGCTGCTGCTGGCCGGGCTGAGTGGCTACGGGGTGTCGATGGCGCTGTTCGTGCGCGCCGGCCTGGGACTGGACCCGTGGGACGTCTTCCACCAGGGCCTGGCCAAGCACACCGGGCTGACCATCGGCGGCGCCACGGCGCTCGTCGGCGTGGTGGTGCTGCTGGGCTGGATCCCGCTGCGCACCCGGCCGGGCGTCGGCACCGTCGCGAACGTCATCGTCATCTCCGTCGTGGTCGACGCCGCGCTGCTGGTGCTGCCACAGCCGACGACGCTGCCGGTGCGTACGGCGATGATGGTCGGCGCCGTGGTGCTCAACGCGGTGAGCACGGTGATGTACATCGGCGCGGGGATGGGTCCGGGGCCGCGCGACGGACTGATGACCGGGCTGGTCGCCCGCACCGGATGGTCGGTGCGCCTGGTCCGGACCGGTATCGAGGTCACCGTGCTGGCCACCGGATGGCTGCTGGGCGGCACCGTCGGTGTGGGAACCGTGGTGTATGCCTTGGGGATTGGGCCGCTGGTGCAACTGGTGCTGCGGTGCACCCCGAGTCGCTGGCTCGCTGCCAGTGGATGGGCACACGTGGTGGGGGACCGGGTCGCTGAACCGGCCTCCCGATTGGTCACGGCTACGATGAGCGAGTGCCCGGCGCCCTCAGCGACAACCTCGCAAAATCAGATGTCGAGCCCGACTCCGACCAATTGATCGGCTCCGCCGATGACGACCTGCTGATCCAATTCTCCGGGGTGACGCTGCGCCGCGGCGGATCCACCCTGGTCGGTCCGATCGACTGGTCCGTGGAACTCGACGAACGCTGGGTCGTCCTCGGCCCCAACGGCGCCGGCAAGACGTCGCTGCTGCGCATGGCGGCCGCCGTCGAACATCCGTCGTCGGGCACGGCCTTCGTCCTCGGTGAACGGCTGGGCCGCACCGACATGTCCGAGCTGCGGTCTCGGATCGGGCTCAGCAGTTCGGCGCTGGCGCAGCGGATACCGGACGACGAAGTGGTGCGGGATCTGGTGGTTTCCGCCGGTTACGCGGTCCTGGGCCGGTGGCGCGAACAGTACGACGACGTCGACTACAACCGCGCACTGGACACCCTCGAGAGCGTCGGCGCCGAACACCTCGCCGACCGGCACTACGGCACCCTGTCCGAGGGCGAGCGCAAGCGTGTGCTGATCGCGCGGTCACTCATGACGGACCCGGAGCTGCTGCTGCTCGACGAGCCGGCGGCCGGACTGGACCTGGGCGGTCGCGAAGAACTGGTGGCGCGGCTCGCGGATCTGGCTGCCGATGCCGATGCGCCGGCGTCGGTCCTGGTGACCCACCACGTCGAGGAGATCCCCGAGGGCTTCACGCACTGCCTGCTGCTCTCCGAAGGTCAGGCGGTCGCGGCCGGTCTGCTGACCGATGTGCTGACGTCCGAGAATCTGTCCCAGGCCTTCGGCCAGTCGATCGCCCTGGACTACATCGACGGGCGGTACTTCGCCCGTCGTACCCGCAGCCGTGCGGCACACAGGAGGCGTGCATGACCGAACTTGATCCCCTGCATCCCAGGCCGGCGGCTACCGTGATGCTGGTGCGCGACGGTGCGCCGGGCATCGAGGTCTTCCTGATGCGCCGCACCATGTCCATGGCCTTCGCCGGCGGCATGACGGTGTTCCCCGGCGGTGGGGTTGATGAGCGCGATCGCGATGCCGACATTGCCTGGACCGGACCCGGCCGCACGTGGTGGGCCGAGAAGTTCGGCGTCGACCCCGTGCTGGCCGGCGCACTGGTGTGTGCCGCTGCCCGCGAGACCTTCGAGGAATGTGGCGTGCTGTTCGCGGGCCCGGCCGGCGACCCGGATGGCATCGTCTCCGACGCCTCCGTGTACCACGAATCCCGTGTCGCGCTGGAAAGCCGTGAGCTGTCGTTCGGGGAGTTCCTGGCCCGCGAGAAGCTGGTGCTGCGCGCCGACCTGCTGTGGCCCTGGGCCAACTGGATCACCCCCAAAGAGGAGCGGACGCGTCGCTACGACACGTTCTTCTTCGTCGGCGCTCTGCCGGCCGGTCAGCGCGCCGACGGCAACAACACCGAGAGCGACCACGTGGCCTGGCGCACGCCCACGGCGGCGCTCACGGAGTTCGAGGAGGGGCATTCCTTCCTGCTGCCGCCCACCTGGACGCAGTTGAGCTCACTGGACGGCCGCACGGTCGGCGAGTTGCTCAAGGACGAGCGGAAGATCGAGCCGATCGAACCGGTGCTCACCATGGGCGAGGGCACGTGGGACATCGAGTTCTTCGATGCCGAGCGGTACAAGGCGGCTCGCGCCGGTAGGGCGCAGTGATGACGAAGCGTGAGTTCGCCGCGGAATTCGTCGAAATCCACGTCACCGACGGCATCGGGACCCTGCTCCTGGCCCGGCCCCCGCGCAATGCGCTGACCCGCCAGATGTGCCGGGAGATCACCGCGGCTGCCGAGGAGCTGGGCCAGCGGCCGGATGTCACCGCCGTCATCGTGTACGGCGGCCACGAGGTGTTCTGCACTGGCGACGACGATCACGAGACCAGCACCCTCGACGCCGCCGAAGCCCGCGTCGCGGGGGCGGTGTGCCGCGCCGCTGTCGACGCCGTCGCCGCCATTCCGCGGCCCACCGTCGCGGCCGTGACGGGCTACGCGCTGGGCAGTGGCCTGACGCTGGCGCTGGCCGCCGACTGGCGGATCAGCGGTGACAACGTCAAGGTCGGGTCGACGGAGATTCTGTCGGGCCGGGCGCCCGTGGAAGGTGCGGCAGGGCGCCTCGCCGCAGCCGTCGGCGACAGCCGCGCCAAGGACCTGGTGTTCAGCGGCCGGTTCGCCGGCGCCGAGGAAGCGGTGGCCCTGGGTCTGATCGACCAACTGGTGGCGCCCGACCACGTCTTCGACGAGGCAGAGAAGTGGGCACGCAGGTTCCTGGACTCCTCGCCCGAGGCGCTGGCCACAGCAAAGGCGGCGTTCGGGCTTCGCTGAAGCGGTGGTCAGCCGGTGAACAGAACCGTGGATGTGAACTCCCGGTGACCGGGCAGTTAGGCTGACCTGCATGACGAGTACCGACCAGACGTCCGAGGTCGCCGCAGCCGACGCTGCCGCCCAGGTATCCGACGTAGTTTCCCCGGCTGTTGACCAGGCGCCCAACCCGCACGCGACCGCCGAGCAGGTCGAGGCGGCGCGCCACGACACCAAGCTGGCGCAGATTCTGTACCACGACTGGGAAGCCGAGAGCTACGACGACAAGTGGTCGATCTCGTACGACCAGCGGTGCATCGACTACGCCCGCGGCCGCTTCGACGCCATCGTCCCCGACGAGGTCCAGCGACAGCTGCCCTACGACCGTGCGCTCGAACTCGGCTGTGGCACCGGCTTCTTCCTGCTGAACCTCATCCAGGCCGGCGTGGCCCGCCGTGGCTCGGTCACCGACCTGTCCCCGGGCATGGTCAAGGTGGCCACCCGCAACGGCAAGGCCCTCGGCCTGGACATCGACGGCCGCGTCGCCGACGCCGAGGGAATCCCCTACGAGGACAACACCTTCGACCTGGTCGTCGGCCACGCGGTGCTGCACCACATCCCCGATGTGGAGCTGTCGCTGCGCGAGGTGGTCCGCGTGCTCAAGCCGGGCGGCCGCTTCATCTTCGCCGGTGAGCCCACCACCGTCGGTAACTTCTACGCCCGTCGCCTGGCCGACCTGACCTGGAAGACCACCGTCGCGGCCATGAAGCTGCCCGGCCTGGAATCCTGGCGCCGTCCGCAGGAAGAGCTCGACGAGAACTCGCGCGCCGCGGCGCTGGAGTGGATCGTCGACCTGCACACCTTCGATCCCGCCGACCTGGAGCGCATGGCCACCAACGCCGGTGCGGTCGAAGTCGCCACGGCCAGTGAGGAATTCACCGCCGCCATGCTGGGCTGGCCGGTGCGGACCTTCGAGTCGACGGTGCCCCCGGGCAAGCTCGGCTTCAAGTGGGCCAAGTTCGCCTTCGGCGGTTGGACCACGCTGAGCTGGTTCGACGCCAACGTGTGGCGCCGGGTCGTGCCGAAGGGCTGGTTCTACAACGTGATGATCACCGGGGTCAAGCCTTCCTGAGTTGGCTGTAGCTTTCACGCTCGACGATGTCGCCTACCTGACCGGCCCCGGTCAGGAGGCGCTCGCCGAGGTGGCCGCCCGGCCGCTGACCGATGCTCACCGGGTCTCCGATATCGCCTGGGCCCGTTCGCGTTTCGGCGACCGTGCAGCGGTACTGGTCGAGACGGTGCTGCTGCGCCGGAAGGCCGTCGCCAAACTGGCCGAGCTCGGCGACGTGTCCGGCTGGCTGTTCACCGACGAGGCACTGCAGCAGGCGACGGCGGGGGCTGTTGCGACCCACCGCGCCCGACGGCTCTCCGGCCGCGTCGTGCACGACGCCACCTGCTCGGTGGGGACAGAGCTTGCCGCCCTGCGCAATTCGGCCGCGCTGCTGATCGGCAGTGATCTCGACGCGGTCCGGTTGGCCATGGCGCAGCACAACGTGGGTGGGCACGCGCAGCTGTGCCGTGCCGACGCCCTGCGCCCGGTGACCCGGGATGCCGTCGTGGTCGTCGACCCGGCCCGGCGCAGTTCGGGGCGCCGTAAGTTCGATCCCCGTGACTACGCGCCGCCGCTGGACGAGCTGCTGGCGGTGTACCGCGGCCGCGACCTGGTGGTGAAATGCGCGCCCGGCGTCGATTTCGGCCAGCTGGCCGAGCTGGGATTCAGCGGCGAAGTGCAGATCACGTCGCTGGCCGGCAGTGTGCGGGAGGCCTGCTTGTGGTCGCCCGGGCTGACGGCGTCCGGCGTCACGCGCCGGGCGACGGTGCTGGACAAGGCCGGCGAATTGGCCGAGGAATTCACTGACGCCGACCCCGACGACTGCCCCTCGGCACCTGCCGGGCGCTGGATCGTCGACCCCGACGGTGCGGTGATTCGTGCCGGGCTGGTGCGCCACTATGCGGCGCGGCACGGCCTGTGGCAGTTGGACCCGGCGATCGCCTACCTCTCCGGTGATGAACTGCCCAGCGGGACAAGGGGATTCGAGGTCATCGAGCAGATCGCGTACAACGAGAAGCGGCTCCGTCAGGCTCTCTCGGCGCACCGGGCGTCGGCCGTCGAGATTCTGGTGCGCGGCGTCGACGTCGACCCCGACGCCCTGCGCGCCAAGCTGAAGCTGCAGCGCTCCGGCGCGCAGATGTCGGTGGTGATCACCCGCATCGGCACCGGCGCCGCGGCCCGGCCGACGGCGTTCATTTGCCGTCCGTCTCGCTGAATCACCTGGTCGCAGTTGGTGCCCAGTCCCGGCGGCACCGACAGGTACGCTGGAAAGGCGGTGACGTGCCGCATTCAGTCATCCCTCGGAGGATCCACCACATGCGCCTTTCCGCTCTCGCCGCAGTGATCGCTGCCTCAGGCGTGGCCGGTTGGCTCGGCATGCCGCTGGCGGCCGCGAACCCGGCGAAGTGCTCGGAATTGGCAGGTGTCATCGACGGATCGCGGATGTGCCAGATTCGCGACACGTCACGCGGTTACGCCCTCAACATCAGTTATCCGGTCGATTACCCCGACCAGCAGGCGGTGGTCGACTACGTCACGCAGACGCGTGACGGATACGTCAACGTGGCGAAGATGCCTGGGCCGCACGAGACCTCGTACGAGTTGGACTCCACCGCGACCTTGTACAGCGCATCGGTCCCGCCGCGCGGCACCCAGTCGGTGGTGTTCAAGACGTTCCAGGATGTCGGTGGCGCGCACCCGCAGACGTTCTACAAGTCGTTCAACTGGGACCAGGTCCAGCGCAAGCCCATCACCATCGAGAACCTGTTCGCCCCTGGCGCACAACCGTTTCCGGTGATCCTGCCGATGGTCCAGGGCGAGCTGGTCAGGCAGTCCGCGCAGCCGGTGCTGCTGCCGCCGTCGGCCGGGCTGGACCCGGACACGTACCAGAACTTCGCGCTCACCAACGACTCACTGATCTTCTTCTTCAGCCAGGGTCAGGTGCTGCCGGAGTCGGCCGGCGCGATTCAGGTGACGGTGCCCCGGGCGCCGGTCGAGGCGATGCTGGCCTAGTGATTTGTGCACGATTTTCCGCGCCGGCCGCGGATTTTCGTGCACAAATCCCTGATCAGGCCGGAGCGAACGCGTAGACCTGGCCGTCGCTGGTGGCCGTGACGACGCGCTTGTCGTGGCCGACGGACACGCCGACGGGCCAGCCGGTGGCTCCGGGCAGCGGGTAGCTGTTGACGGTGTGGCCGTCAGCGGGGGAGAAGACGAGCAATGCCTGTCCGTGGTCACCGTCGCGGACCACGACGTACCCGACATCGGTGCCGGCGCGCGTGGACGTCGTCAGCGCCTCGACGTCGCTGCGGGACCATGCCACTTCGCCCTTCTCGCCCTTGTCCTTGACCGCGGTGAGCTTGCTCTGCGGTCCGCCCCCGGAGACCACCAGGCCGTCCGGCGTCACCGACGGTGGCGTCTGCGGCTGGAAGCCGAGGTCGACGGACCATTTGGCCTTGCCGTCGTCGGAGTTCAGCGCCCAGAGGTGACGGTCCCGCCCGTTGACATAGACCGTCTTGCCATCGGCGGACAGCACCGGGCTGGCGATCGGGCCGCCACCGACCGCCGTGCTGGTCCATTCGCGGCTCAGCAGCGGCGTCTGGCCCTCGTGATAGCGCATTCCGACGAGTGTGGGCGCGTCGGTACCGGGCTGCCAGAGGTTCATCACCACCACGTTGGTCTCGGGTGAGAAGGCAGGGGCCGCAGAGATGGGGCAGCCTGCCTTGGCGGGCTGGCAATCGGCCAGGCCACGAGCCGAGTCCGCGGGGTCGACGCCGCTGACCAAATCCAGCGGGGCACCGATGGTCTGGCCGCGGTGGGCGTCGAACACCAGAACCTGGCCGAGATGCGTCACGATGAGGAGCTGGCCAGGCGCCAGGATGCGCGGTGTCATCGGCATTCCGATCACCGGCTGGCGCCAGCGGATCCACTGCGTCGGCGGGAACGACAAGATGGCCCCCGGCTGGCCGACGTACATGTTGTCGAAGCCATCGAAGAGCGGGCTGGACATGCCGCCGCCCTGCCACAGGCGCGTGCACCACCGCTGGCGGCCGTGCTCGTCGCTTTCCCAGACCATCAGCGAGCAGCCGGCGGCCGACTGTGCGTTGATGGCCAGGTAGCTACCGGAGCCGAGGATCACCTGGGCACCGAGGTTGCCCTTGGCCGAGCGGGCCCAGTCCTGCTTCAGGCTGCTCGCGCCGGCGAGCTTGGTGGAGCTGCTGTTGGCGGCGTCGCCGTACTGTGCCGGCCAGCCGTCTGAAGGATGGGCCTCGACCCAGGAGTCGGTGTTGCCGCAACCGGCGACGGTCAGGGTGACCGCCAAGGTCAGCAGTGCGGCGGCGACCGGCGTCGTTCTGGCGGCAAGGCGGCGCTTTCGGTGTGCAGACATCGAGTTCCGAGACTAGCCCGAGACCGGCGAATGTCCGATTTCGCCTCGCGTAGGCTTTCCGGCCATGACGACGATGTGGGGCGCACCGATTCACAAACGATGGCGGGGTTCGCGGTTGCGCGACCCGCGGCAGGCGCGCTTCCTCACCCGCGAGTCGCTGAAATGGGTCCTGGACAACAAGGCCTACACCCCGTGGTACCTCGTGCGGTACTGGCGGCTGCTCAAGTTCAAGCTGGCCAACCCGCACATCATCACGCGTGGCATGGTGTTCCTCGGCAAGGGTGTCGAGATTCAGTGCACGCCCGAGCTGGCGCAGATGGAGATCGGCCGTTGGGTCCACATCGGCGACAAGAACACCATCCGCTGCCACGAGGGCTCGCTGCGCTTCGGCGACAAGGTGGTGCTGGGCCGCGACAACGTGATCAACACCTATCTGGACATCGAGCTCGGTGAGTCGGCACTGATGGCCGACTGGTGCTACGTCTGCGACTTCGACCACAAGATGGACAGCATGGAGCTGCCGATCAAGGACCAGGGCATCATCAAGGGTCCGGTGCGGATCGGTCCGGACACCTGGGTCGCCGCCAAGGTGACCATCCTGCGCAACACCAGCATCGGCCGCGGCTGCGTGCTGGGTGCCCACGCGGTGGTCAAGGGCGAGATTCCCGACTTCTCCATCGCCGTCGGCGCACCGGCCAAGGTGGTCAGGAACCGCAAGCTGGACTGGGAGACCTCGGCCGCCGAGCGTGAGGAACTCGCGCGGGCCCTGGCCGATATCGAGCGTAAGAAGAGCTCCCGGTAACTCAGCTCGTGTAGTCGAGGGTGGTCATCATGCCCGCCTCCTGGTGATAAGCGTTGTGGCAGTGCAGCATCCACTCACCGGGGTTGTCGGCGACGAGTGCGACGGTCACCTTCTGCCTGGGCAGCACGATCAGCGTGTCTTTGCGCGGACCGCGACGACCGTCGGCCTGCAGCACCTGGAACGTGTGTCCGTGCAGGTGCATGGGATGCCACATGGTCGTCGAGTTGGTGAAGGTCATGGTGGCGCGCTGGCCCTGCCGGACGGTCAGGGCCTGGCGGTTGTCGAAGCCCCGCCCGTTGATGCCCCAGTCGTACTTCATCATCGAGCCGGTGAGTTCGGCGGCCAGCGTGACGTCCGGCGGGATCGGTCCGAGGTCGACGGCCGAGCCGGCGGTGAAATCGGCGACGGTGCCGACCTTCCGGGTCAGCTCCTTCGGCCGGAATGCCGGGTCCGGCGCGGTGCCGGCGCCGGTCGACAGCAGGGCTCGCGCGGCGCTGTCCTTGCCCTCGGCGACGGCCACCAACGGGAAGACCCCGTCGCCGGCGGTGACGACGACGTCGTAGCGCTCGCCCATGCCCAGCAGCAGCGCGTCGACCTCCACGGGGTCGACGGGGAAACCATCGGTATGTGTGACGGTCATGCGGTGCCCGGCCAGCGCCACCCGGAACGCGGTGTCGGCGCCGGCGTTGATGATGCGCAGCCGGATGCGCTGGCCCGGCTTGGCATTGAAAACCGTTGGTGCGGTGGGAATCCGGCCGTTCGCGAGGAAGTAGGGGTACTTGACGTCGCCGGCGTCGCCGCCGAGCAGCGCGCTGGTCGCCATTCCCGACATGCCGGGCATGTCGCCCATGCCGCTCATGTCGTGCCCGCCCATGTGTCCCATGCCGGCCATGGCGCGCAGCCCGTTGTAGATCTGCTGTGGTGACTTGCCGGCACCGGAGGTCCAGTCATCAAGGACCACAATCCATTCCGCGTCGTAACGGCCGCGGTCCGCGGGATCGTCGATGATCACCGGCAGGTACAGGCCGTAATCCGCGTCGAGCCCGGTGTGCGGATGCGCCCAGTAGGTGCCGGCGTGCGGGGCGGAGAACGTGTACGTGAAGTCGTTGCCGGGCTTGATGTTCGGTGTTGCGGGCGACGCGCCGTCCATGTCGTTGCGCAGCGCGATGCCGTGCCAGTGCACCGACGTGTCATGGTCGAGCCCGTTGGATACGCGGACCGACAACTCGTCGCCCACCGACGCGCGGATCAGCGGGCCCGGCACCTGATCGCCGTACGCCAAGGTCTGCACGGTGACGCCACCGAGGTCGACGGTGGCCGGCTGCGGGTGCAGCGCCACCGAGACGGTGCGCCCGGTGTGCGGGCGGGCGGCCTCCGCGGCGGCGATGGCTTTCGGGTCGATGCCACTTGCCGCGGCCGGGGATGGCGTCTTGCTGCACGCGGCGACGCCGGCGAGTGCGGACGCGCCCGTGACGGCCGAGGCGATCAGGAAACTACGGCGAGTGAACACACTGCCGTTGTACCCCCGGGGGGTATATCAGTCAAGCGGGGTAACTCCGCGAGCAGACGAGAAAACTCAGCCGCGGTCGGGCAGGGGGCGCTCGACGATGGGACGACGCGCGTGCGGCAGGCGCTCGCCGCGCTTGGCGGCCAGGTACACCTCAGACGTCTCGGCGGCGACGGTCTGCCAGGAGAAGTCGTGATTCAGTCGATCCCGTGCGGCCAGGGCGCGCTGCTGCGCACCCGCGGGATCGTCGAGCACCTTGCGGACGGCAGACGCCAGCGCGCCCACATTGCGCGGCGGGCAGGAGACGCCGGTCTTGCCGTTGATGACCGCCTCGCCGAGGCCGCCGACGTTGGACGTCACCAGCGGGGTACCGGCCGCGGCGGCCTCGAGGGCGACGATGCCGAACGGCTCGTAGTGGCTGGGCAGCACCGCGGCGTCGGCCCGGTGCAGCAGCTCCAACAACCCCGAATGGTCAACGCGGCCAACGAAATTCACGGCCTTGGTGACCTTGGCCTTGCGGGCCTCCTCGACCAGCCAGTCGTACTGGGTGCCGTCGCCCGCGATGGTCAGCGTGGTGCCCGGATGGGTCCGGCGGATCCGGGGCAGCGCGGCGATGACGTCGTGCACGCCCTTCTCGTATTCCAGCCGGCCGACGAACAGCAGCTCGGCCGGGCCGTCGTGCTTGCGCCGCATCGCGAACGGCCAGCCGGCGGTGTCGATGCCGTTGCAGATGACGCTGACGTCGGGCAGCTCGGGCCCGAACAGCTCGGTGATCTCTTCACTCATGGACACCGAGCAGGTGATCAGCGAGTCGGATTCGTGCACCAGCCACGACTCCAGCGAGTGCACCTGCCGGCTCACCGGGCCGGAGAGCCAGCCGGAGTGCCGGCCGGCCTCGGTGGCATGGATGGTGGAGACCAGCGGCACGTCGAAGAACTCGGCCAGGGTCACGGCCGGGTGGGCGACGAGCCAGTCGTGGGCGTGCACAACATCGGGGGTCCAATCGCGCAGGCCCAGGCCGGCACGAATCATGGCGTGCCCCATGGCCAGCGTCCAGGCCATCATGTCGGTGCCGAATTTGAACTCGTTCGGGTCGAGGGCCGCGGAGATCACCCACACGCCCTCGTGCACCTCATTGGTGGTGGGGTGGGTGCTGGGGTCGGTGTCCGCGGGGCGACGGCAGAGCACCACGACCTCGTGACCGAGGGCGGCGAGCTCGACAGCCAGATGGTGGACGTGGCGGCCGAGGCCACCGATCACCACGGGTGGGTACTCCCACGAGACCATGAGGATTTTCATCGGTGCCTTCTGCTCTTCGCGCAAGCGCTCATCGCGGCAACCTCCGGGCATCCAGGGCGCCGAACAGGCCGTCGGCGCGGTTCCAACCTTCCGCGAGCTTCTGGGCCTGATCGCGCCGTCCTGACGCGAGGGCACCGGCAATCTCCCGGGTGGCGTGCGCGTGCAGGTGCGCGCGATAGCGAGCATATTCCGCCGCGGTGTCTTTGCTCACCATGAAGGGCCAGTCGCTCGAGACGGTCAGTAGGGCTTCCCGCAGGATCTGGTCGGCCACGCGGTCGCGCGCCGGGTAGGCCGAGTCCTGGGTGAGTGCCTTGTCGACTGTGGTCAGCGCGGTGTCGACGACCTCGGCGTTGAGCGTCACGAAGTCGGCCACCTGCTCACCGGACCAGACCTGCCAGTCCTTGCCTGAGCCCCAGGAGCTCGGCGGCAGCTCGACGGGTGAGCCGACGAACCCGTTGTCGATCGCGTCGGACAGCGTGCCGACCTGGACGCCGGCGGCGGGCAGGGCTCGCAGGACCCGCCCCAGCCACTCCGGCCCCTCGTGCCACCAGTGCCCGAACAGCTCGGTGTCGAACGCGGCGACGACGTGCGCCGGGCGGCCGGTGCGCTCGGACTCCGAAATGAGCCGGCGCCGAACGGTATTCACGAAATCGGCGACATGGGTGTCGATGGCGGCGGCGGCCCGCTCGGGCTCATAGGGTGCCTTCGACTCCGACGGCACGGTGCGGCCCGTGACCCGGGCCGGTTTGAGGCCGGTGAGGTGGTCGTAGGTGTGGAAGTCGCGGTAGGCCGGGTGCCCCGGGTAGCCGGACTTGGGGGACCACACGCGGTAGCTGACCTGCAGGTCACGTCCGAAGGCGACGACGTCCGACTCGCCGACAGGACGGCCGAGCGCCGTATCGCCGTGCAGCGACGGGCCGTCGACCATGAAGTGGGTGACGCCGGCGGCGGCATAACCGGTCTCCATGCCGGGGGCGTACGCGCATTCGGGTGCCCAGATGCCGCCCGGGGTGTGGCCGAACCGGGCGCCGGCGTCGGCCAGGCCCTCGCGCAGCGCGAACTCCCGCAAGCGGGGGTTGAGCAGCGGCTGGAACGGGTGCGCCAGCGGGCCGCCGAGCAGTTCGATGGTGCCCGCGCCGATGAGCTGCCGCAGCACCGGGCTGCCGCCGTGCTGCCAGTGGTCGGCGAACTCGGCCAGCGCCGCACCGGCCTGCTGGTGTTCGTGAACACCGAAGGCGCGCAACGCTTCCGGTGAGTTGAAGGTCTCGGGGGCACCGCTGGAGTCTGTCCCGTCGCTCCGCTCGCCCCGGCTGTCCCGGACGGTCGTCGCCTCCAACGCGCGCAGCTGCCAGTTGGACAGCCACTGCTGCATGCCGGCCAGGCAGTACGGATCGTCGAGTTGGGCGGTGACGACGGGCGTCATGCCCAGGGTCAGCAGGTGGCCGCGCCCTTCCTCCGCCAGCTCGCGCAGCACCCGGGTGAGGGGCAGATAGGCCGTCGCCCACGACTGGTAGAGCCACTCCTCGCCGACGGGCCAGCGGCCATGATGGGCCAGCCACGGCAGGTGTGTATGCAGCACCAGGGTGAACATCCCCGGTACTGGCGTAGCGGACGAATCACTCACGGCCGCACCGCGATTGCCACCAGGTCGAGGCTGTCGTCAATGTTGGGGCTGTCGGCGGCGCCGGAATTCAGCAGATCGAAGTCGTCGATCGTCACCGCGGCCACGTCGGCCAGCAGGTCCGCCGGCCAGGGTGCGTCGGCCACGGCGCGGTCGATCTGCGCCTGGATGATGGAGCCGCCGTGCCGGGCGTCGAGCGCACGCAGCCCGGCGCCGTGATACACGCCGAGCATGGCCTCCATGACGAAGCCCTGCTCGGTCAACAGTTCGGTCATCTCGGCCGCGTTGAGTTCGCGGGTGTGGAACGGGTTCAGCGGGACGTCGCTGCCGGGGGTGAAGGTGATCCGGTTGGGCGTCGACATCAGCAGCACGCCGCCCGGGCGCAGCACCCGCAGGCACTCGGCGACGAATTGCCCTTGGTCCCAAAGGTGTTCGATCACCTGGAAGTTGACCACGACGTCGACGGAGGCATCGGGGAGTGGCAGCGCGGCCAGGTTGCCGTGCAGCATCTCGACCCTCGGGTAGCGGGCACGGATGTGCGCCACCGCGGACTCGTCGTAGTCCAGCCCGATCACCCGGCGCGCGACGTCGGCGATGAGGTCGGCGCCGTAGCCCTCGCCGGCACCGGCCTCCAGGACGTCGCGGTCGCGGCAGCGCTCGACCAGCCGCCGGTAGACCACCTCGTGGCGCCGGAACCAGTAGTTCTCCTCGGCCAGGTCCGGGACGGTGCGCTCACCGGTCAGTGGCATCACTGGCACTGACTTTGCCGCGTGGCTGTCCGGCTGGGTTTCGGGAAAAGTGCTCATTAGATAGGCAGGCTAGCCCAGAGTGGTACCGCTGATCCCATGCCCGATCGGTTGGGCCGTCCCACCTGCTGGTTCTGTCATGTTGCCGAACGTGCTCAGGTGTGGTCAAGAAAACAAAAGGCGGCATCCTCGCACGGCGTTCGACCAGCTATGGTGTTCCTGCGCCATGCCGCATAAGTTACCGAGTAGTAACATGTCGGGCGTTGCGTGAATCGTGAATGCCAGGCCGACCGCCGGCCTCATCGAGGAGGACGAACCACACCCATGACGAACATCGTGGTCCTGATCAAACAGGTCCCTGACTATGAGTCGGAGCGCAAGCTCAACGACGGCGACTTCACCCTCGACCGCGAAGCCGCGGACGCGGTGCTCGACGAGATCAACGAGCGCGCCGTCGAGGCTGCGCTGCAGATCAAGGAGAAGGAAGAGGCCGCCGGCGGCGCCGGCACCGTCACCGTCCTGACCGTCGGACCGGAGCGCGCCACCGAGGCCATCCGCAAGGCTCTGTCCATGGGCGCCGACACCGCCGTGCACGTCAAGGACGACCAGCTCAAGGGTTCGGACATCATCCAGACCGGCTGGACCCTGGCCCGCGCGCTGGGCACCATCGAGGGCGCCGAGCTGGTCATCGGCGGCAACGAGTCCACCGACGGTGTCGGTGGCGCGGTTCCGGCCGTCATCGCCGAGCTGCTGGGCCTGCCGCAGCTGACCTCGCTGCGCAGCATCTCCGTCGAGAACGGCAAGGTCACCGGCGAGCGTGAGACCGACGAGGGCGTCTTCGGCCTGGAGGCCACCCTGCCCGCCGTCGTGAGCGTCAACGAGCGCATCGGCGAAGCCCGCTTCCCGTCGTTCAAGGGCATCATGGCCGCCAAGAAGAAGCCGGTCACCGTGCTGACCCTGGCTGAGATCGGTGTCGAGGCCGACGAGGTCGGTGTCGCCAACGCCAGCAGCAAGGTGCTGTCGTCGACGCCGAAGCCGGCCAAGGCCGCGGGCGAGAAGGTCACCGACGAGGGCGAGGGCGGCAACAAGATCGCCGAGTACCTCGTTGGTCAGAAGCTGATCTAGCCCCCACCACACCGAAACTTCCAGAAAGACACAGAGGCAAATACGCATGGCTGAAGTACTTGTGCTCGTCGAGCACGCCGATGGTGCCCTCAAGAAGGTGAGCACCGAACTGATCACCGCTGCCCGTGTGCTCGGTGAGCCGTCGGCAGTTGTGGTGGGTGCCCCGGGCACCGCCGCCCCGCTGACCGACGCCCTCAAGGCCGCCGGTGCGGCCAAGATCTACGTCGCCGAGTCGGATGACGCGGCCAATTTCCTGGTCACCCCGACCGTCGACGTGCTGGAGGCGCTCGTCGAGTCTGCCGCTCCGGCTGCGGTCCTGGCTGTCGCCAGCACCGAGGGCAAAGAGATCGCCGGCCGCCTGGCCGCGCGTCTGGGCGCCGGCCTGCTGGTCGACGTCATCGACGTCAAGGCCGGTGGCGTTGGCGTGCACAGCATCTTCGGTGGTGCCTACACCGTCGAGGCGCAGGCCAACGACGTGCTGCCGGTGATCACCGTGCGTCCGGGTGCCATTGAAGCCGAAGCGGCCGAGGGTGCCGGCGAGGTCGTCAACGTCGAGGTTCCGGCCCAGGCCGAGAACGCCACCAAGATCACCTCGCGTCAGCCCGCTGTCGCCGGTGACCGTCCGGAGCTCACCGAGGCCAGCGTCGTGGTCGCCGGTGGTCGTGGTGTGGGTAGCGCCGAGAACTTCGCGGTCGTCGAAGCTCTGGCCGACTCGCTCGGTGGCGCCGTCGGTGCCTCGCGTGCCGCGGTCGACTCGGGCTACTACGGCGGTCAGTTCCAGGTCGGCCAGACCGGTAAGACCGTTGCCCCGCAGCTGTACATCGCCCTGGGCATCTCGGGCGCCATCCAGCACCGCGCCGGCATGCAGACGTCCAAGACCATCATCGCGGTCAACAAGGACGAAGAGGCTCCGATCTTCGAGATCTCGGATCTCGGCATCGTGGGCGACCTGTTCAAGGTCGCCCCGCAGCTGACCGACGCCATCAAGGCTCGCAAGGGCTGATTTTTTTCTCTGCGTGAGCAGAAGCGAAGGTGCCCCAAAACTCCGGTTTTGGGGCACTTTTGCGTCTGCCGCGCTGACTGCTGACAGCGAACAGATACGGTGGTGCCGATGTCGAGCCAGGGTCGCGAGCCGGGCTTGCGTGGCCGCGACAAGGAGATCGCGGTGCTGCGCGGTCTGTTGTCGGCTGCGCAGGCCGGTAGCAGCCAGGTGCTGGTGCTGCGGGGCGAGGCCGGCGTCGGGAAGACCGCGCTGCCGCGGCACGTGGCCGACACCGTCGACGGGTTTCGCTGCATCCAGGTGACGGGCGTCGAGTCCGACATGGAGCTGGCATACGCGGGCCTGCAGCAGCTGTGCGCGCCACTGCTGCCTCACCTCGACGAGTTGCCGACACCGCAGCGCGGCGCCTTGGACGTCGCCTTCGGTCGCGGCGTCGGCGCCACTCCCGATCGATTTCTGGTGGGTCTCGCGGTGCTGAGCCTGTTGGCCGCCGCAACGGCGGACCAGCCGCTGTTGTGTGTGGTCGACGACGCGCAGTGGCTCGATCAGGTGTCGCTGCAGACCCTTGCCTTCGTGGCGCGGCGCTTCCTCGCTGAGCCCGTCGTGCTGCTGTTCGCAGCCCGCGATGCCGGAGCGGAGGCGCTGGGAACGCTGCCGGAGCTGGCGGTCACCGGTCTGTCCGATGCCGACGCCCGCGACCTGCTCGACTCGGTGCTGTTGGGGCGGGTCGACGAACGGGTGCGCGACCGCGTCGTCGCCGAGACGCGAGGGATCCCGCTGGCGCTCCTCGAGGTTCCCCGCAGTGTTTCCGCCGCCGAGCTCGCCGGTGGGTTCTGGAACATGGGCACCGGGCGCAGCGTGATGGGACAGGTCGAGGACGGCTACCGGCGTCGCGTCGAGGCGCTACCGCCGGCTGCCCGGCAACTGTTGTTCCTCGCCGCCGCCGACCCGGTTGGGGACGCGGCGTTGTTCCAGAGGGCCGCAACGACTTTGGGACTGTCCGTCGGTGCGCTGGCGCCGGCCGAGGCGGCCGGCCTGATCGAGTTCGGCGCCCGCGTGCGTTTCGGCCATCCGCTGATGCGCTCGGCGGTCTATCGTGCGGCAGACACGAACACGCGCCGAGTGGTACATCGGGCTCTGGCCGAGGCCACAGATCCGGAGCACGACCCCGACCGTCGCGCCTGGCATTTCGCCCATGCGGCGGCGGGGCCCGACGACGCGGTGGCCGCGGATCTGGAGCGGTCCGCCGGAAGGGCCCGGAGCAAAGGCGGCGTCGCCGCGGCGGCGGCCTTCCTGGAGCGTGCGACGGTGCTCACCGCGGACCCGGCCCTGCGCGCGGCGCGGGCGCTTGCGGCGGCACAAGCCAAACGCGACGCGGCGGCACCGGCTGCGGCATACGACCTCCTGACGATCGCCGAACTCGGCCCACTGACGAATCTGCAACGGGCACAAGTGGATCGGTTGCGGGCCGAAATGCAGTTCGCCCGCAGCCGGGGTGGTGGGTCCGGTGTGCCGCCGCTCAGCGACTCCGTGCAGAAGTTGCTTGCCGCGGCACGAGATCTCGAGACGCTCGACGACGGCCTCGCCAAGGAGACATATCTCGAGGCGCTCGCCGCGGCCATGTATGCGGGCCGGCTCGGTGGGCCGGACATGCTGGTACAGGTGGCCGAGGCCGCGGGGGCTGCCCTCGGCGGGGCGGCCGAGTTGCATCGGCCGGTGGATTTGCTCCTGAGCGGGGTGGCGAGCCGGATCGTCACCGGCGGTGGCACCGAACAGATGCGCGCCGCGCTGGAGCTCATGTGCCGGCACGCGCAGGACGCCGACGGTCAGTTCCTGCGGTGGATGCCGTTGGGGCTGGCCATCATTCAGGAGTCGGCCGTCGGCGAGATATGGGATGACGGAATCCACCGGCTGCTGGCCACCGCCGTGATTCGCCAGGCGCGCGACGCCGGCGCCCTGGCCGTGCTTCCGCCCGCACTCGCCTTCGGGGCCGGCGTGCATCTGCTGGCAGGCGAATTCGACACGGCGGCAGCACTCATCGCCGAGGCTGCCGTCATCTCGACGGCAACCGACTATGCCCCGTTGCGATACCACTCGCTGTCGTTGGCGGCGTTTCGTGGGGTCGCGGGTGACGCGGTCGGCCGCATCGAGTCCGCCGCGGCCGATGCGGCGGCCCGCGGTGAAGGTCGGGTACTCGGCGTCACGGGGTTTCTTTCGGCTGTCGTCTACAACGGACTCGGGCGCTACGCGGAAGCTTTCACTGCGGCCAGGAACTGTTGCCAGTATGAGGATCTGGGCTTCTACAGCTGGGGTCTGGTTGAGCTCGTCGAAGCCGCGACGCGCATCGGAGACAAGGAAACTGCGCAGTGGGCAGCGCAGCGGCTGGCGGCACGTGCGGGTGCGAGCGGCACCGACTGGGGACTGGGGGCAGTCGCCCACGCGCGCGCCCTGGTGGCGGGTGACGAGGACGTCGACGCCCTGTACAGCGAGGCCATCGAACGGCTCGGACGCACCGGTGTCGTCTTCCTGCTCGCTCGGACCCATTTGTGTTACGGGGAATGGCTGCGCCGGATGAACCGTCGCGTGGCAGCGCGCGAGCACCTCGGAGCAGCGTTCGAGATGTTCAACCGCATGGGAGCCGAGGCCTTCGCCGAGCGGTCGCGGCGCGAGCTGATCGCCGCCGGTAAGAAGGTCCGCAAGGAGCCGGTCAGTTCCGGTGACGAGCTGACGACGCAAGAGGCTCAGATCGCCGAACTTGCCGCCGCCGGTCTCACCAACCAGGAGATCGGTGCCCAGCTGTTCATCAGCACGCACACCGTCGAGTGGCATCTGCGGAAGGTCTTCGTCAAAGTCGGCGTCACCTCGCGGCGGCAATTGCGAAAGCTCTTTCCCGTGAGCTGAACGTCGCAGCGGGACCACGAACTTCCAAGGGTCCGCCGCGGTCCGGGATCGGCCATGCTGATCGCATTCCGCGAAAACCCTTGACGTGAATTGAGTTCCGTGTCCCACATTTTGTTACAGACGACCATCACCGAGTGCGCCGACGATTGGGACGTCAGCCGGTTCTCCCTGCTGGCGGACGAACTGAGAGCACGTGGTCACCACGTGACCGCGCGCAATCGGTCGTGTCTCACCGACGACCCGGTGCTGAGCCACCTGGACGAGCTCGATTTCGACCAGTTGTGGCTGCTGGCGGTCGACGTCGGCGACGGTCTGACGCCGGCTGACGCCGACGGCATCCGGCGGTTCCGCGAGCGCGGTGGCGGTGTGCTCACCGCGCGCGATCACCAAGACCTGGGGTGCTGCCTGAATCGCCTCGGAATCCTCGGCGTGGTCAACGAATTCCACGACACGAGCGTCGATCCCCGCGAGCTGTGCGATGACCAGGACAACCCGGGCATCTCGTGGCCCAACTACCACTCCGGAGCCAATGGCGACTACCAGCCGGTGTCGGTCGACGGTGAGCCGCACGAACTGCTCCGCACGAACCGCACCGCAAGCGGGCACATCGAATGGTTCCCCGCGCATCCGCATGAGGGCATGGTGTCCGCGAAAGGTCCGCTCGTCCAGGCTATTGCGACGGGTCGCAGCACCGCGACCGGCCGGCATTTCAATCTTGCCGTCGTGATCGACGGTGAACGGTCGCCGGACGGCCGGCCGATGGGCCGCGCGATCGCCGAGTCGACCTTCCATCACTTTGCCGACTACAACTGGGATCTCGCCGCGGGTGCACCGTCGTTCGTGTCCGATGTTCCCGGCACACAGATCAAGGACGACCCGTCGCGACTGGCGGTCTTCAAGGACTACATCGCCAATATCGCTGCCTGGCTTCAGCCGCCGGCTGCAGGTACTGCGACAAAGAGTGTCAAACCGATGATCCGATCGGGATCAAGTGAGGAGCAACAATGACGGAACTGACCGGACTGACCGCGCTCGTGACCGGGGGAACCGCGGGCATCGGGTTCGAGACCGCGCGGCTGCTGGCCGTCGAAGGCGCTAGGGTGATCATCACCGGACGTTCGGCTGCCCGCGGTGCCGCGGCGGCCGCCGAACTCGGGGTGCGGTTCGTCGCCGCCGATCTCGCCGACCTGGAATCCGTGAAATCCCTTGCCCAGCAATGCGGTGACGTCGACATCGTCGTCAACAACGCCGCCAGCTTCCCAGGGGCGCTCACCGTGGAGCAGGACGTCGCGTCGTTCGAGTCGACGTTCGACACCAACGTGCGCGGCGCCTACTTCCTGGTCGCCGCGCTGGTGCCCGGCATGCTGCGCAGGGGACGCGGGAGCATCGTCAACGTCACCTCCATGGTGGCGTTCAAGGGGGTGCCGGGGGCGTCCAGTTACAGCGCCTCCAAGGCGGCGCTGGAATCGTTGACCCGCACGTGGGCAACCGAATTCGGGCCGAGCGGGGTCCGCGTCAACAGCGTCGCGCCGGGGCCGACGGCGACGCCGGGTGTGGTGGCCGAGTGGGGTGACACCAATGATGAACTCGGTCGCGCACTGCCGCTGGGCCGCACAGCACAGCCGGCAGAGATCGCGCAGGCGGTGCTGTTCCTGGCTTCCCCGCGATCGAGTTTCATCACCGGCTCGACGTTGCACGCCGACGGCGGCGGCGCGGCGGCCTGAACGCACCGAAGCACGCCGAAAACGGCCCCCGGACAACATGTCCGGGGGCCGTTCTCGTGGTCAGCGGTCAGTAGTCCCAGGACGCAGGCACGCACCGGAAGGTGTCGCCGGTCGCCGCCACGTGGCACACCGATGGGAACGGCAGGTGTGTGGCGACCAGGGCCGATCGGGTCGCCGCGACCTCCCGCAGCAGGCCGCCGCGGACGCGGGCCGCTTCCACCGGGTCGTGCTCGAAGCCGTTCTGCCACTCGGGGTTGTCGAACCCGGGAGCGAACACGGCATCGCCGGCGAACATCAGCTTCTCGCCGCGGGACTCCAGCCGGACCACACTGTGGCCGGGCGTGTGACCGCCGGTGCGGGAGATGAGCACGCCCGGTGCGATTTCGTAGTCCGCCTCGAAAGTCCGCAGTTGGCCACGGTATTCGTTCAGGAACTGCGTAGCAACCCGCTTCAGCACGTCCGGAATGGGCTGCGGCATGACCGTGCGCGAGAAGTCCGGTGCCTCCCAGAACTCGGCTTCGGCGGTGGCGGCGTGCACCCGCAGATCGGGCCGCAGCCGGTCCTTCACCCCGTCGGTGATCAGCCCACCGACATGATCCATGTGCATGTGGGTCAGCACGACGTCGGTCACGGACCCGAGGTCGACGCCGGCAGCCTCGAGGCGATGGATGGTCTGGCCGGCACGGGGGAAGTCCGGGAACTCCAGGCCAAGCCCCGCGTCGACCAGGATGGTCCGGTCCCCGCTCCGGACGACGACCACGTTCAGCGGCCAGTCGATGATCTCCGGCGGCAGGAAGTTGTCGTTCAACCAGCCCGCCAGGTCGGCCGGAGGGGTGGTGGTGGCCAGCGTCGATGCGGTGATCGGCAGGACGCCGTCGCTGATCACCAGTACCTCGATGTCGCCGACCTGCACCGCGTAGCGCGACGGCACCAATTCGTCGAGCCCTGTCTGACCGAGGTGGGAAATGTTGTCCACGCTCACGTTGTCTCCTTCTGGTCGTTCGGCAGTGGATTTGCCCCTGCGCAGGGTTGAACGCGCACCGATCAGCGAAGTCATCCATGCCGTCACACACCACGGATTCATGTTTTCGACTACGGACTTTCAAAGGTCTCCTGCGGCCGCCGTGCGACGAGGCTGGATGCGGCGGGACGAGATCACCGCCACCGGTTGAGCGAGGGGAGGCTTCGATCGTGACGGCAGCGCCGGTGCCGGACTCCGAACTTGCTGCCCGGTTCGTCATCGAGGCCGTCCCGCTGCTCGACGCTCTGGGCCGCGGTGCCCGCCGGCTGACGCGCTGTGAGGCTGACGCCGAAGATCTGTTGCAGGACAAGCTGTTACACGCGTTTCAGGGCTTCGCGTCGTTCCGCCAGGGCACCAATCTGAACGCGTGGCTCTTCCGAATTCTGCACAACCGGTGGATCAGCAGGCATCGCTATCGGGAAGCTCGCCCGTCCGAGGTCTCACTCGAGATCATCACCGCCGGTGGCCATGAACCGTCGGCCGTCCGCCGTTCGGCCGAAGCGGAAGTGCTCGACTTCATGCCGGACGACGACGTCGAGGCAGCTCTCGCGGAGCTGTCGGAAGGCGCCCGGATGGCGATGTTCTACGTCGGGGTCCAGGGGTACACATTTGCCGAGACCGCCGCACTCATGGACGTGCCCATGGGCACCGTCATGTCACGGGTGTCGCGTGGGCGCAGGCAGTTGCGTGTCGCGTTGGCGCACTTGGACCATCAACCCGGTTCGGCGCGCTAGCCGGCCACCCGCAGGTGCGTGCGGGCGGCGAGTTCCGCGTCGTCGACAGGGGTGAGCATGTCCCAGATCGAGGGATACAGCTACGCCGAGACTGCCGCGATTCTGGGGATTCCGCACGGCACCGTCATGTCCCGGGTGTCCCGTGGCAGGCGACGGCTGCGCGTCGCCCTGGCTCACATCTCGTGACCCACCGACTACGGACTTCCAAGGGTCCGGCGAAGCAATGTGCAGGGCAGGCTGATTGACAGGCCGTCCGTCTGAATTCAACTGAGGAGCAACGATGTTCGCCACGTCCGACGACATAGCCAAAGCCATCACGACCATCCAGACCGTCACGCCGCCGTTCATTCCGGCCGACGCGCACGTGATGACGGTGATCATCGAATGGCCGCCGGGAGGGGTCGGAGCCCCGCCGCACAGGCACCCCGGCGGACCGGCGTTCGGCTATGTGCTGGAGGGGGAGATGCTCTTCGAGCTCGAAGGCGAGGCCCCACGAGTGGTCAAGGCCGGGGAGGCGTTCTGGGAGCCCGGGGGCGACGTCATCCACTATTCGGACGGCAACAATCGCGCGGACATCCCGGTGCGCTACCTCGTCACGATGGTCTGCAACCCGGACATGCCGATGCTCGTGGTCGTCGACGACGACGAGCTCGAAGCCCGCAAGAATCGTCGAGTCCGCTGATGGCCGAGTTCGGCGACGTCGTCCGGTCGCGGCGGTCGGCGCGGAAGTTCTTGCCGGACAAGGTCGTCCCGCATGAGCTGCTCGAGGAAGCTCTGACGCTGGCAGTACGAGCGCCGTCGAACTCCAACACCCAACCCTGGCACGTGTTCTTCGCTACGGGTGCGGCACGTGCCCGCCTGTCCGAAGCGCTGCTCGCCGCCGTCGAGTCGACGCCTCCGGCGATGGACGCCGCCGGCCTGCCGCAGAGGTTCGCGCACCTGCGCCGAGACAGTGGAGCGCTGGTCTACGGCGCGATGGGAATCACTCGTGATGATGCGGAGGGCCGCTGGGCCGCTCGGAGGCGAAACTGGGAGTTCTTCGGCGCCCCGGTTGCCGCAGTGGTGTGCATGCATCGCGATTTCGGGGACGTCGATGCACTCGGTGTGGGGATGTTCCTGCAGACCCTGCTGCTGGCGCTGGAAGAACGGGGCGTGGGCAGCTGCGTGCAGGTCTCGATTGCGTTGTACCCGGACGTGCTGCGCGCACAGTTGGACATCCCCGAGGAACTCACCATCCTGTGCGGGATATCGATCGGCTATGCCGATCCGGGATTCCCGGCGAACAACCTGGACATTCCGCGCAATCCACTCAACGAGAACTTCGTATTCCACGACCAATGACCCGCTGCGCAGCTGTCAGAGCTGCTGCAGCACAACAGAAATCAAAGATGAAAGGGCAGTCTCATGAAGATCACCGTGATAGGGGCCAGCGGCCAGATCGGCTCGAAGGTCGTCGCGCTGCTGGGCGCCGCCGGCCACGAGACCGTGGCCGCCTCCCGTGAGTCCGGTGCTGACGTGCTCACCGGAGCGGGCCTTGCCGACGCTCTTGCCGGCACCGATGTACTCGTCGACGTCGTCAACTCACCCGACTTCTCCGACGGCCCGGTGCTCGACTTCTTCACCAAGTCGGCGACGAACCTGACGACCGCCGCCAAGAACGCGGGCGTCGGCCACTACGTCGCCTTGTCCATCGTGAACTGCGACGGTCTGCCGGACAGCGGTTACATGCGGGCCAAGGTCGCCCAGGAACGCATCATCACCGGATCGGGGTTGCACTACACCATCGTGCGGGCCACGCAGTTCCATGAATTCGCCGAGGCGATCACGGCGTCGCTGGTCGTCGACGGCGTCGTGCGCGCGCCGGAAGGCCTCATCCAGCCGATGGCCGGCAAAGACGTTGCGGCCGAAGTCGCCCGCGCGGCGCAGGCCGCACCGATCGACGGGATCACCAATATCGGCGGACCCGAGAAGATGACCTTCGCCCGACTGGCCGAGCTGGCCCAGGCGCACAGTGGCAGCACCCTGCCGATCGTGGTCGACCCGGCGGCCGTCTACTTCGGCACGAAGGTCGGCGACACGGGCCTGGTCACCGGTGCTGACGCCACCATCGCCACGACCCGCCTGCAGGACTGGCTGGCGGAGCACTGATCGCTTGCCGCCGCCGCGGCGCGAAAGGTCCTTGCCAGAAACTGAAACGTGTTCCAATATGCATCGATGAGGCATGGCGGGAGTTCGGACAGCGACGGCACGACGTTCGACCCTGACGCGCTGCGGCAGCGGTACGCCGAGGAGCGCGCGCGACGGCTGCGGTCCGACGGCATCGGGCAGTACGTAGAGATCGCCGGCCGGTTCGCGGCGTTCGGTGAAGATCCTTGGGCCGAGCCGGGTTTCACCCGGGAGCCGCTCACAGACGAGGTCGACGTCGCGATCATCGGAGCCGGCTTCGGCGGGCTGCTCACCGGCGCCCGGCTGCGGGAACTGGGTGTGGCCGATATCCGGCTGATCGACAAGGCAGCCGACGTGGGCGGCACCTGGTACTGGAACCGGTATCCGGGGATCGCCTGCGACGTCGAGTCGTACGTGTACATGCCGCTGCTGGAAGAACTGGACTACGTTCCGACCGAGAAGTACGCCAAGGGTGCCGAGATTTTCGCGCACTGCCAGGCCATCGCCCGGCACTACGACCTGTACCGCAACGCCTGCCTGCAGACCGAGGTGCGGGAAATCCGTTGGGACCCGTCCGATTCGCGGTGGGTGATCGCCACCAACCACGGCGACGCCATCCGGGCCCGGTTCGTCTCGATGGCCAACGGTTACCTGCAGAAGCCCAAACTGCCCGGGATCGAGGGCATCACCGAGTTCGCAGGCCATGCGTTCCATACCAGCCGCTGGGACTACGCCTATACCGGCGCGGGCCTGGAAAATCTGGCCGACAAACGCGTCGGCATCATCGGCACCGGCGCGACGGCGATTCAGTGTGTGCCGCGGCTGGCACCGGCCGTCGGGGAGTTGTTCGTGTTCCAGCGGACACCGTCGACGGTCGACGTGCGGGCCAACGCACCGACCGACCGGCAGTGGGCGGCGGCGCTGGAACCCGGTTGGCAGCAGCGCCGCATCGAGAATTTCCAGATCCTCACCGCCGGTGGGCAGGCCGATGAGGATCTGGTCGCCGACGCCTGGACCAGCCTGGCGAAAGCCATGCCGATCGCCAGAGAGGGCACCGATCCGCAGGCGTCGACGGCGGAACTGGCCGACTTCGCCAAGATGGAGCAGATCCGGGCGCGCATCGACGCGCTGGTGACCGACCCGGCCACTGCCGAGGGCCTCAAGCCCTGGTACGGCTACTACTGCAAGCGGCCCTGTTTCCACGACGAGTATCTGCAGACCTTCAACCGGGACAACGTCACCCTGGTCGATACCCGGGGCCGCGGTGTCGAGCAGATCAGCGCACGCGGGGTCGTGGTGGACGGCACCGAATACCAATTTGACTGTCTGATTTTCGCCACCGGCTTCGAGGTCGGCACCGACTACACGCGGCGCACCGGGTTCGAGGTGATCGGCCGCGACGGAAAGACGTTGACCGACAAGTGGTCCGATGGGGTGCGCACGCTACATGGGTTGCACGTCAACGGTTTTCCGAACTGCTTCATCGCCAGCATCGCGCAGTCTGGCTTCACGGTGAACTTTCCGTACCTGATCGACACGCAGTCCCGGCACACCGCGTGGGTCATCGCGTGGTCGCTCAAGAATGACATCGCGGAAGTGGAGGCTTCGGCCGACGCCGAGGACAGCTGGGTTCGCGATGTGGTGGCGCGCTCCGTGGTGATCTCCGGCCGGCGCGAGGCCTGCACGCCCGGCTATTACAACCGTGAGGGACAGCCCAGCGACAGGCTGAACCAGGACAGCTTCTTCTTCGGCAGCCCCACCGAATATGCCGACATCCTCGCCGCCTGGCGGGAAGCGGAAACCCTTGAGGGGCTGGTGATCACATGAGCACGGCCCTGCTGATCGACGGGAAGCTGGTGCCGGGCCGGGGCGGCGAATTCGCGACGATCAACCCGGCCACCGAGGAGGTGCTTGGCCACGCCGCCCACGCGGACGGCGACGACATGGACCGGGCCATCGCCGCGGCCCGCACCGCATTCGACGACACCGACTGGTCGCGCGACACCGCATTCCGTGTGCACTGCCTGCGGCAGTTGCGCGATGCGCTGGGCGACGAGATCGAGCACCTGCGGACCATCACCGTCGCGGAGGTCGGGGCGCCGGTGTCGCTGACGTACGGCGGCCACCTGCAAGCGCCGATCGACGGTCTGGGCTATGTCGCCGATGTCGCCGAAAACTACCAGTGGACAACCGATCTCGGAGAGGCGGCGCCGTTCGGTAAGCCGACGCGGCGCACCGTTGTCCGCGAGCCCTGTGGCGTCGTCGGTGCCGTCACGCCGTGGAATTTCCCGCACCAGATCAACTTCGCCAAGCTCGGCCCGGCGCTCGCCGCCGGCAACACCGTCGTGCTCAAGGCAGCGCCCGACACCCCGTGGTGCGCCGCCGAGGTCGGCCGGATCATCCACGAGCGCACCGACTTTCCCGCCGGCGTCGTCAATGTCGTCACTTCGGCCGATCATGCGCTCGGCGCGCAGCTCACCGAGGACCCCCGGGTCGATCTGGTGTCGTTCACCGGCTCGACGGCCACCGGCCGGGCCGTCATGGTGGCCGCCTCGCACACCATCAAGAAGGTGTTCCTGGAACTGGGCGGCAAGTCGGCCTACATCGTGCTCGACGACGCTGACCTGCCCGCGGCGTGTGTCGCCGCGGCCGCCGGTGTCGCGATGCACGCCGGGCAGGGCTGCGCCTTCACCACGCGGCTCCTGGTGCCCCGCGCACGATACGACGAGGCCGTCGCCGCGGCGGCAACAGCCGTGTCCGGCATCGGTTTTGGCGACCCGACCGATCCGAAGACCCTGTGCGGTCCGCTGATCTCCGCGCGCCAGCGCGACCGCGTCGAGGGCTACCTTCGGCTGGCGCTGGAGGAGGGTGGCCGGTTCGCGTGCGGCGGCGGCCGGCCGGCAGACCGAGCCAGTGGCTTTTTCATCGAGCCGACCGTCATCGCCGGACTCACCAACGATGCCCGCGTGGCCCGCGAGGAGATCTTCGGCCCGGTGCTCACCGTCATCGCCCACGACGGTGACGCCGACGCCGTGCGCATCGCCAACGACTCGCCGTACGGGCTGTCGGGCGCGGTGGTCGGCGCCGATCAGGACCGCGTCGACTGGGTGGCGTCACGGCTGCGGACCGGGACCATCAACGTCAACGGTGGGGTCTGGTACTCACCCGACGCGCCGTTCGGCGGCTACAAGCAGTCCGGGATCGGCCGGGAGATGGGCCTGGCAGGGTTCGAGGAGTACCTGGAGACCAAACTCATCGCCCGCGGTATCGCCGGAACCCGTTGACCCTGTAGCTACGGCGCATTTGTGCGAGTAGCGACCGCCCTGGTTTCAGGGTCAACGCGAGGTGGGGGCGCGAGCGCGTCGAGGCTGTACCTACGGCGAACTTTTGCGAGTGCGCCTACACGCCGTAATCGATCACCGCGCGAATCACCCGGCCGCCCAAGAGGTCATCGAACGCCTCGTTGATGTCGTCGAGTCGGTAGCGCCGGGTGATCATCTCGTCGAGCTTGAGCCGACCCTCTTGATAGAGCTGCGCCAGCGCCGGGATCTCGGTGGTCGGGTTGCACGAACCGAACAACGTTCCGCAGAGGTTCTTGTTCATCAGGATCAGGTCCTGCAGGTCGAGTTGCGCGGCCCCGGCCGAGGGCGCGGCCATCCCGGTCAGCACGCAGGTGCCGCCTTTTCGGGTCAGGGACAGGGCATCGGAGACGTCACCGTCACCGATCAGCGACGGTGACACGACCACGGCGTCGGCCATCACGCCGTGCGTCAGATCCCGTACCAGCTCAAGAGCTTCGGCGACGGTGGCCGCGGCGTGGGTGGCGCCGAACCCGACTGCGGACTCCCGCTTGAACGCCACCGGGTCGACGGCCACAACATGAGCAGCCCCACCCAACGCGGCCCCCTGCAACGCCGCAGTACCGATCCCGCCGACCCCGATCACGACGACGGTGTCGCCGGCACGCACCCCGGCGCGCCGCACCGTCGACCCGTAGCCCGTGGGCACCGCGCAGGACAGCAGCGCGCTGGGCACCAGCGGCAATGCCGGGTCGATCTTCACCAGCGAATCCGCCGCCACCACAGTGTGTTCGGCGAACGCGCCGATCTTCGAGGTGTGTCGCAACTCTTCACCGGCGAGGCTGTGATGACGGAACGTGCCATCGGTGGGCATCCCGGGAATCAGTGTGCCGGCGCCGACGTCGCACAGGTACTCCATACCGCTTGTGCACCAACGACATTTCCCGCACACCGCGAGGAACGACGTCACCACATGGTCGCCGGGGGAGAACCGGGTGACGCCCGGACCGACTTCGAGCACCACCGCCGAGCCCTCGTGACCGCCGATGGTGGGCGGCATGCTCGGCACCGCAGCGCCTTTGGGTGCCGCCAGTTGGCCGGCGCGGATGTGATCGTCGGAGTGGCACAGTCCCGCCGCGGCCATCTGCAACAGGACCTCACCGGCGCGCGGCGGGTCGAGCTCGAATTCCTCGACCGACCAGTCTCCGCCGACCTCACGGACAATCGCGGCGCGGCTTCTCATCGCGGCATCATAGGCCGGGTGGAGCCGCGGGTGATGAGGCGGCCGCACAGGTCGCCGTTCGGGATCGGGCGGTCCACGGCGTCAAGGCGATTGGCGAGCGTGGTGACCGCGACGCGGGCCAGGAGTTCGGGGCCCAGATCCACCGCGGTGATCGCGGGAACGGCCGAGCGGGTCTGCTCGGAATCCGAACCGGCGACGAGTTGCACATCGTCGGGCACCCGAAGGTCGTGACCGGTGAGGGCGCTCAGCATGCCGGCGGCGTGGCGGCCGGTGAGGCAGTAGACGGCGTCGGGAGTCGTTGCGGCACTGAAGAGTTCGTCAAAAGCCGCGGTTCCGCCGACCTGGCCCGCGGTCTCGGGTTGATGCACGACGAGCGGTTCCTGCCCGTGTTGCGCGGCCCAGTCGCGGTACGTCGACTCAGTGTCGAGGTTCCACGAGTTCCGATCCGTTCCTGTCACCAACGCGATACGCGTCGCGCCCGCGTCCTGAAGATGCTGCAGCACTTGCCGTGTCATCGACGCGGTGCCGGTATCGAGCCAGCTGTCATAACCGGCGTTCTCGGGATCCCGTCCGACGCTCAGGAACGGTATGTGCTCCTCGGAGAGCATGGCGACGAGCGGGTCGTTCGCGACCGGTTCGGTGATAAGGAAACCATCGCACGCCAAGGCAGCTGCGGGCGAGTCCTCCCGCGTCGGATCGGCGACGAGCATGAGCCCGTAGCCCAGCTCCATCGCGGCCAGGGCGGCTTGCCCGGCGAACCGGAGAAAGTAGTCGACGCCCTCGGGAAGGAACGAATCCAGCGTCTCCAGTGGCCGCAGGACGAGGGCCAGCACGCCGAGCCTGCTGTTGCGCAGGCCTTGCGCGACGACATCGGGCCGGTAGCCCAATTGGCGGGCGACCTCGCGGACATGCTGGCGGGTAGGGGCAGCGACCACGCCCTTGCCGCTGAACGTATGCGAGACGGTGGTCGCGGACACTCCGGCGCGGCGAGCCACGTCGTGGATGGTAGGACGGGTCCGTCGTTGTGTCACCACCACACGCTAGCAATCCAAAGACCTGCACCAAATCGATTTGAAGATAGTTTGTTCCACCCGTTGTCCAAATCGATTTGGTTCCGTACGGTGATCGCCATCACACGCCCTGCAAGTCCCCGGAGGAGTCATGTCTCTGATGACGCCCACAACTGACCAGCCGTCCGCCGATCGGTTGGGACAGGTCGAAACCCACGGCATCGACTACATCCCGGAAACCGAGCGGCACGGCCGGGCCCGCGAGCTGTTCGCGGTCTGGGCCGCGCCCAACGTCGGATACCTCGCACTGGTGGTCGGCGGCACGCTCATCCTGATGGGGCTGAGCCTCTGGCAGGCGCTGGCCGTCATCGTCGTCGGTAACCTGTTCTCCGTCCTCACCGGCATCGTCGCCGTCAGCGGCCCCGCGTCGGGCACCCCGAGCGAGGTCATCAGCCGGGCGATGTACGGCATCCGCGGCAACCGGGTCAACATCCTCGTGACCAGCTGGTTCATCAGCGTGTGTTACCTCGCGCTGAACTGGGCGGCCGCCTCCTACACCGCGTTCCGGCTGGCCGAGCGATTCGGCGTCGAGGTGACCGTCCCCGTCAAGGTCGTGCTGATCCTGGCCGTTGCCGGAGTCACCCTCGTCATCGGTGTCTACGGGCACGCCACCATCGTCCGGCTGTACCAGCCGCTCGCACTCGTGCTCACCGCGGTCTTCGTCGTGATGGCGTTTTTCGTTCTGGGCAAGGCGGACTGGGCATATCACCCCGCCGAGCCTCTGCACGGCGTCGGGCTGTGGGCGGCCATCGCTGCCGGATTGACCATCGTCGCGTCGGCGCCGCTGTCGTACACCAACAGCGCCGACTTCGCCCGCTACCTGCCGTCGGACACGTCGCCGGTCGCCGTGGCCGGGTGGACCTCGCTCGGTGCGTTCGTCCCCAGCGTCTTGACCACCGGGCTCGGCGCCCTCGCCGGGACGGCGTTGAACATGGCCGATCCGGAGTCCGCGATCGAGGGCGTCCTGCCGTCGTGGTTCATTCCCGTCTTCCTCGTCGCGGTCATCGTGGGCACCATCGCCAATAACGCCATGACGGCCTACAGCTCCGGGCTGGCGCTGCAGTCGGTGGGCCTGAAGCTGCGCCGCTCGCGGAGCGTCCTGCTGGACGGCAGCATCGGCACCGCAATGACGATGTATGCCCTGCTCGTATCGAATTTCCTTGACACCGTGAGCAATATGATGCAGCTCGTGGTCACCGTGATGGGGCCGGTGATGGCCGTGTATGTCGCCGATGTGCTGTGGCGCCGCAACACCTACGACGGGCCCGGCCTCAGCGACGAGACCAGTGCCAGCCCCTACTGGTACACCGCCGGGGTCAATTGGGCGGGCGTCGTCGCCGTGGTGGTCGGGATCGGCCTGAGCCTGATGTGCGTCGCCGCCCCGGTGTTCACCGGTCCGGTGGCCAAAGCGGTTGGTGGCGTCGATCTTTCGCTGCCGGTCGGGCTCCTGGTGCCAGCGGTGGTCTACGTCGTGCTGATGAGCCGCCGGCAGGTCACACGATGAGCACCCGGCTGATGGTCACCGTCGACGCCGCCTCGCCCGCCGAACGCGGGGTGGCCCGCGGACACGCATTGCGTGCCGAGCTACCCGCGGCCGTCGACCTGTATTTCGAGCTGTTCCACACCGTCGGAATCGCTGACGCGACAGCGCATTCCGACGCGGACCGCATCGCCGACATCATCACCGGGTGGGACGCCCGGTACACCGACGAGATCCTCGGCGTGGCCGACGGTGCGGGTCTGGAACCCTGGCGGGTCATCGCGGTCAACGCCCGCACCGAGATCCTGTCGCAGGCGCTCGGTAGCCGGCCCGGTGAATGTTCCACCATCGGGCACCTGCCGCGGGCGGGATCGCCGTTCGGCATCCAGACCTGGGACTGGCACCAGGAGATGGACCCGTTCTGGCATCTGCACACCGTGAGCGGCCCGACGTACTCGTATGTGGGCCTGACGGAGCACGGCATGCTCGGCAAGATCGGCGTCAACAGCGCGGGGCTCGGCTTGTTCTTCAACATCCTCGGCCACCGCGACGACGCTCCCACCGGGGTGCCGGTGCACGTGCTGGCCGCGGCGGTGCTCGGCAACGCGGGCAGCGTCGCCGAGGCACTGGAGTTGTTGCGTGGGGCGCCGATCAGCACCTCGGGCGCCTTCACCCTGCTCGATACCGAGACGGCCGTCTGCGCCGAGCTCAGCCCCCGCGGCGTCTGTGTACTGCCACCGTGTGACGGCTATCTGCCCCACACCAACCACTTTCTCGATGCGCGGAACACGCCGTTCGAAAAGCCAGGGCTGTACGACCCGGATTCGCAGGAACGGTTGCAGCTCATCATGTCTAAGCTCGGGAGCTACCCGACGCCGCGGCAGCCCGACGATCTCGTCCACTATCTGCGGTCCGATCCCGGTGAGCCGCAACTGTGTTGCGTACCCGCGCCGGACGCGGTGTTCGGGCAGCGTTGGGCGACCCTGGCGACCGTGCTGCTGGAACCCGAGCACCGCCGCGCCGGCATCCTGGCGGGCACACCTCTTCAGGCCCGGGACGGCGCCTGGACCACCCTGGAATGCACGGAGGTCGTCGCCCGATGACAACGCACTATCGCGGCGGACGGATCTTCACCGCTGCCGAACCGGAATGGGCCCAGTCCCTCGTTGTGGACGGAACGGAACTGGTCTTCGTCGGCGACACGGCGTCCGCCGACGGATGGCCCGGCATCACGCGCACCGTCGAACTCGACGGCGCGCTGGTGTTGCCCGGCTTCATCGACGCGCACACGCATCTGGTGTCGATGGGACAGTCGCTGCAACAGGTGGACCTGTTCGACGCCGTCGATCTCGCTGACATCCAAAACCGTTTGGCTGCAGCGGCTTCCGACGATCCGTCTGCTGCGAGGATTCTGGGCCGCAGTTGGCTCTACGCGCCACTGGCCGGCCAGGCCCCCGACCGGCACATGCTCGACGCGGCCGTCGCCGACCGGCCGGTGTACCTGGCGTCCAACGACGTGCACTCGGCGTGGGTGAACACCGCGGCGCTGCGCGAGCTGGGCATTGACGCCGACACCCCGGATCCCATCGGTGGCACCATCGAGCGTGACGCCGAGGGCAATGCCACCGGGATGCTGTACGAAACGGCCGCACTGGGTTTGATGCGCACGTTCCTCGACGGCACCGTCACCGACGCCGAACGCGACACGGCGCTCGCCGCCGCCTTCACGCACTATCTGGCAGCCGGTGTGACGGGTGCCGTCGACATGGGTCTCGATGGCGCCGATCTGCCCGCCCTGGAACGTGCCCTCGCGGCAGGTGACGGCACGCTGCCATTGCGGATCGCCGGACACTGGATCATCAACCGCACGTCCTCGGCTGCCGAGAATCTGGCCCAGGTGCGCGAAGCCGTCGAGCTCAACCGGCGACTGTCCGGGCCGTGGCTGCGCATCACCGGCATCAAGATCCTGGTCGACGGCGTCATCGACAGCTGTACCGCCGCGATGAAAGAGCCGTACGCCGACGGCAGCCATCCCGGCCCCATCTGGGATCTGGAAGCACTCGCGCCGGTGGTGGCCGCAGCCGATGCCGCGGGACTGCAGGTGGCCATGCACGCCATCGGTGACGAAGCCTCTGACATCGCGCTGTCGGCGCTGGAGCACGCGATCGAGGTGAACGGGCCGCGGGACCGCAGGCATCGCATCGAGCATCTGGAGACCGTCACCGAGGCCAACGTCGCGCGGCTGGCCCGGCTCGGTGTCGTCGCCTCCATGCAGCCCGTCCACGCCGACCCCGCCATCGCCGACAACTGGCGGGCCATGCTGGGTGACCACCGGGCCGATCGGGGGTTCCCGTGGCCTGAATTCACTTCTGCCGGTGCGACATTGGCGTTCGGCTCGGATGCGCCGACCGCGCCGTACCCGCCGCTGCCCAATATGTTCGTCGCGACCACGCGGCGGTCCGCGTCCGATCCGGCCCTGGCAGCGCACCTGCCGCAGTATGCGTTGCCGTTGGCCGAGGCGCTGGCACACGGAACGCGTGACGCCGCCTACTCATGCCGGTGGGAGGACGTGACGGGCCGGCTGGCCGCCGGGCATGCGGCCGATTTCGTTGTGCTGGATCGCGATCCGTTCACCGTCGGTGTCGATGCGTTATTGACGGCCCGCGTGCGGACGACGGTGATGGCGGGCCGCGAGCATCACGTGGGCTGAGGGCATTTCAGACCCCAGATCACGGTGAAAGCCAACCGTTTCGCAACCGGTCATCAACGCGTTACGTGATTGATGCCGCCGCGCTGATCGGCTCCGTCACCGTGCTGAGCATGAGCACTAGTTCTGTACTCATCGCCCCCGACGACACTGCTGCTTCGACCGACACCCCGAGGTACACCCTCCTGTTGTCGGCCGATCCCGAACACATCGACGCCGCGCAGCGGCTTCGTCACCACGTGTTCACCTCCGAGCCGGGTTACACCCTCACCGACGACAGCCCCGGATTCGAAAGCGGCCGCGACGCCGACCGATTCGACGAGTTCTGCGATCACCTGCTGGTCCGCGAGGACCACACCGGCGAGTACGTCGGCTGCTACCGCATGCTGCCGCCGCCCGGCGCCATCGCCGCCGGCGGACTGTATACCGCAACGGAATTCGACGTCACCGCGCTCGACCGCCTGCGCCCGTCGCTGGTGGAGATGGGCCGCGCAGTGGTCCGCGCCGACCACCGCAACGGCGCCGTCGTGCTGCTGATGTGGGGCGGCATCCTGGCCTACCTGGACCACAGCGGCTACGACTACGTCACCGGCTGCGTGTCGGTGCCCATCCAGGGCAGCCCCGACGAGCCACCGGCCACCCAGATTCGCGGCGTGCGCGACTTCGTCAACACGCGGCACGCCTCGGAGTACAAGGTGCGCCCGTACCGCCCGGTGATCATCGACGGCAAGCTGCTCGACGACATCGAGCCGCCGGCCCGGGTGACGGTGCCGCCGTTGATGCGCGGCTACCTGCGCCTCGGCGCCAAGGTGTGCGGTGACCCGGCCTACGACCCGGACTTCGGCGTTGGTGACTTCCCGGCCCTGCTGGACAAGCGCGAAGCCGACGTTCGGTACCTGACCCGGCTGCGGTCGGCGGCCGCGGCGACCGACAAGGCCGCCCAGTGACAACGCCCGTGACACCGCAGGAGCACGCCTGGCTGCCGAAGGCGTCGTGCGACACCAGCTGCATCCGGGTCGATGCCGTGCACGTCAGCCGCCCGATCGTCGTCGTGCTGCGCACCACCGTCCGGCTCATCATGACGATGCTGCTGCTGCCGGCACTGCCGCTGCTGGCGGTGCCGCTGCCCGGCAAGTCCCGCATCCAGCGGATGTACTGCCGGCTGATGCTGCGGTGCCTGGGCGTGCGGATCACCGTTTCCGGTGGCCCCATTCGCAACCTGAGCGGCGTCCTGGTGGTCGCCGGGCACGTGTCGTGGGTGGACATCTTCGCCATCGGCGCCGTCATGCCCGGCTCGTTCGTGGCCCGCGCCGACCTCATCGAGTGGCCGGCCCTGGGCTTCGTGGCCCGGCTGCTGAAGGTCATCCCGATCGACCGGCACAGCCTGCGTCGCCTGCCCGACGTCGTCCGCACCGTCGGGGACCGGCTCACCGCAGGTCAGACGGTCGTCGCGTTCCCCGAGGGCACGACATGGTGCGGGCTGGGGCACGGCACGTTCGCCCCGGCCATGTTCCAGGCTGCCATCGACACCGGTCGCCCCGTGCAGCCGCTGCAGTTGACCTACCGGCACCCGGGCGGCGCGCAGTCGACCATCCCGGCGTTCATCGGCGACGATTCGCTGCTGACGTCCATCAAGCGCGTCATCACCGCCAAGCTGACGGTGTGCCACATGCAGGTGCAGTCGCTGCAGCTGCCCGGCACCGACCGCCGGGATCTGGCCGCCCGGTGCCAGGCTGCGGTGCACCAGGTGGGTCCGCTGCCCGTCGCCGCTGTTCACGGGCACGTGCTGGCAGCCTGACCGGTTTGGCCTGGCCGGTATCCTGGACAGGCCATGAGCCCCGCATACCTGGACCACGCCGCCACGACCCCGATGCACCCCGCTGCCATCGAGGCGATGACGGCGGTCCTGGCGGCAGGCGGCAACGCGTCCTCGTTGCACACCTCCGGCCGGGCCGCCCGGCGCCGGATGGAGGAGGCCCGCGAGTCCCTGGCCCAGCAGTTGGGTGCCCGGCCCTCCGAAGTGATCTTCACCGCGGGTGGCACCGAGAGCGACAACCTGGCCGTCAAGGGCATCTTCTGGGCCCGCCGGGGCAGCTGCCCGGGACACCGTCGGATTGTCGTGTCGCCCGTCGAACACCACGCGGTACTCGATGCCGTCGAGTGGTTGGTCGAGCACGAGGGTGCAGAGGTGACGTGGCTGCACGTGGACAGTTCGGGTGCCGCCTCCGCGGAAGCCCTGCGTGAGATTCTCGAAACCCATGACGACGTCGCGCTGATCAGCGTGATGTGGGCCAACAACGAGGTCGGCACCATCCAGCCGGTCGCCGAATTGGCTGCGGTCGCAGCTGAATTCGGTGTGCCCATCCACAGTGACGCGATCCAGGCGGTCGGTGCCGTGCCGGTCGATTTCGCGGCGAGTGGGCTGTCCGCCATGAGTGTGGCGGCACACAAGTTCGGCGGCCCGACCGGGGTCGGGGCGCTACTGCTGCGCCGGGATGTCGCCTGCGTGCCGCTGCTGCACGGTGGTGGTCAGGAACGTGACGTGCGTTCGGGCACACCGGATGTCGCGGGGGTGGTGGCCATGGCTGCCGCAGCGCGCGTCGCGGTCGAGGGCCTGGACGCCCACCGGGCCCGGATCGGCGCCTTGCGGAACCGCCTGGTCGACGGCGTGCTGTCCGGCATCGACGACGTGGTGCTCAACGGCGGCACCGGCGAGGATCGGCTTCCGGGCAACGCGCACTTCACTTTTCGCGGCTGCGAGGGCGACGCCCTGCTGATGCTGCTGGACGCCAAGGGTGTCGAGTGTTCGACGGGCTCGGCCTGCACCGCCGGCGTCGCACAGCCGTCACATGTCTTGATCGCGATGGGCGCCGATCCGGCGAGCGCCCGCGGATCACTCCGATTTTCATTGGGGCACACCAGTTCTGACGCCGACATCGATGCCGCGCTGGCCGTGCTGCCGGCCGCGGTCGAGCGGGCCCGTCAGGCCGCACTGGCCAGTGCCGGGTTGGGAAGGTAGTCATGCGGGTTCTGGTAGCGATGAGCGGGGGAGTGGACTCCTCGGTGGCCGCGGCGCGCATGGTCGACGCGGGCCATGACGTGGTGGGCGTGCACCTGGCGCTGTCCACCGCGCCCGGCACCCTGCGCACCGGGTCGCGCGGTTGCTGCTCCAAAGAGGATGCCGGGGATGCCCGCCGGGTCGCGGACATCCTCGAAATCCCTTTCTACGTCTGGGATTTCGCGGACCGCTTCAAGGAAGACGTCATCGACGACTTCGTCGAGTCGTACGCCCGTGGCGAGACGCCGAACCCCTGCGTGCGCTGCAACGAGAAGATCAAGTTCTCGGCGCTGTCGGCCCGGGCCCTGGCACTGGGATTCGACGCCGTGGCAACCGGGCACTACGCGCGGCTCGAGGACGGCAGGCTGCGCCGTGCCGTCGACGCGGACAAGGACCAGTCGTACGTCCTCGGCGTACTGACGGCCGAGCAGTTGAGCCATGCGCTGTTCCCGATCGGCGACACCCCCAAGCCGCAGATCCGGCAGGAAGCCGCCGAGCGTGGGCTGGCCGTCGCCGACAAGCCGGACAGCCACGACATCTGCTTCATTCCGTCCGGCGACACCCGGGCCTTCCTCGGCGCCCGCATCGGGATACGTCCGGGTGCGGTCGTCGATGCCGGCGGCACCAAGCTCGCCGAGCATGACGGCGTGCACGGGTTCACCATCGGTCAGCGCAAGGGCCTGGGCATCGCGGGTCCGGGGCCGGACGGCCTGCCGCGCTACGTCACGGGCATCGACGCCGAGACCGGGACCGTGCACGTCGGCGGCGTGGAGGATCTCGAGATCCACGAACTGACGGGCGAGCGTCCGGTGTTCACCTCGGGTGTGCCGTTTGATGGCCCGGTGGAATGCCTGATCCAGGTGCGGGCGCACGGCGGACTGGCCGACGCGGTCGCCGAGTTCGCGGACGGCGTGCTCGACGTGCAGCTGCGCACTCCGCTGCGCGGCGTCGCCCCAGGTCAGACCATGGTGCTGTACCGCCGCGACCCGGACGGCGACGAGGTCATCGCCAGCGCCACGATCGCGCGCTGATCCCATCCGAAAGCAACCAAATGGTTGCGTTTCTGAAGTTTCGGTCGTAGCGTGATAGGCAACCAGGAGGTTGCTTATGAATTCCGATCGCATCGAAAAAGAAGTCACCCTGCGTGCCCCGCTCGACCGCGTGTGGCGCGCCATTTCCAACGCTGACGAGTTCGGGCGCTGGTTCGGCGTCCGATTCGACGGCCCGTTCGTCGCGGGTGAATCGGTGACCGGGGTGATCACACCGACCGAGGTCGACGACGAGGTCGCCGCCGCGCAGGAACCGCACGCCGGGACAGCCTCGGTGTGGCAGATCGTCGCCGTGGACCCGCCGCGGCGACTGGCCTTCCGGTGGCACCCGTACGCCGTCGAACCCGGCGCCGACTATGACAGCGAGCCGACCACGCTGGTCGAGTTCACTCTGACCGAAACCGCCGACGGCGTCCTGCTGCAGATCGTCGAATCCGGGTTCGACAGCATTCCCGCCGACCGTCGCGCCGCGGCATTCGAGGCCAACAGCGGCGGCTGGGAAGCGCAGACGAAACTGGTACGCAAGTACCTGGGCGAGCCGGTGTGAGTACCGCGGTCGAAGACCGGGCGCCGCTGTTCGACGCCCTCGGCGACCCCAATCGGCTGCGTATCGTCGTGCGGCTCTGCGAGGCCGGACCGTGCTCGACTTTGCAAGTGACACAGGTGATCCCGGTGACCCGGCAGGCGGCCACCAAACATCTGCTGCTGTTGGAGGCGGTCGGATTGGTGACCAGCAGCCGGCACGGACGTGAGCGCATCTGGCGCATCCAGCCGGACCCGCTCGCCGAGGCCAGCGAGTACCTGACCGCGTTGTCGAGGCGCTGGGACCGGGCGCTGGACCGCCTGCGGACCTACGTGGAGGATCGGGCCGAAGACCCCATCGAATAGTGTTGGCCGCGTGACTGTTTTCGCCCAGGCAACCGGTATCGGCTCGTGGCCGGGGACGGTCGCCCGGGAAGCGGCGGCAGTCGTCGTCGGCGAGCTGCCCGCGCTGCCGCATCTCGTGGAACTGCCGGCCCGCGGCGTCGGCGCCGACATCATCGGACGAGCCGGTGCGCTTCTGGTCGACATCGGCATCGACACCGTGCCCCGTGGCTACCGCATCGCACCGGGGCGTAGCGCCGTCGTGCGCCGGGCCACCGGCCTGCTCGACGAGGACGTCGACGCGCTCGAAGAGGCATGGGAGAAGGCCGGGTTGCGCGGTACCGGACGGATCATCAAGGTGCAGGTGCCCGGTCCGCTGACGCTGGCCGCCGAACTCGAATTGTGCGGCGGCCACCGGGCCATCACCGACCCGGGCGCCCTGCGCGACCTCACCGGCTCGCTCGCCGAGGGGGTCGCCCGTCATCGGGCCGAGGTCGCGCGACGCTGCGAGGCCGAGGTGGTGGTGCAGTTCGACGAACCAGCACTGCCCGCTGCGTTGGCCGGACGGCTCGCCGGGGTGACCCGGATGTCGCCGGTGGCTCCGGTCGACGCGCTGCTGGCCGCGAGCCTGCTCGATGAGTGCATCGCGACCGTCGGCGGGCCGGCGAGCATTCACGTGTGCGCCACCGATGTGCCGTGGAAAACCCTGGCGCGTACCGCCTTCGAGGCGGTCTCGGTCGATGCGTCCAAGCTGACCGCCGCCGATCTCGATGGCATCGGCGAATGGGTCGAGGCAGGCCGGACCATCATGCTGGGGGTCCTGCCGGGTGTGGCCCCGGATCGTCCCGTTCCCGTCGAGAAGGTGGCCGCCACGGCCGCGAGCGTCACCGACCGGCTCGGCTTTCCGCGCGCGGTCCTGCGTGAGCGCGTCGGACTGACGCCGGCATGTGGTCTGGCCGGGGTGACGGAGAAGTGGGCCCGCACGGCATTGACCCTGCTGCGCAAGGCCGCGGACGGCATTGCCGACGACCCGGATGCAGCGTGAGTTCTGGTCTTCCCAGCGAACGGTCGAATGGGTTCACTCGGGCGCGGTGACGTGCCATGATGAGGGTCCAGAGTGCGCAGGGGGTTGCCACTCAGCAAGGAAACGATCGGGGGCGAACGTGCGCCGTGACGATGCGTTGCTGACGATCGCGAACCTTTCGGTCGCGGCACTTCTCGCCGTGGCGGGGCCCTCGGCGGCGATCGCCGCCGCCGACCCCGGCGGCTCGCACGGCAATGGTGGCAACAGCGGTTCGGGCAAGTCCGGTTCCGGCCAGAGCAGCGCTTCACGCGGCAACTCCGGCAACGGCGGTGGTGCCGCGGAGAACAGCAGCTCCGGCCCCAAATCGTCGATCTCCAGTCAGACCAACAACGGGAACTCGTCGAACTCGAACGGCAATGGCAACGGCAGCGCAATCGGCAGGGCAAACAAGGCCGCGTCGGGCGCTCAGTCCAACTCTGGTTCTGACAATCCCGCCGCGGCACCAACGTTCACGCCACCAAACGCGCCGTTGCCCGTCGTCGTGGCCGAACAGCACGTCGTCAGGGCGCCCGCCGGCGGTTCCTGGTCGTCGCCGACCGCGGCGCCGCCGCCCCTCGAGCTGCAGGTGCCCTTGCTGGTCAACGAGGAGGGCGCTGCGGATCTGATGTCGGTCGACCACACTGGCATCCCGGTGTGGGCTGCGGCCGAGCCGGTCGAGGTGCGGGGTGACCTGTTCGGACTGGCGGGGCTGATTCTGATGCCGCTCGTCGGACTCGCTGTCGGGTATCGCCAGGCCAAGGCTCAGCGCGACGCCGAACTGGAGATCGGCCCTTAGATCTCGCGGATATCGCGCAGTTCGCGGCGCAGAATCTTGCCGGCCGCGGACTTCGGGATCGCGTCGATGAACGCGACCTGCCGGACCTTCTTGTACGGCGCGACCTGGCCGGCGACGTAATCCATGATCTCGTCGCCGGACAGCGTGGACTCCGGTTGCAGGACCACGAACGCCTTGGGCACTTCCTCGCCCGATTCCGGATCGCGAACACCGACCACCGCCGCATCGGCGATGCCCGGATGCGTGAGCAGCACGGCCTCCAATTCGGCCGGCGGCACCTGGTAGCCCTTGTACTTGATGAGCTCCTTGAGCCGGTCGACGATGTAGATACAGCCAATGGCGTCGACCCGGGCCAGGTCACCGGTGTGCAGGAAACCATCGGCGTCGATGGTCTCGCGGGTGGCCGCGTCGTTGTTGAGGTACCCGGCCATGACGTTGGGACCCCGGAAGCACAATTCGCCGACCTCGCTGAGGCCGTGCTCGGGCTGGTCGATCTCGGCCCCGGTATCGGGGTCGACGATCTTGCTGACGGCATTGGGCACGGTCCAGCCACACGAGCTCAAAGGCGCGACGGCGCCTACGATTTCGCGGCCCCCGTCGAACGGCATGCAGTGGCTCACCGGGCTCAGCTCGCTCATGCCGTAGCCCTGCACGATGGGGCAGCCGAGCCGGTCAGCGACGGCCATCCCGAGGTCGTCATCGAGTGGAGCGGCGCCCGACATCAGGCCCTTCAGCGAATCGAGCCGGTACGAGTCGACCATCGGGTGCTTGGCCAGGGCCACCGCGACGGGCGGGGCGATGAAGGCGAATGTGCACTTGTGGTCCTGAATGGTCCCGAGGAACTGGGCGAGGTCGAAGCTGGGCATGATGACCAGCCGGGCCCGGGCGTGCAGCACGGAGTTCAGCAGCACCGTCATGCCATAGATGTGGAAGAACGGCAGCACCGCCAGCACGCGGTCGTCCCCGTCCATCGCCTGGATCGGCCGAATCTGCGCCACATTCGCCGCGAGATTCGTGTGGGTGAGCATGACGCCCTTGGGATTTCCCGTCGTACCCGAGCTGTACGGCAGGGCCGCCAGGTGGGTGGCCGGGTCGAAGCTCACCTGCGGAGCCGGCAGTGCGGCGTCGAGAAGTTCCGCGGCGTTCGGATGGCCGTCGATCGCGCTCCCGGGACCGTCGAGGAGGACGATGCGGTCGGGTGCCAACCCGATCTGCTCGGCGGCCTGCAGTGCCTGCGGCGCCAGCGCCGTGACGGTGATGAGCATGGCGGCACCGGAGTCCGTCAGCTGCTTGGCGATGTCCTTGGCGGTGAACAACGCATTGATGGTCGTGGCCGTGGCGCCGGACCGCAGAATGCCGTGGAAGGCCACCGCGAACGCGGCGCTGTTGGGTGCCAGCAGGCCCACCACGTCGCCGACACCCAGGCCGCGGGCGGCCAGCGCGCCGGCGAACGCCTCGATCCGGGTGGTCAGTTCGCGGTAGGTGTAGTCGGCGCCCGTCGCGACCTCGGTGATGGCGATGCGATCAGCATCCGAGTCGTCCAGATCGCCGAAGATGAACTCGTAGACGGCCGTCGTCGGGATCTGGACCTCGGGGAAAGGGCTGGCGATAGTCATGGCGTCTTAGATCGAACCATGCCGGGGTGACGTGCGTCATGCCGGTTGACTGCCGCTGTGGGGCCGGGTTATCGGGCCGCGTTACATCTCGTCGATCAAGCGCAACGCCCCCGTCGGGCAGGCCGCGACTGCCCGGCGCAGCACCGGCAGGTCGACATCGGTCGTGTCACCGATGTCGACCGTGCCGCCGTCAGCTACCCGGAACACGGTGCTGTTGATGCCCTCGCACATGCCCATGCCGATACAGATGTCGCGATCGACCTCCACCCGGCTCATGGCTGCGCCGTGAACGGAAGGTGGGTCGGGCGGCGCACATAGCTGCCTTCGGCGTACTCGACCGCCTCGGCGTCGACGTCGAAGTCCGGGCAGCGGGACAGCAGTTCCTCGAGCGCGACGCGGGCCTGCATGCGGGCCGCTGCGGCACCCAGGCAGTGGTGGTTGCCATGGCTGAACGTCAGGATCTGAGCGGGCCGGCGCAGCACGTTCAGTTCCTCGGCATCGGGTCCCCACTGCCGGTGATCGCGGTTGCCCGAGCCGTACAGCAGGAAGGTCTTGCGGCCGGCCGGAATGGTGGTGCCCTCGATCTCGACGTCGCGGGTCGTCATGCGCGCCAGGCCCTGTACCGGGGACGTGAGCCGCAGCAGTTCTTCCACGGCGTCCGGGATGCGTGTCGGATCGTCGATCAGGAGCTGCCGCTGGTTGCGGTGCGCGGTGAGCAATTGCACTGCGCCGCCGAGCATTCCGGTGGTGGTGTCATTGCCGCCGGTGATCATCGTGAAGGCGAAGCCCAGGATGGAGAGGATTCCGGACATGTCGCCGTCGGCGCCGAAGCCGGCTTCCACCAGATGCGAAACGGTGTCGTCTTCAGGATTCTTCTGGCGGTAGGCGATCAATTCGTTGAAGTAGGTGAACAATTCGGCGATGGCCGGGGCTGCCGCGGGCTGGTGCCCGGTGGCGTTCGCGGCCACGATGGCATCGGTCCACGCGTCGAACCGGTCCCAATCTTTTTCCGGGACACCGAGATAATGCGCCACCACCATGGTCGGCATGGGTTTGAGGAATTCGGTGATGATGTCGCCGGTGCCTTTGGCGCGCAACTTCTCGATGCGGTCGACCACGAATTCGCGCACCTTTGGTTCGATCGCGGTGACCTGCCGTGGGGTGAACCCCTTGGCCACCAGGCGCCGGAAGGTGGTGTGGACCGGCGGATCCTGCATCACCATCGGCGGATTGTCCTTGATGCCAACGGCTTCCATGTCGTCGTAGTTGAAGGTGAGGCCCTGGGCCGACGAGAAGGTCTCGTGGTCTTTCGCCGCCGCGGAGATGTCGGCATAGCGCGACAGCACCCAGTAGTCCTTGTCCGGGGCGTGCTCGGGGATGACGTGGTGAACCGGATCATGTTCGCGCAGTGCGGCATACATGGCCCAGGGGCTGCGCCAGGTGGCGGCGGAACCGGGGGTGAAGGTGACGGCGGTGGTGGTCATGCGGACTGTGCTCCTGTGGTGAGCTGGGGGAAGGGGCCGAAGCGGTCGTTGTAGCCGTCCAGGCGGGCGGCGAGTTGGGCCTGTCGTTCGGCATCGGTGACGTACTTGGTGTCGGCCGGCAGCACGGTGCCGAGCTGGTCGAGGGTGACGACCTGCTGCGAGACGATCATCGGCACCGCTGGGTTGTTGGGGTCCAGGGCCTGGAACCGGATGTAGAGGGTGCCCTGGTTCAGGCCGCCCGTGGAAACCCAGTTGGCCACGCCGGGGTCGTCGGGGGAGATGACCAGCGTGTAGGTGCCGTCCGGATTGGCGATCGACTGAACGTTGTTCAGACTCGTCTGCTCGGTGCCGTCACCGGGGGAGAGCTCCCAGTCGTTGGTCACCGGAACTACGAAGTATCCGGCATTGCCGGGATTGATGGTGATCACGAGGGCCTGGTCATCGGCCAGCTGGAAGTAGCCGAGGCTCTGCTTCTGCGACACCAGGGTGCCGGGGAAGTTGAACGGCTGCGTCAGCGTGTTGGGTGGCTTGAGCTGGCCGGTCTGCAGATTGACGGTGACGATGTCCAGCGCCGTATTGTGCGCGGCGGTACCGAAATTCGCGAGGATGTCGACGGTGTGGGCGACCATCTGGTCGTACGTCTCCGCCCGGGATCCCTCGGGGCCGCTCGTGCGCGTGACGGTGAGGCTGGGCGCCGATTCGGTGTTCCAGTCCGCCATCGTGTACCGGACGAAGATCTGCTGGGCGTCCGGCGGCAGATAGATGTGGTTGGTCTGGCCGGGTTGCGTGGGATTGCCGTCGACCGTGATGGTGAACGTGCCGTCGGGGTTGACCACGAGGTTCTTCGCCAACAGATTGCCGATCGGCTTGGCGTCGCTGATGTCGGCGTAGACGCCGAAGTTTCCGTCGACGGGAACGCCGCCGAGGTACTTGCCGGTGATCACGTAGGTCGAATCGCTGCGCACCGGGATGGTGCGGTAGATGGTGTCGGGATTGTCGTAGATGAAACGCCCACCCGGGGTATCCGTGCCGTACCAGCTGTGCGCGCGCATGTCGACGGCCATCACCAATGGGTTGTCGGGGTCGTTGTTGACGACGGTCATCGCGGCATTGAGCGCCTGCTCCCGGGCCGCCTGGTCCAGCAGCGCCAGATTCTTGGCGTCGACGCCGCCGACCAGGCCGAACCGCTGCTGCGCGTGCGCCAGCCACGCCGCCTTGAGGGCCTCGATGGCGGCCTGCACCTCCGGGGTGTTGACGATGTCCTGGGCCTTCTGCTCCAGCGCGATCTGGTCGGCGGTGCCGAGCGGGCTCGTCGGCTTCACGGTGACCGTCACCGTTTCTGTGGTGGTGGCGCCGGCGTTCGGCTGGAACAGCTTCAGCAGGTTGAAGTGGAACGGATTGCCGGGCCGGTCATCGACGGTGACCGTGAATGTGTCGGTGCCGCCGGTGAAAGCCATTGCGTCACTTGGGGTGTACGTGAATGTGCCGTCGGGCCGTACCGTCACCGCACCCTTCGTCGGGCCCTTGTCGACGGTGTAGGTGAGCTTGTCGCCATTGGCGTCGGTGGCCTTGAGGTCGCCCTTGATGACGCCGCCGAACGTCTGGCTGGTCTCGGTCTGCTTGTAGTTGATGATCGGCGCGGAATTGAAGAAGGTGTTGCCGATCTCGCGGCGAATCCAGCTGAACAGGGTCCAGAGCACCGGCGCCTGCGGCGGGGTGGCCGGACCGGTTCCGGCGTGCGGGACCAGTCCGATGGCGCCGAGCAGGCTCGACACCACCTGGGTGACGAAGTTTCCACCGGTCGCGGCCGTGGATACCGGTTGTGTTGTGGCCGTGAGGGAATTGATCTTGGTCGCGGCGGCGGACAGGGCCGACGACACCGTGGTGGCGGCGGATGCCGCCGAAGGCGCCTGGGCTGCAACCGGTTTCGGCGTCGCCACTGCCGCGGTCTTGCTGGTCTGCTGCGGTGTGGTCGCGGCGGTCGCCTGGGCGACGGACACAGCGGGCTTCGGTGCCCGGTTGCGGGTCCGGTCCTGGCGCGGCTTCTTCGGTGTCGCGGTGGGCTTTTCGTCGGAAGTATTGGTCGGGGGTGTTTCGGCCTTGTCCGGAGTCGTGGCGGACGACGCCGTCGGGTCATTCGTGGCCGGCTCGTTCTTGATTGCCGAATGCTTCTGCCGCTTAGGCGCTTTCGCCTTCTTGGTGGGCTTCTCGGGTTTCTTGATGGTCGACGACGGGCTGTCAGCTGACGACGACACGGAGGTGCCGGCGTCGGTGCCGGTATCGGCGAGGCAGATGGCGGGGCCGTTGGCGATGGCCACGCCGATGCCGAGGGCCACGGCCAATGCGCCCACGCGCCCGATGAAGCGCGCGTGGCCTGAGCCTTGGCCCGCGCTTGCCGAGCGTCCCAGGTGGTTCAGCGTCGTCGCTGTATCCATTCATTCTCCCGATGATGACGAATAATTGTCATAGTGATGCCAAATATTTGGCGACGAGCAGATGGTAAGCATCGCGGGCGCGGACGCGCAAGGGTTGATTTCCGGCCGGCGGGCAGCGTCTGGTACCCGCTGAATGTCAGCGGGTTCGGGGGTTGTTGCTGCTAGCGGTTGCTGAGCTTTGCTGCGGCAGCGCGCAATTCGTTGATGTACAACGTGCGGTCGGCGGCGCTCACCGAGGGGTTGAGTGGGCCCAATTGGAGCTCATACGCCGCGTAGCCGTCGGCGTTGAGCACTGCGCAGCTCAGGTAGCTCACCGGGAGGGGCTTGGTGGTATTGAGTTGCTGCGTGCTGTACGGGTGTCTGCCGAGGCTGACCAGGGTCTCGAAGACCCGCTGGCGCAGGGCGCCGTTGCGGGGGTGCTCGGACAGGAGCAGGGCGACGTCGCTCAACACGCCCAGCACCTCGGGATCGGAGTCGCCCATGCCGAACACCGCGACACCGTCATGGTGAAGTTGCTCGAGCATGTCGCTCAAAGCCGGACGTAGTTCCTGAGGTGCGGTGGCCAGCCACTGTTGTTGACTGGCCGCGTCCCGGCGGGCGATGACGGAGGCGCCGGCCGGCGCGGTCAGGGGCAGTCGCACGCCGACGCCGACGCCGCCGGGTATGTGGCCGACGCCGCGGACCACGTTGACGAACGTCATCTCGGTGGTACCGACCATGGCCAGTGAGACGCCGCAGCCGGTTGCGTTCGCCAGATCGTGCAGGACTTCGACGTGATTCTCCGGCAGGGGCAAGGCATTTCGCACGGCCTCGGCGACGCCGAGCATGCCCGGACCGAGCGTGTAACTCCGATCGGCAAGGCGCACAACCCAACCCGCGCGTTCCAACGCCAGCAGAATGGAGGTGACCGTCGCGCGGTTGAGTTCCAGCCGGGATGCGATCGAGGCCACCGAGCTGGGCTCGGACTGCTGCGCCAGGAGTTCGACAATGCTGACGACGCGATCGGTGGGGGGTGAGCCCGCCCGGGCGCTGTCTTCCAGCGGAGTGCCGCGTGCCATCGATGCTCCTGCCGTATGGGTACGCGGAGCATCGTATGACGAATAGTTGTCGTTGGCGTGTAGCGGTGAGCGTCTTGGTGTCGAGAAGGACCGAATGGTTGTTTCTGAGGTCGTCAAAGCGACCATTTGGTCCTTCTCGGCGACGGGGCGTCAGACTGTGCGGGACTAAGCCTCGCCGCGGTCCAGCAGCTCGCTGGAGCCGAGGACGCGTTCCACCCGAACCTCGATCACCACGCGCCGGGGATTGACGCGCGGGGTGCGGTAGCGCTGGGCGTACCGGAGCTCGGCGTCACGAACGTCGTCGACGTCGTTGCTGACCGTCGACTTGCCCTCGAGCGACAACCAGCGGGCGCCGTCGACCTGGCTCAGCACCGCGACGCCACGCTGGGCCGCGTTGAGGGCCTTCTGCGAGCCGCCGGTGGTGATGACGCGCGCGATGTGGGTCTTCGGGTCGAAGGTGAAACCGACAGCCACGACGTGCGGGGAATTGTCCGACCGCAGGGTGGTCAGCATCGCCAGATGACGCTCGGTGAGGAATGCCAGCGCGTCACTGGTGAGCCGTGTCGTTGCCTTCGCCATCATGGTCAAAACTAGCGCAGGCGATAATCGCTGCCGTGAACGACACGGTGAATAGCGGCGGTGAGGTGGTCGTCATTTTCGGCGGCCGAAGCGAGATCGGCCTCGAGCTGGCCACTCGTCTGGCGCCCGGCAACACGGTGGTGCTCGCCGCACGTCGCGCACACCAGCTGACCGAGGAGGCGCAGGCGGTCCGCGCGGCAGGCGCCGCCGAGGTGCAGACCTGCGAGTTCGACGCCGACGACCTGACGTCGCACGCCGCATTGATCAGCACGATCGAAGCCGAGCACGGGCCGATCGGCACCGCGGTCCTGGCCTTCGGCGTTCTTGGTGACCAGGCCCGGGCCGAGGTGGACGCCGCGCACGCGGTGGCCGTCGTGCACACCGACTACGTGGCGCAGGTGAACCTCCTGACTCTGCTGACGCAGCGCATGCGCGCCGTGGGTCGGGGACGGCTGGTGGTGTTCTCGTCGATCGCCGGGGCGCGGGTCCGTCGGGCCAACTACGTCTACGGGTCGGCCAAGGCGGGCCTGGACGGCTTCGCCTGCGGGTTGGCCGACGCGCTGCACGGCACCGGCGTCCAGTTGCTGATCGTGCGGCCGGGCTTCGTCATCGGCCGGATGACCGAGGATATGGAACCGGCGCCGATGTCGAGCACACCGGCGCAGGTCGCTGAGGCCGCGGCCCAGGCACTCAAGAAGGGCAAGTCGGCGGTGTGGGTGCCGTGGGGGATCAGGCCACTGATCTTCGCGACGCGTTTTGTGCCGAAGGCGATCTGGCGGAAGATGCCGCGATGAGCGCTTGCGCGAAGAGCAGAGGGCACTGATGACCGGGAACGAAGGAAAGATCACGGTCGTCGGCATCGGGGCCGACGGCATGGCTGGGCTCGGTCAGCCTGCTCGCGATGAACTACGTAGTGCCACAGTCATTTTCGGTGGGCCGCGGCAGCTGGACCTGCTGGGCGGCGACGTGACCGCCGAGCGGCGGGCCTGGCCGTCGCCGATGCTGCCGGCGCTGCCCACGCTGTTCGACGAGTTGCCCACCGTGCACGTGGTCGCCTCCGGCGACCCGATGCTGCACGGCATCGGCGCCACGCTGATCCGGCTGTTCGGCCGGGATCGCGTGACGGTGCTGCCGCACGTGTCCTCGGTGACGCTGGCGTGCGCCCGGCTGGGATGGAGCGTGCAGGACACCGAGGTCATCAGCCTGGTCAATGCCGCACCTCACACCGCCATCCGCCTCGGTGGCCGCGCGGTGGTGTTGTCCAAAGGGTCTGACACCCCGAGGGCGCTGGCCCGGCTGCTCACCGAAACCCGGCGCGGCTATTCGGAATTCACCGTCCTGGAACAACTCGGCGGGCCGGCGGAACGCGTGACCACCATGACGGCCCAGGAGTGGGACGCCAGTGACCCGTCCGTCGACGCGCTCAATGTCATTGCCGTGCGGTACGCACCCGACCTGCGCATCGGGACGGTGGTGGCGGACACGGCCTTCGACCACGACGGACAGATCACCAAACAGACCATCCGGGCGTTGGCGCTGACCGCGCTGCAGCCGCGCCCCGGTCGGGTGCTGTGGGACGTCGGTTCGGGGTCGGGCAGCATCGCCATCGAATGGTGCCGCGCGTCGGGTGGCCGGGCCGTCGCCTTTGAGCGCGATGCGGTGCGGCGCGCGCGAATCGCCAACAACGTCACCAAGTTCGGCGTCAGCGTGGACGTGCGCGGCGCGGCGCCGGACGGATTTGACGACCTGGCCGCCCCGGACAACATCTTCATCGGCGGCGGCCTGACCCAACCGGGTCTGTTCGACGCCTGCTTCGACGCCCTGGACCCGGGCGGAAGGCTCGTCGCCAATGCGGTCACTGCGGAGTCGGAAGCGTTTGTGGTACAGCGATATTCGGAGCTCGGTGGCGACCTGCACCGGTTCCAGCATTATCACGGCGAACCGATCGGTGGCTTTACCGGTTGGCGCCCCGCCTTGCCGATAACCCAGTGGACGGTGGTCAAGAAATGACGGTGTACTTCATCGGCGCCGGGCCCGGTGCCGCCGACCTGATCACCGTGCGGGGGCAGCGGCTGCTGCAGTCCTGCCAGGTGTGCTTGTACGCCGGCTCGATCATGCCCGACGACCTGCTGGCGGAGTGCCCGCCGGGAGCGCGCGTGGTCGACACCGGTCCGCTCAACCTGGAGCAGATCATCAGCGAACTGGCCGCCGCTCATGACGCCGGACTCGACGTGGCGCGCCTGCACTCGGGCGACCCGTCCATCTACAGCGCGGTCGCCGAGCAGCGCCGACGGCTCGACGAACTCGGCATCGACTACGAAATCGTCCCCGGCGTCCCGGCTTTCGCTGCCGCGGCAGCGGCGATCGGCCGGGAGCTGACGGTGCCCGGTGTGGCGCAGACGGTGACCTTGTCCCGGGTGGCCACGTTGTCGACGGCGATGCCCGACGGCGAGGACCTGGTCAGCCTGTCCAAGCCCGGGGCCACCTTGGTGCTGCATCTGGCGGCCGCGCAGATCGACAACATCGTGCCGCAGCTGCTCGAGGGCGGATACCGTCCGGAAACCCCCTGTGCGGTCGTGGCTTTCGTCAGCTGGCCGACCGAACAGGTCATCACGTGCACCCTGGCCGACCTGGCCGAGCGGACGAAGAAAGCCGGCATCACCAAGACCGCGGTCATCTTCGTCGGCGACGCGCTGGGCGCTCAGGGCTTCACCGATAGCTACCTGTACTCCAGCGGCCGCCGCCGCGGGGCGACACATTGATCGCGCCCGCCGGCACCCGCCCGAGCGCTCGGGCCTTCCTCGGTATGTTCGGTTGGGGCTCGTCAACTTGCGTTGACGGTCAACGAAAGTTGACGGTCCCAAATCACGTGTGCCGTAGGAGAGCGGACACGCCGGAGGCGACACGCCGATGAAACTGCTGCTCCTGGGCGGGACGTCCGAAGCGCGGGCCTTGGCCAAGCGGCTGCACCCCGACATCGACCTCATCAGCTCGCTCGCCGGCCGCGTCCCGGACCCGGCGCTGCCCGTGGGCCCGGTACGCATCGGCGGGTTCGGTGGCGTCGACGGTCTGCGAACGTACCTGCAGGACAACCAGATCACCGCCGTCGTCGACGCCACCCACCCGTTCGCCGCCAACATCACCGCCAATGCGGCCCAGGCGTGCGCGGGCCTGCGGCTACCGCACCTCGTCCTGGCCCGGCCGGCCTGGCCGTACGGTGACGCCATCGTCGTCGCCGACGACCGGATTGCCGCCCGGACTGTCAAAGACCACGGCTTCCAACGGGTTTTCCTCACCACGGGGCGCTCGGGCACCACAGCTTTCCGGGACTCAGCCGCCTGGTTCCTGATCCGTGCCGTCACGCCGCCGGAGCCGGAAACGCTGCCGCCAAATCACCACATCCTGCTGTCCCGCGGCCCCTATGACTACGAGAACGAGCTGGCCCTGCTGCGCGACCACCGCATCGATGCCCTCGTGACCAAGAACAGCGGGGGCGCCATGACGCGCGCCAAAATCGAAGCAGCACAAGCGCTGACGATTCCGGTGATCATGGTCGACCGGCCGGCCCTGCCGGACGGGGTGACGACCGCCAGCACCGTCGAGGACGCCGAACGCTGGGTCAGGAGCCTGGGTACGTCCGCGGGGTGAACACCCGGTCGCCCTCGGCGGTGGTGTGCCACACCGTCTGCGACGATCCGATGATCAGCATGCAGCGCATATCGATCTCGGCCGGCTTGAGGTCGGCCAGCCGCACGACCCGTACTGATTCGTTCGGCCCGGCCACGTCGCGGCCGATCACCACGGGGGTGTTCGGGTCCCGGTACTCGAGCAGCAGGTCCTGCATGGCGGCGACCTGCCAGGTGCGGGTCTTGGACGCCGGGTTGTAGATCGCGAGCACCATGTCGGCGCGCGCGGCGGCAGTGAGCCGGGTGGCGATGATGTCCCACGGCTTGAGCCGGTCGGACAGCGATATCACCGCATAGTCATGACCGAGCGGCGCACCGACCCGGCTGGCCACGGCCTGCGCGGCGGTCATCGCCGGGACCACCCGGACTGCCACGCCCGGCCACTGTTGGGCCTCCTCGAGCACCGCGGTGGCCATCGCGAACACCCCGGGATCACCCGAGGACACCACGGCGACGGCCCGGCCCTGCTGGGCCAGCGTGCAGGCGAGTTCGGCGCGGGCGCGCTCGTCGGTGTTGTCACTGGGGTGGCGCTGCTGGCCGGGGCGGACCGGTACCCGGTCCAGGTAGGGCCCGTAGCCGATCAGATCGGTGGCGGCCGCCAGCTCACGGCGGGTCTGGGCCGTCGTCCACTCCGGATCGCCCGGGCCGAGCCCGACGACGACCACGCTGCCGACGGGGGACTCGCTACGGCGAGAACCGGGCAGGATCGCGATCGAGAAGTACGGCACCGTTGCGTCGTCGACGTCGGCGGCCGGCAGCACCCGCTGCGCCTCGGTGCTCGCGCGCTCCACGTAGAACGCCTCGTCGAGTCGGCCGGCGGATGAAAGCGCCTGCCGGACAGTCGGATACGACCGGCCGAGCTTCATCACCACGGCTGCGTCGGAGTCGGCCAGCCAGCGTTGCAGCTCACCGGCCGGCAGCGTGCCCGGCAGGATGGTGAGGACCTGTTCGCCCTGCACCAGCGGCGTCGAGATGGCGGCCGATGCGGCGCTGACGGACGTCACGCCCGGCACGATCACGGCGTGGAACCGCTCGGTCAGCCGCGTGTGCATGTGCATGTAGGAGCTGTAGAACAGCGGGTCACCTTCGGCGAGGAGTGCGACGTTACGGCCTGCGGCCAGGTGGGTCGCGATGCGCTCGGCTGCCTCGGTGTAGAAGTCCTCGATGGCGCCGTCGTACCCGCCCGGATGCGACGTGGTCTCGGTGGTCACCGGGTAGACGAGGTGTTCCTCGATCTGGCCGGGGCGCAGATACGGCTCGGCGATGCGGCGCGCGATGCTGTGGCCGTGGCGTGCGCTGTGGTACGCCACCACGTCGGCCTCAGCGATCACTCGCGCGGCCTTGACCGTCACCAGTTCCGGGTCACCCGGACCCAGACCGACGCCATACAAGGTGCCCAGGGCGTTCATTCTCGTTCACTCGCAATCGCGTTCACCGCGGCAGCGGCCATGGCACTACCGCCACGCCGCCCCGTCACCACCAGATAGTCCATGCCGCGCGGCCGCGCGATCAGTTCGTCTTTCGACTGCGCCGAGCCGACGAAGCCCACCGGGCCACCCAGCACCGCGGCCGGCACCGGGGCGCCCTCGTCCAGCAGTTCCAGCAGCCGGAACAGGGCGGTCGGCGCATTGCCGATGGCCAGCACGGCACCCCCGAGTCGGTCGGCCCACAGGTCGACGGCTGCCGCGGATCGGGTGCTGCCCAGCTTCGCGGCCAGTTCCGGCGCGCGCGGGTCGGCGACCAGCGACACGACTTCGTTGGCCTGGCCTTTCGAGGGCAGCCGCGAGCGGGTGATGCCGGCCGCCACCATCGACGAGTCGCACAGGATCGGGGCGCCGGCAGCCAGGGCCGCGTGCGTCCGGGTGACCACGTCGTCGGTGAAGGCGACGTGCTCGGTGACGTCGACCTGGCCACAGGTGTGGATCAGACGGACGACAACGCGGGACACGTCGTCGGGAAATCGCGCCAGATCCGCCTCGTCGCGGATGGTCGCGAACGACTGTCGGTAGATCTCCGCAGCGTCGCGGACGTAGTCGAGCACCCGATAACCCTACGGGTGGCGCGGTTCGTACCCCGAGTTGGTCGCTACCAGCACTTCACCGACCGACGGGCTGCCGCACGCGCGCTCGCAGCCGACGAAGTGCCGGCGCCCGCCGGGCTCGCCGGACTCCGCCGCGGTGGCGGCGTCACTGCGGACATCGGCCAGTGACTTGGCACACCCCGGGCTTCCGGTGCAGGCGCTGATCGACAGCCAGGGGGAGTGCTCGTCGAAAATCAGGCCGAGGGGCGCGAGCACGCGCAGTGCGGTGTCGGCGATGCCCTCCTCGAGGTCACAGATCAGTAACGAGCGCCATGGCGTGACCACGACCGGGGCGGTGATGGCTGCCACAAACTCCGCAGTGCGGGCCTGCAACACACCCAGTGGCACCGCCGCGCCCAGCGCGATGCGGCCGTCGTCCTGCGTGATCCAGCCGACGGGCGGGGCATCGACCGGCGACCAGGTGGCGCCGGGCGGTTCGGTGGCGTGCAGGCCCGCGCGGGTCAGGAGGTCGACAGTATCGTCGAGTTCGCTTGTCCGCCAGCAGTTCCCGCGGATCGCCAGGAAAGCCTGGGCCAGCGTCAGTAGCGTGTCCGCGGCCTGCGTGGCGGCAATCCGTACCCCGGTGTCGCGGCCCGCGACCAGCACCGCGGCGGTGTCGGGGGACAGTAGATGAGTGCTCGCATCGGGCGCCAGGCCGGAGATGTCACCGCGACCGTCGTCCACCCCGAACCAGAACCGTCCGGGCAGTTTGGCCAGGTCAGGACGCTTTTGTAGACCGGAATCGAGGTCGCGCACGATGTCGCGGACGTCGCCCAGGCCGCCGCTACGGCCCGACAAGGGCGACGCCACGATGTTGCGGACCCGCTCATGGCTGGCCGACGGCAGCAGGCCCGCGGAATCAACCGCCGCCGCCAGGCCGGCCTCGTCGTGGATGCCGCGTACCTGGATGTTGCCGCGGGAAGTCAGTTCCATTGCCGGCGAACCGAATTCGGCGGCGGCGTGGGCCAGTGCCTCCAGCTGTGCAGCGGTGATCATGCCGCCGGCCAGGCGGATGCGGGCCAGGCCACCGTCAGCTGCCTGGTGCACCTGCAGGGCGCCTGGGCAGGCGTCGTCGTCACTGCTGCGAATCACCTTGTCCACGTTACGTTGTGCTGCAAATTGTGAAGCGGGTCACTGCCGTTTCCGGCCTGTTCCGTGCCTTACAAGTCTCTTGTTTTCAACGTGTCGGCCCGTACCGTGGAACGCGAACTTCCGTTTGCTACACCGCATTCGGATGACCTAAGGAGGGACGCAATGTCGGATTTCGCTCTGTACGTTGGTGGCGTCTTCGCTCTCATCGTGGCCGCCGGCCTGCCCTACCAGGGCAAGACCTGGTACTCGCGCTGGCAGACCACCGAGCGCTGATCTCAGCCGCTTCGAGTAAGTAAGACCGCCGACGGGGCGGGTTGCGAAAGCAGCCCGCCCCGTTGTGCGTCTGAATCCGAGGCCGAGCCCCCACACGACGTCGTACGCTGCCCCGATCGAGTTCCTGTGGCGATGGGGGCGTTCCGTGTGGTCGAGAATGATCGACGGGGTTCGCTTCGAGGAGCCGCTGGAATCGGAGTTCCGGCGCGATTTCAACCGGCTCGGTCGCACGTCCCGCCACGAGATGTGGGCCGTCCTGCTGGTGGCGGTCATCGCGGGCATCATCTTCCACCGCACGCTGTGGGGAGTGCCGCCAGACGTGCCGCTGGGGCCCTCCCTGCTGATTTCAGTGGCCGTCCCGATGGTGTTGCGGTGGCTGAGCGGCGATCACAGTCCAGTGCGACGCTGGTCGTCAACTCTCTACATCGCGTCGGTCTACATCGATGTCGCGTGGTTGATGGCGCTCCGCATCGCGTGTATCCGGCATGGTCTCGACGTGGTTCCGCTGGTCATGCCGGTGACGTTCCTGATGACCCTGATCGTCGTCCAGATCCGGTTCCAGTTGCTGGTGCCCGCGATAACGGCCGGAATGGCCGGAATCGTCGTGACCGAACTCGTGGCGTTCGACCCCGCCGGCGATCGGCTGTTCGGCGTGGCGACGTTGAGCGCCATGGTCGCCGTGGCGCTCAGCGCGGCCTATGAACTCGAGCGGTCGGCCCGGACCGGTTGGCTGCGTGCGCGGGCGCTGGCCGAGCTGACCCGTACCGATCCGTTGACCGGGGTGCCGAACCGCCGTTACTTCGACGACAAACTCGTCGAGTCGGCGCGGCACGCTGACCTCGGCGGCGGGGGCTTGGCCGTGATGACGCTCGACATCGACCACTTCAAGGCGTTCAACGATCGCAACGGCCACCCCGCCGGCGACGACTGTCTGCGGCGCGTCGGCGCCTACTTGGGGCGGTCCGCGAGCGGCCCGGACGAGTTCTGCGCGCGCCTCGGTGGCGAAGAGTTCGCCGTGGTGTGGTGTGCGGCAGACCCGGCCGAGGCGGCGGCACGTGCCGAAGCCATCCGGTCGGGCATCGGCGGGCTGGCCATTGTCCGCGACTCCGACGGCGGCGTCGTCACGGCGTCCGCCGGGCTGGTGTACGACATGTCGGGGGGCGTCGGCGTCGAACTCCTGCGCGCCGCCGATGCCGCGCTCTACCGCGCCAAGCGCAGCGGCCGGAATCAGCTCGTCATATCGGACCAGCGGATCAACGCGAGCAAGCCAATCACGGCAGCCACGCCGGTTGCCGTCCCACGATCCACTCAACTCGCGCCACCGGAGGAAGCCGAGTTCCGGCAGGCGTTCGATCGGCAGGGCCGGATCGCGCGGGCCGCGATCATGCTGGGCCTGATCGCCGTCTGCATCGCGATCCTGTCCACGCTGAGGATGCCGCCCGAATCGCAGACACTCGCCGTGCGCACGGTGGCATACGGGATCATTCCGTTCGCCACAGCGGCGGCGGCGACGGCGCTGATACCGCGACTCAACCGGTTCTCGGCGCCGATGTTCATCACCGCGGTCTGCGTCATCACCGGCGTCCTCATGGCCGAGCGGATCATGCAGCTGTCACGGGGCTACGACGTCGTCCCGTACCTGATGCCCATGGCAGTGCTGCTCAGCATGTGCGTCGTGAAAATCCGCTTCAGAGTGCTGGCGCCGACCGTACTGGCAATCCTGCTGGTGATTTCGGCGACGGAGTTGTGGGTGCTGCCCTGGACCAGCAACCGGTTCCTGACCGTCGCGGCGTCGGGCTTCATGGCGGCTGTCGCTGTGTGGTCCTCCTACAAGGTGGAACGGTCGGTGCGTTCGGAGTGGGTCGAGGAGCGCGAACTCGACGAGCTGTCCCACACCGATCCGCTCACCGGGTTGTCCAACCGGCGGTCGTTCGACGCGGCACTCGACTGCATTGATGCAGCGACAGACAGCCGGTATGCGGCGGTGATGATTCTCGACGTCGACAACTTCAAAGGCTTCAACGACCGGTACGGCCACCCGGCCGGCGACGACGCGCTGCGTGCCATCGGCGGGTACCTGCGGGTCCGCAAAGCCGACAGCAATGTCGTGGTGGCTCGCATCGGCGGAGAAGAGTTCGCCGTGCTGTGGCGTACCCCGGACCACGACGGCACGCGCAAACGGGACGCCGAGGCACTGCGCCATGGCATCGCAGCACTGGGCCCGATTGCCGGTACCGAGACGACGCTGACGGCGTCGGCCGGATTCGCCGAGGGCTCGCTGTCGGCTTTGCAGGCGTCGGCCCGGCGCCTCGTGGAGCGTGCCGACCAGGCGCTTTACGACGCAAAAGGTCACGGCCGCAACCAGCTGATCGCGAGTGCGCCAGACGCCGCAGACGGCTCGACAGTCTGCGTACGGTACGAATAGTCGGTGCCGACCGTACTGCTGCTCTCGACGTCCGACACCGATCTGATCACCGCCCGTGCCAGCGGCGCCGAGTACCGGTGGGCCAATCCGTCCCGGTTGATCGACGGGGAACTGGCGGACCTCCTGGCGGGTTCGGACCTGGCGATCGTGCGGGTGCTGGGCGGCTATCGCACCTGGCAGGACGACATCGATGCCGTCGTCGCCAGCGGTATCCCGACCGTGGTGCTGTCGGGGGAGCAGGCGCCCGACGCCGACCTGATGAGTCACTCGACCGTTCCGGCAGGCGTCGCGCTGCAGGCGCACATCTATCTGGCGCAGGGCGGCGTCAGCAACCTGGTGAATCTGCATTCTTTCTTGTCGGACACGGTGCTGATGACCGGGTTCGGCTTCGGCGAGCCCGAATCCGCTCCGAGTTGGGGGCTGCTGGACCGCTCGTCTGACGCCGAGGGACCGACCGTCGCGGTGCTCTACTACCGGGCCCAGCAGCTGGCCGGCAACACCGCCTACATCGACGCGCTGTGCGGCGCCATCGAGCATGCCGGCGGCCGGCCGCTGCCGATCTTCTGCGCGTCGCTGCGCACCGCCGAGCCCGAGCTCATCGAGCTGCTGGGGACCGCCGACGCCCTGATCACCACCGTGCTGGCGGCCGGCGGCGCGACGCCTGCCCTCGCGAGTGCCGGCGGCGACGACGACAACTGGAACGTCGCGCATCTGGCGGCCCTCGACATCCCGATCCTGCAGGGCCTGTGCCTCACCAGCTCGCGCGCGCAGTGGGACGAGAACGACGACGGCCTGACGCCGCTGGATGTCGCGTCGCAGGTCGCGGTGCCCGAGTTTGACGGCCGCATCATCACCGTGCCGTTCTCGTTCAAGGAGATCGACAGCGAAGGCCTGATCTCGTACGTCGCCGACCCCGAGCGCTGCGAGCGCGTGGCGCGGCTGGCCGTCCGGCATGCCCGGCTGAAGCACATCGAGCCCGCCGACAAGCGTGTCGCGCTGGTGTTCTCGGCGTACCCGACCAAGCACGCCCGCATCGGCAACGCCGTCGGCCTCGACACCCCGGCCAGCGCCGTCGCACTGCTGCGCGCCATGCGCGACGCCGGCTACCGCATCGGTGACATCCCCGGCGTCGACGCCGAGGATGGCGACGCCCTGATCCACGCGATGATCGAGCGCGGTGGTCAGGACCCCGACTGGCTGAGCACCGAAGCCCTGGAAGCCAACCCGGTACGCGTCTCGGCGAAGGACTACCGGGCCTGGTTCGCGACCTTGCCCGCGGCCTTGACCGATGCCGTCACCGAACACTGGGGCGAGGCGCCGGGCGAGCTGTTCGTCGACCGCTCGCAGGACCCGGACGGCGAAATCGTCATCGCGGCAATGGTTTCCGACAACATCGTGCTCATCGTCCAGCCGCCCCGCGGCTTCGGTGAGAACCCCGTCGCGATCTACCACGACCCCGACCTGCCGCCGAGCCACCACTACCTGGCCGCCTACCACTGGATCAACAAGCACTTCGGCGCCGACGTGATGATCCACCTGGGCAAGCACGGCAACCTGGAATGGCTGCCCGGCAAGACCCTCGGCATGTCCGCGGCGTGCGGCACCGACGCCGCGCTCGGCGACCTGCCGCTGGTGTACCCGTTCCTGGTCAACGATCCCGGCGAGGGCACGCAGGCCAAGCGCCGCGCGCATGCCGTCCTGGTCGACCACCTCATCCCGCCGATGGCCCGCGCCGAGACCTACGGCGACATCGCCCGCCTGGAACAACTGCTCGACGAGCACTCGACCATCTCGGCGCTCGATCCCGGCAAGCTGCCGGCCATCCGCCAGCAGATCTGGACGCTGATGCGCGCCGCCAAGATGGACCACGACCTCGGGTTGGAGGACCGGCCCGACGAGGACGTGTTCGACGACATGCTGCTGCACGTCGACGGCTGGCTGTGCGAGATCAAGGACGTCCAGATCCGCGACGGCCTGCACATCCTGGGCCGGGCCCCCGACGGTGAAGCGGAGCTGGACCTGGTGCTCGCGATTTTGCGGGCCCGCCAGCTGTTCGGCGGCGAGCAGTCGGTGCCAGGGCTGCGTGAGGCGCTGGGGCTGACGGAGGACGGTTCTGCGGAGCGCGAGGCCGTCGACGCTGCTGAAGGTCAGGCCCGCGAACTGGTTGCGGCACTGCAGAAGTCGGGGTGGGACGCTTCCGCTGTCGATGGCATCACCGACAACCCCGAGGTTGCCAAGGTGCTGCGGTTCGCCGCCACCGAGGTGGTGCCGCGCCTGCGCGCGACCGACCGCGAGATCGACCAGATCCTGCACGCCCTCGGCGGCGGGTTCATCGCTGCCGGGCCGTCGGGCTCGCCGCTGCGTGGCCTCGTGAACGTGCTGCCCACCGGCCGCAACTTCTACTCCGTCGACCCCAAGGCCGTGCCGTCGAAGCTGGCGTGGGAAACCGGTGTGGCAATGGCGGATTCGCTGCTGGAGCGCTACCTCACGGACTACGGCCGCTGGCCCGAGTCGGTGGGCCTCTCGGTGTGGGGCACCTCGGCCATGCGCACCGCGGGCGACGACATCGCCGAAGTCCTTGCGCTGCTGGGTGTTCGGCCCCTCTGGGACGACGCGTCCCGCCGCGTGGTCGGGCTGGAGCCCATCGCGCTGGCCGAGCTGGGCCGCCCACGCATCGACGTCACCGTCCGCATCTCCGGCTTCTTCCGCGACGCTTTCCCGCACGTGGTGACCATGCTCGACGACGCCGTCCAGCTGGTCGCCAGGCTCGATGAGTCCGTCGAGGACAACTACGTTCGCGCCCACTCGCAGGTCGACATCGCCGATCACGGTGACCAGAGGCGCGCCACCACAAGGATTTTCGGCTCGAAGCCGGGAACCTACGGCGCCGGCCTGTTGCAGCTCATCGACAGCCGCAACTGGCGTGACGACGCCGACCTGGCCCAGGTGTACACCGCGTGGGGCGGCTTCGCCTACGGCCGCGGCCTCGACGGTGCGCCGGCCACCGATGACATGAACCGGGCCTACCGGCGCATCTCGGTGGCGGCCAAGAACACCGACACCCGCGAGCACGACATCGCCGACTCCGACGACTACTTCCAGTACCACGGCGGCATGGTCGCCACGGTGCGCGCGCTGACCGGCAAGGACCCTGCCGCCTACATCGGCGACAACACCCGGCCCGACGCCGTCCGTACCCGCACACTGTCCGAGGAGACGACGCGCGTGTTCCGGGCCCGCGTCGTCAACCCGCGCTGGATGACCGCCATGCGCCGGCACGGCTACAAGGGTGCCTTCGAGATGGCGGCCACCGTCGACTACCTGTTCGGGTACGACGCCACTGCGGGCGTCATGGCGGACTGGATGTACGAGCAGCTGACGCAGAGCTACGTGCTGGACCCCGAGAACCGCAAGTTCATGTCCGAGTCCAACCCATGGGCGCTGCACGGCATGGCCGAACGGCTGCTGGAGGCAGCAGGCCGCGGCATGTGGGCCGAACCGGAGTCTGCGACCCTCGACGGTCTCAAGCAGGTGTTGCTGGAGACCGAGGGGGAGTTGGAGGGGTAATTCAGGCGCACATTTCGCCAAACTTGTCGGCGGTAGGTCGTATCCTGACTGGCTGGCCGCCGGTCGGCTAGAACAGGTTTCATTTGGGGGGTGCTGAGTGGACGTATTCCAGATCCACAAGCAACTGATCGACGACTATCGCGGGTTCACCACAGCCGGTGTCGACATCCGTGACGACCGGATTCGCGCGGAAATCGAAAAGTCGCTCGACGAAGGTCGACAGTGGCCTGAGCCCTGGGTCTCTCTCAACCCGATGTTCGCTTCGGGCGGCAGCATCGACGAGCTGGTTGCCGAGGGTTTGGTCGACGGAGAGTGTTCATTCATCTTCCGCGACAAGACGACCATCGACGACCACGGTTCCGCCCCGATCACCTTGCACAAGCACCAGCGTGATGCGGTGGAGATTGCGCGCACCGGCAAGTCGTATGTCCTCACCACTGGTACTGGGTCGGGCAAGTCGTTGTCCTACATCGTCCCGATCGTCGACCATGTGCTGCGGATGGGCACAGACCGACGAAAGGGCGTCAAGGCGATCATCGTCTACCCGATGAATGCGCTCGCGAACAGCCAACTCGAGGAGCTGCGGAAGTTCCTCGTCCACGGATACGGCGAGGGGAATGAGCCAGTCACCTTCGGGCGCTACACGGGCCAGGAATCCGAGGAAAAGCGCGACGAGATTCTGGCGAGCCCGCCGGACATCTTGCTGACCAACTACGTCATGCTGGAACTGCTGCTGACGAGGCCCAATGAGCGCAAGGCGCTGATCGGCGCTGCCCACACACTCAAGTTCCTGGTGCTCGACGAGCTGCACACCTATCGCGGCCGGCAGGGGTCGGATGTGGCGATGTTGGTCCGACGGGTGCGCGATGCGTGCGGGTCCGGGGAACTGCAATGCATCGGGACCTCGGCCACGATGGCCTCCGGAGGTTCGATCGCCGATCAGAAAGCCACCGTGGCAGCCGTGGCCACCCAGATCTTCGGAGCTGACGTCACGCCTGAACGGGTCATCGGGGAAACGCTTACCCGGGCGACTGCTGCGGGTCCGGTGACGAGCCTGGGCCTCAGCGTCACCACGTACGACGAATTGGTGCACGCGCCGCTGGCGGGCTGGGTCGAGGAAGCGTTCGGGCTGACGATGAGTGAAGGTCAGCTGGTCCGTCAGCGTCCTCAACGAGTCCCGGATGCCGCTGAACTGCTTGCCCAACAGACGGGTGCGTCGAAAGCGGACGCTACCACCGCTATCGAGAAGACTTTGCTCGCCGGCGCCAATGCAGTCAACCCAAAAACCAACCGGCCGCTCTTCGGGTTCCGACTGCACCAGTTCCTCTCGAAGGGTGAAGGCGTGCTGGTGTCGCTGGAGTCTCCGGAGACCCGGCACATCGCGACCGAGTACCAGCTGAAGGTGCCAGGTAGGCCGGACCATCTGTTGCTGCCGGTGAGTTTTTGCCGTGAGTGCGGCCAGGACTATGTCGTGGTCACACGCACGACCAATGGTGACGGAACCACGTACCGGTCCCGCAATGATCGGGAAAGCTCGGACAACAACGCAGACGGCTATATCTACATCTCAACCGATTTTGCGTGGCCGCAGGACCCGGAGGTCGATCACCGATACCCCGAATCCTGGATGGAGCACGGTCAACTCAAACCGAACATGGTGAAGTACCGGCCACAGCGGGTCCGGGTGCTGCCAGATGGTACCGAGACGAACACAGGCGGCGTCGACGCCGCCTTCATTACCGGTGCGTTCAGGTTTTGCCTGCGCTGCGCGGTGACCTACCAGCGCGCCGGTACAACGGATTTCGCGCGCTTGGCACCACTAGACGCCGAAGGCCGATCGTCGGCGATGACGGTGATCGCCGCATCGGTTGTCCGCAGCCTCAAGGGGCTGCCGGCCGACGCACTGCCCGCGAACGCACGCAAGCTGCTGACATTCGTCGACAATCGGCAGGATGCCAGCCTGCAAGCGGGGCATTTCAACGATTTCGTTCAGGTGACGCAGCTGCGCGGTGCTCTCTACCGCGCCCTGCTCGATGCGAAAGACGGCCTCACCCACGAGGACATCGCGCAAAAAGTGGCGCAGACCATCGGGCTCGAGTTCGCGGACTACGCCGCGAGCGCTGAGGCCGAATTCGGCATGCGGCGCAAGGCCGAGGCCGCGCTGCGGGCCGTCATCGAATTCCGCCTGTACACCGACCTGCAGCGCGGATGGCGCGTCACCATGCCCAACCTGGAGCAGACCGGCCTGCTGCGCATCGACTATGACTCGCTCGACGAGATTGTTGCCAGTGAAAAACTGTGGGCAGCAACGCACCCCGCGCTGCGGGACGCACCGCAGCAAGTCCGATATGACGTGTGCTTCAACCTCCTCGAACAGCTGCGCCGCGAGCTCGCGATTGATGCGGAATGCCTCAGTGAGTATGGGTTCGAGCGGGTGATGAGCCAGTCCTCCCAGCATTTGGTGGAGCTGTGGCAGCTCACCCTCGGCGACAAGCTCGGACACAACAGCAAGATCGGCGTGACGGACACGTCCGATACGCGCACCCGCACGTTGTCGCCCCGGCTGACGCCCCGATCGTCGCTCGGGCGGTATGTCCGGGAGAAGCTGCGCGATCACGACGGGATCAGCCTCACCGAGTCGGATACCGAACTGGTTCTTTCTCAGATGCTCAAGTGCCTCGATGATGCCGGCTTGCTTACCGACGTCATGACCGAGGTGCGCAAAGGGATGGGTTACCGGTTGCGGGCGTCCGCGCTGATCTGGCGGGCCGGCGACGGCACCAACGGCGTTGTTGATGCCACCCGCAAGCGCGTCGACGGCGAGGGCGCGCGGGTCAACCCATATTTCCGCGACCTGTACCGCGACACCGCCGAGACGCTGCGCGGCCTACATGCCAAGGAGCACACCGCCCAGGTTTCATCCGCTGAACGGCAGGACCGCGAAGCCGAGTTCCGTGAAGCTGACCTTCCGCTCTTGTTCTGTTCACCCACAATGGAATTGGGTGTCGACATCAAAGGCTTGAACGCGGTCGGTCTGCGCAACGTGCCACCGACACCGGCGAACTATGCCCAACGGAGCGGCCGGGCGGGCCGAAGCGGCCAGCCGGCGCTCGTGGTCACCTACTGCGCGAGCGGTAACGCACATGACCACTACTACTTCCGGCGGTCTCAGGACATGGTGGCCGGGTCGGTGGCTGCGCCCAGGCTGGACTTGGCCAACGAAGCACTACTGCGGTCGCACTTGCACGCCATCTGGCTGGCCGAGACTGATGAGCATCTGAGTTCGAGCATGCGCGGTCTACTGGACCTGGACAAACCAGGCTTCCCGATCAAGCAGGACATCGATGGATTCCTATCGAAGAACACTGCGGTGGCGAAGGCCACGGCTCGTGCCAAGGAGCTCGTTGCTCCGCTGGAACCCGTATTGCAGGAAACGACGTGGTGGACTGACGACTGGGTTGAACGCACGATGCGCTCGGCATACCGTCAGTTCGACGAAGCCTGCGACCGCTGGCGGTCTCTATATCTCGCTGCGCAGGCCGACCGCGAGAAGTTCCACAAGGTCGTTGGCGACCACAGCGCCAGCACCAAGACCATCGACGCCGCGAAAGCCCGTCGCGCACAAGCGGAAAACCAGCTACGCCTGCTCGTCAACGACGACACCGGCCAGCAGTTCTCTGACTTCTACACCTACCGGTACTTCGCCGCCGAAGGCTTCCTACCCGGCTACAACTTCCCACGATTGCCGCTCGCCGCGTTCATCCCCGGTCGAGGCAGCGCCAAAGACGGCGACTACATCCAACGTCCCCGCTTTTTGGCGATCAGCGAGTTCGGGCCCAATGCCCTTATCTATCACGAGGGTTCGCGCTACGAGGTTGTGCGTATCCAGTTGCCGATGGACGCTGCGGCGGACGGCAGCTTGGTCACCAGCACTGCACGTACTTGCGAAGCCTGCGGCTACCACCACGACCGCGGGCCAGGACTGGAGCGCTGCGAGTACTGCAACAATCTGCTGCCCAAGCCGCGCATCGGATTGATGCGAATGGAGACGGTGTTCACCCGACGCAGGGAGCGCATCTCGTCGGACGAGGAGGAACGTCGTCGCGCAGGGTTCGAGATTGCGACGTCGTTCAAGTTCACGCCGAACCACAATCGCGATGACTCGACCGTCGTGGACGCCGAAGGTCCGCTCGCCGAACTGGCCTACGGCGACACTGCGTTGATCCGCCGAACCAATATAGGACGCCGACGGCGCAAAGACCCCAATGACCAAGGCTTCTGGCTGGACCTGGCGAAAGGCAACTGGCTCTCGGAAAAGAGCGCCGGTGATATGGACGGCGAAGACAGCGACCTCGACGACGTCGGCAAGGCCAAGCTCAAAGACAAGGTCATCCCGTACGTGGAGGACACCCGTAACATTCTGCTGTTTCGGGTGGCTCAGCGCATCGGCGTGAACGAGGCGGTGACGCTGCAATACGCCCTCGAACGCGGGATCGAGGCCGAGTTCCAGCTGGAAGACTCTGAGCTGTCCACCGAACTGCTGCCTGATCCCGATGAACGCGGCCGGATGCTGTTCACGGAGTCCGCCGAGGGCGGTGCCGGGGTGCTGCGCAGGATCGCCGCGGAGCCCGATGCGCTGGCACGGGCAGCTCGAAAAGCACTCGAAATCTGCCATTTCGATGCTGTGGGCGCCGATGTCAAACCCGACTGCGTGCAGGGCTGCTACGACTGTCTGCTGTCCTACGGAAATCAGCTGTACCACACCAAGATAGACCGTCATATTGTCCGCAACTACTTGCTGCGGCTGGCGGGAGCGATCACCTCGCAGAAGCCCAAGGCGCAAGTTGAGGACTTGGACCGGCAATCGACCTCGACGCTGGAACACGACTTTCTCGTCTACCTCAAGGAGCGCGGCCTGCGGGTCCCGACGGAGGCGCAACGGCGGATCGACGCGCTCAAGGTTCGGCCTGACTTCGCGTACCGACTCGACAGCGGGGTCGCGGTTGCGGTGTTCATCGACGGTCCGGTGCACGATGCGGAATCGGTGGCCGAACGTGACGCGGCGGCGGAAGAACGTTTGTACGACGCGGGCTGGGAAGTCGTGCGCTTGCGGTACGACGACGACTGGGATGCGATCACCCGTAACCACGAATGGGTGTTCGGCACGATCAAGGAGACCGCGCAGTGACCTCAGCGACAACAACTTTCGCCCCAGGCAGCCTGGTCACTGCACGAGGACGGGAATGGGTGGTTCAACCGGACAGCATCGGCGACTTCCTGGTCCTTCGTCCACTGGGCGGCGCCGACGACGATACCGCCGGCGTCTTCCTCAGCGAAGGCATTCAGGCTGCCACCTTTGCACCGCCCTCTCCGGATGACCTCGGCGACAATTACAGCGCCACCCTCTTGCGTGACGCAATCAAAGTCGGATTCCGCTCGACCACAGGACCTTTCCGTTGTCTGGCGTCGATCAACGTGGAGCCGCGGTCGTATCAACTGGTGCCATTGATGATGGCACTCCGACAGGACGTCGTACGACTGCTCATTTCCGATGATGTCGGTATCGGCAAGACCGTCGAAGCATCGTTGATCGCGACCGAGCTGCTAGAAACGGGCGCAGCCAACGGCTTGGTGGTCTTGTGTAGCCCGGCTCTGGCCGAGCAGTGGCAGGCCGAACTGCGGCAGAAGTTCGGCATCGAGGCCGAGCTGGTGTTGCCGTCGACGGTGACACGGTTGGAGCGCGGCCTGATTGGCACTGAGTCACTGTTCGACCGCTACCGGCATGTGGTGGTGTCGACGGACTTCATCAAGTCACACCGTAGGCGGCATGAATTCCTGCGCACGTGTCCGGATTTGGTGATCGTCGACGAGGTGCACACCTGTGTCGCTGCGGCCGGGCTCTCAGGTCCCGGTCGTACACAGCGATACGACTTGATCCGTGAATTGGCCGACGACGCGAATCGGCACTTGATCCTGGTAAGCGCCACACCGCACAGCGGTCAAGACGAGGCATTCGAGAATCTGATCCGGTTGCTGGACGAGGATTTTCGTCTGGACGCGCTCGATTCGGCACAGGGCCGCGAGAAGTTGGCCCGGCATTTCGTACAGCGTCGCCGCAGCGATATCCGGGTGTTCCTCGACCAGGAGACGCCGTTTCCGAAAGATCGTGAATCGCAGGAAGTCGCGTATTCGCTAAGCCCTGAGTACCGCGCGCTGTTCGACCAGGTACTCGACTACGCTCGCGAAACTGTCCGGACGAACGACGGGGGAGTCGCTAAGCGAGTCAATTGGTGGTCCGCGCTGGCTCTGCTGCGGGCATTGGCCTCGTCTCCTCGCGCAGCTGCTCAGACACTGCGGACCCGAGCGGCGTCACTGGAAGCAGACAACCCGAACGAAGCCGATGAGATCGGTCGCGCCGCGGTGCTGGATCTGCCCGACCTGGACACCCTCGAGTCAGTCGACTCGACGCCGGGTGCTGATTCCGGTAGTCCGCAGGCCCGCAAACTCACGGCATTCCGCAAGGCAGCCGAGGCGCTGGAGGGCAAGGACACAAAAGCCACCGAGTTGGTGAAGGTGGTCAAAAAGCTCCTCGCCGAGGATTACAACCCGATCGTGTTCTGCCGTTTCATCCACACTGCCGAGTATGTGGCGGAGGTGCTGACGGCCAAGCTTGGGCGCAAGGTGACGGTGCAAGCGGTCACCGGCGCGCTCCCGCCGGAAGAACGCGTTGCCCGCATTGAGGAGTTGGCTGCCGCGGGTGGGCAGCATGTGCTGGTCGCCACCGACTGCCTGGCCGAGGGCGTCAACTTGCAGGATGACTTCCAGGGTGTCATCCATTATGACCTGGCGTGGAACCCGACCCGCCACGAACAACGCGAAGGCCGAGTCGACCGGTTCGGTCAGCGGCGCGACGTAGTGCGCGCAGTCACGTTGTACGGCAAGGATAATCACATCGACGGCATCGTCCTGGAGGTGCTGCTGCGCAAGCACGAACGCATCCGTAAGGCGACGGGCGTTTCGGTGCCAGTGCCCGACAGCAGCGACGCAGTCGTCGAGGCACTGATGGAGGGCCTGCTGTTCCGCGGCATGGAAGCCGAGCAGTTGTCGCTCGACCTGGACGTGTCCAAGCGGCGCGATTCACTACACGCGGAATGGGATAGTGCCGCTGAACGCGAGAAGCTGTCGATGACCAAATACGCGCAGGCGGCGATCAAACCCGCCGAGGTGCAACGGGAGATTGACGACGTCCGTGCCGGTATGGGAACACACGCCGATATCAAGGACCTGGTGCGGCGGGCGCTGAGCGAACTCGGGTCGACCGTGGTGGATCGCAAAGACGGCGTGCAAGCGGCCACCGCCAACCTGCCGTTGGGGCTTCGAAATGCGTTACCGCTTGGCAAGTCCGATCCTCTCCTGTTCGCCGACGACCTGCCGGTGGGCCGTGGCGATGCGGTGTTGCTGCGTACCGACGAGTCCGTGTCCGCTATCGCTGACTACGTGTTGCAGTCAGCGCTCGACTTTGAGCTCCCGGCTGGGGCGCGCCCCGCGCGACGGTGTGCCGTCATCCGCACCCGCGATGTCGCCAAGCGGACGACACTGCTGCTGGTGCGCTACCGATTCCATCTGGAACTGCCGTCACGGACGGGGCAGCGCAAATTAGTGGCCGAGGAGCTCGTATCGCTGGCGTTTGCGGGTTCACCGACCAGCCCTGAGTGGCTCGAAGACACGGCATCGCTCTTCGGCGCGGTGCCATCGCAGAATATCCCTGAGCAGCAAGCACATTCGGCTGCCGAACGCGCGCTCGCCGAGCTGGACAAACTGGACGGGCATCTACGTGGGGTCGGAAAAGGGCTGGCCGCCAAAGTTTTCGAGTCACACCGGCGAGTTCGTCAGGCCAGCCACGAGCTCGTCCGTGGCCTGAAGGTGACGGTCGAACCGAACGCCGATATCGTCGGCGCGTACCTCTACCTGCCGGAGGTGACCGCATGAGTGACACATTTGTCGGTGTGCGGGTGCAAGGCGGGCTGATCCCCGCAGGCGTTCTCACCCGTATCTCGGTCGGCGATATGGACGGCTCGTCGGCTGCTGACTACCACCTCGCCGGCGGTGAGTCGGTGCGTGACGCCGCGAATCGGGTGTGGGCGTACATGCGCGGAGTGTGGAAGCGTTTCGAGGACGAGCTCGCCAGCGCAAATAGCAACGACGCCGCCATCGGCCTGACCCGCGAGCGGTTCCTGCTGCCGCTGCTGAATCAGCTCGATTATGGACGGGTTCCGCCTGCGCCCGCCGGTGGGCTGGGTGGCGACGACGATTCGGAGAAGCGGTTCCCCATTTCGCATCTGTGGGCCGACGACATCCCGATCCATCTGCTCGGTGCCGGGGTGGATCTCGACAAGCGGACACCGGGTGTGTCGGGTGCGGCGAAACAGGCTCCGCAATCGATGGTCCAGGAATATCTGAACCGCTCCGGCCGGCATCTGTGGGCGATCCTGTCCAACGGCAGAACCCTCCGGCTGCTGCGCGATTCGACATCGCTGACAGGTTCGGCCTACATCGAGTTCGACCTTGACGCGATCTTCGCCGGTGAGTTGTTCTCCGACTTCCTGCTGCTCTACCGGATGTGCCATCAGTCGCGGCTCGCCGCACTGGACGCGGAAGTCGGGCAGGCATCGTGCTGGATGGAACGCTGGCGTGAGACGGCTGCTCAGACCGGTGCCCGTGCGTTGGACCAGCTGCGCGACGGGGTTGTCGAGGCGCTCCAGACGCTTGGCAACGGCTTCCTCAATCACCCGGACAATCAAGACCTTCGGGAAAAGGTCGCGTCAGGGGAGCTGGCGGTCAGTGACTATCACCATGCTCTGCTGCGGGTGGTGTACCGGCTGCTGTTCACCTTTGTGGTTGAAGACCGCGGCGTCTTGCATGTTCATGACGCGGATACTGCTGTAAGGGAACGGTATTCGCGGTACTTCTCGACTAGCCGGCTGCGCAATGTCGCGCGCCGCCGTCTCGGTGACCGGCACGCTGACCGCTGGTCGGCACAAGTGCTGGTGTGGCGAGGGCTGGCCGAAGGCATGCCCGAACTCGGGCTACCGGCGCTCGGCGGCCTGTTCGAGAACGGGCCGCTGGATTTCCTGTCGGACTACGGCATTCGTAACGCCGATTTCCTCAGTGCGGTGCGTTCCCTGTCGGTGGTGAAGGGCAAGTCGGATCGGCTATGGCCCGTCGACTACCGCAGCCTCGACGCCGAGGAACTCGGCAGTATCTACGAGTCGCTGCTGGAATTCCACCCGTCGTGGGACCCCGTACAGCGGTCATACTCACTGCTCGAAGCTGCGGGCAACGAGCGCAAGGGCACCGGCTCGTATTACACGCCAACATCATTGGTGGAATGCCTGCTGGACTCCACACTCGACCCGGTACTTGACCGTGCGATGGCAGCCGATGATCCTGATGCGGCGTTGCTCGCGGTGACGGTGTGCGACCCGGCCTGTGGATCAGGGCACTTCCTTGTTGCCGCGGCCCGCCGTATTGCTAAACGGCTAGCCGCACACCGCACCGGTGATCCAGAACCGCCGCCCGAACAGGTCCGGACTGCTCTGCGTGAGGTGGTTGGCAAGTGCGTGTACGGCGTGGACGTGAACCCACTCGCTGCCGAACTGGCGAAGGTGTCGCTCTGGCTGGAGGCGATGGAACCCGGCAGGCCACTGGCGTTCCTGGACGCGCAGATCAAGGTCGGCAACGCACTGATCGGCGCGACACCGAGACTGCTGGAAGGCGGTATCCCCGACGACGCGTTCAAGCCGATCGAGGGCGATGACAAGAACGTCGCCTCCGCCCTGCGGAAGCGGAATGCCAGTGAGCGTAAGCATCCCGACCAGTACGAGTTTTTCGCCGCCGACGAACTCGAAGCGGTGCACAACGCCAAGCTGGCCGCGGCGATGCGGAATGTGGTTGCTGAGCGGGCGCTGTCGCTGGCCGACGTGCACGTGCAGCGCAAGCGGCTTAGCGACTATGTGGCATCCGACGACTACCGGCACGCCAAACTCGTTGCCGATGCGTGGAGCGCCGCGTTCGTCTGGCGAAAGGCCGAGGGCGCGGTGCCAGCGATTACGCAGGCGAAGTTCGAGCAACTGCTGAAGAACCCAGACGCGCTGGACGCTGCGCAGCGAGTGGAAGTTGAGCAGCTGGCTGCTGAATACCGCTTCTTCCATTGGCATCTGGAGTTTCCGCATCTGTTCCCGAAGGCCGAGGCCGGCGGGTCGGTCAACGAGGTGACCGGTTGGACCGGTGGTTTGTCGGTGATCTGCGGCAACCCGCCGTGGGATCAGGTCGAGCTCAAGGAGAAGGAGTTCTTCGCTGCGCGAGACCCGGAGATCGCTGCCGCCAGTGGGGCGAAGCGCAAGGAGTTGATCGCCAAGCTCGTGAAATCTGAATCACCGCTGGCGCACCAGTTCGTAGCTGCTAAACGTGAGCTGGATGCAACGCGACATTTCCTGGCGGACTCGGGACGCTACCTGCATACCGGCCGGGGACGGATAAACCTCTACGCGGTGTTCGCGGAGACCGGGCGCGACGTAACCGGCCCGCACGGCCGCTGTGGTCTGATCCTGCCGTCCGGTATCGCGACCGATGCGACCACGCAGTTCTTCTTCAAGGACCTCATCCAACGGTCAGTGCTAGCGAGTTTGTACGACTTTGAGAATGCACGGCCGCTGTTCGTCGGCGTTCATCGTTCGTATAAGTTCTGTCTGCTGACCGTCGCCGGCCGCGACGACCACGTGTCCAGCGCCGACTTCTACTTCTTCGCACATAACCCCAGCGACCTACTCCGGGAAAATGCGCGATTCACGTTGACACCGGAGGAGATTCAGCTCCTCAACCCCAATACCGGCACCTGCCCGATCTTCCGGACCCGGCGCGACGCCGAGATCACCATCGGCATCTATCGGCGTGTGCCCGTGATGATCAAGGAGGGCGACCCGAACGGAAACCCCTGGGGCATCAAGTTCATGCAGGGGCTGTTCAACATGACCAGCGACTCACACCTGTTCCACACCCGAGGCGAACTTGAGGCCGACGGCTGGGTGCTCAACGGCAACGTCTTCGAGAGAGAGAGAGAGAGAGAGAGAGAGAGAGGATGATGCCGTTGTACGAGGCCAAGATGATCCACCACTACGACACCCGTTGGGCCACATATGAACCCGATGGTGAGACGCGGTACATGACTGAGTCTGAGAAGGCAGCTGGCATAGCATCACTGCCGCGTTATTGGGTAGCGGAGGGGCAGGTGGAAGCCCGACTCCAAGGGGCGCGGCTCGACCCGTGTTTTGCATGGCGAGGGATCGCACGCGCCACCGACGCGCGTACAGCGATCGGCTCGAGTGTTCCCGCGTATCCGGGCGGTGGGAACTACGATATGGTTCTCGGACTAGGCACCGATGATGCGTGTCTGTTCGCAGCTGCCTTTTCATCTTTCGTGTTTGATTTCGTGGTGCGACAGAAGCTCAGCAATATGCATCTGCAATTCAGCGTGGCCAAGCAGTTGCCCATCCCTAGTCCGGCGATGCGACTCAATAGAAATGCAGCCAGCTGGGTTCTGTCGCGCGTCAACCGCCTAGATGCGTGGATAGTGGCTATGGATGAGCGGGCAAAGGTCCGAGCCGAACTCGATGCGTATTACTTCCATCTCTACGGGCTCACACGTGACGAGGTCGACTACGTGATGGAGACGTTCCCCATCGTGAAGCGCAAGGACGAGGCTGAGCACGGATCGTTCCGTACTAAGGAACTGATCCTCGCCGAATACGACAAGCTGGCGGCGATCGTGGAGGGAACATGACAACGCACCGGATGCTTCCGCTGTATGAGGCGAAGATGATCCACCATTACGACCACCGATGGGCCACATACGAACCCGATGGTTCGACTCGCGATGTCACGACTGATGAGAAGCGCGATCCGAATTTCGTTGTCCAACCGCGGTATTGGGTTCGTGCCGAGGTGGTCGCGGAACGGATCGGCGACCGCTGGGATCGTGATTGGCTCCTTGGATGGAGGGATATCTGCCGGTCGACTGATGATCGGACGTGCATTGCTGCGATTAGCGGTGCGGGGGCATCACCGGAGGGCGGCACCCTGCTTACGTTCTGTGATTCGCCAGAGGATGCCCTTCTTGTACTCGCGAACTGGAACAGCTTTGTGTTCGATTTCGTTGCACGCCAGAAAGTTGGAGGCACTCACCTCAAGTACTTCACGATGCGCCAGCTTCCGATGATTTCCCGCGAGGTCGCTGACGCGTCGCCGGACTGGTGCACTCAGCCGTTGAAACAATGGGTCGGAGAGCGCGTGCTTGCACTCGTAGCTGACAACGTGGAAATGACTGCACTTGCAACCGATTTCGGTGTCGAAGTCAACGGTGCAGCATGGGATCCAAAGCAGCGCCCGTTGATCCGTGCCGACCTCGACGCCGCGTTCTTCCATGTGTATGGGATTCGCCGTGACGATGTTGGCTACATCTTGGACACCTTCCCAATTGCTCGACGCAAAGATGAAGCGGCACATGGCGAGTATCGCACCAAACGCTTGATCCTTGAGGCTTATGACAGGTTGGCGGCCTGACCCTTGGCGCGCCGAGTCCCGACCACCGTCGCGCACTTCACTCACCTCGACAACCTCGCCAGGATCGCGGTTGATGGCTTGCGGTGCGACAGTGTTGCGCGGGAAGGGCACTGCGTTACCGAAGTGGGCGAGCCGTCGATCAAGGCGAGGCGTCGCGAGCGCCGGGTGAAGGTTGCCCCAGGGGGCGTCGTCGCCGACTATGTGCCGTTCTACTTCGCGTCCCGCAGCCCGATGCTCTTCTCGATCCATGCTGGGGGAGTTCCGTCGTTTGCCGGTGACTCGCACGACGTCGTCTACTTGATGTCGACGGTTGAGAAGCTTCAATCAGAGGGATTGTCGCTCGTCTTCACCGATCGGAACGCGGTGCTTGAGGTGGCCAAGCACAGCGCGCACGTGCCGGACCTCGATACGTTGGTCGACTGGAAGCTGATGGGTGCGCCGTACTGGGCCAACACCGACAGCGATCCCGACCGGAAGGAACGGCGCATGGCCGAATGTTTGGTGCATCAAGCTGTGCCCTGGTCGGCCTTCACCGGAATTGCGGTGTTCGACGAGGCCCGCAAGGTCCGCGTCGGCGAGATCCTCGATAGTGTGGGCGTAGACGGTCCGCCGATCAGTGTCATACCCAAGTTCTACTTTTGACCATATGGAGACAACCGCCATGATCACCAGCGAGCACGGCAATCTGCTGCAAGCAGATGTCGAAGCGTTGGTGAATACGGTGAACACCGTTGGCGTCATGGGCAAGGGGATCGCCTTACAGTTCAAGCGGGCCTACCCGGCTATGTTCAAAGCCTACGAACGTGCGTGCAAGAACGGCGAAGTGCAGCTCGGTCACATGCATGTCTGGGAGACCGGCGCTCTGGACGGCCCGCAGTTCGTTGTCAACTTTCCTACCAAAGGCCACTGGCGGGCCCCGTCGCGATTGACCGATGTTGATGCAGGTCTCGATGACCTCGTCAGCGTAGTGCGAAAGTACGGGATCGGATCTATCGCGATTCCGCCCCTTGGGTGCGGCAATGGTGGACTCGACTGGGCGGATGTGGAGCCGCTGATCGTCCGGGCTTTCGCAGATCTGCCCAGCGTTGAGGTCAAGCTGTATCCGCCGCAAGGCGCACCTGCTGCTGCTGAAATGCCAAACGCTACTGTCCGGCCAGCAATGACCACTGGGCGCGCGGCGCTCGTGTCATTGCTAGCGCGCTACTCGCGCCTTGCGGTCGGGGCGACACCAATCGAGCTTCAAAAGCTGATGTACTTCTTGCAAGCTGCTGGCGAACCGTTGAACCTGAACTTTCAGCCAGGTCACTACGGGCCGTACGCGGACAACCTGCGACACGTGCTGTCCACCGTTGAAGGGCATTTCATCACCGGATACGGCGACGGAAGTTCACGGGTGCTGGAAGCCGAGGCGATGAAGGCATTGCCGGGCGCGGAGGACGAGGCGAGCCGTGTCCTCGCTGACAACGTCGAGACCCGCGACCGCGTCGAGGAGGTGATGCGGGCGATCGACGGGTTCGAGTCGCGGTATGGCATGGAGCTGCTGGCGTCGGTGCATTGGGTGGCATCACACGATGCCACAGCCGCTGCTGACTGGCGCAAAGCGATGGAGCAGGTGCATCAATGGTCGCCGCGAAAGAAGCAGACATTTACTGCCGAACACATCGAGGTGGCCTGGAACGCGCTGCGTGATCGGGAGCTTATAGCGTCGTCGTGACCGCGAGGTGGGTTCGCTTAACCGCTACGCCGAGTGGGCCAGTTGCAGAGAGGACCGAGCGATGATGACGCTGAGTCATGTTGCGCGGGAACGTAGTTCACGGCCTGAGTCTGAATGTGCCTACGAGACCAGCTGACGCGTTGATTGTTCGTGTGTTACGACGGTGCGAGGAGGAATCGTCTACGACGGCCATTGTGCGATTCGGGCCGAATTGACTTGACTTAGAATGCCGCTGACTACGCGTCCATACTCCGTAGGCTCCCATTCATCGTCCAGATTATCTGTCAACTCGTCGGAGAGGCTTGACACCAGCGTTTCTGCATCTGAACGAGTGATGACCTTTGACGCCTGAATTCTGTTCAGCAATGCGGCGTTTCGGCGGCCAAGGATGTCGCGGAGCGCGTCCGCTTGCGAGCTTGTCAGAAAGCCAAAAGAACTATCCACCTGTTCCTCCCGTGCCGCTGCTGTTGTTTGCCCAGCCAGTGATTACTCTGCCATCCTGATTTACCACGACTGTCGCATTTTCCCCGGTGTAACGGTAACTAACTCGCCCCTGTGAATCCACGAGCCTTTCGACGTCTCGGACTGGGTTCTGGAATGCGTCTTCCAACGCATCCCTGCGTACCCCAACGCCACCGTCTCGCCCAGCGATTTGCTCTTCGGCGTGTTTTGTGTAGCCACTGATTCCCTTGGGTGAACCCTCTGGAATTGAGACACGTGGGCCTAGAGTTCCGCCTTCGTGCTTGCTCTTTCGTCCGAGGTTCTTGATGCGTTCCAGTTTCTTCCGTACGCCGGCGACATCGTGAACCTTCTTGACGCCTGACGAGATGTTCTTGGAGATTTTCCAGGATTCGATGATCCCACGGATGATCCCGGCGTATTTCTTGATCGATGCGGCGGCCTTGGCGGTCGCGGCAAAGGCACCGACTCCGGCGCTGAGGAATGCGGTCGCGATGCCGATGGCGGCGCTGATCGCGAGCTCCTCAACAAGGTCTTCGACAGTTTCTTTCATCTTGGTTCGGAGGTCATCGAGCGACGTCTTGTATTCGGAGCACGACTGGGCCAGTTCAGCGCAGCTGCCGAGGATCGCATCGGCAGCTTGGTGCAGCTCGTCCAGGTCTTTGACGATGAAATCGACCTCGGGGGACTTGGTGTCCCGGAACTTGGCAGCATTACCGCTGAGTGCCTGCACCACGGCCGTGGTGCCTGGACCCGTCGCGAGCTGATTCCAGGCAGTTGACGCCTTGTCGAGCTTGTCGGTGTCACCGTCGGGCACGGGGATACCGATGTGTTCGAGCACGCCGATGTTCTCGATCAAGCCGGTCCCGGGGCCACCCGCCGATGGCGGGGCAGTCAGTTCTCCGGCGACACTAGCGGGGTCGGCGGGACGCACCGGCGGCGCGCCATTTTGCGACGGGTGCGCGTTGTACTCGGCCATCGCGTGGTTGTAGCCGGCCTGGATGATGACGCCACCGTAGTTCTCCAGCGCCTTCGTCAGGTCGTTCACCGCACCGAGCACATCAGTGGCACGGCTGTCGTAGGACTGCGCCCACGCTTTACCGTCGTCGGTGCTGCCGGCCATCGACCCGGTCTCGCCCAGAGTTGCGACGCTGGTTTTGAACGCGTTGTAGACGGTGCCGGCCTTTTCGTACAGGCCCTTGCCAACGTCGTAGTAAGTCTGTGGATCGACGTCTTGAGTCACGTCAGCATCGCCACGTTCATGGCAGCCGCGTCGGTGTAGTTACGGTGCGCGTTGTGGGCGGCTTCCCGTAAACCCGTTAGCGCCTCACGCATTTCGGCGGCTGCCGCTACCCATTTGTCGTGCTGTGCCCGGTGTGCGTCGGCGGCATCGCCGGACCAGGTGGTGTGGAGGTGGGCGATCTGTCCGTCGATCCGAGCGGTGACGACTTCAGCGTGTCGTTCGAACGCTTGCAGTTTCTCGACGAATCGCTCGAGTTCGTTCAGCTCCACCTTGTACCGCATCACAGCCCCATTTCGGTCGTGATGGCGGGCGATGCGGATTGCACCACGTGCGCGGATTCTTCGTCCTGCTGCGCGTAGAGGACGGCAGCCTGATTCAGCTTTTCCGCGGATTCGGCCACCGACTGAACGACCTTGATGGCTCCGTCATGCCACTGCTCCCATAGCGCGGCGTACGCAGCGGCGGCCGAACCCTTCCACCCGTGGGCGATGTCCTGCCACTCCCGCTCCAGACGCGTCAGTTCCTCTTGAAGCTCTGTAGCGTCACCGCTCACGCCTTGAGCTGCCTGCAACGCCACCTCGGCGTCGACCGTCAGCTGTTTCATTACGCCCCCCAGTTGGCGAAACAAGTGCCGAATAACAGCGTAAGTGCTCCCGCGGACCCCCCACTGCACCAAAATTCAGTCAGGCGTAGCGCAGCTGGACCCAGTGGGCCGCCAACGAAGGTGCATGGGGTCGTCGGTGAGCCGTCCTGTGTGCCAAGTGGGCACTGCTACTACGGTTGCTTGAGTGTCGGCTATCCGAGAAATTCGCTGGGCTGGCCGTTCCACGTGACGACCAGGTCCTCCCGCGCACGTGTGCACGCCACGAACAGCAGGCTGCGTTCGCGCAGTAGGTCCAGCGCGTGGGCCTGTTTGTCAACGTCGGCCGCCCGCACCGCGTTCGGCAATGGCACGGCACCATCGCTGACACCGGCGACTACGACACACCGGAATTCCAGTCCCTTCATCCGGTGCATCGTTCCCACTGACACTGAGTCGCCGCCCGAATTCGCGAGGGCGCGCACAGCGATGTTCCTGGACCGCAGTTCATCGGTGATGCGCTCGGCGTATGAGTTGGTGCGCGCTGCGATGCCGATTTCACTTGCGGTCACGTCACCCTGCAGCCAGCCTGCGACCGTGTCCGCGATGAACGACAACTCTTGCTGGCGGCTGGTGAATCCGCGCAGCGTCGGTGCCTCGCCGTGGACCTCCGATCGGCAGCCAGCAAGGGTGTCGAGTCCTTCGTCGAGGTCGTCGATCGGCTCGCCGCGCATCATGCCCAGGCTCCATGCCAGGATCTCGGCTGTCGTGCGGTAGTTGACGTTCAGCCGGCTAGACCTGCCGGCGATATGGATGCCGAGTGACCGCAGGCTCGCGTAGTTGTTATAGATCCGCTGGTGTGAATCGGCGGCGATCAACATGTCGTCGGTGCCGACTGGGGCAACGGCACGCAGCAGGCGCCACTGCATCGGGCTGAGGTCTTGCCCCTCGTCGACCACTACGTGTCGGAATGGCTTGGTGCCTTTTGCCTTCGCTATCCGGACTGCCTCGCGTAGCACGGTCGCGTGCGTCCAGAGCTTGCGTTCGCGCAGCGTGACGTCGAAGGCATCCATAATTTTCCATACCGCTTGGCGCTGTCGGCCGGACAGCGCGACACCTCGACCCGAGCGTCGCGCGTCGAGGTAGTCGTCCTGCGTTTCCAGATTCTGCGCGAGCACAACGTCACGCCATTCTTGGCTGACGAAGGCCGGTGTGAACCCTGCGCCGCGCTGCTCAATGACTTCTTGCCACAGCCCCGCCTGTTGAGCGTCATTGATGATGGTCAGGTGTCCGTGTTGCTCGCGAACCAGCTGATTGGCGAGTTTGTCGATGTGCAAGATGTCAATTCTGTTGCGAGCATTGGTGTCTCGGCCGGGTGAATCTGCGAGAAGGAGGAGGCTTGCGTCCAACGCGGCCGACAGTGTGGACGTGAACGTTGTGAGGAGTACACGTCCGTCATTGCGTTCTGCGAGTCGATAGGCCCGGTGCAGCGCGACGACGGTCTTGCCGGTTCCGGGGCCGCCGGTCACTCGGGCGGGGCCGGAAAATTGCTTGTCCACCAACAACTGCTGGGTGGGGTGTAGGAACACTCGCCAGAGGTCTAGAGGGCGTTCGAACACCGCCATCAACTCGTCAGGCCCATCAACGACGACTATGCGACTGTTGGTGCGTTCCACGGCGGCGTCGACATCATTGATGTCGATTTCCGTCGGAGTGTTGGCAGCGACCTCAGCCCAGACTTCATCGGGGGACAGGCCTGCGGCGAGACCGCATAGTACGTCCCACTGAGATTGCGGCAGAAGTGTTTTCGCTGCATCCAGTTGGGCGACCTCTGTAAGCGTGCGTGCAAACTTGATGACTGAATCATCGATGCCCAATTGGATCAGCACGCTGTCCTTGACGTGCGCGAAGATTGGTTCGGATGCCCTCTGCTCGGATTGCGTGGAGCTCAGCTCGTCCAGCGCCGTGACATCTCGGAGTTCGATGGCGCCTGTCGCCGAGTTGATAGATACCGAGCGGCGGGACGCCCATTCGTAGGCCTCGTCGTGCCCACGGACCGTCAGCAGCGTGTAGATGTCGCCGTCATCCTGCTTGAGCACGACCCCGCGCCAGTAGCCGTCGATCCGGATCGAGTGCAAGCGCTTGTCTCGTGCCGACTTGATCGGCTCCAGATGGATGCCGGTGTGTGTCGCCTCGGCGAACTTCCCGAAGACCTCACGGACCTTCGCGGCCACAGGTCGGTCCAGTTTCGCGAATTCGAGCAGGAAGTCTCTGTCGATGCCGAGTCGGGCCATTGCTGTATTTCAACTCCCTCAGTCGCACGAACCGCATATGCCGGTAACCGACAGTTGCATACCGCACTGACAGAAGTCGGCCTGCCTCCGTTTGTCGCGCGATCGGTCTTCCTGGCCGTGCCAGATTCGATTCGTCGGGTGCTCGACGTACCACGTGCCTTTCCGGGCACTGCGTCCACGGCCCGCGCCGTTGCCCGCGGCGTCGATGACTTCCGCTTCGGAGGTGAATCCAGTCGTGTACCCGTAATAGATATGCAAGTCGGGGAGGCCGTCTCGTCGGACGGCCCGAATGTATGGCTTGTCCGGCGAGGGAACGGCCCGGTAGTCGACGACGCCGACTCGGCCTGTGAATCGGCGGATGAATGGATGGTTTTCGGCGGGAATCCGCACCGCGGCCATAGCTGCCACGAGTGAATCGGCTGAATCGGCAGATGTCATCGGTACCGGTGGCCCCCACATTCCTGTCGCTTCTGTCGGCAACCGACCGACGCCCCTCGACTGTTCCGACGCTATCCGGATGACGGGGTGCACCGTTGCCAGGTCCGTTAATCTTCCCTGGAGTCAGTGGACTAGGGCGGAGGTCATGGGCGAACACATGCGGCCGTCGGCGGACGGGTGTGGCGCCCTTGAAGCTGTATGCGCTGAGTTGGCTGCAAATGGCACCTTCGCCGCCCGGCACATCATCAGCAGTCGCTACCCGCACGCGCCCGTCGAGGCGGCGGCCCGCAGGTATTCCGATGCCCAGAAGCTCGCCGTGTTTCGTCGGGACGGATTCATCGATCGATACACCGGTCAGCGGCTCGTCAATCCGGGGGTGTTGCGCCTCATCCACGTTCTTTTGCCAGATGTGTTCCCCTTTCACCCGAACTGGAAGATGACTGAAACGCACATCGCGTTCTGGGAACTGCTGCCGACCATCGACCACGTCATTCCCGTTACCCGTGGTGGTGCGGATGACGAATCAAATTGGGTGACAACGTCAATGCGCACCAACAGAGCGAAGGACATGTGGACACTCGCCGAGTTGGGGTGGGACCTTCACCCCAAGGGCGATATCTCCGTGTGGGACGGGCTCACCGGCTGGTTCGTGAAGTACCTCACCGACAACCCGCTTCCGGGCGCAGACACGAACTCCCAGTACGTGCGGTCGTGGTTCAAGGTAAGTCGCTGCGATTCGGCGTTCGCGCCCAACTCGGCCAACCCCGTAGTCAACCAACAGCTCTGACACGCATTCGCCCTATCGCGCGTGCGGGACCCCGGATGCGTTCGCGAACGCAACTGGGTGGCGCAAATCCCGCCTGAATCTCGCCGTGCAGTTGCGGTCGTGGGCCGAATGTCCCGTAGTGGCCACGAGATGGACGAAATGGTCGCTCGCGGGCACAGAAAGCGACCATTTCGTCAATCTCGGCGGGTGACCGGGGACGGGCTGGATGGGTGACCCTGGATTATGGTTGCGCCATGGCCCTCACCTTCGCCGATGTCGCCACCGCGAACTACATCCTGCTGACCACCTTCACCAAGGACGGTCGACCGAAGCCCACTGCCGTCTGGGCGGTCCCGGACGGGGACCGGCTGCTGGTCATCTCCGAGGCCAAGGCGTGGAAGGTCAAGCGGATTCGGAACACCCCGCGCGTCACGGTCGCCAAGTGCGACATGCGCGGCAACCCCAAGAGCGAGGCCGTCGAGGCCACGGCGGCCATCTTGGACAAGTCGCAGCTCGGCACCGTCTACGACGGCATCGGCAAGCGCTACGGCTTGATCGGCAAGGCCTTCAACTTCTTCTCCAAGCTGCGCGGCGGCATGGAGAACAACGTCGCGCTGGAGTTGCGGGCCGCGTGAGTCAATTCCCTGCCGGCGCGCCAAAGCTGCCGCGCCACAAGGACATCGGACGGCTGCTGCTGAACTGCCCGGACCGGCGCGGCGTCATCGCTGCGGTGTCGACGTTCCTCACCAAATCGGGCGCCAACATCATCTCGCTGGACCAGCATTCGACTGCTCCGGAAGACGGCGTCTTCCTGCAGCGCACCGTCTTCCACCTGCCCGGGCTGGCTGCTGCCCAACCTGACCTGGAGCGTGAATTCCAGGCGGTGGCAGACGAATTCGACATGGACTACCGGTTCACCGACGCGTCCAAGCCCAAGCGCGTGGCCATCATGGCGTCGACCGCCGACCACTGTCTGCTCGACCTGCTGTGGCGCAACCGGCGCGGCGAACTCGACATGACCGTCGTGATGGTGATCTCCAACCACGCCGATCTGGCCGAGCAGGTTCGGGCGTTCGGGGTGCCGTTCGTGCACATCCCGGCGACTCGGGACATCCGGGAACAGGCCGAGCAGCGTCAGCTCGAGCTGCTCAAGGGCAACGTCGACCTGGTGGTCCTGGCCCGCTACATGCAGATCATCACGCCGGAATTCCTCGAGGCCATCGGCTGCCCGCTGATCAACATCCACCACTCGTTCCTGCCGGCATTCGTCGGCGCGACGCCGTACCGGCGGGCCAAGGAGCGTGGCGTGAAACTGGTCGGCGCCACCGCGCACTACGTCACCGAGGATCTGGACGAGGGCCCGATCATCGAACAGGACGTGGTGCGCGTCGACCACACCCACAGCGTCGAGGAGTTGGTGCGGCTCGGCGCCGACGTGGAACGGGCCGTGCTGTCCCGGGCCGTCTTGTGGCACTGCCAGGACCGCATCCTGCGCCACGGCAACGAAACCGTGGTCTTCTAGAGTCATGGCTCCGAAGTTCGAAGACGTGTATCGCGAGAAGTACCTGCTGCTGACCACCTTCACCAAGGACGGCCGGCCCAAGCCGACTCCGGTCTGGGGCGTGCCGCACGAGGGCAAGCTGCTGATCAGCACCGACGACGGCTCGTGGAAGACCAAGCGAATCAAGAACACGCCGCGCGTGACCATCCAGAAGTGTGGCGCGCTGGGCAAGGTCAAGGGCGAACCGGTCGAGGCCATCGCCCGCAACCTGCCGAAGTCCGAGACCAAACGCGTCTTCGACATGGTGACCAGGCGCTACTGGTGGCACGCCTGGTGGTGGATCCCGCAGGCGATCATCCGCGGCGGTGTCGAGAAGGTGCACGCGGCCATCGAGGTCGAGCCGCTTCCCGGCGGCTAGGAACCAATTCCGGCGTTCCGGCGTTGTCCAGGGCATGGCGATGCGACTGTTTCTGGTTTATGCCTTGGTCGAGGTCGCGGTGCTGGCAGCCCTGGCCTCGACCATCGGTGTGGCGTGGACGCTGTTGGCCCTCCTGGCGACGTTTGCCGCCGGTCTGGCCATCGCCGGCACGCAGATCACCCGGCATTTCAGCAGGTTGTCCGAGGCGCTGAGCGCCCGATCCGCCGACCCGACGCTGGCCACCGACAGTCTGCTGGTGGCCCTCGGCACGGTGCTGGTCGTCGTTCCCGGGCTGGCCAGCTCGGTGCTCGGGGTGCTCATGCTGGTGCCGTTCACCCGGCGCGCGGTGCGGCCGGCCGCAAAAGCGCTGTTCAGCCGCCAGCTCACCCCGATGGACTTCCCGACGCAGGTGATCTACATCAACCACGACGAGCGCTACCGCGGCCGCGGCGACTACATCGACGGTGAAGTGATCGACGTCATCGACAGCTCACCGGTCGCTGTGCAGCGGTAGGCCCGCGCAGCGGACTAACGTCTCACCTTCGTGACGACATTGATGGTGGGTGGCCGGATCCACAGCCCCGCGGCGCCCGATGCCACCGCGATCGCGATCCGCGACGGAGTGGTGGCCTGGCTCGGTTCCGATGACGTCGGCCGGGCGCTGCACCCCGACGCGACGGTCGTCGACCTCGAGGGCGCGTTCGTGGCCCCGGCGTTCGTCGACAGCCACGTGCATCTGACCGCCACCGGCCTCACCGAGACCGGCCTGGACCTGCGTACCGCCACCTCACTGCCGCACCTGCTGACGCTGCTGACCGAGCACGCCGCGAAGAATCCCGACGGCGTCGTCTGGGGCCACGGCTGGGACGAATCAGGCTGGCCCGAACGCGCCACCCCGACCACGGCGGACCTCGACGGCGTGCTCGGCGGCCGCCCGGCATACCTGGCCCGGGTCGACGTGCACTCGGCCGTCGCATCGACCGGCCTGCGGCAACTCGTCCCCGGACTGAGCGACACGGCGGGCTTCTCCGCGCAGGGGCCGCTGACCGCCGACGCCCACCACCGCGTGCGGGCCGCGGCCCGGAATCTGCTCAGCGCGGCGCAACGCCGCGACGCCCAGCGCGCCGCGCTCGACCTGGCCGCCCGCAACGGCATCGTCGCGGTGCACGAGTGCGCGGGCCCCGAGATCGGCGGCCTCGACGACTGGACCGACCTGCGCGCAACCGAACACGGCGTCGACATCGTCGGCTATTGGGGCGAGGCCGTACACGACGCAGCCGGTGCCCGAGAACTGATGGACCGGACCGGAGCCCACGGCCTGGCCGGTGACCTCTTCATCGACGGTGCCCTGGGCTCCCGGACCGCCTGGCTGCAGCAGCCGTACTCCGATGCGCCCAGCTGCTGCGGCAACACCTACCTGGACACCGACGCCGTCACCGCGCATCTGTTCGCGTGCACCGAGGCCGGCATCACGGCAGGCTTCCACGTCATCGGCGACGCCGCGGTCGCGGCCGTCGTCGAGGCCCTGGACCGGACGGTGACGGCTTTCGGGGCGCCCGCCGTGGCGCGCTGCGGCCACCGGCTCGAGCACCTCGAGATGGTGGACGCCGAACAGGCGCGACAGCTGGGCGCGTGGGGTGTGGTGGCCAGTGTGCAGCCGAATTTCGATGCGCTGTGGGGCGGCGCCGACGGCATGTACGCCCAGCGTCTCGGTGTCGATCGAGCACAGGGTTTGAACCCGTTTGCGCTGTTAGCATCCCAAGGCGTGCCCCTCGCCTTCGGTTCGGACAGTCCCGTCACCAGCATCAACCCGTGGGAATCCGTGCGCGCCGCCATCAGTCACCGGACTGCCGGGAGCGCCATCTCGGCGCGGTCGGCGTTCCTGGCGGCCACCCGCGGCGCCTGGCGGGCCGGCGGCGCCCGCGACGGGATGACCGGGACGTTGGTGCCGGGTGCTGTCGCGTCGTACGCCGTGTGGCAGGTGCCCGGCGGCGCCGACGCCCTCGACGTCACCGCACCGGCCGACGCCGTCCAGCGCTGGTCGACCGATCCGCGGTCGCGGGTACCCGCACTGCCTCCGCTGGGTCCTGACGACGAGCTGCCGACCTGCCTGCAGACCGTGCACCGCGGTGAGCTGATCCATGGCTGAGGGCACCGGAGAAGTAGAAGAAGTAGAGGAAGAGGCAGGGGCGCAGGCCGAAGCGCAGCCGGACGCGCCCGAAGCCGCCGAACAGCCACAGGGGCCCGGCCGCGGCGCGCGGATGGTCGCGCGTCTGCGCCGGTTCTTCGAGCCCCGGTTGGTCCGGCTGGCCGCGGCCGTCGTGGCAGGTCTGCTGCTGTGCGCGAGCTTCCCGCCGTTCGACCTCTGGTACCTGTCGTTCCCCGCGCTGGCGCTGCTGGCCTGGGTGCTGGTCGACGAACGGACTACTCCCGCAGGCGGTTTCGGCTACGGCATGCTGGCCGGCCTGGTGTTCTACGTGCTGCTGCTGCCGTGGATCAGCAATTTCGTCGGCCCGGTGCCGTGGCTCATGCTGGCGGCCCTGGAGGCGTTCTTCGTGGGCGTGTTCGGGCTGACCGCGGTTCTCGTGCGGCGCCTGCCCGGCTGGCCCCTGTGGTTCGCCGCGCTGTGGGTGCTGGCCGAATGGCTCAAGTCGACGGTGCCGTTCGGCGGCTTCCCGTGGGGCGTCGTGGCGTTCAGTCAGACCGACGGACCGTTGCTACCGCTCGCGCAACTCGGCGGTGCGCCGCTGGTGTCGTTCGCCGTGGCGCTCATCGGATTCAGCCTGACGGCCATCGTGCTCGAGGCGGTCGAGCATTGGCGTCATGATCACCGCACGGGTGCCGCCGCTCCGCCGGAGGTGTTCGTCCCGGGCATCTGCATCGTCGTCGTCCTGCTGCTCACCGTCCTGGCCTGGCCGCACGTCCGCAAGGCGGGTGCCGGATCCGGTGACGACCCCGCCATCAACGTCGCCGCCGTCCAGGGCAACGTGCCGCGCCTGGGCCTGGACTTCAACGCCCAGCGTCGCGCGGTGCTCGACAACCACGTGCACGAGACCAAGGAGCTGGCCGAGGACGTCCGCGCCGGCCGGGTACCACAGCCGACGGTCGTGATCTGGCCGGAGAACTCGTCGGACATCGACCCGCTGGTCAACTCCGACGCGGCGGACCTGATCTCGGCCGCGTCGTCGGCGATCCACGCGCCGATCCTCGTGGGCACCGTGCTGGCCGCGCCGGAGTACACCCGGGACAACCCGGTCACCACCAACTCGGTGATCGTGTGGGACGGCGCCGAGGGGCCGGGGGACCGCCACGACAAGGCGATCGTCCAGCCGTTCGGCGAATACCTGCCCTGGCGCAGCTTCTTCCGGCTGCTGTCGCCGTACGCCGACCGCGCCGGGTTCTTCGTCCCCGGGAACGGCTCCGGCGTCGTCACCGCCGCCGGTGTGCCCGTCGGAGTGACGACCTGCTGGGAGGTCATCTTCGACCGAGCCGCCCGGCAGTCGGTGTTGAACGGCGCGCAGTTGTTGGCGGTCCCCGCCAACAACGCCACGTTCGACGAGCCGATGAGCCTCCAGCAGCTGGCGTTCGCCCGATTGCGGGCCGTCGAACACGACCGGTACGTCGTCGTGGCGGGCACCACCGGCGTCAGCGCGATCGTCGCGCCGGACGGTCATGTGCTCGAGCGGACCGAGTTCTTCCAGCCCGCCTATCTGGACCGTCAGGTGCGCTTGAAGACGGATCTGACCCTCGCCACGAGGTGGGGACCGGTCATCAACGTGGTGCTCGTCGGGGTCGGCGTTGCGGCTCTTCTGACAGCCATGCTGCACAATAGGAAGCTCACGCGTCGCCGCCAGGCGGATGCGGAACATCAGGACGGCAGCGCAGCCGCTCCCGATGGCGACACCGTCACCGAGAACGAACAGGGGTAATGACCATGGGCGAGGACCGTCCAAGTCAGCGCACGCTGGTCATCATTCCGACCTACAACGAGCGCGAGAATCTGCCGTTGATCGTCGGCCGGGTGCATGCCGCCCGTCCGGACGTGCACGTGCTCGTGGTCGACGACGACAGCCCTGACGGCACCGGCCAGCTGGCCGACGAGCTGGCGCTGGCCGATCCCGACCGCGTGCATGTCATGCACCGGGCCGGCAAGGGCGGCCTGGGGGCCGCCTACCTGGCCGGGTTCGCCTGGGGCCTGGGCCGCGGCTACAGCGTGCTGGTCGAGATGGACGCCGACGGCAGCCACGCGCCCGAGGAGCTGTACCGCCTGCTGGACGCCGTCGACAACGGTGCCGACCTGGCCATCGGTTCGCGGTACGTGCCGGGTGGCGCCATCCGTAACTGGCCGCATCGCCGGCTGGTCCTGTCCCGCACCGCGAACACCTATGCGCGGGTGCTGCTGGGCGTCAAGATCCATGACATCACGGCCGGCTACCGCGCGTACCGGCACGACGTGCTCGAGAAGATCGGCCTCGACGACGTCGATTCGAAGGGTTACTGCTTCCAGATCGACCTGACCTGGCGCGCCATCAACGCGGGCTTCACCGTCGTCGAAGTGCCCATCACGTTCACCGAGCGCGAACTGGGTGTGTCGAAGATGAGCGGGTCGAACATCCGTGAGGCCATGTCGCAGGTGGCGAAGTGGGGCATCCGCGGCCGGCTGGACCGGGCCCGCGGCATCGTCCGGTAGCCGACACCAGGCATGAAAAAGCCCCGCCGCGAGGCGGGGCTTTTTCGTCTGCGCAATCAGCCGCGGCGGCGGGTCTTGATCAGCTCCAGCCGCTCCTTGAGCAGCTCTTCGAGCTCCTCGATGGAACGACGCTCGAGCAGCATGTCCCAGTGCGTACGCGGCGGCTTGACCTTCTTGGGCTCGGGGGCGTCACCCTCGAGCAGGGTGCCTTCCATGCCGTTCTTGCACGCCCAGGTGCCGGGGATTTCCGCGTCGTCGGCGAACGGAACGTCGAATTCCTCGCCGTTGTCGGTGCGGTAGCGGGCCACCTGACGCGGCGCCAGGTCATGGTTACGGTCGGTCTCGTAGCTCACGGCTCCGAGGCGACTGCCTCTCAGGACACGATCAGCCATCGTCAATCACTCCCTTGGTATAGCGACAGGGAATCAACGCAGGCCAGCGCCGTGAAGTTCCCGACTCGGTTGTCCATGATACCGGGGTTCTGGCCGGCGACGGATACAGTCACGACCGTGAGGCGGACATGAAGCGCTCGAAGGCCCAACCGTGCCGGTGGTGTGGCCGCGAGGTGGCCGACGCCGGCATGGGGCGTCGTCGCCAGTACTGCCGTCAGTCGTGCCGCCAGCGGGCTTATGAGCAGCGGGCCATGGTCAAGGGGACCAACCTGGCGGAGGATGCAGTGGTGCTCAGTGCCGAGGAAGCGGCGGCCCTCTCGGACCGCGTTTATCAGGTACGGTGTGCGGCCGAGGACGTCGCGACCGCCGTTGCCGAAGGCGCCGGACCCACTGAATTGAAAGAGCTCTGCGAGGTGCTGCTGCAAGCCGCGAAAGACGCCGACGGCTGGCGTTAGGGCCGGCGCAGTGGCCAGAAAGAACTAATGCATGACTGACGACCGTCGGCGGATCCATAAGCCGACCAAGTTCCTGGGCCGTGGCTTCGAGGCGTTCCATGACGTCGAGGACCCGGTGCAGGACAGCCGCATCGCCCACGAGACGGCGGCGGCGCTCCTGGAGCGGGTGCGGACGTACCCCGATCCCGATGTGGTGTCACGGCTGGTGGCGTACACCGACGAGCACGGCATCGAAACCATCGCCGAGTTGTGGGCGGGAGCGGGCGCGCGCAGCCTGCCCGGTGCGCTGTGGCGGGTCTACCTGCTGCGGCTGTCGATCCGCAACGATCCGTACTCGGCCAGCCTGATGTTCGGCCGCGGCACTGAGGTGCTGCATTCGATCGACCCCGTGGTCGCCGGTGCCGAGACGCCCGTCGGGCCGACGGAGATCCGGGATCTTGCCGATCGCATCCTGCGCGGCGTGTTCGAGGGCGATTTCGCCGTCGCACTGGAGCGTGCGGCAGCGTATTGCCGGGTGAGTGCGGCGGGCTGCACGAGCCTGGCCGAGGATGCGACGACGACGGCGCCGGAGCGCGCCGCGGAGCTGACCGATCGGGCTGTGACATTCACCCGCATCGCAAACGAGCTGCATGCCGCAGCCGGGCTGTGGCGCAGCGATTCGCTGGATTGACGAGAAGTTAAAGCCAGACCGCAGAACGCCTCTCGGCGGTAGGCCGCTCTTGGCGGCGAAATTTGGGGCCCGGGGTTACTGCGGCCTGGCGGTGTTCACTCTAGCGGATGTTCGGGTGGGGTGAGCAATTCCGTGACGGGCGACACGGGGCGTCGACGCCGCCCGCCGGGCTCGGGTGCGAGACCGGATCGGGAGTGCGAATGACGCATATGGGATTGACCCCAATGACCGCAGCACACCGGCCTGGCGGGCTTAGTGTGTCGGCGTGACAGACGTCGGTGGTGACCTGCAGCAGTGCCTACCCGAGGTACTGAAGGAGCTGTTCCTGTTCGAGTCGTTGACGGACGAGCAGCTGGCGCAGCTCTGCCGCGCCGGTCACATCGAGGTCTTCGCCCCGGGGCCGGTCATCACCGAAGGCGACCCCGTCACACCGCTACGGGTTCTCATCGATGGCGAGTTGGTGCTCTCCAAGCGTGCCGGCGGCCGGGAACTCGAGATCGATCGAACGTCGCAGCCCGGCGTCTACTTCGGTGCGCGGTCGGCGTTCAGCCCCGTCGGTCATGACCGGAACCGGTTCTCGGTGCGGGCCACCCGGCGGACGCGGTTCTTCGTCATGCCCGCCGACGAATTCGGTGCCTTCGTCAAAAGTCAGTTCCCGATGGCTGTGCATCTCATCGATGGACTGGCGGAGACCGCGGAGAAGCAGCACCGCGTCGCCGACGAACGGGACCGGATGTTGGCGCTCGGACAGCTGTCAGCCGGGCTGACGCACGAACTCAACAACCCGGTGGCGGCCGTCGTCCGCGGCGCGACCGACCTGCGCGGCCGGCTTGATGCTCTCCTGGTGCCGCTGGTGGACAGCGAATTCGACAGCGCGGCACTGACTTTCCTGGCCGGGGCGCAGGTCGACGTGGTCGCGAAGGTGGCCGCTGCGTCGGGTCGGAGGCTATCGGCGATGCAGGCGAGCGACCTGGAGGACCAGGTCGGTGACTGGTTGTCGAGCCGGGGGATCGCGGACGCGTGGGATATGGCGCCGACGTTCGTCGAGGCCGGACTGGACTGTGACTGGCTCGAACAGCTACTGCCGGGTGACCAGCAGCCGTACTGGTTGCCGCGAGCCGTGACGTGGTTGCGGCACCGGGTCGAGGCCGAACTGCTGACGCATCAGGTTCATGATGCCGCACAACGGATTTCGGGCCTGGTCACCGACGTCAAGCAGTACACCCAGCTGAACAGCGCGCCGTTCCGGTTCGCGGACGTCGACGCACTTCTGACCAGTACCCTGCGGATGTTCGCCGGCCGGATCGGCGCGGGTACTCCGGTCGAAGTGGTCACGGACTTCGGCCCGTCGATACCCGAACTGCTTTGTCATCCAGCCGAACTCAATCAGGTGTGGACGCACCTCATCGAGAACGCCATCGCCGCCATGCGGCCTGCCGGCTCGGGGAGACTCACGGTGCGCAGCCGATCCGAGGACGATGCGGTGCGGATCGAGATCAGCGACACCGGCAGCGGAATTCCGGCCGACATCCGCGGGCGCATTTTCGACCCGTTCTTCACCACCAAACCGCTCGGTGAAGGTACCGGCCTAGGCCTGCATCTGGCCCGGCAGATCGTTGTCGACCGGCACGGCGGGGAGCTGTTCGTGGCCTCACAGCCGCGCGATACCACGTTCGTCGTGCGGCTTCCGCGACAACCAGCGCCAGAGGACGGAGAGGGACCATGACGACGGCGTTCGTGCTGTCCGGCGGGGGCAGTCTCGGCTCCATCCAGGTCGGCATGCTGCTGGGTCTGGCCGAGGCCGGCATCAAGCCGGATCTGATCGTCGGCACCTCTGTCGGCGCCCTCAACGGCGGGTGGATCGCCGGGAGGTCCGACCACGATGGGGCCCTGGCGCTGGCCGATCTGTGGCGGACCCTGTCGCGCCGCAAAGTGTTCCCGACCAGCCCGAGTATGGGGCTGCTCGGCTTTCTGGGGCGCCGGCCGCACCTGGTGTCCGATATCGGGATCCGCACTCTGTTGCAGCAGAATCTGCGGTTCCGGCGGCTGCAGGACGCGCCGACGCCACTGCATGTGGTGGCCACCGACGTGCTCTCCGGGCAGGACGTCCTCCTGTCGTCGGGCGACGCTGTCGACGCGATCGTCGCCAGCGCTGCCATCCCGGCGGTGCTGCCGCCGGTCCGGATCGGCGGACGCGATCTGGTCGACGGCGGCGTGGTGAACAACACGCCGCTGTCCTATGCCGTGGAGCTGGGCGCGACCGAGGTGTGGGTGCTGCCGACGGGATATTCGTGTGCCATGCCGCAACCGCCGCGGGCCGCATTGGCCATGGCCATGCACGCGTTCACGCTGGCGATCAACAGGCGGCTGGCCACCGACGTCGAGCGGTTCGAGGGATTGGTCGACCTGCATGTGGTCCCGCCGCTGTGTCCGGTGCGGGTGTCGCCCGTCGACTTCTCCCGCTCGGGTGAACTCATCGAACGATCCCTCGAGTCGACGCGGCGCTGGCTGCCGACCACCCGTCCCGAGGTGGGGCAGGCCGAACTGCTGGAACCCCACCGCGACTGCGGCTGAATCCGTCGTGCTCCTCGCGTGCGCGGGGCCTACTTCAGCACGTTGACTGCGCGGGCGATGACCAGCGCCGTCGTCGAGATCGACACCAGCGACTGCAGCGTCATCATCATCTTGGCCCACCGCGACAGCGGCATGGTGTCGGTGGGGGAGAACGCCACGACGTTGGTGTAGCTCACGTACAGGTAGTCGACAAACGTTGGGCGCCAACCGGGTTCGGCGTTCTGCGGATCGCTCATCTGGGGAAACTGGAAGTCCGGGTACGGGTCGTGGCCGGCCCTCCGGGCAAACGGCCCGCCACGGTCCAGCTCCCAGAACCAGATGCCGAACACGATGACATTGGTGATGAAGATCGCCGCGCCGCTGCCCAGCAGCAGTCCGGCATTGTTGGACACCTGGCCGGACAGGATGTGGACGTCGAGCACGATCGCGGAGGTGGTGTTGTCCGCGGTGATAGCCGCGGTCAGCACCCACATCGACCACTTACCGACGGTGGTCTCCCGGGACATCCGCACCGGGTTGATGACCATCAGCACGACCACGAGCAGCAGTTCGAGGCCGATCAGCGGCCAGCGGGGCACCACGGTGTACTGCTCGGGGACGGCCCATTGCAGCAGAACCGCGCCGAGGACGGCGGCGATCACCGGCAGCCGGTTCTCCGGCGCGCCGGGCCGCAGCCAGGACGGTACGTGGTGTTCCGCGCTGCTCGTCAGGCGGTGGGTGCGCTCGACGAATGTCCTGACCGCCGGCGGCAATGGTTCTGGAGTGGGGTCCATGCGCTCAGTTTTGCACCGAGATGACACCATTAGACGGTGTCTGCCGAGCTGAGCCAGGGAACCCACAGGACGTCGCCGCTTGCCGCGGCCGACATCGATGCGGCTGCCCGGCGAATTTCCTCGGTGGTCACCCGCACCCCGCTGCAGTACAGCGACCGGCTGTCGGCGCTGACCGGCGCCCAGGTGTACCTCAAGCGTGAGGACCTGCAGGCGGTGCGCTCGTACAAGCTGCGCGGTGCCTACAACCTGCTGATGCAGCTCTCCGGCGAGGAGAAGGCCGCCGGTGTCGTGTGCTCGTCGGCCGGTAACCATGCCCAGGGCTTCGCGCTGGCCTGCCGCTCGATGGGTGTGCACGGCCGCGTATACGTCCCGGCCAAGACGCCGAAGCAGAAGCGGGACCGCATCCGGTATCACGGCGGCGACTTCATCGAGCTGATCGTCGGCGGTGCCACCTACGACATGGCCGCCGAGGCGGCGCTCGAGGACGTCGCCCGGACGGGCGCCACGCTGGTCCCGCCGTACGACGACCTGCGCACCATGGCCGGTCAGGGCACCATCGCCGTCGAGATCCTCGAACAGCTGGATGTCGAACCCGACCTGGTGATCGTGCCGGTGGGCGGCGGCGGTTGCATCAGCGGCATCACCACCTACCTGACCGCGCACACCAACGCGACCGCCGTGCTCGGGGCCGAGCCGGCGGGTGCGGCATCGATGATCGCGGCGCTCGCCAAGGGTGAGCCGGTGACGCTGCAGCATGTCGACCAGTTCGTCGACGGGGCCGCGGTGGCCCGGGCCGGGACGCTGACCTACGCGGCGCTGGCCGCGGCCGGCGATATGGCGTCGGTGACGACGGTCGATGAGGGCGCGGTCTGCACCGCGATGCTCGATCTGTACCAGAACGAGGGCATCATCGCCGAGCCCGCGGGCGCGCTGTCTGTCGCGGCGTTGATGGAGAACGGCGTCGAGGCCGGTTCGACGGTGGTCTGCCTGATCTCCGGTGGCAACAACGACGTGTCGCGTTACGGCGAGGTGCTCGAACGGTCGTTGGTGCACCTGGGCCTCAAGCACTACTTCCTGGTGGACTTCCCGCAGGAGCCCGGCGCCCTGCGGCGGTTCCTCGACGAGGTGCTCGGGCCCAACGACGACATCACGCTGTTCGAATACGTCAAGCGCAACAACCGGGAGACCGGCGCGGCGCTCGTCGGCATCGAACTCGGCTCGGCCGCCAACTTCGACGGGCTGCTGGAGCGGATGCACAACTCGGGCATCCACGTCGAGCCGTTGGAGCCGGGGTCGCCGGCGTACCGGTACCTGACCTAGGGGCGTCGACGGAGGATCGCGAAGCTGTGGCCGGGCAGTGTCGTGGCGTTTGTCCCGATCTGCGGCTCGGCTGAGCTCAGGACCGGCTCGCCGGCGACGGGCACGACGACAGGCTGCTCGCCGAGGTTGCACACCACGGCGAACGCCCCACGATGCATGACGATCCAACGGTCGGCCTCGTCGAACTCGACGCGCAGGTGGTCCAGCCACGGGTCGGCGAAGTCGGGCTCGGTGCGCCGCAACGTGATCAGGTCGCGATAGAGCTGCAGCAGCCGGGCGTGCTCGCCGGTGCCGACCTCGTCCCAATCGAGTTTGGAGCGCAGGAACGTCGCGGGGTCCTGGGGATCGGGGATGTCGTCGGCGGCCCAGCCGTGGTCGGCGAACTCCGCCTTGCGTCCTTCGGCCGTCGCGCGCGCGAGTTCCGGTTCGGGATGTGAACTGAAGAACTGGAACGGTGTCGACGCGCCCCACTCTTCGCCCATGAAAAGCATTGCCGTGTAAGGGGAGCCGAGGACCAGCGCGGCCTTGACGGCGAGCTGCCCGTAGTCGAGATTCTGCGACGGGCGGTCACCGATGGCCCGGTTGCCCACCTGATCGTGCGTGCAGGTGTACGCCAGCAGTCGGGTGGCCGGAATCTGCCCGGTGTCCAGCGGCCTGCCGTGCCGGCGCCGCCGGAACGACGAATAGGTGCCGGCGTGGAAGAAGCCGTGGGCCAGTGTGGTGGCGAGGGTCTGCATTGACCCGAAATCAGCGTAGTAGCCCTGCCGTTCGCCGGAGACCGCGGTGTGGATGGCGTGGTGGATGTCGTCGTCCCACTGCGCCGCCAAGCCATAGCCGCCCCGGTCGCGTGGGGTGATCAGGCGCGGGTCGTTGAGATCGCTCTCGGCGATCAAAGACAGTGGTCGGCCCAATTCTGCTGCCAGCAGGTCGGTTTCGGTGGCCAGCTCTTCCATCAGGTGTATGGCGGTGGTATCCACCAGCGCGTGCACCGCATCCAGCCGCAGACCATCGATGCCGAAGTCCCGCATCCAGCGCAGCGCACAGTCGATGATGTAGCGGCGCACCGCGTCGGAATCGGCGGCGGCGATGTTGATGGCCTCGCCCCACGGGGTACGGCCCGCCGTCAGGTACGGCCCGAACTTGGGCAGGTAATTCCCGGACGGGCCAAGGTGATTGAACACGGCGTCGAGCAACACGCCCAGGCCGCGCCGGTGGCAGGCGTCGACGAACCGGACCAGACCCGACGGGCCGCCGTAGGGTTCGTGCACCGCGTACCACAGCACGCCGTCGTAGCCCCAGCCGTGGCTGCCGCTGAACGCGTTGACCGGCATCAGTTCGACGAAGTCGACGCCCAGGTCGATGAGGTGGTCCAGTCGCTCGATGGCGGCGTCGAAGGTGCCGGCCTCGGTGAACGTGCCGACGTGCAGCTCGTAGATGACCGCGCCCGCGATGGCCCGACCGGACCAGGGAGCCACGGGCTCGGCGGGCCACAGCTGTGAAAGTCCATGCACGCCATCGGGTTGTCGCGGTGAGCGCGGGTCCGGTAGTGGATCGGCGCCATCGAGGATGAAGCCGTATCGCGCGTCGGCCGGGACGTCGACGGTGACGCGCCACCACCCGTCGTCGGACCGCGACATCGGGTACCGGGCCCCATCGGCCTCGAGGGTGACGACGTCAGGTGTGGGGGCCCACACCGAGAATTCGTGATCAGGCACGGGCCTTCTCCAGCAGCGCCCCGGGCAGTTCGGCGAACAGCGCGTCGGCGGTCACGGTGCCGGACCAGGTCCGGTCGGTCAGCCGGTCGGTCCACTCGCCCTCGGGCAGCGCGATAGCGGTGTCGGCGCAATCGGATTGGTCCAGCTTGAGCGTCCACCGGGGCACGACCACCAGCACATCGGAACCGCGCAGGAAGGCGATGACGTGGTCGGCGGCAGGCCCCTCGGCGACGATGGGGGTGTAGTCACCCGACAGGTAGGTGTCCGGCCGTTCCCGGCGGGACCGCAGCGCTGCCGAGACCACCCGAATCTTGGGGTGGCTCAAGGCCGTCAGTTCCGTCTGCCGGCGCGCGAAATCCACCGGACGACGATTGTCGGGGTCCACCAGGCTGTCGTCGAACAGTTCGGTGCCCTGGTAGACGTCGGGGATACCCGGCACTGTCAGGGCCAGCAGCTTCTGGGCCACGGCATCGCAACGCGCGGCCTCATCGAGTTGCCCGACGAACGCGGTCACCTCATTGGCCACCGGCCCGTCGAGTAGGGCGTCGATCCAGTCGCTCACGGCCCCTTCGAACTCGCGGTCCGGCTGCTCCCAATCGGTGTGGAGTTCGGCCTCCCGGATCGCCTTCTCGGCGTAGGCGTGCAGCCGCTCGCGGACGCTGTCGTCGACGTCGCCGGACACCGGCCACATGCCGATGATGTTCTGCCACAGGAACAATCCGGTGCCCTCGTCGGGCGGTAGGCACACTGTGTCCCAGCGCTTGACGCGCTGCGCCCATCGGTCGGCGCACTGCGACAGCACCGTGATGCGGGCCCGCACATCCTCGCTGCGCTTGGTGTCGTGCGTCGACAGCGTCACCATCGTGGCCGGCCAGTCCCGTCGGCGCGCGGCGGCCCGCTGGTGAAACTCGGCCGTGCTCATCCCGAACCGTTCGGGGGTGCCCCCGACCTCGTTCAGCGACACCAGCCGGGCGTCGCGGTAGAACTGGGTGTCCTCGACGGCCTTGGCGGTCACCGCGCCGCACAGCTGCTGCAGCCGCGCGGCAGGCTCGGGCTGCTGCAGTGCCGTGGTAACCAGCTGTAGAGCAGGTGCCAGTTCCGGTGCTGCGCCGGCGGTTTCGCTGATGGCCTCGGGCAGCACCGCGGACAACACCCGGTAGTCGGTGCGATACACGCCGACGCGGCTGACCACTTGGGCGATGGCGGTCGGTAGCGCGGGATCGTCGGTGCCGGTCACCCGCACGATCGCGCGACACAGCCGGGACAGCTCACTGGCCAGGGTCTCGGTGGCGACCTTGACCTTCAATTCCCGGACGTCGCATCGGGTCTCGCGAGCCAGCTCCGTCAGCACATCGGCGCCGTCCGGGTCGACGAACAGCCCGCCGATGTCCCGCAACACGTCATAACCGGTGGTGCCGCCGATGGGCAGGCTGGGTTCCAGCGGCTCGTCGGCGGCGAGGATCTTCTCGGCGACGATCCACGCGTCGGGGCCGGTCAGCTCGCGTAGCCGACTGAGATAGCCCGCGGGATCGGTCAATCCGTCGATGTGGTCGACGCGCAGTCCGTCGACCAGGCCTTCACGGAACCAGCGGCCGATCTCGGCGTGGCTGGCGTCGAACACGTCCGGGTCCTCCTGGCGCACCGCGGCCAGCGAGGTGATCGAGAAGAACCGCCGGTAGCCGCAGAAACCGGACTGCCAGCCCGTCAACCGATACGCCTGCCGGGCGTAGACCTCGGCGGCCGTGCCCGCGCCGGTGCCGGGCCGGATCGGCCAGGACCGGTCACCCAGCCGGAGCACGTCACCGTCGACGGCGAGGTCGTCGACGTCGGCGTCGGAACCCAGCACCGGCAACACGATTCGGCCGTCGGGGTCCAGGTCCCAGTCGATATCGAAGTATGCGGAGAACCGAGACGAACGACCGTGCGCCAGGACGTCCCACCACCACGGGTTCTGCTCGGGCCGTTCGACGCCCACGTGGTTGGGCACGATGTCGACGACGAGCCCCATGCCGCGCGCGCGTGCCGCCGCGGAGAGCCGGGCGAAGCCCTCGGGCCCACCGAGCTCCGCCGAGATGGCCGTCGGGTCGGTGACGTCGTAGCCGTGCGTCGACCCGGCGACGGCGGTCAGCACCGGTGACAGATAGAGATGCGAGACGCCGAGATCGTCGAGATAGGGCAGCAGGGCCAGCGCGTCGTCGAAAGTCATGCCGTCGCTGCGCATTTGCAGTCGGTATGTCGATGAAACAGGCACGGCGTTCACGCCGTCTTACGCAACACCAGCAGCGAGCGGGCCTGCAGTGTGACGGTCTCGCCGGCACCCGCCACGAGCTCTGTGTGCCCGTGCGGGTCAGCGGTGTCCAGCGCCGCCGCCCATTTCTCGCCGTAGTCCTGGCCGGGGATCACGAAATCCAGCGCCTCGTCGTGGGCGTTGAAGCACAACAGGAACGAGTCGTCGGTGACCCGTTCCCCGCGCGCGTTGGGTTCGGGTATCGCGTCGCCGTTGAGGAACACCGAGATGCTCTTGCCGAAACCGGAATCCCAGTCTTCGAGCGTCATCTCTTCTCCGGCGGGGGTCAGCCATGCGATGTCACGGACCTGCCCGCTGCTCCGAACCGGTTGGCCGGCCAGGAACCGGCGCCGCCGGAAGACGGGATGCTTGCGCCGGAAAGCCACCACGGTGCGGGTGAATTCCAACATGGCCGAGTTGGTCTCGAGCATGGTCCAGTCCATCCACGCCAGCGGGTTGTCCTGGCAGTAGACGTTGTTGTTGCCCTGTTGCGTGCGCCCGATCTCGTCGCCGTGGCTGATCATCGGAGTACCCTGCGACAGCATCAGGGTCGCGAAGATGTTGCGGCGCTGCCGTTCCCGTAGCGCGATGATCGCGGGATCGTCGGTCGGGCCCTCGACGCCGCAGTTCCAGGAGCGGTTGTGGCTCTCGCCGTCCCGGTTCTCCTCGCCGTTGGCGTCGTTGTGCTTCTCGTTGTAGGACACCAGATCGGTCAGCGTGAAGCCGTCGTGGCAGGTGACGAAGTTGATGCTCGCGCTCGGTCGCCGGCCCGTCGCCTCGTACAGATCCGAGGAACCGGTCAGTCGGGAGGCGAACTCGCCCAGGGTTGCGGGCTCGCCCCGCCAATAGTCACGCACAGTGTCGCGGTATTTCCCGTTCCACTCGGTCCACAAACCTGGGAAGTTGCCGACTTGGTAGCCGCCCTCGCCGACATCCCACGGCTCGGCGATCAGTTTCACCTGGCTGATCACCGGATCCTGTTGCACCAGATCGAAAAACGCCGACAGCCGGTCCACGTCGTAGAACTCACGGGCCAGCGTCGAGGCGAGGTCGAAGCGGAAGCCGTCGACGTGCATCTCCAGCACCCAGTACCGCAGCGAATCCATGATCAGCTGCAGGGTGTGCGGGTGGCGGGCGTTGAGGCTGTTGCCGGTACCGGTGAAGTCCTTGTACAGCGACGGATCGTCGTCGTCGAGCCGGTAGTACGCGGCGTTGTCGATGCCGCGGAAATTCAGCGTCGGGCCGAGGTGGTTGCCCTCGGCGGTGTGGTTGTAGACGACGTCGAGGATGACTTCGATGCCGGCTTCGTGGAACGCCTTCACCATGGTCTTGAACTCGGCCACCGCACTGCCGGCGTGCTGGTTCCAGGAGTACTGGTAGTGCGGCGCGAAGAAGCCGAACGTGTTGTAGCCCCAGTAGTTTCGCAGTCCCAGGTCAAGGAGCCGGTGATCGTGCAGGAACTGGTGCACCGGCATCAGCTCGATGGCGGTGACGCCGAGGGACTGCAGATGCTCGATGATCGCGGGATGCGCGAGGCCGGCATAGGTGCCGCGCAGTTCCTCCGGGATGGCCGGGTGCGTCTGCGTCATGCCCTTGACGTGGGCCTCGTAGATGACGGTCTCGTGATAGGGCGTCCGCGGCACGCGGTCGTTGTCCCAGTTGAAGAACGGGTTGATCACCACGCTGGTCATGGTGTGCCCCAACGAATCGACACCGGGGGGCTCGCCGACGGCCGACGGCTCGGCCATGTCGTACGAGTACAGCGCCTGGCTGAAGTCGAAGTCGCCGTGGAACGACTTGCCGTAGGGATCGAGCAGCAGCTTGCTCGGATCGCAGCGGTGCCCCGCGGCCGGATCCCACGGGCCGTACACCCGGAATCCGTAGCGCTGCCCCGGCGTCACGGCCGGCAGGTAGCAGTGCCACACATAGCTGTCGACCTCGTCGAGATTGACACGTTCCTCGGTGCCGTCCTTGGCGATCAGGCACAGCTCGACGCGCTCGGCGACTTCGGAGAACACCGAGAAATTGGTGCCGGACCCGTCGTAGGTGGCACCGAGCGGATAGGCGCTACCCGGCCAAACGCCGACAACCATGAAGGCAGCTCACCACCAGCCGGTGGCAGCCCCGACCTGGCGGCCGAGCTCGCCGGTCATGGTGCGCATGTAGGTGGCGGACAGGTGATGAGAGTCGTGGTACAGCAATACATTTCCCTCCACAGCGCGGCAGATGTCAGGGCGGCACACCGCGTCACTCATGTCGAGCGGTTTCAGCAGAGGAAACTGCGCGACGAAATCGAGGGTCGGGTTGTGGTCGGACAGTACCTCGGAGCGGGAGATGCCGCAGGATGTTGAATTACCGCCGCTGGCAAGGCAGTCGGCCGGGAAGAAGGGTTTACCGTCCCGGACCAGCCACGGGGTGTCGCGCATGGCCAGGATCGGGATGTTCGCGTCGGACAATCGCTGCCAGATCCCGATGTAGGTGCCGGGCATGACATCGCCGGATTTGATGTTCCAGGGGCGGGTCGAGGTGGTGAAGACGAAGCTCGGGCGGTCGGCCACCAGTTTCGGCATGACCAGTTCGTTCCACTCGTAGCACTTGGGGTACGGCCGGTTGTCACCCATCACCAGCGGGTTGGGCTCGGTCGAGAGCGGACAACCCATCTTCAGGTAGGTGACCACCTTGAAGTGGTAGCGCTTGCCGAGGATGTCCAGCGCGGTGATCCAGTGCTCGGCGTGCGAGCCGCCGGCCAGCGCCACCGTGCGGGTGGCGGCGGTGTCGCCGTAGGAGCAGTTGCGGATGGACAGGTCGTCGAAGTCGGCGATGCAACTGTCGGCCGTCGTCGCCGGCACGTCGTCCTTGGCCTCGAGCACGGTCGGGCGGAACGGCAGCTTCGGCAGCTTCACGTGGTGCAGCAGCGAGCGCGCCCCCGGGTAGTCGACGGGGGACAGCGTCGCGAGTTCCTTGCCGTTGGCCCGTTCGGTGTTCATGTGCTCGCGCCACGTGAACGCCGTGGCCGTCAGCGTCACCCCCATGAGGGCGACGAGTGTCCCCAGGACGGCAGTGGGGCGGCGCAGCCGCTTCCCGAGCGGAACGTCAGGCGTACGTACCGGCCGGCGCAGCGGGTTCTCGACGTAGCGGGTGGTCAGCCATGCCAACACCCCGGACACCAGCAGGACGGCGGCACCGTCGGCCAGATGTGCCCGGCTGTGGCCGCTGAAGGCCAGCCAGAAGATGAGCAGCGGCCAGTGCCAGAGATACAGCGAGTACGCCATGGCGCCGAGGGATACGAACGGGCCGGTGGCCAGGAGCCGGTTCGGCGCGGGCAGTCGCTCGGTGTGGTTCGCGGCGCTGAGGATGAACAGCATGGTCGCGCCGACCGGGATCAGCGCCCACGGCCCGGGGAACTCGCGCACGCCGTCGATCAGCGCGCCGCAGGACAGGATGGCCGCCAGCGCGACCAGCGACACGATGTTGCGCAGCCACATCGGCCACCGGACGGACGGCACCAGCGCCCCGACGAGGGCGCCGAGCAACAGTTCCCAGCCGCGCGCGAAGCTGTTGTAGTAGGCGCTGACCTGGTCGGCCTGGTGGGCGACCATCGCGTAGCAGAACGACGCGACCGTCAGCACGCTGAGCAGCGCGATGAACGCAGGCCGCAGCCGGTCGCCGAGCCGGCGCCGGAACAGGTACGCGAAGCCGAAGATCAGCGCCAGGAACGCGACGTAGAACTGGCCCTGCACCGACATCGACCACAGGTGTTGCAGCGGGCTGACGGATTCGCCGGCCCGCAGGTAGTTCGACGCCGTTTCGGCCAGTTCCCAGTTCTGGTAGTAGCCGAGGCTGGCCAGGCTCTGGTCGGCGAAGGTCTCCCAGCGCGTTTCGGGCTGGATCAGGATGGTCAGCACGGCGCCCGCGGCCAGGACGACGATCAGCGCGGGCAACAGGCGACGGGCGAGCCGACGCAGCTGCGGCGCGGGGGACAGCGACGTCCCCGGCGTCAGCGCGAGCCGCAGGAGTTTGCCGCCGAAGAAGAAGCCGGACAGTGCGAGGAAGACGTCGACGCCGCCGGAAACCCGGCCGAACCAGACGTGAAAGGCGGCGACCATGGCGATGGCGATGCCGCGCAGACCGTCCAGGTCGTGGCGGTAGAACCCGCTCGGGGCAGTGCCCGCAGCCGAGTCCGCACCGCCGTCGAAGACGTGCGCGGCGTTGCCCGACCCGGGCTGCGACGCCGGCCGCGGTGCTGCAAGAGTCGTCATGTTCGGCTGTCAATCTACCCAAGATCCAGGTCTGGTTCATGTAGCGGCGAGTCGAGTGCCCGCCGAGTAGGCCCGTTTCGAGGGCGGGAAGGGACCGTTAGGCTCGGTCATCGTGCCAGCTCTGAACCCTGCCGAAATCTCGGCGATCGATACCGCCCACATCTGGCATCCGTACAGCACCATCGGTGCCGAGGCGGTGCCGGCGGTGGTTGCCACCGAGGCCCACGGCACCCTGCTGACCCTCGTCCATGAGGGCGAACCAGTCGAGGTCATCGACGCGATGAGCTCGTGGTGGACGGCGGTGCACGGGCACGGTCATCCGGTGCTCGACGCCGCGATCACCCGGCAGCTCGCCACCATGAATCACGTCATGTTCGGTGGGCTCACGCACGAACCCGCGGCGCGGCTGGCGCAGCTGCTCGTCGAGATCACCCCGGCGGGTCTGGACACGGTGTTCTTCTCGGACTCCGGTTCGGTCTCGGTCGAGGTCGCGGCGAAGATGGCGTTGCAGTACCAGCGCAGCCTCGGCCGCCCCGGCCGGTACAAGCTCATGACGTGGCGCGGCGGGTACCACGGCGACACCTTCACCCCGATGAGCGTCTGCGATCCAGACGGTGGCATGCACTCCATCTGGACCGATGTCCTGATGCCTCAGATCTTCGCGCCGCAGGTTCCGTCGAACTACGACCCCGAATACGTGGCTGCCTTCGAGGCTCAGCTGGCCGCGCACGTCGACGAGCTCGCGGCCGTCATCGTCGAGCCGGTGGTCCAGGGCGCCGGTGGCATGCGGTTCCACGACCCGCGCTACCTGACGGCGCTGCGCGACATCTGTACGCGGCACGACGTGCTGCTGATCTTCGACGAGATCGCGACGGGCTTCGGGCGCACGGGCGAGCTGTTCGCCGCCGACCACGTCGGCGTCAGCCCCGACATCATGTGCGTCGGCAAGGCGCTGACCGGTGGTTACGTGACGCTGGCCGCGACGCTCTGTACGGCCGAGATCGCGCGGGTGATCAGCTCCGGAGAGCCGGGCGCCCTCATGCACGGGCCGACGTTCATGGCCAACGCGTTGGCGTGTGCGGTGTCGGTGGCGGCTGTCGAGCTGTTGCTCAGCCAGGACTGGAAGGCCCGGGTCGCCGAGATTTCGGACGGGCTGCGACGGGGGTTGGCCCCGGCCGCGGAATTGCCTTCGGTGGCCGACGTGCGGGTGCTGGGCGCCATCGGCGTCGTCGAGATGCGCGAACCGGTGAACATGGCCCTGGCCACCGTCACCGCGATCGAGCACGGCGTGTGGTTGCGGCCCTTCGGGAAGCTGGTCTACGTCATGCCGCCGTTCATCTGCACGCCCGCGGAGATCGACCAGATCACCTCTGGTGTGGTCGCGGTTGCCCGTGCGTTAACCTGAACACCGTTCAATAGCACTGGAGTCAGGAGCGCGCCGATGACTGATCACTCGCCGCTGGCCTGGCTCGCCGATGTCGAACACAAGCGCCGGGCCGCAGGCCTGCGCCGGTCGCTGCGGGTCCGGCCCGCGGTGGCCACCGAGCTGGACCTCGCGTCCAACGACTACCTGGGCCTGACGCAGCATCCCGACGTGATCGAGGGCGGCGTCACGGCGCTGCACACCTGGGGCGCGGGCTCGGGCGGATCGCGCCTCGTGACCGGCAACACCGAACTGCACGAGGACTTCGAGGCCGAGCTGGCCCACTTCATGGGCGCCGAGTCGGCGCTGGTGTTCTCCTCGGGCTACACCGCCAACCTCGGCGCGGTGGCAGCGCTGTCCGGTCCGGGATCGTTGGTCGTATCCGACGCCTACAGTCACGCCTCGCTGGTGGACGCCTGTCGGCTGTCCCGGGCGCGGGTCGTGGTGTCCCCGCACAACGACGTCGGCGCCGTGGAGACCGCGCTGGTCAGCCGGTCCGAGGAACGGGCCGTGGTGATCACCGACTCGGTGTTCTCCACCGACGGCGCCCTGGCACCGCTGCACGCCCTCCATGAGGTCTGCCGCCGGCACGGCGCGCTGCTGATCGTCGACGAGGCGCACGGCCTCGGTGTGCGCGGTACCGGCGGGCGCGGCCTGGTGCACGAGGTCGGTCTGGCCGGCGAACCCGACATCGTGGTGACGACGACGCTGTCCAAATCTCTGGGCAGCCAGGGCGGCGTGGTGCTGGGCCCCGCGGCGGTGCGGGCCCACCTCATCGATGCCGCGCGCACGTTCATCTTCGACACCGGCCTGGCACCGGCCGCTGTCGGCGCCGCCCGGGCTGCGCTGCAGGTCCTCATCGCCGAGCCGTGGCGGGCGCAGGCCGTCCTGACCCACGCCGCGACGCTGGCCCGCTTCGGCGGCGCCGTCGGCACTCCCGATTCCGCCGTCGTCTCGGTGATCCTCGGTGACCCCGAGGTCGCGCTCGCCGCGGCATCGGCCTGCCTGGACCGCGGCGTCCGCGTCGGCTGCTTCCGGCCCCCGACCGTGCCGGCCGGCACCTCGCGGCTACGGCTGACCGCACGCGCGTCCCTCGACGACGGCGAGATGGACCTTGCCGGGCGGGTGCTCGGCGAGGTGCTCGCGCTGGTGCAGTCGTGACCGTGCTGCTGGTCGCCGGGACCGATACCGGCGTCGGCAAGACCATCGCCACCGCGGCCCTGGCCTGTGCGGCTCATCAGGCCGGCTTGGACGTCACGGTCTGCAAACCCGTGCAGACGGGTATCGCGCCCGCGGCCGGACACGGCGACGACGACCTGGCCGAGGTGGCCCGGCTGGCCGGCATCACCTCGCTCGTCCCGGGTTGGCGCTATCCCGAGCCGCTGGCACCCTTGGCGGCCGCCGAGTTGGCCGGTCTGAGGCTGCCGTCGCGCGACGAGCTGGTCGCGCTCATCAAGAACGTCGACCGACCCGGCCATTTGACGCTGGTGGAGGGCGCCGGGGGACTGCTCGTCCAACTCGGCTCCGACGGGACGACGTTGCGCGACCTGGCCGTCGAACTCGGGGCCGCGGTCCTGGTCGTCGTCGCGCCCGGTCTGGGCACCCTCAACCACACCGGGCTGACGGTCGAGTCGCTGGCCGCGCATGGCATCGACTGCGCCGGACTGGTGATCGGCAGCTGGCCACAGGAGCCGGGGCTGGCGGAAGAGTCCAATCGTGGTGCGCTGGACGACATCGCCCCGGTGCGTGGGGTGCTGCCCGACGGCGCGGGCCGGTTGTCGCCTGACGAATTCGCCACCGTCAGCGTGGCAGCCTTTGATTCGCAATGGGTTTCGAGCCTGGTCGGCTGACGTGGTGCACTCGGTCGAGCTGCTGTTCGACCTCGACACCGAGGCCGTGATCCGGCGCGCCTGGGATGACCTGCGGGCCGCGGGGATCACAGCTCAGCCGCCCGCCGCTCGTCCGCACACCACCCTTACAGTGGCCGATCAGATCGATGATGCGGTCCTGCCGGTGCTCGCCGGCATTTCCGGGCGCTTTCCGTTCGGGGTCCGGATCGGTGCCGCGCTGGTGTTCGGCCGTTCTGCCGGAATCCTGGCCCGGCTCGTGGTTCCCAGTGCTGAACTTCTCGACCTGCATGCCGAGGTGTGCCGGCTCAGCGCTCCGCATCTGCGGCCGGGCCCCATGCCGCACACCGAGCCGGGTGACTGGACGCCGCACGTCACCCTGGCACGTCGGGTCCCGCCGGACCGGCTTGCCCGAGCCCTCGGCATCGCCGGCCGGCCGGCTGAGATCAGTGCCACCGCCATCGGATTGCGGCTGTGGAATGGCAACGCGCGCACAGAGATTCAGATCGGTTCGAGCTGAGCCTGGTCCCTGCGCCGGCAGTCTGACATGGTGGGGACATGGACCGCGCCGCGATCATCCGCGCCGAATCCCAGCGACTTGCCGATGTGCTCGCCGCTACCGAGCCCGAAGCGCCGTGCCCGACCTGTCCGGATTGGAACGCGCTGGATCTGCTGTGGCACCTCACCGAGGTCCACTGGTTCTGGTCACAGATCCTTGCCCGTGACGCCCGCACCGACGGCGATGTCGGAGCGATAGAACAGGCCAAGCCCGACCGTCCGACGGTCGTCGCCGACCTGCTGGCACTACGTGCCGACAGCACCGAGGCACTGCTGAACCAGCTCGCCTCCCTCTCCGATGCCGAGCCCCGGTGGTCCTGGTGGCCGCCGGAGCAGACCGTCGGGTTCACCCGTCGCATGCAGACCTACGAGGCCACCATGCACCGGGTCGATGCGGAGCTGACCGCCCGAATCCCGTTGGGTCCCATGGCATCCGACGTGGCGACCGGCGCCGTCGACCATGCGGTCGACGTGATGTGGGCGTGGCAGCCCGAGGGCGCGACGTACGTGCGCGACGCGGTCGTCGAGTTCGTCGCCGCAGACACCGGCGCCCACTGGCTGGTCGAGGTCGGCCGTTGGGCCGCAGACGGATTCGGCTCCGACCGGCCTCGGGCTCAGCGTGCCGTCGAGGGTGGGGCGACGGCAGTCGTCACTGCCCCGGTCGCGGATCTGGCGCTGTGGTCGTGGACCCGCGGGGGATCGGTCTCGGTGACGGGTGAACCGTCGGCGGTGGCGGCGCTGGAGTCCGTCGTCGCGGGCGGCCTGCCCTGAGGCGGTGTCTCTCCGCGCGTCACCGGGCCCGCAGGGCGTCAACCCATTGCGTCCGGTCATCCCCGTGTGCCGCGAGTCCGTCGATCAACAGGTCCAGGCCGAAAGTGAAACGGCCACCGGCGTTTTCGGACCACACCGTGTCGCCGTCGGCCACCGTGGCACCGGCCGCGTCCCACTGGATGCGGGACTGCTCGTCGACGGTGAAGCCCAGCACGTAGTACACGACGGTGCGGGCCGCGAGTTCGGCGTCGTCGGCGGTGAGCCCGGACTCGGCGCAGGCGTCGGCCAGGGCATCGGCGATCCGGCCCATTTCCGCCGACCGTCCGGCGGAGAAACTGGCCGACACCAGCTCGGCGCCGTCGGTGGCGGACAGCAGCGCGTCGCGCAACGCCGAACAGAGCGCCACGATGCGATCGGGCCACGGTCCGCTGACCGGGACGGTGGCGGTGGAGGCCAGCAGGCGGTCGGCCACAGCCCCCAGGAGCTCCTGTTTGTCGGCAAAATGCCAGTACAGCGCGCCGGGGCTGACGCTCAGTTCACGGGCCAGCCTGCGCATGGTCAGGTCGGCGATCCCGTAGTTGTCCAGGATCTCGGCGGCCTTGGCCACCACGTCGCTTCGGTGCAGTTGCACGTCTGTATCCTAAACACCGTTCAAGTTGTAGGCCGCAGTCGGCCTGGAGTAAGGAGTGCCGATGACTCAGGCCGCGACCGATGTTTTGGGTGTAGCCCGCGAGCAGGTGCTCGAGCGTGGCGAAGGGCTGACCCAAGAGCAGGTGCTCGAGGTGCTGCAGCTGCCCGACGACCGACTGGAAGACCTGCTGGCCCTCGCGCACGAGGTGCGCATGAAGTGGTGTGGTCCGGAGGTCGAGGTCGAGGGCATCATCAGCCTCAAGACCGGCGGTTGCCCCGAGGACTGCCACTTCTGTTCGCAGTCCGGCCTGTTCGCCTCTCCGGTGCGCAGCGCCTGGCTGGACGTCCCGAGCCTCGTCGAGGCCGCCAAGCAGACCGCCAAGACCGGTGCCACCGAATTCTGCATCGTGGCCGCCGTGCGCGGACCCGACGAGCGCCTGCTGGCCCAGGTGGCCGCCGGCATCGAGGCCATCCGCAACGAGGTCGACATCCAGATCGCGTGCTCGCTGGGCATGCTCGATCAGGAGCAGGTCGACCGGCTCAAGGCCATGGGTGTGCACCGCTACAACCACAACCTCGAGACCTCGAAGTCGTACTTCCCGAACGTCGTCACCACCCACACCTGGGAAGAGCGTTGGAAGACGCTCGAGATGGTGCGCGAGGCCGGCATGGAGGTCTGCTGCGGCGGCATCCTCGGCATGGGCGAGACGCTGGAGCAGCGTGCCGAGTTCGCCGCGAACCTGGCCGAGCTGAACCCGCACGAGGTGCCGCTGAACTTCCTGAACCCGCGCCCGGGCACCCCGTTCGGTGACCTCGAGGTGCTGCCGGCCGCCGACGCGCTGCGCGCCGTCGCCGCGTTCCGTCTGGCCATGCCGCGCACCATGCTGCGGTTCGCCGGTGGTCGCGAGATCACCCTCGGCGACCTGGGCGCCAAGCAGGGCATCCTGGGCGGCATCAACGCAGTCATCGTCGGCAACTACCTGACCACGCTGGGTCGCCCGGCCGAATCGGACCTGGAACTGCTGGACGACCTGCAGATGCCGATCAAGGCTCTGAACGCCACGCTGTAGAACCAGACGTGATGACTCGCGAATTGCCCGCACCGGTCAGTGCCGGCAAGTTCAACGTGTACACCGGTGTCGCGACGGATGCCGTCGACGGCGCCGTCATGCCGACCACGGCTCAGCTCGGTCTGGAGGCGCCCCGGTGGTGCGCCGAGTGCGGTCGGCGCATGGTGGTGCAGGTGCGCCCCGACGGTTGGTGGGCCAAGTGCTCGCGGCACGGGGTGGTGGACTCGAAGGACCTGGAAACCCAACGGTGAGTCAGCCCGCCGAAACTGTTCCGGCGCCCAAACTTTCGCATCGCGCCGCGGCGCTGCGGGTCGTCGTCGGCCTGACGCTGACCGGCGCGCTCGGTGGAGTGCTGTGGGCGTTTCTCGCCCCGCCGGTCGACGCCGTCGTCGCGCTGACCAAGAAGGGTCAGCGCATTCACGGGTACTTCGGTGACGAATCGGACCGGGTCTTCCTGGGCGGCGCGCTGGCGGTCGGTCTGTTGACGGTGATCGCCGTGGTCACGGCGACACTGGTGTGGCAGTGGCGCGCGCATCGCGGGCCGCTCCTGGCCGGCGCGCTGGCGCTCGGCAATGTGGCGGCCGCGGGCGCACTCACCGGTGTCGGCGCCGTCGTCGCTCATTGGCGCTACGGGACGCCGGACCTGGCGGGTGCTCCGCTGTCTCCCGAGCATCGGGTGGGCTACCTCGTCGAGGCGCCGCCGGTGTTTTTCGGCCACTCGCCGTGGGTCGTCGCCACGACGCTGTTCTTCCCGGCCGGTATTGCCGCGCTGGTCTATCTGTTCTGCACGCTGGCGACCAAGCGCGACGATCTGGGCGCCTGGCCGCCGGTGGTGCCGGTTGCTGTAGCGCTACCGGCTACCGACGCCCAATCGGAAGTCCCAGCAGAACCTTCGTGCTGACCACGCCGAGCTTGATCAAGCCGAGGTAGGTCGCGGGATTCAGCAGCGCCGGCCACGAGGTACGCACAGTGGGGCCCAGCGGCTTACCTGCGAACCGGTCGGCCAGCCAGCTCAGAGTCATCGGCGCGGCCAGTGGGTGCAGGGCGATGTGCTCGCTGAGGATGTCCCGGTGGTAGGTCACGTGCGAGCCACCCATGACGTAGGTGTCGGTCAGCTCGTCGATGTTCCCGACCGAGATGATCTGGTCGTACACGGCCTGCATGATCAGCAGCGGCGGGGTCGGCGCCGTCTTGCCGAGCTTGATGCTCTCGAAGACGTGCTGCACCTCGGGGGTGTCGAGCACCTGCTGCAGCGGCGACTTCAAAAGGCTGTCGAAGTCGAGTCCGGCGTGGCGGAAGACGGCTTCGGCGGTGGTCATGCCCTCGATGTTCCGCAGCATCGCCTTGCCGGCTTCGGTGGCGTGCTCATGGATGACGCGCTTGAGGCCCGGGTAGATGTGCATGAGGGCTGCGATCACCGTGGCGGGCAGGCCGGCCTTTGAGGTGCCGTTGAGCTGGCGGAACACCTCGGCCAGGTCGCCGACCGGCGAGCCGAGGGCGGCGCCGACGACGTTGAGCTCGGGTGCGTAGTTGGCGTATTCCTCTGCGGCCCAGGCGCTGGCGAGGCCGCCGCCCGAGTAGCCCCACAGGCCGATCGGTGCGTCGGCGTAGAGGCCGAGGGATTCGGTGTTGATGGCGGCGCGCAGGCCGTCGAGGATGTGGAAGCCCGGCTCATGCGGGGCGCCCCAGATGCCGTCGGTGCCTTCGTGGTCGGGGATCGACACGGCCCAGCCCTGTGCGAGCACCGCGGCGACGAGCACGTATTCGAGCTGCGCCACCGAACCGAGGGCCCGGGCGCGGCGCCGCAGCGCGTAGGACGGGAAACAGGCATCGGAGACTGCGTCGATGGCGCACTGGTAGGACACGATCGGGCAGCGGGTGTCCGCGTTGTGCCCGACGGGCAGCAGGACGGTGGTCACCGCGGCCTGCGGGGTGCCGCTCAGGTCGGTGCTGCGGTACAGCAGCTGCGTGGCGGTGACGCCCTGGGGGATCACGCCCATGAAGCCGAGTTCGACGTCGCGGGACCGCAGGACCGTGCCTGGCGCGGTGAGTTCGAAGCCGACGGGCGGCACGTAGAACGTGTCCTCGCTGGGCCGCAGCGGGCGGATGCCGGATTGGAGTGCCTCGTGGTACGGCTGGCCGATCCACTCGGCGTCGAACGCCCTGGCCGCATTGCCCATGGTCATCGGGAAATCATGTCTTAAGGAACCCTTAAAAACCAATTCAGGCGCGCGAAATGTGGCCTGAAAGTGACCTACGTCACGGCTCGTAGGTTAACTAGGTGGGCGTAGCGCGGCGAATTCGTCGGTGACGCGGTATGTCGAGTCGGTGAACCGGTAGAGCGCGGCAGGGCGGCCGCCGCTGCGTCCCGAGCGGGCCGTCGTGCCGGTCGGGGTGATGACGCCGCGCCGGCCCAGCACGCGCTGCAGGTTGGTCGGATCCACCTGATGGCCGAGTGTGGCGGCGTAGATGTCCCGCAGTGTGGTGAGGGTGAATTCCTTTGGGGCCAGAGCGAATCCGATATTGGTGTACGACATCTTGGCGACCAGCCGGGCGTGGGCGTGGGTGATCATCGGGCGGTGGTCGAAGGCCATGGGCGGTAGCGCCGACACCGGGTGCCAACGCGTGTCGGCCGGCAGTTCGGGTGTCGCGGGGGAGGGCACCAGTCCCAGGAAGGTCGAGGCGATGGTGCGCGGCCCGGGCACGCGCTTGGGTTCGGAGAACACCGCGAGCTGCTCGAGATGGGTCAGTTCGCGCAGGTCGACCTTCTCGGCGAGTTGACGCCGCACGGAACTGACCAGGTCTTCGTCGTGTCGCAACTGGCCACCGGGCAGGGACCACGCGCCCTGCTGCGGTTCCATGGCGCGCTCCCATAGCAGCACGCTGAGCTGCGGTTTCTTGCCGTCCAGGAGGCGTACCTGAAACACGACGGCGAGCACTTCATGCGCAGTACTCACATCCGTCACGTTTTCGATTTTAAGTCGAAAACAGCGGAGAGCAAAAGTGGCCGTCGCAGTGGTGGCGCGGCGTTGCTGTCGGTCGAACGGATGAATTTGCAGCAAAATAGCGAGAGCGTCAAAGATGCGGAAAACAATACTGCTATATTGCTGTGGGAATGTTGAAACATGCTGGGGGAGCTGGCATTTCTTTGTGATCGGGTCGTAGATCGGGCCGTCACCATTCCGGTGTCTGTCTCGATGACTGGAACGCAGCAACGCAAAATCTATCTACGGGGGTGGAACTGTCGTGGCGTTGAAATACCGGAAGACACCCGCATGGCTGGTGCCCGTGCGTCGTCGGATGATCGAGATGATCCCGAAGCGGCTGATGCGCCACGTGCTCTATCGGGCGGTGATGGGGACGCGCGGCGACTTCACGAATCCGCAGACGTTCAACGAAAAGGTGAACTGGCGCATCTTCAACGATCGGCGGGACCGGATCGTCAAGGCCTGCGACAAGATGTGGATGAAGGAGATGGCCCGAGCCATTTACCCGGGCGCGGATCTGCGCATCGCGAAGACGTTGTGGTCAGGCACCGATCTGCGGGACGCCCCGGACCTCGCGACGCTGCCGCCGTGGGTGCTCAAACCGAACCACAGCAGCGGGCACGCCCTGTTCGGGCCGGAACCCGGCACTGACCTGGCTGCGCTGTACACGGACACCGAGACCTGGCTGCACGAGACGCCGATGGAACTCGGTGAGTGGGGTTACAGCCAGGCCCGCCCGCTGCTGCTGATCGAGGAACGCATCCCGACCCCGGACGGCAAGCCGCCCGTGGACTACAAGTTCTTCGTCTTCGACGGCCGGGTCGAGCTGATCCAGGTCAATCGTGGTCGGTTCGGCAAGAACCTGACCGCCACCTTCATGGACGCCGAGTGGCGACAGTTCTCCGTGCGCCAAGGTGACCGGTTGGTCGTCGACGAGCCGCGACCGGCGGAGTTGGACAAGATGTGCGACATCGCCCGAGTGCTGGGGGCGGGCTGGGACTTCATCCGCATCGATCTGTACGCCGTCGACGGCGAGGTGTGGTTCGGGGAGTACACGCCGTATCCGGGTAGTGGTCTGCTGCCGTACAAGCCCATGAGTTTCGATCTCGAGCAGGGCATGCTCTGGAAATTGCCGACAATCGATGAGGTTCAGCCCGGTCGGCCGTAGCCGGCGGGGCGGCTGTCAGGTCCTTTGGGGTCGCACATGGAACACGGAGGTGAACACTTCGTGTGGAGTGCTAGTATGTGGCATGTTTTCGATCATAAGTCGAAAACCTGGCCAGGTTCAAAGGAGACGGCCATGACGGTTCTGGACCGAGCGACGGAGTCCGGCGGTTTCGGCAACGTAGTCGCCGACGCGCAGTGGGCGGACGAAGTGCGCCGCCTGGCCAAACAGCGCAATGCCACGATCCTCGCGCACAACTACCAGCTGCCCGAGATCCAGGACATCGCCGACCATGTGGGCGATTCGCTGGCCCTTTCGCGCATCGCTGCCGATGCCGCCGAGGAGACCATCGTGTTCTGCGGTGTGCACTTCATGGCAGAGACGGCAAAGATCCTGTCACCGGCCAAGACCGTCCTGATCCCGGACCAGCGGGCGGGTTGCTCGCTGGCCGATTCGATCACCGCCGACGACCTGCGCGCCTGGAAGGCCGACTATCCGGACGCGGTCGTGGTGTCGTACGTGAACACCACCGCGGCGGTCAAAGCGCTCACCGACATCTGCTGCACGTCGTCCAACGCCGTCGAGGTGGTCGCCTCGATTCCGGCGGACAAGACCGTGCTGTTCTGCCCCGACCAGTTCCTCGGCGCACACGTCCGCCGGATGACCGGGCGGGACAACCTGCACATCTGGGCCGGCGAGTGCCACGTGCACGCCGGCATCAACGGTGACGAGCTCGCCGACCAGGCCCGCTCACACCCCGACGCCGAGCTGTTCGTGCACCCCGAATGCGGTTGCGCCACCTCGGCTCTCTATCTGGCCGGCGAGGGCGCCGTCCCCGACGACCGGGTCAAGATCCTGTCCACCGGTGGCATGCTCGACGCCGCCCGGGAGACCCGGGCCAAGCAGGTTCTGGTCGCCACCGAGATCGGGATGCTGCACCAATTACGCCGTGCCGCACCGGAAACCGAGTTTCTCGCGGTGAACGACCGGGCCTCCTGCCCGTACATGAAGATGATCACGCCGGCCGCGCTGCTGCGCTGCCTGCGCGATGGTGCCGACGAAGTGCACGTCGACGAGGATGTCGCAGCCGCAGCTCGATTGAGCGTGCAGCGCATGATCGGGATCGGGCAGCCCGGCGGCGGGGAATAGCGTGAGCGCCCACGCGGGCCGTCGGACAGCTGCTTGCGGCGGCCGCGGTTACTGGCGCCAACGGGCCGACGTCATCGTCGTCGGCACGGGGGTCGCCGGCCTGGCGGCGGCGCGCGCGGCCCAGTCGGCCGGCAGTCGCGTCGTGGTGGTGGGCAAGTCCGGTGAGACGGCCACCGCCTATGCCCAGGGCGGCATCGCGGTCGTCATCCCTGACACCGACGACTCGGTACAGGCGCACGTCGCCGACACGGTCGCTGCCGGCGCCGGTCTGTGTGACGTCGACGCGGTCACCTCGATCGTCGCCGACGGTTATGCCGCGGTGCGCGAATTGGTCGGTGCCGGTGCGGCTTTCGACGAAGTCCGGCCGGGGGACTGGTCGCTGACCCGTGAGGGTGGGCACAGCCGTCGTCGCATCATCCACGCCGGTGGCGACGCGACGGGCGCGGAAGTGCAGCGCGCTCTGGCCGCGGCGACGCAGACCTTGGACATCCGGCCCAATCATGTTGCCCTGCAGGTGCTGCACCACGACGGTGCGGTCAGCGGGCTGCTGGTCCTCAGTCCCGAGGGACCCGGCGTGCTGACGGCGCCATCGGTGATCCTCGCGACCGGCGGACTGGGCCAGCTCTACACCGCGACGACCAACCCCGACGGGTCCACCGGCGACGGCATCGCTCTCGCGCTGCGGGCCGGGCTGCCGGTCCGCGACATCGAGTTCATCCAGTTCCACCCGACCATGCTGTACACCGGCACCGGTGGTGGGCGCTGCCCGCTGATCACCGAGGCGCTGCGCGGCGAAGGCGCGATCCTGCGGGACCGCCGCGGCGATTCGGTGACCGACGGCGTGCACCCGATGGGTGATCTCGCACCGCGCGACGTGGTGGCTGCCGCCATCGACGCGCGCCTGGCCGCCACCGGCGACGACTACGTCTACCTCGACGCCCGCGGCGTCCCCGACGTCGCCGCCCGGTTCCCGACCGTCACGGCCGCGTGCCTGGCCTTGGGTATCGATCTTGCGCGCCAACCGATTCCGGTGGTGCCCGGCGCCCACTACAGCTGCGGCGGTGTCGTCACCGACGTGTTCGGACGCACCGAGATGGCCGGTCTGTACGCCGCTGGTGAGGTCGGTCGCACGGGTATGCACGGTGGCAACCGCCTGGCCTCCAACAGCCTGCTGGAAGGGCTGGTGGTCGGTGGGCGGGCCGGCCGCGCGGCGGCGGAGCGGGCCCGCGATGCCGGCGGAAACCGCGTGCCGGAACCCGATCTGGGTAAGCGGCCCGCGCTGGATCGTGATGCGCTGCAACGCGCGATGACGCGCCATGCATCGGTGGTGCGGGACGCCGCCGGCCTGGGTGAGCTCGGTGAACTGCTCACCGGTGCCCGGGGCACGGCCATGTCGGACCGGGCGGCCGTCGAAGACGCGGCGCTGACGGTGACGGCGTCGGCAGTCACCGCGGCCGCGGTGGCCCGGGCCGAATCCCGTGGCTGCCACCACCGCAGCGATCGGCCGGACCTCGATCCGGCGTTCGGGGTGTCAATCGATGTGCGGCTGGACGCCGCCGGGCGCGCCGTGGCCGCCCTGCCGATGGGAGTGGGTAACTGATGGCATTGACCGCAGCGGAATTGGCCGACGCACACGCGATCATCGATCGCGCGCTCGACGAGGATCTGCGCTACGGACCGGACGTCACCTCGGCGGCGACGGTGCCCGCCGACGCCACCACCGTCGCGTCGATGGTGTCGCGGCATCCGGGCGTCATCGCCGGTCTGGACATCGCGGTTCTGGTGCTGGACAAGGTGATCGGTGCGGGCGCGTATCAGATCCGGGATCGCGCCGAGGACGGCGCCGAGGTGAAGCCCGGCGATGCGGTGCTGACCGTCGAAGCGCCGACTCGGGACCTGCTGACCGCCGAGCGCACCATGCTCAACATCGTCTGCCATCTGTCGGGGATCGCCTCGGAGACGGCCCGCTGGGTGCAGGAGGTGGCCGGCACCAACGCGGCCATCCGTGACACCCGAAAGACCTTGCCCGGACTGCGCTTACTGCAGAAGTACGCCGTGCGCGTCGGGGGCGGCGTCAACCACCGGCTGGGGTTGGGCGATGCCGCGCTGATCAAGGACAACCACGTCGCGGCCGCCGGCTCGGTGCTCGCGGCCCTGCAGGCGGTGCGCGACGTGGCGCCGGACCTGCCGTGCGAGGTCGAGGTCGATTCGCTCGAGCAGCTCGACGAAATCCTCGGCGAGAACGTCGAATTGGTTCTGCTGGACAACTTCCCGGTCTGGCAGACGCAGATCGCGGTGCAGCGCCGCGACGCCCGGGCACCCGGCACCAAGCTGGAATCGTCGGGCGGCCTCAGCTTGGACTCGGCCGCGGCCTATGCCGCCACGGGCGTGGATTACCTGGCCGTTGGGGCCCTGACACATTCGGTGCGGGTGCTCGACGTCGGACTGGACACGTAACCCGGCCGCTACTATCACGGTCATGGCAGAAGACGAGAAGTCCGAAGACAAGACCACCACGCTGAGCAAGCCTGCGAAGGCCACCGCGAAGGCCACCGACACAGCGTCGGAATCGGGGTCGGGTTCGGTGTCTGTCACGCAGATCATCGCAATCGTGGCCGTCGTCATCGGTCTGATCGCCGCCGGCATCGGGGGCTACGCCTGGTACCAGGTGAAGCATCAGGCCAAGACGTACACGCAGGCCGAGCAGGACACGGCCAAGATCGCGCTCTGCGACGCCATGAAGGTCGTCAGCAAGGGCATCGCGATCAACACCAATCTGGCGGTCCCGGGCGGGCCGGACGACACCACCGGCGCGCTGGCCGTGGCGGCCAATGCCCGACTGGCGCTGATCACCGGTGGCCAGTACCTCTTGAACAAGATCGACCCGGCGGTGCCGGCCGATCTCGCGACGGTGACGCGCAAGTACGCGAACACCCTGTTGGACATCGGTGCTGCCGCGACTGCCGGCGATCAGACCGATGATGCGCAGCAGAAGGTGCGCCTGGATGACGCCGGCGCCGACAGCAAGCAGATCAACGACATCTGCAAGTAGCCGTTGACGGGCCGGGGGCCACGCTGACATTCAGCGTGGCCCCCGGTGTGTCAGTGGGCGATGTCGGCGACGAACACGCCGCTGCGCTTGGCCACGATCTGCGCGATCCGCGGCAGCGACGGGTCATCGGTGCCCGCGGGCAGGATGCGCGGATTCACCAGGTGCAGGTCCTTGCGCGCGACGTGGATGTCGGCCTCACCCGCGGCGAGCACGTTCTTGACCCAGTTCGTCTTGCCGTGGGCCAGCCCGATCGCCAGCACATCGCCCTTGCGGTACGAGGTGACGATGGTCTCGTATTCCTTGCCCGACGTGCGGCCGCGATGCTTGATGACCGAGAACCCGGGCAGCTTCTTGGACAACGGGCGCAACGCCGGGTTGATGTACTTGATCTGGAAGTTCTCCAACCACACCGGGAAGATCATCGGCACGCCGGCGGCGTTGTTGGGGTGGTCCTGACGGCTTGACATTGACGCCTCCGTATTCGATTTGGCCTGCTCTGGGACAATAGTGGGGTGAACACTGCAGTGAAGCTCGCGCGTATCGATTTGCGAGGTCAGCAGCTGTCCGCGGCGCAGTTGCGAGCGGTGCTGCCCCGAGGCGGTGTCGACGTGGATTCGGTGCTGCCCAAGGTACGCCCCATCGTCGACGCCGTGGTCGAAGGCGGCGCGGTGGCGGCACTGGAGTACGGAGAGTCGTTCGACGGGGTGCGGCCGGCGGCCGTGCGCGTCCCGAAGGTGGAGCTGGACGCCGCGCTGACCCGCTTGCCCGCCGACGTGCGGGTGGCCCTCGAGGTCGCCATCGAGCGGACCCGCGCCGTGCATGCCGACCAGCGCCGCACCGACACCACCACGACCCTGGCCCCGGGCGCGACCGTCACCGAGCGCTGGGTGCCCGTCGAGCGCGTCGGGCTGTACGTGCCGGGCGGCAACGCCGTCTACCCGTCGAGCGTCGTGATGAACGTCGTGCCGGCCCAGACCGCCGGTGTCGACTCCCTGGTGATCGCCAGCCCGCCGCAGAAGGACCACGGTGGACTGCCGCACCCGACCATCCTCGCCGCGGCGGCCCTGCTCGGGGTCGACGAGGTGTGGGCCGTCGGCGGTGCCCAGGGCATCGCATTGCTGGCCTACGGCGGCGTGGACACCACCGGTGAAGAGCTGGCGCCGGTCGACATGATCACCGGGCCGGGCAACATCTTCGTCACCGCCGCCAAGCGCATCTGCCGCTCCCAGGTGGGCATCGACGCCGAGGCCGGCCCGACGGAGATCGCCATCCTGGCCGATCACTCGGCCGACGCGGTGCACATCGCCGCCGACCTGATCAGCCAGGCCGAGCACGACGAGATGGCGGCCAGCGTGCTGGTCACCACCAGCGAGAAGCTGGCCGACGCCACCGATGTCGAGGTGGCCGCGCAGGTCGCCACGACGCTGCACCGCGAGCGGGTGACGGTCGCGCTGAACGGTAAGCAGTCGGCCATCGTGCTGGTCGACGATCTCGACGCCGGCGTGCGGGTGGTGAACGCGTACGCCGCCGAGCACCTGGAAATCCAGACCGTCGACGCCGCGGAGGTCGCGGGCCGAATCCGTTCGGCCGGCGCCATTTTCGTCGGTGCCTGGTCGCCGGTGAGCCTGGGCGACTACTGCGCCGGGTCCAACCACGTGCTGCCCACCGCCGGCTGCGCGCGGCACTCCAGCGGGCTGTCGGTGCAGACGTTCCTGCGCGGCATCCACGTCGTCGACTACACCGAGGCGGCACTGAAAGACGTTGCGGGTCACGTGATCACGCTGGCCAACGCCGAGAACCTGCCTGCGCACGGTGAGGCTGTGCGCCGGAGGTTCGAAAGCTGATGAGCGCTCGCGCGAAGAACATAGATGCAGTGAAGATTTCGCTTGAAGATCTTCCCCTGCGGGAGAACCTGCGCGGCAAGTCGCCCTACGGCGCACCGCAACTCGTCGTGCCCGTGCGGCTCAACACCAACGAGAACCCGCACCCGCCGACGCAGGCGCTGATCGACGATGTCGCCGCGTCGGTCGCCGAGGCCGCTGCGGAGTTGCACCGGTACCCGGACCGCGACGCCATGGCGCTGCGCACGGACCTGGCCGCCTACATGCAGGCACAGACGGGTGTCGCGCTCACGGCGGAAAACCTGTGGGCGGCAAACGGTTCCAATGAAATCCTGCAGCAGCTGCTGCAGGCGTTCGGCGGGCCGGGTCGTAGCGCCATCGGCTTCGTGCCGTCGTACTCGATGCACCCGATCATCTCCGACGGCACCCAGACCGAGTGGCTGTCGGCGACGCGGGCGAGCGATTTCGGGCTCGACGTCGATGTGGCCGTGGCCGCGATCAGCGCGCAGCAGCCCGATGTCGTCTTCGTGACCAGCCCCAACAACCCGACGGGGCAGAGCGTTCCGCTCGACGACCTGCGGCGGCTGCTGGACGTCACTCCGGGTGTGCTGATCCTCGACGAGGCGTACGGCGAATTCTCGTCGCAGCCCAGTGGTGTCGCGCTGCTGGCCGAGTACCCGGCCAAGCTGATCATCAGCCGCACCATGAGCAAGGCGTTCGCCTTCGCCGGCGGCCGGCTGGGCTACCTGGTGGCCGATCCGGCCGTCATCGACGCGATGCTGCTAGTGCGGTTGCCCTACCACCTGTCGGTGCTCACCCAGGCGGCCGCGCGTGCGGCCCTGCGGCATGCCGACGAGACGCTCAGCAGCGTCGCCACCCTGGCGGCCGAGCGGGACCGGGTGGCAGCGGCGTTGTCCGACATGGGTTTCCGGGTCATCCCCAGCGACGCCAACTTCATCCTGTTCGGTGAGTTCGCCGACGCCGCGGCAACCTGGCAGCGCTACCTGGACGCCGGTGTGCTGATCCGCGACGTCGGGATTCCCGGATTCCTGCGCACCACCGTCGGTTTGGCGTCGGAGAACGACGCCCTGCTGGAAGTCAGCGCCAAGCTCGCCGCATCGGCACTAGCCCCACAAGGAGTTTCATGACTCGCCGCGCCCGCGTCGAACGCACCACCAAGGAGTCGAGCATCGTCGTCGAGATCGATCTCGACGGCACCGGCCAGGTCGACATCAGCACCGGGGTGCCGTTCTTCGACCACATGCTGACTTCCTTGGGCACGCACGCCAGCTTCGATCTGACGGTGCACGCCAAGGGTGACGTCGAGATCGAGGGCCACCACACCGTCGAGGACACCGCCATCGTCCTGGGTCAGGCGCTCGGCCAGGCCCTGGGCGACAAGAAGGGCATCCGCCGGTTCGGCGACGCGTTCATCCCGATGGATGAGACCCTGGCCCATGCGGCCGTTGACGTTTCGGGCCGTCCGTACTTCGTGCACACCGGTGAGCCCGAGTCGATGGTGTCCTTCACCATCGCCGGGTCCTCGGTGCCGTACCACACTGTGATCAACCGGCACGTGTTCGAGTCGCTGGCCTTCAACGCGAAGATCGCGCTGCACGTGCGCACGCTGTACGGCCGCGACCCGCACCACATCACCGAGGCGCAGTACAAGGCCGTGGCCCGCGCGCTGCGTCAGGCCGTCGAACCCGACCCGCGGGTGGCCGGTGTGCCGTCGACCAAGGGCACTCTGTGACAAAGAAATTGGTGGTCCTGGACTACGGTTCGGGCAATCTCCGGTCCGCGCAGCGCGCCCTCGAGCGGGTGGGCGCTGACGTCGAGGTGACCGCGGACGCGACGGCTGCCGCTGCCGCGGACGGACTCGTGGTGCCCGGTGTCGGCGCCTACGAGGCCTGTATGACGGGTCTGCTGTCGATCGGCGGGGAGAAGATCATCGCCGACCGGCTCGCCGCGGGTCACCCCGTGCTGGGTGTCTGCGTCGGCATGCAGATTCTGTTCTCGAAGGGCGTGGAGTTCGGCGTGCAGACCGAGGGCTGCGGGCAGTGGCCCGGTGAGGTCACCCGGCTCGATGCGCCGGTGATCCCGCACATGGGCTGGAACACCGTCGACGCCGCGGCCGGCAGCACCCTGTTCAAGGGACTCGACGCGGGTACCCGGTTCTATTTCGTGCATTCCTATGCCGCTCAGCAGTGGGGCGGCCATGCCGACGCGAAGGTCACGTGGGCCACGCATCACGTGCCGTTCATCGCGGCCGTCGAAGACGGCGCGTTGTCGGCGACACAGTTTCATCCGGAGAAGAGCGGCGACGCAGGTGCGACGCTGTTGGCGAATTGGGTTGAGGGGCTATGAGTTTGATTTTGTTGCCGGCCGTGGACGTGGTCGACGGCAAGGCAGTGCGGCTGGTGCAGGGCAAGGCCGGCAGCGAGACCGATTACGGCTCGGCGCTGGAAGCCGCGCAGACCTGGCAGCGCGACGGTGCCGAGTGGGTGCATCTGGTGGACCTCGACGCCGCGTTCGGCCGGGGCAGCAACCGCGAGCTCCTCGCCGAGGTCGTCGGCAAGCTCGATGTGGCGGTGGAGCTTTCGGGTGGCATCCGTGACGATGAGTCGCTCAAGGCGGCCATGGACACCGGCTGCGCCCGCGTGAACATCGGCACCGCGGCGCTGGAGAGCCCGGAGTGGTGCAAGCGGGCCATCGGCGAGTACGGCGACCGCGTCGCCGTCGGCTTGGACGTGCAGTTCGAGAACGGCAGCTGGCGCCTGCGCGGCCGCGGCTGGGAGACCGACGGCGGTGACCTGTGGGACGTGCTGGAACGCCTTGATGGCGAAGGCTGTTCGCGTTACGTCGTCACCGACGTCACCAAAGACGGCACGCTGACCGGTCCGAACCTGGACCTGCTGAGCACCGTGGCCGGCCGCACCAACGCGCCGATCATCGCGTCGGGTGGCGTGTCGAGCCTGGACGACCTGCGCGCCATCGCCACGCTGACGGGGCAGGGCGTCGAGGGCGCCATCGTCGGAAAGGCCTTGTACGCAGAGCGGTTCACGCTGCCTGAGGCGCTGGCTGCGGTTAAGTGATCGAACCGGCGAGGTTGGCAGAGCTGGTCGCCGCGGCGACCAGCATCCTCGATGACGCTGTCGCCCCGTTCGTCGCCGGCCACCAGGCCGACGCGGCAGTGCGCAAGAAGGGCAACGACTTCGCCACCGAGATCGACCTTGCCATCGAGCGCCAAGTCGTCGCGGCACTCACGGCGGCGACCGGGATCGGTGTCCACGGTGAGGAATTCGGCGGCGAGCCCATCGATTCGGAACTGGTGTGGGTCCTGGACCCCATCGACGGCACGTTCAACTACGCGGCCGGTTCGCCCATGGCAGCCATCCTGCTCGGCCTGCTCTGGCGGGGTACCCCCGTCGCGGGACTGACGTGGCTGCCGTTCATGGGTCAGCGGTACGTCGCCACCCTCGATGGCCCAGTCCGCGACGGGGACTTGGTATTGCCGCCGCTGGCAACGAGCACGCTGGCCGACTCGATCGTCGGCATCCAGACCTTCAACATCGACTCGAAGGGCCGGTTCCCGGGGCGGTGGCGCAATGCGGTCCTGTCGAGCCTGACCCGCGAGTGCTCACGCGTGCGGATGCATGGCGCCACCGGTCTCGATCTGGCCTATGTCGGTGCCGGCATCCTCGGCGGCGCAATCAGTTTCGGTCACCACATCTGGGACCACGCGGCAGGCGTGGCTCTGGTGCGGGCCGCGGGCGGTATCGTCACCGACCTGGCCGGCGAGCCGTGGACGGCCGATTCGAAGTCTGCGCTGGCCGCTGCGCCCGGTGTGCACGAGAGGATGCTGGAGATCGTGAAATCCGTTGGCATTCCGGAGGATTACCTGTGAGTCTCGCAACGCGCGTCATCCCGTGCCTGGACGTCGACGGCGGCCGGGTGGTCAAGGGCGTCAACTTCGAGAACCTGCGGGACGCCGGCGATCCCGTCGAGCTGGCCGCCGCGTACGACGCCGAGGGCGCCGACGAGCTGACATTCCTGGATGTCACCGCGTCGTCGTCGGGCCGCTCGACCATGCTCGAGGTGGTGCGCCGCACCGCCGAGCAGGTGTTCATCCCCCTGACCGTCGGTGGCGGTGTGCGCTCGGTCGAGGACGTCGACACGCTGCTGCGTGCCGGCGCCGACAAGGTCTCGGTCAACACTGCCGCCATCGCCCGGCCCGAACTGCTGTCGGAGCTGTCGCGCCAGTTCGGTTCGCAGTGCATCGTGCTGTCGGTGGATGCCCGCACCGTGCCGGCAGGCTCCGAACCGACCCCGTCAGGCTGGGAGGTGACGACCCACGGCGGCCGTCGCGGCACCGGCATCGACGCCGTCGAATGGGCCACGCGCGGAGCCGAACTCGGCGTCGGGGAGATCCTGCTCAACTCGATGGACGCCGACGGCACCAAGGCCGGATTCGACCTGGCGATGCTGCGGGCGGTGCGTGCCGCGGTCAGCGTGCCGGTGATCGCGAGCGGGGGAGCGGGCGCCGTCGACCACTTCGCACCCGCGGTGCAGGCCGGTGCCGACGCTGTCCTGGCGGCCAGTGTGTTCCACTTCCGCGAGCTGACCATCGGTCAGGTGAAGGAAGCGATGGCGGCCGAAGGGATCACGGTCCGATGAGCGTGTCGACGGCGGGTCTCAACCACATGTCCGGACTGGAACGGTCAACTTTCCTTGACTGTGAAGGAAAGTTGACGACTCCGGTTCGAACGTGTGACAGGAGCGCCGACACGCCGGGGGCCGACACGCCGGGCGCAGGCAGGTCCGCCGTCACCTGGAGACTGCCATGAGCCTCGATCCGAATATCGCCGCCCGACTCAAGCGCAACGAGGCCGGGTTGTTCACCGCCGTGGCGCAGCAGCGCGGCACCGGCGACGTGCTGATGGTCGCCTGGATGGACGACGACGCGCTGGCCCGCACCCTGGAAACCCGTGAGGCGACGTACTTTTCCCGTTCCCGCGGTGAGCAGTGGGTCAAGGGCCTGACGTCCGGACACACGCAGTATGTGCACTCGGTCCGGTTGGACTGTGACGGCGACGCCGTGCTGCTCGAGGTCGACCAGGTCGGCGGTGCCTGCCACACCGGCGACCACAGCTGTTTCGACGCCGACCAGTTGCTCGCCCCCGAGTCCTAATCCGGGACGGGCAGGTGTTGTTCGACCAGAGCACGTCCGTCGGCCCGCAGTGCGTCGTCGACGTCGACACCCAGAACCCGTAGCGCCGCGTCGGCGATATCGGCTGCCACCTCGTCACCGGCAATGCCCGGATCGTCGACCCGTTGCGCGATGACGGTCTCGGTCAGGCGCACCGGTAGCCCGCACCGGAATTCGTCGCCGCCCACGACGTCGACTGCCAGCTCGCGGTACACGGCGTGCAGCTCGCGGCGTCTGCGGTGGAAGCCTTCGATGCCGTCGACCTCCGGCAGTAGATAGAGCCGGCCCAGGTTCCACGGCACGGACAGCAGGTTGGCCGCGTCACCGGCAGTCACCGCCCACAGCGCCGCCCGTGGATCGTCCACCGAGCGTGTCACGCGCCGTGCGAATTCCAGTGACGGCACCACCGTCGCGCCGAGCAGTGCTTCGAGGATGGCTTCCTTGTTGGGGAAGTGGTGGTACAGCGAGGCTTGCCGGATGCCGACCGCCTCGGCGATGGACCGCGTCGAGGTCACCGTAAACCCCTGTGTCACGAACAGTTCTCCGGCGGCGTCGAGGATCTGCTCGACGGCGGTAATGCCGGGGCGTAGGGCATCGCGATGACGGGGGCGGCCGGGGCGGCTCATGCCACTACTGTGCCACCTGCGGTCATCCGCGCAGCGTCGGCTCGCACGAAACCCAACTGTTACACCGCGACCCACGCCGGAAACGTCGGTGACCCATCTGCGTCACGCTTCCCATTAATTCTGTCAGTTGACAGGTATTAACCTTTGAAGAAGCGGGATCGGATGACATTGACCAACACGTCGCCGGCGGATCACGACGATCTAGCCGAGTTCGGCTACGACCAACAGTTGCACCGCTCGCTGGGCAAGTTCGCCTCGTTCGCGGCCGGCTTCTCGTTCGTCTCGATCCTGACCACGATCTTCCAATTGTTCGGCCTCGGATACAGTTTCGGCGGTCCGGCGTTCTTCTGGACCTGGCCTGCGGTATTCATCGGCCAGTTTGCCGTGGCCCTGTGCTTCGCCGAACTCGCCGCGCGGTACCCGATCTCTGGCGCCATCTACCAGTGGGCCCGTCGCCTCGGCGGTGAGGTGGTCGGTTGGTTCGGCGGCTGGTTCATGATCCTCGCGCAGATCATCACGGCGTCGGCCGCGGCCATCGCGCTGCAGGTGGTGCTGCCGGCGGTGTGGTCGGGTTTCCAGATCATCGGCACCGACACCGCTCTCACGTCCGCGGACGGCGCCGCCAACGCGGTGCTGCTGGGTACCGCGCTGCTGGTGATCACCACCACCATCAACTGCATCGGCGTCCGCTGGATGTCGCGAGTCGCGACCATCGGGGTCTGCTGCGAGATCGTCGGCGTCATCGCGGTCGTCGGCGTGTTCTTCACCCATGCACAGCGTGGTCCCCAGGTCGTTTTCGACACCGGCGCAGCGGGTCCCGGGTACGGCTGGGCGTGGATCGCCTCCGGCCTCATGGCCGCATACGTCATGGTCGGCTTCGGGTCGGCCGGTGAACTCGCCGAGGAGACCCGCGACGCGCGCCGGGTCGCCCCGCGCACCATCCGCTCGGCGCTCACCGTCTCCGCGCTCGGCGGTGGTCTGATGATCATCGGCGCCCTGATGGCCGCCCCGAGCCTGACCGATGGGCGCCTGGCGACCGAGGGCCTGCCCTACGTGCTGGGCGCGGTGCTGTCCTCGCCGTGGGGGACCTTGCTCCTCGTCGACGTCGCCATTGCAATCTTCATCTGCACCTTGGCCATTCAGACCGCCGCCACCCGTCTGATGTTCTCCATGGCACGCGACCACCGGCTGCCGTTCTCGTCACTGCTGTCCCGCGTCAATCCGGCTACTGGGACGCCCATTCCGCCGGCCATCGTGGTCGGTGTCGCCTGTGTCGGCGTGCTGCTGGTGAATGTCGGCAACTCCGCGATCTTCGCGACCCTCGCCAGCGTCTGCATCATCGCGATCTACATCGCCTACCTGCTGGTGACCGCACCGCTCCTGGCGCACCGACTGCGCGGAATGCGTTGGGATGCAACGGTCACTGACGCCGGCGGCCGGCCACTGTTCTCGATGGGCCGCTGGGGCCTGCCGATCAACGTGTTCGCCGTGGTGTACGGCGTGGCCATGGTGATCAACCTGGCCTGGCCGCGCCCGGAAATCTACGACCCGACCGGCACCATGCCGCTGCTGGTCTGGGCCGGGCCGTTCACCATCGTTGCCATCGTCGCGCTCGGTGCCCTGTGCTTCCCGTATCGACGGGAACACCCGCGCCCCGTCGGGTCGCTCTGACCTCCTCCAATCAGCAACTGCCGAAAGGATTCTCGTGACTGTCTCGTCCACCTCAACAACCGCCGCCGCCCGCGCACACGCCCGCGCCCAGGCCGGCACGCACACGGCTGCCATGCCCGTCGTCCCGGCATCGCAGTGGCCGACGCCGCTGGCCGGTGTCGACGCCGCCCGCCTGACCTGGGCCGAGACGGTGCCCGGCGGCCGCTACACCAGCAAGGTGCTGGCTCGCGGAACCCGGTTGCGGCTCACCGACATCGACGGCCGCGCGTGTGCGCACCTGCTGTTGTGGCGCGCCGACGCCCCGTGGGAGCGGCTCAACACCGCCGACACCGTCAAGGTGCCGTGGCAGGCGTACCTCGGTACCGGTCATCCGCTGCTCGACGACCAGGGACGCGTCCTGGCGACCATCGTCGCCGACACCTCGGGTCACCACGACGCCTTGTGCGGCACCACAACCCGCGTCCAGAACGAAGCCCGCTACGGCGCCGGCACCGCCCATTCGGACAGCCCGGCCGGCCGCGAGCTCCTGGTGCTCGCCGCGCTCAAGCACGGTCTCGGACCGCGCGACGTCGGCCCCGGTGTGTCGTTCTTCCACGGCGTCCGTGCCGACGATGCGGGTCGATTGGAGTCCACGGGCTCGGCCGGCCCCGGCACCACCGTCGAACTGATCGTGCACCTGCCGGTGATCGTGGCGATCGCCAACACCGCCCACCCGCTGGATCCGGAGCCGAGCTTCAGCACCTCCGACCTGGAGGTCCTGGCCTGGTCCGCTCCCGACGACCTCGCCGAGCTGGCCGCCCGCGCCGAGACCATCGGGCCCGAATACGAACGCGCCCACCGCAACACCGAAGACGTCTGGACCGCACTGCATCTCACCGAAGGAGCATCCGCATGAGCACCGCCATCGACTCGGTCCCCGCGCTGGTTTCCGGCACGACCATCCTCGACGAGATCGTCGACGCCCGCGGCCCCTGGTCGGCGATCGTCAAGGAAGGCGATGTGCTGACCATCGTCGACCTGCACGGCAACCAGGCCGTCGACACCCTGATCTACGGGGCGCACGACACGTCGAAGCGCTACAGCGCCCAGACGACCATCACGGCACAGCGGTCACTGTTCGTCGGCACCGGAACAGTGTTGCGGGACAGCGACGGTGGGGCGCTGATGACCGTCGTGGCCGACGAGGTCGGCAACCACGACACCGTCGGCGGCGCGTGCTCGCAGGAGTCCAACACGCTGCGCTACGGCCACCACACCCGGCACCAGCACGCCTGCGTGGAGAACTTCCTGATCGAAGGCGCGCGGTACGGCCTCGGAAAACGCGATCTGGCACCGAATCTCAACTTCTTCATGAACGTGCCGGTCGAGGCCGACGGCACCCTCGGCATCGTCGACGGGTTGTCGGCGCCGGGGCTGCGGGTCGCGCTGCGCGCCGACACCGACGTCCTCGTGCTGGTGTCCAACTGCCCGCAGATCAACAACCCGTGCAACGGCTTCGATCCGACGCCGGTGCGGATGATCGTCACCCGCCCATGACCGTCACCGTGCTTCGACCCGGGCCGAGCACCACCGTCCAGGACTGGCCGGGCCGCATCGGCTACTGGCAGGTGGGCGTGCCGCCGTCAGGTCCGATGGACGACCTGTCGCTGCGGCTGGCCAACCTCGCGGTCGGTAATGCCGAGGGCGCGCCCGGCCTGGAGGCGACGATGGCCGGTCCGACACTGGGATTCGATGAGGCGACCGTCGTCTGCGTCACGGGTGCCCCGGTCTCGGTGACGCTCGACGGGGTGCCGGCGCGGCAGTGGGCACCCATCGCGGTGCCCGAGGGCGGTGTGCTCGAGATCGGTGCGGTGCAGGGCGTCGGGATGCGCATCTACATCGCGGTGGCCGGCGGCATCGAGGCCGAGGCCTACCTCGGCTCGCGCTCGACGTTCACGCTCGGCAAGTTCGGCGCCCTCGGCCGCGCGCTGGCCGCCGGTGACCGCCTCGACCTGGGTGCCGCGGTGGGGCGTCCGCGCCGGCTCACCGACGAGGAGGTCCCGTCGATCGGCCACGAGTGGCGCCTGGCGGTCACCGAAGGACCGCACGGCGCGCCGGAGTTCTTCACCCGGGCCGACATCGAAACCCTCTACGAGGCCACGTATCTGGTGGACCACAACCTGGACCGCACCGGCGTACGCCTGGTCGGGCCCAAGCCCCAGTGGACCCGGCCCGACGGCGGTGAGGCGGGCCTGCATCCCTCCAACATCCACGACACGCCGTATTCGGTTGGCGCCCTGGACTTCACCGGTGACACCCCGATCCTGCTCGGCCCGGACGGCCCCAGCCTCGGCGGCTTCGTCTGCCCGGTGACGGTGACATCTGCCGATCGCTGGAAGCTCGGCCAGCTGACCCCCGGCGACCGGGTGCGCTTCGTCCCGGTGCGGGCCAGTGCCGCCGCACCGCTGGCGGCCCTCGGTATGTCGCGACGGGCGGCCTCGCCCGTGGTGCGCAGTCCCCGCGGTGACGGCGACGACGGCGTCCTGCACCGCGGCGTCACCGGCGACGGGACGACGTCGATGACGTTGCGCCGCAGCGGTGATGACAACCTCCTGGTCGAATACGGAACGATGACACTGGATTTGGTGCTGCGGGCGCGGGTGCACGCGCTGCACACCGCGATCGAGGCCCACCGCCCCCGCGGGATCATCGACCTGACACCCGGAATCCGTTCGCTGCAGGTCAAGTTCGACGCCGCGCTCACCGACCACCAGACGATGACCGCCTTCGTGCTCGACATCGAGTCCGCGCTCGGGCCCGTCGACCGGTTGGTGCTGCCGAGCCGCTCGGTGCGGTTGCCGCTGAGCTGGGACGACCCCACCATCCGGCTGGCCATCGAGCGGTACCAGAACGGCGTGCGCGACGACGCCCCGTGGTGCCCCAGCAATATCGAGTTCATCCGCCGCATGAACGGCCTGGAATCCCACCAGGAGGTGTTCGACATCGTCCACGCGGCAAGCTATCTCGTGCTCGGCCTGGGCGACGTCTACCTGGGCGCCCCGGTCGCGACCCCCGTCGATCCCCGGCACCGGGTGGTCACCACCAAGTACAACCCGGCGCGTACCTGGACTCCGGAGAATGCGGTGGGTATCGGTGGTGCCTATCTCTGCATCTACGGTATGGAAGGCCCGGGCGGCTACCAGCTGATGGGCCGTACCACCCAGGTGTGGAACCACCGATACCCGCTGTCCGCGCCCGGTTTCGAGCCCGAACAGCCCTGGCTGCTGCGGTTCTTCGACCAGGTGTCGTGGTATCCGGTGTCCTCCGATGAACTGACCGATCTGCGTGCTGACGTCGCTGCCGGGCGCGGCACCGTCGACATCACCGACGGCGAGTTCCGCATCGCGGACTACCTGGACTTCCTCTCGCGGGAAGCCGAAGACATCGCCGCGGTACGGCAGCGGATGACCATTGCCCGGGGCGAGGAGCGGGCCCGCTGGGAGGCCAGCGGTGAGATCGGGGCACGCAAGAAACGGTGCGCCACAACAGGACAGGAAGTCGCGTGACGGATCGGATCAACGCCGCGTTCGCGGCCATCGCACAGCGGCCGGAAGCGTTCATCACGGTGCGAGACGAGGATGACGTGCGCGCTGATGTTGCGCGGGCGGTCGGACCGCTTGCCGGTCGGCTGCTGGCCGTCAAGGACAATGTCGACGTCGCCGGTCTGCCAACCACGGCGGCGTGCCCGGGCTACGCCTACACGCCGGACGTCGACGCTCCAGTGGTGGCGGCGTTGCGGGCGGCCGGTGCGGTGGTGATCGGCAAGACCAACCTGGACCAGTTCGCCACCGGTTTGGTCGGAACCCGTAGCCCCTACGGCGCGGTGCGCGACGCGCGCCGGCTGGACCGGATCTCCGGTGGCTCGTCGTCGGGTTCGGCGGTCGCGGTGGCCATCGGCGCGGCCGATCTCGGAATCGCCACGGACACCGCGGGATCCGGGCGGGTGCCGGCGGCGTATCAAGGATTGGTCGGCATTAAGGCGACCGTCGGTCTGGTGTCGACGACCGGTGTCGTCCCGGCCTGCCCGAGCTACGACTGCGTGACGATCCTCGCGCGCGACCAGCCCACCGCGGAGGACGCGATGGCGGTGATGGCGACGACGACGCAGCGGCCGTGGCCGACGTCGACCCGGTTCGCCGCCCCCGCCGTCCCGACCCTCGCGATCCCGACCGAACTGCCTGCCATGGCGCCCGGTTGGGATGCCGCGTTCCAGCGCGCCGTCGACGCTGCGCGGGACGCCGGAATGCGCATCGTCCCCATCGATCTGACAGATTTCCTGGCGGCCGCTCGACTGCTGTACGAGGGTGCGCTGGTCGCCGAGCGCACAGAGGCGGTGGGGGACTTCATCATCGGGGCCGGTGCTGATGCCGGCCTGGACCCGACGGTGGCGGCGATCATCAGTGCCGGAGGGAGTCATTCGGCGACGGGCTTGCTACGTGATCGCCGCGAGCTGGACCGCTTGCGGGACCGGGCATTCGGGGTATTGGGGGAGTGCGACGCACTCCTGGTTCCCACAGCGCCGCTGCAGCCGACGCTCGCCGAGGTTGCGGCTGACCCGGTCGGTGTCAACGCGCGGATCGGCACCTACACCAATTTCTGCAATCTGTTCGACATGTGCGGCGTCGCGGTACCCGCCGGCGAGGTCGCCGAACCAGATGGCACCACAGCACAATTCGGGGTGACGGTGCTGGGCCGAGCCTTCGACGACGCGGTGGTGGCCGACATCGCGGCCCGGCTGGGCGGTGGCGAGCGCGGTGCGGTGGCGTCCTGGCCGGAGCGGGCCGGCGCCGGAGTGCTGACGCTGGTGGTCGCCGGTGCGCATCTGCGGGACCAGCCGCTGGCCGGTCAGCTCCACGATCTCGGCGCGCGCTGGGACGGTCCGGCTCGCACCGCCGAGCGCTACCGGATGACCGCGCTGCCGTCCGGTAAGCCCGCGCTGGTGCGGGTGCCGAGCGATGGGCGGGCGTTCGAGGTCGAGCGCTGGTCGCTGTCGCCCGCGGCATTGGGCCGATTCCTCGCCGCTTTGCCGACACCTATGGGACTGGCGGCGGTGGAACTCGACGACGGGTCGTGGGAAACCGGGTTCGTGTGTGCCGACGAGGCGGCCATCGCGGCGCCCGACATCTCGGAGTTCGGCGGCTGGCGCGCCTACCTGCAGGCTCGGGAGTTCGCCACCCAGTGATTTGTGCACGAATCCCTACCGGCTAGCCCATGCGCGAGCTCGCCGTGGCGCGTGCGGACCAGCGGCCGTCGTCATAGCCGACGGTCACCGGATGCGAGAAGGCCTCTGTCACATGATCGGTCGTTACCGTATCGACCGCCGGGCCCACCGCGATGGTGCGGCCGTCGGCGATCAGCAGGGCGTGCGACGTGGACGTCGGCAGCTCCTCGAGATGATGCGTCACCAGGATCGACGCCATCTCGGGGTGTGAATGTTCCAGCGCGTCAAGGGTTTCCAGCAGCTGTTCGCGGGCAGCCACGTCCAGGCCGGTGGTCGGTTCGTCGAGCAGCAGCAGCCGTGGCTCGGCGATCAGGGCACGGGCGATCAGGGTCCGGCCCCGCTCGCCCTGCGACAGCGTGGGCCACACGGCGTCGGCCCGGTGAGTTAGTCCGACGGTGCCGATCAGTGCGTCGGCGCGCCCGATGTCGTCAGCGGTCGGCGTCCAGCGCGCCGCGATGTCGATGGTGCCGGTGATGCCCGTCAGCACGACCTCGCGGACGGTCAGCGGATACTGCAACCGGTGCCGTGGATTGACGTGGCCGATCGACCGGCGCAGCGGGGCCAGGTCGGTCCGGCCCATCTGTGCGCCCAGCACCCGCACGGTACCCGTCGTCGGGAACGTCACCGCGCCGCAGAAGCCGAGCAGCGTGCTCTTGCCTGCGCCGTTGGGGCCGAGCAGTGCCCAGTGCTCGCCTTCCTGGACCGTCAGCGAGATGCCGTCGATGATCTGCTTGCCCTCGCGGCGGAAGGTCACCTGGTCGAGTTCGAGGACCGGCGTCATGAGAACGATTCCTTCAGGGTGCTCAGGTGGGTGCGGCTGGCGTCGGCGGCCGCGGCGGGATCACGCGCCACGATGGCGTCGGCGAGCTGCTGGTGTAGGGCGTGGTCGCACGGCTCCGAGGCGATCGGGCGAATTTTGAGCATGTCGATCATCGCGAGCCGTAGTCGGGGGAGGAACAGGTCGAACAACTGGATCAGTACGTCGTTGTGGGCCGCAGCGATCACCGCGCGGTGAAATGCCATGTCCGCGTCCACATGTTCGGGTACCGACTGGCCGGTGACGCCGCGGGCGGCGAGGGTGCGCCGGATGACGCGAATGTCGGCCGGCGTGCGGCGGGTGGCCGCCAATGCCGCGCCCTCGGCCTCGATGGCGATGCGGGCTTCGATCACCGAGGCGATGTTCGCGCTGCGCAGCACGGTGTCCCAGTCGTCGGGGACATCGAGGGCGGTGACGAACACGCCGGCGCCCTGGCGGCTGTCGAGGACGCCTTTTCCGGCGAGTTCGCGGATGGCCTCGCGCAGGGTCGAGCGGCCGACGCCGAGCTGGGCGGCCAGGGTGGTTTCACCCGGAAGGCGTTGTCCCAGTGCCCATTCGCCGTCTTTGATGCGCGTCAGCAGGAGCTGTGCGGCTTGCGCCGCCAGGGGTTGACGCTGTACCTGCGCGACCATGAAACCTCTCTACTTGTCTGAGGAGTTGTGTATAGTCTAGCCATCATGACGCGCGTGCTCCTCCTTGGCTGCCGCGGCGGGGTCTGACACGACCGGCCCCCTGCCGTGGGGCTTCGTCGCGACCGGTCACTTCCTCACCTGACCGAAAGCAGACCACTCATGAGCACCACCTGGAACCGTCAACAACCGTCGTCCATGCCCTGGCATCGCTACACCGATGTCTTCAATCGTGTGGAAGTCCCTATCGCACACAGGGATTGGCCCAACAACCGAATCACCGCCGCGCCGCTCTGGGTTCCCGTCGACCTGCGCGACGGCAACCAGGCCCTGGCTGAACCGATGGACCCCGATCGCAAACGTCAGTTCTTCGAACAGCTCGTCGCCATCGGCTACAAGGAGATCGAGGTCGGCTACCCGTCTGCCTCGCAGACCGACTTCGACTTCGTCCGGCTGCTCGCCGAAACCGACATCGCACCAGACGATGTCACCATCGCGGTGTTCACCCCGGCCCGCCGCGACCTGATCGAGCGGACCGTCGAATCGGTGCGGGGCATGCGCAACGACGTCGTCATCCACATGTACACCGCGACCGCGCCGACGTGGCGAAACACCGTGCTGGGCAAGGATCGTGACGAGCTGCGCAGTCTGATCCTGCATGGCGCGCTCGACGTGCTGACGTTGACGGAGGACATGCCGAACGTCAGGTTCCAGTTCTCCCCGGAGGTGTTCAACCTCACCGAGCCCGATTATGTGCTGGAACTCTGTGACGCCGCAACGCAGCTGTGGGACGCCACCGCGGATCGGCCGGTGATCCTGAATCTGCCTGCGACCGTGGAGGTGGCGACGCCCAACGTGTATGCCGATCAGATCGAGTACATGCACCGGAACCTCGCCCGCCGCGATGCGGTGATCCTGTCGATACACCCGCACAACGACCGGGGGACAGGCGTGGCCTGTGCCGAATTGGCAGTCCTGGCCGGGGCGCAACGCGTCGAGGGCTGCGTGTTCGGCAATGGCGAGCGCACCGGCAACGTCGACATCGCCACCCTGGCGCTGAATCTGTATGCGCAGGGCGTCGACCCGATGATCGACTTCTCCGACATCGACGCGATCGCCCGCACGGTCGCGCACTGCACGCGGATGCCCATCCACGAGCGGCATCCGTACGTCGGCGACCTGGTGCACACCGCGTTCTCCGGCACGCATCAGGACGCCATCAAGAAGGGCCTGGCCGAACATAGTGCCCGGGCCGCTGCGGAGAACAAGTCGGAACGCGAAATCGATTGGCGCGTACCGTATCTGCCGATCGATCCGGCCGACATCGGCCGCAGCTACGACGCCGTCATCCGGGTCAACTCACAGTCCGGAAAGGGCGGCATCGCCTATCTGCTGCACACCGGGTACGGACTGGACCTGCCCCGACGGCTGCAGATCGACTTCGCCCGCCATGTCCAGGCCCACACCGACGGCAGTGGCACCGAAGTGACGGCCGCTGAGCTGTACGACTTGTTCGAGGCGACCTACCTGGGCTGCGGCGGCCCCGTCGAGCTGAAGGATTGGCACACCAACAGCGACGAGACCACCGAGATCACCGTGACCGTCAACGGGATTGCGCACACGAGCACACATCGCGGCGTCGGTCCGGTCGAAGCGCTGACCCTGGCACTGGCCGACGTGGGCCGGACCGTCGAGATTCTGGGCCTGACGCAGCAGTCCATCGGCGCGACGGCGGTCACCTACCTCGAACATCGCGGCGGCTGGGCCTGTGGCCGCAGCGACTCGGTGCTCACCGCGTCACTGGCCGCGGTGATCCGGGCGGCTAACGCGTCCTGAGCACCTCGAGCGCCTTGTCGGCGTGAGAGTCCATCGAGATCTCGCTGGCGATGACCTCGAGCACCGTGCGGTCGGTGTCGATGACGAACGTGGTCCGCTTGACGGGCATCAGCTTGCCGAGCAGACCACGTTTCACACCGAACTGTTCGGCCACCGCACCCGAGGTGTCCGACAGCAGCGGGTAGTCGAAGCTGTGCTTCTCGGCGAACTTGTCCTGCTTTTCCACCGCGTCCATGCTGATCCCGACCCGGGAGGCGCCGACGGCCGCGAACTCGGCGGCGAGGTCGCGGAAGTGGCAGGCCTCGATGGTGCAGCCCGGCGTCATGGCCGCGGGGTAGAAGAAGAGCGCGATCGGCCCATTCGCCAACAGTTCGGTAAGGCTGCGGTTCGTCCCGGTCTGGTCGGGGAGATTGAACTCTGCGACGACGTCACCACGTTTCATGGTTGCCACGCTACTTCTGGGAGGATGACCGCGTGAAGACGACCTCACGTGAGGAATTCCAGGCGCTGGCCGCCGAGCACCGTGTCGTGCCGGTGACGCGCAAGGTGCTCGCCGACAGCGAGACGCCGTTGTCGGCCTACCGCAAGCTGGCCGCCAACCGTCCCGGCACGTTTCTGCTGGAATCGGCGGAGAACGGGCGGTCGTGGTCGCGCTGGTCGTTCATCGGCGCCGGTGCGCCCTCGGCGCTGACGGTCCGTGACGGTGAAGCCGTCTGGCTCGGCACCACACCGCAGGGCGCGCCGAGCGGCGGCGACCCGCTGCAGGCGGTGCGCGACACCCTGGCGCTGCTGCAGACCGCGCCGGTGCCGGGGCTGCCGCCGCTGTCAAGCGGGCTGGTGGGGTACTTCGCCTACGACATGGTGCGGCGCCTGGAACGCCTCCCCGAACTGGCGAAAGACGATCTCAAGCTGCCCGACATGGTGCTGCTGCTGGCCACCGACATGGCCGCCGTCGACCACCACGAGGGCACCATCACCCTCATCGCCAACGCCGTCAACTGGAACGGCACCGACGAGCGCGTCGACTGGGCGTATGACGATGCCGTCTCCCGCCTCGACGTCATGACCAAGGCGCTGGGGGAGCCGCTGCCGTCGAGCATCGCGACCTTCAGCCGGCCACAGCCGCAACCGCGCCAGCAGCGCACGGTCGAGGAGTACACGGCCATCGTCGAGAAGCTCGTCGGCGACATCGAGGCAGGTGAGGCGTTCCAGGTGGTGCCCTCGCAGCGGTTCGAGTTGGACACCGCCGCCGACCCGATCGACGTCTACCGCATCCTGCGGGTCACCAACCCGAGCCCGTACATGTATCTCCTCAACGTGCCCAATGCCGAAGGCGGCCTTGACTTCTCGGTCGTCGGCTCCAGTCCGGAAGCGCTCGTCACGGTGAAGGACGGGGTGGCGACCACCCACCCGATCGCCGGCACCCGGTGGCGCGGCGCCACCGAGGAGGATGACATCCTGCTCGAAAAGGAGCTTCTGGCCGACGACAAGGAGCGCTCCGAGCACCTCATGCTGGTCGACCTGGGCCGCAACGATCTGGGCCGCGTCTGCAAGCCCGGGACCGTGCGCGTCGAGGACTACAGCCACATCGAGCGCTACAGCCACGTCATGCACCTCGTCTCCACCGTCACCGGCCACCTCGCCGACGACAAGACCGCGCTGGACGCCGTCACCGCCTGTTTCCCGGCGGGGACGCTGTCGGGGGCGCCGAAGGTCCGGGCCATGGAACTCATCGAAGAGGTCGAACTGACCCGCCGCGGCCTGTACGGCGGTGTGCTCGGGTACCTCGACTTCGCCGGTAATGCCGACTTCGCCATCGCGATCCGCACGGCGCTGATGCGCGGCGGCACCGCCTACGTGCAGGCCGGTGGCGGCGTCGTGGCGGACTCCAACGGGCCGTACGAGTACAACGAGTCGTCCAACAAAGCCAAGGCCGTCCTGGCGGCGATCGCAGCCGCCGAAACGCTGAGCGAGCCGTGAGGACGACGCGCACCGCGCAGGTGCTGCTGCTCGTTGCCGCGCTGATGCTGTGGGGCGCTTCCCGGCTGCCCTGGGTCGACGTGTCGTCGTTCGACGGGCTGGGCCAGCCGAAGACGACGACGCTGTCCGGCGCGGCCTGGTCGACGGCCCTCATCCCGCTCGCGCTGCTGGCCGGCGCTGCCGCGGTGGCGGCGCTGGCCGTGCGGGGCTGGGCGCTGCGGCTGCTGGCGCTGCTGGTCGCCGTCGCGAGCGCCGGGATGGGATATCTGGCCATCAGCCTGTGGGCGATGACCGACGTCTCGGTGCGCGCGGCCGACATGGCACAGATCGCGGTCATGTTCCTGGTGGGCACGCAGCGGCACTACTGGGGCGCCGGCGTGACGCTGGCCGCCGCGGTGTTGACGCTGGTCGGAGCCGTGTTGCTGATGCGTTCGGCCGGTCGGGGACCGGCTGCGTCGGCCACCTCCAAATACGCCGCGCCGGGCGCGCGGCGCGAAGCGGCGCAGGAAGAAGCCGCCGACGGCATGTCCGAACGGATGATCTGGGATGCCATCGACGAAGGTCGCGATCCGACGCAGGTCGAGGGTCGTGATCTCAGCCAGAACGACGGCGAGAGCAAATGAGCGTCAGCGAGGAGCCGAAGGCGGATCGCGCGTGAGTGTGGCCCGGTGGCAGTCTGCGCCGCCCTGGCGACTACCCTTCGAGGTGATCATCTGGCTTGCCGAACCGGCACGGAAGGACGACGACGCGTTATGACTTCGGGGACCGTGCTCGACTCCATCATCGAGGGAGTTCGCGCTGATGTTGCCACCCGCGAAGCCGCGCTGAGCCTGACCGAGGTCAAAGAGCGGGCCAAGCAGGCGCCGGCCGCCAAGGAGGCGCTTGCCGCCCTGCGTCAGCCGGGCATCGGCGTCATCGCCGAGGTGAAGCGGGCCAGCCCCAGCAAGGGGGCGCTGGCGCAGATCGATGATCCCGCCAAGCTGGCCAAGGCCTACGAGTCCGGCGGTGCGCGGGTGATCAGCGTGCTGACCGAGGAGCGTCGCTTCAACGGCTCGCTGGCAGACCTGGACGCCGTGCGTGCCGCGGTGTCGATTCCCGTGCTGCGCAAGGACTTCATCGTCACGCCGTACCAGATTCACGAGGCCCGGGCCCACGGCGCCGACATGCTGCTGCTGATCGTCGCCGCGCTGGAGCAGTCGGTGCTGACCTCGATGATCGACCGGACCGAGTCGCTCGGGATGACCCCGCTGGTCGAGGTGCACACCGAGGAAGAAGCGGACCGCGCCATCCAGGCCGGTGCCAAGGTCATCGGCGTCAACGCCCGTGACCTCAAGACCCTCGAGGTCGACCGCGACTGCTTCGGCCGTATCGCGCCCGGCCTGCCGAGCAACATCATCCGGATCGCCGAGTCGGGGGTGCGTGGCACCGCCGACCTGCTGGCCTACGCCGGTGCCGGCGCCGACGCCGTCCTCGTCGGTGAAGGCCTGGTGACCAGTGGCGATCCCCGCAGCGCCGTCGCCGACCTGGTGACTGCCGGCACGCACCCGTCCTGCCCGAAACCAGCCCGCTGAATTGCGGGCTCCTGCGCGAAGAAGCAGCCCGAGTTCTCATGTCTGATCGCACTGGTACTGAATTGCCGCGGATGAGCGCGGCGGTCGCCGAAGCCACGAGCCACGACCCCGACGCCAAGGGGCATTTCGGTGCCTACGGCGGCCGTCTGGTGCCCGAGGCCCTGATGGCGGTCATCGAGGAAGTCACCGCGGCCTACGACAAGGTCCGCACCGACCAGACCTTCCTCGACGAGCTCGACCGGCTGCAGCAGCACTACACGGGCCGGCCGTCGCCGTTGTACGAAGCGACGCGCCTGTCCGAACACGCCGGCGGCGCGCGGCTTTTCCTCAAGCGGGAAGACCTGAACCACACCGGTTCTCACAAGATCAACAACGTGCTCGGCCAGGCGCTGCTGGCCAAGCGCATGGGCAAGACCCGCGTCATCGCCGAGACCGGCGCCGGCCAGCATGGCGTCGCCACCGCGACGGCCTGCGCGCTGCTGGGCCTGGAGTGCGTCGTCTACATGGGTGCGGTCGACACCGCCCGGCAGGCGCTGAACGTCGCCCGGATGCGGCTGCTCGGCGGCACCGTGGTGTCGGTGGAGGCCGGTTCGGCGACCCTCAAGGACGCCATCAACGAAGCCTTCCGCGACTGGGTCACCAACGCGGACAACACCTACTACTGCTTCGGCACTGCGGCCGGGCCGCACCCGTTCCCCGTCATGGTGCGCGACTTCCAGCGCGTCATCGGCATGGAGGCACGGGTCCAGGTGCAGGAGCAGGCCGGCCGGTTGCCCGACGCGGTGACCGCCTGTGTCGGTGGCGGATCGAACGCCATCGGCGTCTTCCACGCCTTCATCGATGACCCGGGCGTGCGTCTGGTCGGTTTCGAAGCAGCCGGTGACGGTGTCGAAACCGGAAGGCACGCAGCCACTTTCACCGGCGGCTCGCCGGGCGCGTTCCAGGGGTCCTTCTCCTATCTGCTGCAGGACGAGGACGGCCAGACCATCGAATCCCATTCGATCTCAGCGGGTTTGGACTACCCGGGCGTCGGTCCCGAGCACGCGTACCTCAAGGACATCGGCCGCGCCGAGTACCGGCCGGTGACCGACACCGAGGCCATGGAAGCGTTCGGCCTGCTGTGCCGCACCGAGGGCATCATCCCGGCCATCGAGTCGGCGCACGCCGTTGCAGGCGCGTTGAAACTGGGTAGCGAGCTGGGCCGCGGCTCGGTGATCGTGGTGAACCTGTCCGGCCGCGGCGACAAGGACGTCGAGACCGCCGCGAAGTGGTTCGGGCTGATGGACGGCGAGACGGGGGAAGCGTCATGAGCCGACTGGCTGGATTGTTCGAATCGTGCCGCGCTGAAGGGCGTTCGGCGCTGATCGGCTACCTGCCGACCGGCTACCCCGATGTGCAGAATTCGATCGATGCGATGGTCGCCATGACCGAATCCGGTTGCGACATCATCGAAGTCGGCGTCGCGTACTCCGACCCGGGCATGGACGGCCCGGTCATCGCCGCCGCCACCAACACCGCTCTGCAGAACGGGGTTCGGGTCCGTGACGCGTTGAAGGCCGTCGAGGCCATCAGCAACGCCGGCGGGCACGCCGTCGTCATGACCTACTGGAATCCGGTGTTGCGCTGGGGCGTCGACGCTTTCGCGCGTGACCTGGCGTCGGCAGGCGGGCTCGGCCTGATCACCCCCGACCTGATCCCGGACGAGGCCGACGAGTGGTGCGGCGTCTCCGACGCGCACAATCTCGACCGCATCTTCCTGGTGGCGCCGTCGTCCACCCCGGAGCGGCTGGCGGCGACGGTGCAGGCCTCGCGCGGATTCGTCTACGCCGCATCGACCATGGGCGTGACGGGCGCGCGCGACGCGGTGTCGAACATGGCGCCAGAGCTGGTGTCCCGGGTGCGGGCCGTGTCGGACATCCCGGTGGGTGTCGGGCTCGGCGTGCGCTCGCGCGAGCAGGCCGCCGAGATCGCGGCCTACGCCGACGGCGTCATCGTCGGCTCGGCGCTGGTATCCGCGCTCGGCGACGGCGGCATTCCCGCGGTACGAGCATTGTCCGAAGAACTGGCCCACGGAGTACGACAGAAAGTTTCCGCGTGACCACATCGTTGCTGGCATACATCCCGAGTCCGGCCCAGGGCGTCTGGCACTTGGGGCCAGTACCGATCCGGGCGTACGCGCTCTGCATCATCACCGGCATCATCGCCGCGCTGATCATCGGTGACCGCCGCTGGGTCGCTCGCGGTGGTGAACCGGGCGTCATCTACGACATCGCGCTGTGGGCAGTGCCCTTCGGCCTCATCGGCGGTCGCCTGTACCACCTGATGACCGACTGGCGAACCTACTTCGCCGAGGGCGGCGCGGGCATCGCCGGCGCCGTCCGCATCTGGGATGGTGGTCTGGGCATCTGGGGTGCGGTGGCACTCGGTGGCGTCGGCGCCTGGATCGGCTGCCGCCGGCACGGAATTCCGTTGCCCGCGTTCGGTGATGCTGTCGCTCCCGGCATCATCCTGGCGCAGGCCATCGGCCGCCTCGGCAATTACTTCAACCAGGAGCTGTACGGCCGCCCGACGGATCTGCCCTGGGGTCTGCAGATCTTCCAGCGCAGCGACGGCTCCGGCGTGGTGAACCCGCACCTGCTCAACGGGGTCTCGACGGGGCAGGTCTACGAGGTCGTGCACCCGACGTTCCTCTACGAATTGCTGTGGAACCTCCTGGTTTTCTTCATCCTCCTGTGGGCCGACCGCCGCTTCAAGCTGGGCCACGGCCGGCTGTTCGCGCTGTACGTCGCCGCCTACTGCGTCGGCCGCTTCGGCGTCGAGCTGATGCGCAGCGACACCGCGACGCTGATCGCCGGTATCCGCGTCAACTCGTTCACCTCGACGTTCGTATTCATCGGTGCCGTGGTCTACATGATGGTGGCGCCGCGGGGCCGTGAAGATCCGTCGACGCTCGCCGGTCGGCGTACCGACGACGGCGTCGACGTCATCGAGCTCGACAGCGGAGCTGTCCTGAAGGTCCCCGCGGCTGTCGCAGCGGGGGCTGGTGCTGCTGCTGCCGGCGCTGGTGCGGCTGCCGGGGACGACGACGACGAGGAACCCGCCGCCGACAGTGATGTCGCGGACGAGGCCGACGCCGCTGAGACCCAGTCCGACGAGACCGAAGCTCTCGCTGAGGTGTCCGACGAGGATGAGGATGCGGTCGACGCCGAGGATGCCGTAGAAGATTCCGCCGACGAATCTGTCGAGGAGACAGTCGATTCCGACGACGTCGAAGCCGAAGACGAGTCCGACACCGAGGCCGAGGACCTGGCTGGCGATGAGGCTGAGGTAGCAGCCGCCGAACCTGACGCTGAGGACGTCGACGCCACCGAAGCTGCCGAGGAATCCGAGGGGGCAACGGAATCCGACGAGTCAGCTGCCGAGGCGGCCGAGGAGACGGCAGTTGCTGACGCCGATGACAGCGCCGATGTGGAGGATGCCGAGGCCGAAGCTGCCGAGGAATCCGAGGACGAAGCTGCTGAAGAAGCCGATGAGGCAACGGAATCCGGAGACTCGGCTGACGACATCGCCGACGACGAAGAAGCCGACGCCGAGCCTGTCGAGGATGCCGCACCGAAGGTGGAAGCCGCCGAAAAAGTCGAGCCGGTTGGGGTTCCGGTGTGGGAGCCGCCGGCTGCACGGCGCCGCTGGTGGCGTCGTCAGGGCTGAGTCAGGCTTTGCAGGCCGCGAATGTGCATACAGGTCAACGGATCTGCCCGCATGCGGCGCTGTGTGCACATTCGGCAGACCTCGTCGTTGACCCTGCGCTGAGGGCGGAAAAGCTCGAGTGATTAGGGCCCTGGGCGCAGTGTCAACCGACCCCGGGCGTTGGCCCTGCGCTGAAGGCGGAAAGCTCGAGTACCGGGGACCCTGGGCGCGGGATCAAGCAGCATCGCGCAACCTCACATTCACCCTGTGACCACTGTGAATACGATTCGACTTTCATGCGAACGGTATGTTCCCGACTCACCGGTTGTTTTGGGAATCCGGTGGTTGGATGTCCCCTGTGGATGACATAGCCGACAGGGCGCAGCTGCAGCAGTCTCGGCAGGACCGCATCCTCAATGCTGCTCTGCAGGTGTTTGCGCAGCGGGGCACGTCCGATGCGACGTTGCAGATGGTGGCCGACCGCGCCGGGGTTTCGGTCGGGTTGGTGCAGCACCATTTCGGCACCAAGGATGGGCTGATCAAGGCCGTCGATGACGTGGCCATGAAGCTCATCAGCAGCACTTTGTTCGCCGCGCTCGCGGCTCCGGGCCCCGATTCGGTGGCCACGATCGGTCGGGCGGTACGTGGTCTGCTCGCCGATCACCTGGTGGTCATGGACTACCTGGGCCGGGCGGTGGCTTCCGAAACACCCAGCGGGATGGCGATATTCGATGCGATGGCGCGCAGCGGCATCGAGCGGTGGCAGCGCATGGTCGAAAGTGGAGACGCGGTCGACGGACTCGATGTGGTCTGGGCCGGATTGAATCCGTTGATCGTGACCTTGGGGTCGGTAATCCTGCGCCGGCACCTCGACCGGCATCTGCCCGCGCCGTTCACCTCGGAGGCCGAGTTGGTGCGCTGGGAAGAGTCGGTCAACGAGTTGATCCGTCACGGCCAGTTGCGCCCATAACCCCCCGCTGCGTTTGCCCCAACCGTTACAATACGGCAATATTGTCGCTGGATTGCAGCGAACGTCGGTGTCGAGGGGTCACCGACGTTCGCGCGCCATCAGAGCTTCTTGAGCCGCCGGACGATCTGGTTGAACGGCTGGACCGAGATCATGCCTTTCCGCAGGCTGCGCTGCATGAAGCTGAGGTTGGCCAGCACCATGTACCGGACTCCGCAGTCGCGCCATTCCGCCGCCTGCTCGAGGACTTCGTCGGGCGTGCCATTGAGGCAGATGTCCCGCATCAGCGACGGCGGGACCGCGTCGACCAGGGATAGCGCCGTTCCTTCGTCGATGCCGTGCGGCAGGAAGTCCTGCGCGCCGGAGAAACCCGATCCCAGGGGATGTTCGGCACCGTGGCGGCCGAACATCTCATCGCTGGCGTTGAGTGCGAACGACTTGAGCACCTCTGAATCCAGTGCCGTGTCGACGTCGTCCCTGCTGCGGCCGGTCACCACGAACAGCATTACGGCAGGCAGGACGGACATGGGGTCGCGTCCGGCGTCCGACGCCGCGTTGCGAATGACTTCCAGCCGCTGGGCATAGTCTTTCGGCTGGTGCGGGAATGCCGGAAAGTAGGCGTCGCCGTAGCGTCCTGCAGCACGCAGCATTCGTGGACCATGGGCCGCGATCCAGATCTCGGGCCACTTTCCTCGGTAGGGTGGCAGTTCGAAGACCGCGTTGCGCAACGGGAAGTATGGCGAGTCGCGGTTGACCAGTTCGCCGCCCGAATCCCAGAGCGCCCGGATGGTGGCCATGGCCTCCTCGAAACGCGCGACCGGTTTGGACCAGTCCACCCCGTAGGGTTCATTGCCTTCCCGTTCGCCGGGTCCGATGCCCAGGATTGCCCGTCCACGGGTGAGCAGATGCAGCGTCGCCGCGGCCTGCGCGGTGACGGCGGGGTTTCGCCGTCCGGTGTCGGTCACGGCCACGCCGAGCCGCAGCCGACCAACCCGGTTGCGAGCGGCGATGTGGCCCAGCATGGTCCACGGCTCCAAGCTGGCGTCGATCGTCGGGACCACCTTGGCGGCGCCGCTGTATTTCCGCTGCCACAAAGAGCGGGGGAAGAGTTGGTTGAGGTGGTCGGGTACCCAGAACGAGTCGACACCCGTGGCGACCGCCCCCAGGTAGTTGGCTCGGGTCATGGCGTCGACGGTCGGTCGAGCCGCGAGGATGACGTCCGAAGTGCCGACGCGGAATCCCGTGTTGCTTGTCATGTGCTGCCCCTCGGAGTCGGTCAGTCCACTGTCTGATGCGCGGACCCGCAGGACATCAGCCGAACGGCGTAAATCGGCGATCGGTCCACCGCCGGGCATCATGGACTCATGACGTCGGCCGGCAGGGGAGCACGTGTGGCGGCGGTGGCCGGCACCGGCCTCGTGTCCGCGGCCGCGCTGACCTATACCGGGCTGGTCGATCCGCACCGCCCCGGATTCGGCTTTCCCCCGTGCCCGTTCAAGGCGGCGACCGGCTGGAACTGCCCACTGTGCGGTGGCCTGCGGATGACTCACGACGTCCTGCACGGCGACTTTGCGGCCGCGGTGGTCGACAACGTGTTCGCGCTCGTCGGCCTGCCGCTGCTCATGGCGTGGCTGGTGGTGTGCTGGCGACGTCGGTTGTCGGTGACGCCGCCCTTGGTGACGGCGCTCGTGGCGATGGTGGTGTGGACGGTGGTCCGCAACCTGCCGGGTTTCCCGCTGGTGCCGACGTTCAGCTAGCTCCGGACACCTTTGGACACCACGCGGTAACTCCGCATTCGACGGATATTGATGTGCCGACGGTCCTCCCGGCGGGCCGTTTTCTGAATCGATCAACTATGCTCATGCACTGTGAATAGGCGCGGAAAAATCGTCTGTACCCTCGGCCCGGCTACCTCCACCGATGAGGGCGTAAGGGCCCTGGTGGAAGCTGGGATGGATGTGGCGCGGCTGAACTTCAGCCATGGTGCGCACGCCGACCATGAGGTGGCCTACAAGCGCGTGCGCGCGGCCTCCGATGCCGCCGGCCGTGCCGTCGGCATCCTCGCGGACCTGCAGGGCCCGAAGATCCGGCTCGGTCGCTTCGCCGACGGGCCCACCGAATGGCGCACCGGCGAGACGGTGCGGATCACCGTTGACGACTGCGAAGGCACCCATGACCGGGTGTCGACCACCTACAAGCAGCTGGCCGAGGACGCCGTCGCCGGTGACCGCCTGCTGGTGGACGACGGCAAGGTCGGCCTGGTGGTCGACAAGATCGACGGCAACGACGTCGTCTGCACCGTCACCGAAGGTGGTCCGGTCAGCAACAACAAGGGCCTGTCGCTGCCCGGGATGAACGTGTCGGTGCCGGCGCTGTCCGAGAAGGACATCGACGATCTGAGGTTCGCTCTGAAGCTCGGCGTCGACCTGGTCGCGCTGTCTTTCGTCCGGTCGCCCGCCGACATCGAACTCGTGCACGAGGTGATGGACGAGGTGGGCCGCCGGGTGCCCGTGATCGCCAAGCTCGAGAAGCCCGAAGCCGTCGCCAACCTCGAGGCGATCGTCCTGGCGTTCGACGCCGTCATGGTCGCCCGCGGTGACCTGGGCGTCGAACTGCCGCTCGAAGAAGTTCCGCTGGTCCAGAAGCGCGCCATCCAGATGGCGCGGGAGAACGCCAAGCCGGTCATCGTGGCCACGCAGATGCTCGAGTCGATGATCGAGAACTCCCGGCCCACCCGGGCTGAGGCCTCGGACGTCGCCAACGCGATTCTCGACGGCGCCGACGCCGTGATGCTCTCCGGTGAGACGTCGGTCGGCAAGTACGCGCTCGAGGCCGTGCGGACCATGGCGCGCATCGTGAAAGCCGTCGAGGCCAACTCCACGGCCGCTCCGCCGTTGACCCACGTGCCGCGCACCAAGCGTGGCGTCATCTCCTATGCGGCCCGCGACATCGGCGAGCGGCTGGACGCCAAGGCCCTGGTTGCGTTCACGCAGTCGGGCGACACCGTGCGCCGGTTGTCCCGCCTGCACACGCCACTGCCGCTGCTGGCGTTCACCGACCTGCCCGAGGTGCGCAGCCAGCTGGCACTGACCTGGGGCACCGAGACGTTCATCGTGCCGCAGATGGACAGCACCGACGGCATGATCCAAGAGGTCGACAAGGCGCTGCTGGAGCTGGACCGCTACAAGCGCGGTGACCTTGTGGTCATCGTCGCAGGCGCGCCTCCGGGCACAGTAGGCTCGACCAACCTGATCCACGTGCACCGGATCGGGGAGGAAGATCACTAGCACGCCGGGGCGAGCGAAGCGACGGGAAAGAGACGGCAACGCGTGACGACTGCGGATTTCGAGGAACTGCTCAAGATTCTCGACGTCACCCAGGTCGACGACGACACCTTCACCGGTGGTCATCCCAGCCGGAACCCGGTCCGCACCTTCGGCGGTCAGATGATGGCGCAGGCGTTCGTCGCCGCCAGCCGTACCGTGCCGCCGAAGTTGCCGCCGACGACGCTCTCGACGCACTTCATCGCCGGCGGTGACCCGGAGCGCGACCTGGAGTTCAAAGTGGTCCGGTTGCGCGACGAGCGACGGTTCGCCAACCGCCGGGTCGACGTCATGCAGGGTGACACGCTCCTGGCGACGGCGCTGGTGTCACACCTGGCCGGCGGCAAGAGCCTGGAGCATGCCGTCAAGGCGCCGGTGGTGCCGGATCCGTTGTCGCTGCCCACGATTGACGACCTGCTGAAGGGCTACGAGCAAACCGTCCCGCTCTTCGTCGAGGCGCTCAAGCCCATCGAATGGCGCTACACCAACGACCCGGCCTGGGTGATGCGGGACAAGGGCGGCAAGCTCGACCACAACCGCGTGTGGCTCAAGACCATGGGCGCCATGCCGGACGAGCAGGTGCTGCACGCCGCGGCACTGGTGTACTCGTCGGACACGACGTTGCTGGACTCGATCATCACCACCCACGGGCTGTCGTGGGGCCACGACCGGATTTTCGCGGTCACCATGAACCACACCGTGTGGTTCCACCGGCCCATCAAGTTCGACGAGTGGGTGCTGTATTCGACGACGTCACCGGTGGCCGCCGATTCCCGGGGCCTGGCCTCCGGCCATTTCTTCGATCGCTCCGGTCAGGTGCTGGCGACGGTCACTCAGGAAGGCATCGTCAAACACTTTCCGGGCTGACGGTTTTGGGCGGGGTCAGTTGACCTTGACCCCGAACTCCTTCTCGATGCGGCTCCTGAAGTCCTGGACGCAGGTGCTCTGGGCGTTCTGGTCCTGCCCGGCGCGGGTCATGCAGTCGGCGTAGTCGCCGAACCCGACCTGACGGTAGAAACCGATCGCGACGAAGACGAACACCACGGCCAGCACCGTCGCCAGTGCACCGAGCGCGATGCCCGCGCCGGCCACCACGCCGTTGTCGGCGAGGCCCTGCTTGACCCGGCTGCGGCCGACGACGCCGCACGCCACCGCGCCGAGTCCGAACAGCAGCCCACCGATCACCGACCACGACGTCAGTAGTCCCACGATGCCGAGGACCAACGCGGTGGTGCCCATGCCATTGCGGGGCGCCGCTGTGTACGGCCCGTATCCCTGACTGGCGTAGGGCGGCGGTGGCGGCGGGGGATACCCGCCACCGGGATACATGCTCATGACCCCGCAGGGTACCCGTCGTTGCTGGAGTCCAGGTCCAGCACCGCACAGTCCAGGTGCGCCGGTAGGTGGTGCGTGGCCACCACCACCGCGCGGTCGGGGCCGAACAATGCACCGGGAGTGAGGAGTTCGGCGAGCAGGCGGTGGCTGTCGGTGGCATCGAGGTGTTCGGTCGGCTCGTCGAGCAGCACCACAGGGAAGTCGGTGAGCAGAGCGCGGGCGAGCAACAGTCGTCGACGCTGACCGGCGGAGACCGCGGCGGCGCCGCCGTCGAGCAGGGTGGACAACCCGTCGGGCAGTGTCGCCAGCCACGGTCCGAGGCCGACCTGGTGCAGCGCGGTGGTGAGCTCCTCGTCGGTGGCGTCGCCGCGGGCCACCAGGAGGTTGTCCCGCAGCGTGGTGTCGAAGAGGTGCGCGTCTTCGGCGAAAAACCCTGCCGGTGAACCGGTTACGCGGTGGTGGTCGGCCGTGGCCAGCAGCAGCGTGGTCTTGCCGCGGCCACTGGCGCCCAGCACGGCAATGCGGTCGCCGGCACTCACCTGCAGGGGCGAGACGGCGGTGAGCACGCGGTCCGTCGGTTCATCGGCCAGCATCCCCGTCAGTCGCTGCAGGGCGATGTGGGCCCGGGTCAGTTGCACTGCCGCAGCGGGCAGCGCGCCGGTCGCTTCGAACGCCGACAACGGCAGCAGCATGAGGATCGCCAGCGTCGTGGGTGCGACGGCGCCGGCCAGCGAGACGGCCGCGATCACCGCGGCGATCGCGCTGGCGCCGGTGGCGAGGATCGGGACCGCGGCCGCCATTGCGGCAGGTCGGGCGGCGCGGTCGACGGCGTCGCCCCAACGACGGTGGTCCGCGCCGGCTTGCGCGATGACGTCGGTCAGCCGCCCGGACACGGCCAGTTCGGCGGCATGGTCCAGGGCCAGCATGACGGACCCGTCGCGACCCGAATGATGCGCTGCGGCAAGGTTCTCGGAGGCCTGGGCGGCGCGGGCCGCCTGCCACGGTGCCCACACGCCGGCGACCACCAATCCGGCGGCCAGGACGAGGGCCGCCGCGGGGGAGATGACGGCGATGACGACCACCGCGGCCGTCGACAACACCGTCGCCACGGCGATCGGCAGCACCGAGCGCGCCAGGGTGTCGGCCAGGTCGTCGACGGAAGCACCTGCGCGCGAGACCAATTCGCCGCTGCTCAGCCGCAGTACGGTCGCCGGCGGTGCCGCGCACAGGCGCCGGTAGAGCTCGGTACGGGCGTGGCCCGCGGCCCGCAGCGCCACGTCGTGTGACGCCAGCCGCTCGCAATAGCCCAGCACCCCACGGGAAATGCCGAACAGCCGCACCGCCACCACCGCGACGGTCAATTCCAGAATCGGCGGACGCTCCCAGGCCCGGGTGATCAACCACGCCGACACCCCGGCCAGGGCGAGTGCGCTGCCGAGCGCCGCCGACCCGAGGAAGACGGCGAGGGCCAGACGGGTGAGCCGGGGCCGGAGCAGGTCGATCGCGAATCTAACTGTGGACACGGGACGCACCTCCCGTCTGGACGATCTCGTCACCGACGGCCAGCACGGCGGCCCGGTGTCCGACGACGATGACGGAGGCGCCGGCTGCAGCGCGGGCCCGGACCGCTTGGAGGACGCGGATTTCCAGTTCGGCGTTCAGATGTGAGGTCGGTTCGTCGAGCAGCAGCACCGGGGTACGACGGCCCAGCACCCGGGCCAGCGCCAGCCGCTGCCGTTGGCCCAGCGACAGCCCGGAGCCACCGCGGCCCAGCACGGTGTCGAGTCCGGCGGGCAGGGTCGCCAGCACCTCGTCGAATCCCGCTGCGCGACAAGCGTCGTCGAGGTCGGGGAGGGCGCCGAGCAGTTCGAGGTTCTCCCGCACGGTGCCCGGGATCAGTACCGGCCGTTGCGGCAGCCAGCCGATCTGCTGCCACCAGTGCGCCCGGTCCAGCGCGCTGACCTCACGCCCATCGATCAGCACCCGGCCCGCGTCGGGCGTCGTCAACCCCAGGATCGCCTGCAGCGCCGTGCTTTTCCCACTGCCGTTGGGGCCCGTCAGCACCGTCACCGAACCCGGTGCGGCCCGCAGCGTCAGATTGTGCGGGGCCGGTCCGTCCCGGCCGTCGATGCTGACGTGCTCGAGGGCGATGGTCGGCTGCGCTCCGACGCGCCCGGTGCCGGATTCCGGCTGCGCCGCGGTGTCGAGCAGTCGGTAGGCCTGGCCGAAGGCGACCTTCCCGTCCTGCGCCGCATGGAATTCCACGCCGACACGGCGCAGCGGCCAGAACACCTCCGGTGCCAGCAGCAGCACGGTCAGCGCGACGGGCAGGGTGACGCCGCCGCTGACCAGTCGCAGGCCGACACCGACGGCGACCAGCGCCACCCCGAGGGTCGCCAGCAGTTCCAGAACCAGGGCGGACAGGAACGCGATACGCAGGGTCGCCAGGGCCGAATGCCGGTGTGCGTCAGACAGTTCGGTGATGCGGGGCGCGGCGCCGTCGGCGCGGTCGAGGGCGCGCAGGGTCGGAATCCCCGCGATCAGGTCGAGTAGCCGCGACTGCAGGGTCGCCATGGCGGCCAGCGCGGCCGCCGACCGTTCCGTCGTCATGACGCCGATCAGCACCATGAACAGCGGGATCAGCGGCAGCGCGATCAGCACGACCGCAGCGGATTTCACGTCATACCAGGCGATCAGCATCACCGCGGCCGGGGTCAGCAGCACCGACATGACCACTGCGGGCAGGTAGCGGGTGAAGTACGGCCGCAGCCCGTCCAGGCCGCGGGTGAGCAGGATCGCGGCCTCGTCGCGCACGGCCTGCCGCCGGTGCGGCGGTAGCGCGGTCACGGCCGTCAGGACCTGGGCGTCGAGATCGGCGATCATCGCGGTCGCGCCGTGCTGGCTCAGCCTGGCCTGCCACCACTGGGCGCCTGCCCGCAGCGTCCACAGGGCCGCGAGTGCCACCAGTTGCGGCGCCCAGTGCGACAGCGGGGCAGGACGGGTGATGACTCCGGCCACTGTCTGCGCGGTCAATACCGCCGCCGCGAGAGCGGCGCCGGTGATGACGGCCCCGCTACCGACCGTCGCGGCCAGGTGCCGCCGCAGGCCGGCGGTCATGCGGGGATTGGTCGACGATCGGGTCAGTGCGGCGCGCCGTTCCGGGACAAGCCGATGGATGCGGGAATGTGCTCGGCCGAAATCCGTTGCCGGAACACCCAGTACGTCCAGCCCTGGTAGCACATCACCAGCGGGGTGAGCAGCAGTGCGGCCCAGGTCATCACCTTCAGGGTGTAGGGCGTCGACGACGCGTTATGGATGGTCAGGCTCCACGCCGGATTGAGGCTCGACGGAACGAGATTCGGGTACAGGCAGCTGAACAGCAGTACGACCACGGCGGCGACAACCACGGCGGTCGCCGCGAAGGCCCAACCGTCGGCGCGGCGCGTCCACACCAGGCGGACGGCGGAAAGTTGCGCCACCACAGCGATTCCCAACGCGATCCAGGTCACGTCGTTGCCGTATGCCACCTGCGTCCAGATGCCGAACGCGGCCACGATCACCGTCACCGGAACGGTCAGCCTGGTGGCGAAGTGGCGGGCGTCATCATGCACGGCCCCTTCGGTTTTCAGCGTGACGAACACCGCGCCGTGGAAGGCGAACAGGCTGGCCGTGGCGATGCCGCCGAGTAGCGAGTACGGGTTCAGCACATCGCCGAAGGACAGGTGAATCTGGTGGTGGGCGTCGACGGGCAGGCCGCGCAGGATGGAGGCGAAGGCCACGCCCCACAGCACGGCCGGCAGCCACGATCCCATGGCGATGCCGATGTCGGCCCACCGGCGCCACTGCGGGTCGTCGATCTTGCCGCGCCATTCGATGGCGCACACCCGCACGATCATGCCGACCAGGATCGCCAGCAGTGGCAGGTAGAGACCGGAGAACAGGGTGGCATACATACCGGGGAAGGCCGCGAACATCGCCGCGCCCGCGGTGATGATCCAGACCTCGTTGCCGTCCCAGATCGGGCCGATGGTGTTCAGGGCCGCGCGGCGGTGCTGTTCCGGGTCGCCCTTCACGGCGCTGTCGGTGCGGCCGAAGAATTCCATCAGCATGCCGACGCCGAAGTCGAAGCCCTCCAGGACGAAGAAGCCCACGAAGAGCACGGCCAGGATGATGAACCAGAGGTGCTGGAGTGTCATGGCTCCCCCTTCCTAGTACGCGAACGACAGGGGCGCGACGTCGTCGCTACCGGGTGGGGTGGGCGGTGTCGGCTCGGCGTCGTGCTCCAGCGGCCCTTCGAGCGTGTAGCGGCGCAGCAGCCAGAACCAGATGGCGGCCAGCAGTGCGTACAGCGCGGTGAAGGTGATCAGCGAGATCCAGACCGTGCCCGCGCTGTGGTCCGACACACCCTGCCGGATGGTGAGGTGCAGGTTCGGGTCGCCTGTCGGGTTGGTGGCGACCACCCAGGGTTGCCGGCCCATCTCGGTGAAGACCCAGCCGGCACTGTTGGCCAGGAACGGCATGGGCAGCGTCACCAGCGCGAAGAGGCTCAGCCAGCGCTGGGTGGGGATCCGGCCCTTGCGGGTCAGCCACAGCGTGGTGAGGGCGAAAAGTCCTGGGAAGGCCAGCAATCCGATCATCATGCGGAACGACCAGTAGGTGACGAACAGGTTGGGTCGGTAGTCGCCCGGGCCGTATTTGGCCACATATTCGTTCTGCAGATCCTGCACGCCTTCGAGGCGGACGCCCTCGAACTTGCTCTCGGCCAGGAAGGGCAACACGTACGGCACCTCGATGACGTGCATGACGCTGTCGCAGTTGTTGTGGGTACCGATGGTCAGCACCGAGAAATCGGGGTCGGTTTCGGTGTGGCACAACGATTCTGCGGACGCCATCTTCATCGGCTGCTGGACGAACATCAGCTTGCCCTGGATGTCGCCGGTGAGCCCGAGCGAGGCCGCGGCGACCAGTGCGACCCAACAGCCCAGCACGGCAGCGGGCCGGAACATGGTCCGCGATTCTTCGGTGTTGCCACTGCGCACCATCCACCAGGCGCTGATGGCCGCGACGAACGTGGACGCCGTCAGGATCGCGCCGCCGACGGTGTGGGTGAACGCCGCGATGCCGGTGTTGTTGGTCAGCAGCTCCCAGATGCTGGTGAGCTCGGCCCGTCCGGTCTCCGGGTTGTAGTGCGCGCCAACGGGATGCTGCATGAACGAGTTGGCCGAGATGATGAAGAACGCCGACGCGTTCACGCCGAACGCGACGATCCAGATGCACGCCAGGTGCACCAGGCGCGGCAGCTTCGTCCAGCCGAAGATCCACAGGCCGATGAAGGTGGATTCGAAGAAGAAAGCGGCCAGGCCCTCGAGGGCCAGGGGCGCGCCGAACACGTCGCCGACGAACCGTGAGTACTCGCTCCAGTTCATGCCGAACTGGAATTCCTGCACGATGCCCGTGGCCACGCCGAGGGCGAAGTTGATCAGGAACAGCTTGCCGAAGAACTTGGTCAGCCGGTACCAGGCCGGATTACCGGTCACCACCCAGATGGTCTGCATGACGGCCAACAGCGGCGCGAGGCCGATGGTCAGCGGGACCAGGATGAAGTGGTAGACGGTGGTGATCCCGAACTGCCACCGCGATACGTCCAGTGCGTCCATTGAGCCTTCCCCGAGCCGGAGGGATTGGTCTACGACTTACTGTAGTAGTTAAGGCGGGCGGCGGTCTAGACCCGCCGAACAGCGAATTGTGTGGCCAGGCGCACAGGTGCGCCCGGCCACACGAAGCCGACGGTGCTGACTCAGGCATTGGTCGTCGCCTCGTTGATGGCCTTGTCAACAGCCTTGGCGCCCTTGCGGATTCCGAATGCGGTGATCACTTCGGCGACGCCGGTGACCACCAGCCAGATGCCGGTCACCAGGGCCAGGGTGCCGATGGATTCGATGGGCGACCCCAGCACCACGAAGCCCGCGATCAGGCTGATGATGCCGAGAAAGATGTTCCAGCCGCGGCCGGGCAGACCGGGGTCGCTGATCGCCGACACCGTGGTGGCCACACCGCGGAAGATGAAGCCGATACCGATCCAGATGGCCAGCAGCAGTACGGCATCGCCGATATGACGGAACGCCAGCACCGCGAGCACCAGTGATGCTGCGCCACTGATGAATGCCAGCACCCGGCCGCCGGCCGCGACGTGCAGGCTGAACGCGAACACGACTTGGCCGATGCCGGTGACGAGCAGGTAGGCACCGAAGAAGATGGCCGCCACCGCGACCGAGATGCCGGGCTGGGCCAACACGGCGGCGCCCAACACCACAGCGATCAGGCCTGCGATGAGCTCGGTTTTCCACAGGTGCTGCAACAGACTTGGCTGAGTTTGCGTGGTCATTGACGCAGTCTCACATATTTGACGCCGGTGGAGCAGAGTTCGGACAACGGTGTTTTTCACGGTGGACAACCGTCGATTGGGCCGCTCGATGACCACTGTGCCGATAAGGTTCTCCCAAGTCATGGCAGTTGTGGTCGGGACAGAGCGAAGCAGTAAGGAAGAGGCAACGTGTCAGGTGTCAGTCAGACCGGTCGGGGCACGGCGTGGCGCATTGCGGTGGTGGTGGCTGCCAGTGGCGCATTGGCGCTGTCGGGCTGTACGAAGAACACCGAATCCACCTCGCCCGCATCGAGTTCGTCGGCCGCCCCCGCATCCAAGGTCGAGTCCATCGCCAATACGGTGCCGGAGGCCATCAAGTCCAGCGGCAAGTTGATCGTCGGTGTGAACATCCCGTACGCCCCCAACGAATTCAAGGATCCGAGCGGCAAGATCGTCGGGTTCGACGTCGACCTGATGAACGCCATCGGCCAGACCCTGGGCCTGACCGTCGACTACCGCGAAGAATCGGATTTCTCCAAGATCATCCCGGCGATCCAGGCCGGCACCTACAACGTCGGGATGTCGTCGTTCACCGACAGCAAGCAGCGTGAGCAGCAGGTCGATTTCGTCACGTACTTCTCGGCCGGCAGCTTGTGGGCGCAGCGCCAGGGTGGCCAGATCGACCCGAACAATGCCTGCGGCAAGAAGGTCGCCGTCGAATCGACCACGGTGCAGGACACCGATGAACTCCCCGCCAAGTCCAAGGCCTGCACGGACGCCGGCAAACCGCCGATCGATGTGGTGAAATTCGACAATCAGGACCAGGCTGCCAACGCCGTCGTCGTCGGCCAGGCCGACGCCATGACGGCCGATTCGCCCGTGACGCTGTGGGCCATCAAGCAGGCGGGCGGGAAGCTGGTTCAGGCAGGCGAGGTGTTCGACTCGGCGCCGTACGGCTGGCCGGTGAAGAAGGGCTCTCCGCTGGCGCAGTCGCTGTTGCAGGCGCTGCAGCACCTGATCGACAACGGCACCTACAAGCAGATCGCCGGCAACTGGGGCGTGCAGCCGGGAATGATCGACAAGCCGGTCATCAATGGGGCGACCAGCTGACGTGACATCTGCTGAGTCAACGGCGGGCCCGAGCGGTCCCGCCGCCATTCACGCGGTCCCGCTACGGCACCCCTGGCGCTGGGTCGGGGCCGCGGCGATCCTCGTCATCGCCGGCCTGTTCCTCTACGGTGCTGCCACCAATCCCGCCTACGGCTGGGACACCTACCTCAAGTACCTGCTCGACGAGCGGGTGGCCGAGGCGGCGTGGAACACCCTGCAGCTCACCGTCTATGCGATGGCGATCGGCTTGGTGCTCGGTGTCGTCCTGGCCGTCATGCGGCTGTCGCCCAACCCGGTGTTCCGTGCGGTCGCGTGGGGCTATCTGTGGATTTTCCGCGGCACTCCGGTCTACGTGCAGTTGGTGTTCTGGGGCCTGTTCCCGTCGATCTACCAGAACATCCAGATCGGGGTTCCGTTCGGTCCGTCGCTGTTTCACATCCAGCTACAAGGACTTTCGCTGGCCTTCGAGATGGCCTTCATCGGCCTGGGGCTCAACGAAGCGGCCTACATGGCCGAAATCATCCGCGCCGGAATCATCTCCGTCCCGGAAGGCCAGACCGAGGCGTCGGTCGCACTGGGCATGTCGTGGTGGATGACCATGCGCCGCACCGTCCTTCCGCAGGCGATGCGTGTCATCGTGCCGCCGACCGGCAACGAGCTGATCAGCATGCTGAAAACCACGTCGCTGGTCACGGCCGTGCCCTACACCCTCGAGCTCTATACCCGTACCCGCGACATCTCGGCGGTCATCTTCCAGCCCATCCCGCTGCTGCTGGTGGCCGCCACCTGGTACCTGGTCATCACGAGTCTGCTGATGGTCGGGCAGTTCTACCTGGAGCGGTATTTCTCCCGGGGCGCGTCGCGCAAGCTGACGACCAAACAGCTCGAGGCGCTGGCCCGGGCGCAGATGGGCGACCACGGCGGTGTGCCCGCATGACCAGCGAGGAGCCGCAGGCGGATCGCGCATTGTCAGCGCCCATGGTGCGCGCCGAGCAGGTGTGCAAGAGCTTCGGTGCCCTGCAGGTGCTCAAGGGCATCACGCTGGAAGTCGAGCGCGGCCAGGTGCTGGTGCTCGTCGGCCCCTCGGGGTCGGGCAAGTCGACGTTCCTGCGGTGCATCAACCACCTCGAACAGGTCAACGCCGGGCGGTTGTACGTCGACGAGGAACTGGTCGGCTACCGGGAACGCGGCGGCAAGCTGCACGAACTGCCGCCCAAGGACGCCGCCCGCCAGCGCCGTGACGTCGGCATGGTGTTCCAGCATTTCAATCTGTTCCCGCACCGGACCGCGCTGGAGAACGTCATCGAGGCGCCGATCCACGTCAAAGGCGTCAAGCGCGACGCGGCGGTGAGTCGGGCACGGGAGCTGCTCGAGCAGGTCGGGTTGGCGAGCAAGGCCGACGCGTATCCGGCGCAGCTGTCCGGTGGTCAGCAGCAGCGCGTCGCGATCGCCCGTGCGTTGGCGATGGAGCCCAAACTGATGCTGTTCGACGAGCCGACCTCGGCGCTGGACCCGGAACTGGTCGGGGAAGTGCTGGCCGTCATGAAGAAGCTTGCCCAGCAGGGCATGACGATGATCGTGGTCACCCACGAGATGGGCTTCGCGCGCGAAGTGGCCGACAAGTTGGTGTTCATGGACGGTGGCGTGGTGGTCGAGCACGGCGCCCCGCGTGAGGTGATGGCCAACCCGAAACATGAACGCACGAAGGCTTTTCTGTCAAAAGTGATGTAGTGGCTGTGCCCGTGGCGTCAGAACCCGACCCGGCTGCCCCGCTGTGGCGGGCGGCGCAGGGCTTCCGGTTGCTCAGCTGCCTGTACGCCTTGGGTTTTCAACTGGCGGTCAATGACGACCTCGCGCACCCGGCCGTCACATGGGCGCTGTTCGGGGTCCTCATCGCCTGGAGCCTGGCGTGTGCGGTGGCCTATCTGCGGGGCTTCGGCCGGCGCCCGGCGTGGGTGCTGGCCGAAGTGCTGGTCGTCCTGCTGCTGGTGTTGTCGACCGAGCTGGTCGCGTCCCCGGCGTGGATCGCCGGCAACCAGTCGTGGCCGACGACGTTGTGGGCCACCAACGCGACGCTGTCGGCGGCCATCCAACTGGGGCCGCTCGCCGGGATGGGTGTCGGCCTGGTGATCACGGCGGCCGGCGCGGTGCTCAAGGGCTATTTCGACCCGAACCTGGGACGGCAGGCGACGCTCGTCATCGAGCTGTCGGTGGGCCTTGCCGTCGGCATGGCCGCCCAGACCGCCCGCCGGGCCCACGCGGAACTGCAACGCGCGACCCGGCTGGCGGCGGCGACCGCCGAGCGTGAGCGGTTGTCCCGCCAGGTGCACGACGGCGCCATTCAGGTGCTGGCGCTGGTGGCCCGTAAAGGGCGGGAAATCGGTGGAGCGACAACAGAACTCGCGGAGCTGGCCGGCGAGCAGGAACGGGCCCTGCGTCGCCTGGTCAGTTCCGGCCTGGACGAGACGTCCGGTGGTCTGGTCGACGTCGGCGAGCTGCTCCGTGCCCGCGCCGGTGACCGCGTCGCGGTGAGCGTGCCGCCGGACCCGGTGCTGCTGGACGCCGGCGTAGCGGGCGAGCTCGACGCCGCGGCGGCCAACGTGCTGGCCAATACGGCGGCACACGCGGGCCCGGAGGCTCGCGCCTTCGTCCTCGTCGAGGACCTGGGGGAGCAGGTGGTGGTGAGCATCCGCGACGATGGGGTGGGGATTGCCGACGGACGGTTGGCGCAGGCGGCGGCGGAGGGGCACATGGGCGTGACGAAATCCATTGTGGGACGGATGGAATCGCTCGGCGGTTCGGCCGAGCTGACGACGTCGCCGGGGACAGGCACGGAGTGGGAGCTGACGGTACCTCGGGCGAGCGAAGCGACGGGAAATCGGCGCGGGGCGGCCACCGATGTCTGAGCCGCAGCTGACGGTCATGGTGGTCGACGATCACCCCATCTGGCGCGACGCCGTCGCGCGCGATCTCGAGGACTGCGGTTTCACCGTGGTGGCGACGGCCGACGGCGTCGCGGCGGCGGGCCGGCGGGCCGCGGTGGTCAAGCCCCAGGTGGTGGTGATGGATATGCGGCTGTCTGATGGCAGCGGTGTCGAGGCAACCACTCAGGTGCTCGCGGTGTCACCGGCCAGCCGGGTGCTGGTGCTGTCGGCATCCGATGAGCGCGATGACGTGCTGGAGGCCGTGAAGGCCGGGGCCACTGGATATTTGGTGAAGAGCGCCTCCAAGATCGAACTGGCGGACGCGGTCCGCGCGACGGGTGAGGGACGCGCGGTGTTCACCCCCGGGCTGGCGGGTCTGGTGCTGGGCGAGCACCGGCGCATGGCCAAGGCCCCGGGCGCGGACCCGGCTGCGGGCTTGACCGAACGCGAGACGGAAATCCTGCGTTACGTGGCAAAAGGCTTGACCGCCAAGCAGATTGCCGAGCGGCTGACCCTGAGCCACCGCACCGTCGAGAACCATGTGCAAGCGACCTTCCGCAAACTGCAGGTCGCCAATCGGGTGGAAGCGGCGCGCTACGCCATCGAGCACGGGCTGGACTGAGCGCCGTCGGCCCGCGACGGGCCGGCCGCGGACAGGCGGCCCACCAGGTACCAGGTGCGCATCAGTCCCTTGCCCTTGACGTCGATCTCGCCCCGCTCTTCGAATTCGTAGGCGTGCTGCAGGCGTTCGTAGACGTTGTGCGGCACCTGGATTCGGCCGGCGACATCGGTGCTCTCCATGCGCGAGGCGACATTGACGGCGTCGCCCCAGACGTCGTAGAAGAACTTGCGTGACCCCACGACGCCCGCGACCACGGGCCCGGCGGCGATGCCGATGCGGACGGGGACGGGCCGGCCCTTCGGGTCGGTCAGTTCGCGGACTTCTTCGGCGAAATCCAGGGCCAGGCACGCCAATGCCTCGAGGTGGTCGGCCCGGTCGTGTGGTATTCCGCTGACCACCATGTAGGAGTCGCCGCTCGTCTTGACCTTCTCCAGGCCGTGCCGGTCGACCAGGGCGTCGAGGCCGGTGTACAGCGTGTCCAGGAACTGGACCAGGTCGCCGGGGGCCGTGTCACTCGCCCGCTGGGTGTACCCGGCGATGTCCGCGAAAAGGATTGAGGCGTCGTCGAATTTGTCGGCGATCACCGAATGCGCCGGATCTTTGAGTCGCTGCGCGATGGACTCGGGAAGGATGTTGGCCAAGAGCGACTCGGACCGGAGATACTCGGCCTGGATGGCCCGCTGAGCGATGGCGTTCTCGCGTAGGACCGACCACACGGTCGCCATCACGATCAGACAGGCCGACACCGCCGTGATGATGTAGGTGACGCGGCTTTCCATCTCCGTTTGTGCCCCGGTGTGCGCCGGGATGGTGAACTCCAGGATGGTCGCGGTGACGATGCCGACCGCGGCGACGGCGGCCGCGAACCACAGATGTTCGAGACCGACGATCAGCAGTGCGATGGCGCCCGCCACGGCGAAATACAGGAGGATGCCGGAGCCGGTGCCGACGTCGATGCAGACGACGGTGACCGAGGTATAGGCGATGAGCACGAACGCCGCCGGGGCGACCAGCTCACCGAACCGGTAGAGCGACGGGACCAGCAGGAACAGCGCCGCGCTCGCCAGGTTGACCGCACCGATCCACATCGCGTACGGGCCTGTGGACAAGGCCTGGAACGCGAAGAAGACGCTGAGCAGCGCGCCGAGGCGGCTGGTGCGGGTCAGGATCCGCCGGCTGCGCGCGACAGTGGGGCTCAGGATGTCGGCATCGGGGCGAAGGCATTCGGCGACGGTTGCGGTCGGTACGCACACCGAACGACGCACGGCCGCGACCAGGTCGGCGCCGGCCGGAGGCGCGGCGCCACCGGCAAGGCGAGCGTCGTCCATGATCGCCATGGATTTAAGGGTAGACGCGCAGGGCTGAATTTGGTGCCCGCCTGCGGATACTCCGCTGACGGCGAAACCGGACGGCCCCGGCGCTGCGGCTCAGACCGAATAGCTCGGGGCGCCGATCCCGGACATCGTCGCCCGCAGCCGGTGCGCGATGTCGCGGTCCAAGGCAACGAGATTCGCGGCGAAGTGCCGGATGTCGGCGGCATGATCGTCGGCGATCGACTCGCGCGACTCGCGTTCCCGGGCCACGAACCGGTACCTGACCTCGGCCACCGACAGGTCTTCGGCGACCGTGAATTCGTTGGTGCGGGCGTCGTCAATCGCGCCCAGCGCCAGGCGTTTGACGTCAGAGAGTGACGCCGCGCCGGTCTGAGCGATATTGGCCGCGGTCCGCAGCGAGTCGGCCGACCCGCGGACTTTCACCAGATCGCGCCACGCGATGTCCTGGGCGTTCTCCGCGGCAGTGCCTTCCCAGGTGCTGCCGCCGGGCCGCAGCGTGCCCTGCCAGACCTCGTGGAAGGAGTTCTCCCACAGCTCGGCGGTCTTGTTCCACTGCACTGCGGCGTCGACCAGGTGCTGAACATCCCAATCGGTGATCTGTGCCAGGGTCGGCAATTCGAGTTCGGCCATCAGAGGCTAGTCCGCTAATGCTGCCGACGCCGAGCTGTCGGAGTCGGTATAGGCACGTCCGGCGGAGGTCAACGAGGCCGCCACCGACCAGATGCGCTCGGCATGAGCGACGGACGCGGCATCGACGCGCGCCTGAATCTCGCCGACGACATCAGCGGTGGACTGGCCTTCGGGCAGCGGGGCCCCGCTGATGGTGTGTGCCGACAGAGCTTGGGCATGCTGCTCGAGTTGACCGGCGACGGCGAACAATCCATCAGCAGTGACTCGCAGTGCCCCCATGCGAGCAGTTTAGCGTCGAGTTTTGGTGCCCTCGGTGAGATTCGAACTCACACTGCACGGGTTTTGAATCCGTTTCCTCTGCCAGTTGGGATACGAGGGCGTCGCACCGGTTCCTGGGTGCGGTGTACCACCATAGTGGATGTGATTCTGGCGGCCACGGCGCGCCCCGAGGTCGCCTTGGCGGGCACCTCACGCGACAATGTGGTGATGACCGGTCCAACAACTGATGACGTCACACCGCGCCGTGTTCTCGTGGCCGAGGATGAAGCGCTCATCCGGCTGGACCTCGCGGAGATGCTCCGCGACGAGGGCTACGAGATCGTCGGCGAGGCCGGCGACGGCCAGGAGGCCGTCGAGCTCGCCGAGCAGCTCAAGCCGGACCTGGTGATCATGGACGTGAAGATGCCGCGCCGCGACGGCATCGACGCGGCCTCCGAGATCGCCGCCAAGCGCATCGCGCCCATCGTGATCCTGACCGCGTTTTCGCAGCGTGAGCTGGTCGAACGCGCTCGCGACGCCGGCGCCATGGCCTACCTGGTCAAGCCGTTCTCCATCACCGACCTGGTGCCGGCCATCGAGGTCGCGGTCAGCCGATTCGGTGAGCTGACGGCGTTGGAGAAGGAAGTCCTGTCGCTGTCGGACCGCCTGGAGACCCGCAAGCTCGTCGAGCGTGCCAAGGGCATCCTGCAGACCAAGCAGGGCATGACCGAACCCGAGGCGTTCAAGTGGATTCAGCGGGCCGCCATGGACCGGCGCACCACCATGAAGCGGGTGGCCGAGGTGGTCGTCGAGACGCTGGATCCGCCTGCCGCCGAGACGGCGGAGCCGTCAGCCGACTGAGTCGGCCATCCGCCGCCGGTTAACTCTGTGTTTCGGGCCGCAGCATTTACACAGGTCCGATAGAGACACCGTCGGCGAGCATCGCTCAACAGCGCGTATCGCCGCTCCGTGTTGGTTACTGTCTACGCGAAGTGCCGGATGTCGGCCCACCTGCCAAGTGTGCAGGCCGCATCCGGTGCCAGGTAACCATGACCCGGAGGTGAAGCGTGCGCAGTCGCGTAGCTCGTAATGCTCTTGCAGTCGGCAGTGCCGGTCTGATCGTGTTCGGTCTGGCGGGATGCAGCCAGTCTGATCCGAAGCAGAGCGGCGCCACCGGTTCGAATCTGAAGATCGTGGAGCAGGTGCAGATCGACGAGAACGGTCGCGAGGTCAAGGGTGCCACCGGCGCGACCCCGGCTGATCCAGCCGGCGACGGCAAGGCCACCTGCCCACCGGTCTCCATCGCCATGGCGGGCGCGCTGAACGGTCCCGATGCCGCGCTGGGCATCAACATCAAGGACGGCGTGCAGCTGGCCATCGACAAGCACAACGCCGCGAACCCGGGTTGCCAGGTGACGCTCAAGACCTTCGACACCGAAGGCGACCCGCAGAAGGCGACGGCCATCGCGCCGCAGATCGTCGACGACAAGTTCACCATCGGCCTCGTCGGCCCGGCTTTCTCCGGCGAGACGAAGGCCACCGGCACGGTGTTCGACCAGGCCGGCCTGGTCGCAGCCACCGCCTCGGCCACCAACGTGACGCTGAGCGAGAACGGCTGGAAGACCTTCTTCCGCGGCCTGGCCAATGACGGCGTGCAGGGTCCTTCGGTCGCGAACTACCTGAAGAACACGCTCAAGTACAAGAAGGTCTGCGTCGTCGACGACAGCACCGACTACGGCCTCGGCCTCGCCACCGCCGTGCGCACCACGCTCGGACCGGTCGCCGACTCGGCGTGCAACATCTCGGTCAAGAAGGGCGACAAGGACTTCTCGGCGGCCGTCACCCAGATCAAGGGCGCGGCCCCGGACGCCATCTTCTACAGCGGTTACTACGCCGAGGCCGCGACGTTCGCCCAGCAGCTCAAGGACGGTGGCGTGACCGCGACGTTCGCGAGCGCCGACGGCACCAAGGACCCCGAGTTCGTCAAGCAGGGCGGCGAGGCCACGAAGGGCGCCATCCTGTCCTGCCCGTGCGGCCCGGCCAGCAAGCAGTTCGCCGAGGAGTACACCAAGAAGTTCGGCCAGGAGCCCGGCACCTACAGCACCGAGGGCTACGACCTGGGCACCATCCTGGTCAAGGGCATCGACTCGGGTGCCGTCACCCGGCCGGCGCTGCTGGACTTCGTCACCAAGTACGAAGGCCAGGGTGTGGCCCGCAAGTACCAGTGGAACAACAAGGGTGAGCTGACCACCAACCTGATCTGGATCTACAAGGTCCAGTAGGAACCTGCAGACGACGACGCGTCCGGACCCCGTGCCGGGCGCGTCGTTCGTTCGCAGACAGTCACCACCGCGATAAGCGAGGAGCCGCCACCCGATGACACCCGACTGCGTCGGCCACTACGTGTGCACCGCGGCCAACATCAATTTCAACGTCGACAACCTGGTGAACGGGTTCTGGCAGTTGACAATTGACGGGCTGTCCTGGGGTGCGATCTATGCCCTGGTCGCCGTCGGCTACACGCTGGTGTTCGGCGTGCTGCGACTGATCAACTTCGCGCATTCGGAAATCTTCATGCTCGGCATGTTCGGCGCATACTTCGCGCTGGAGATCATCCTCGGCTTCAAACCCAGCGGAAATGCCTACAACCTGGGTGTCGGGTTGACCATCTTCTACCTGGGCGTCGCCATGGTGGTCGCGATGCTGGTCTCGGGCGCGGCCGCGGTGGGACTGGAAGTCGTCGCTTATCGACCACTGCGCCGTCGTAATGCGCGCGGGCTGACGTTCCTCATCACCGCGATCGGCATGTCGTTCGTCCTGCAGGAGTTCGTGCACTTCGTGCTGCCGAAGATCCTCAAAGGATTCGGCGGCAGCAATGCCCAGCAGCCAATCATCCTGGTGCAGCCCAAGACTCAGTTCACCCTCTTCAGCGCGAACATCTCGAACGTCACCATCGTCATCGTGGTCTCCGCCATCGTGCTGGCGCTGCTCACCGACATCGCGCTGAACCGAACCAAGTTCGGCCGCGGGATCCGTGCCGTCGCGCAGGACCCGGCGACGGCCACCCTCATGGGTGTGTCCCGCGAGCGCATCATCATGACGACGTTCCTCATCGGCGGCCTGCTGGCCGGCGCCGCCGCGCTCCTGTTCACCTTGAAGGTGCCGCAGGGCATCATCTACTCCGGCGGATTCCTGTTGGGAATCAAGGCCTTCTCGGCCGCGGTGCTCGGCGGCATCGGCAACCTGCGGGGCGCGCTGCTGGGCGGGTTGATCCTCGGCGTCATGGAGAACTACGGGCAGGCCTTCTTCGGCACGCAGTGGCGTGACGTGGTGGCCTTCGTCCTCCTCGTGCTGGTGCTGTTGATCCGTCCCACCGGGATACTCGGTGAAAGTCTCGGGAAGGCGCGGGCATGAGCGGGCAGCATCGGAGCGAGGGTGTGGCCCGGTACGTGCTGGCGCCGGGCGACCAGTTGCGCCAGTGGTGGGACCAGCAGAGCCGTCCCGCGAAATGGGTCGTCGGGGCCGTGGTGTTCACGCTGGTGGCGCTGCTGCCGCTGTACACCCCGCCGTTCCTCAACACGCCCGGCATCAGCTTCGGCGGCACCATGGCGCAGTTCGCGATGGTGGCGATCATCGCGATCGGCCTCAATGTCGTTGTGGGCCAAGCCGGATTGCTCGACCTCGGCTACGTCGGGTTCTACGCCGTCGGCGCCTACACCGTTGCGTTGCTGACCAGTCCGGACAGCCCGTGGAACCAGGTGGGGGCCGACGGTTTCCTCGACAAGGACTGGGCCTGGCTGGCGTGTGTACCGCTGGCCATGGCTGTCACCGCGTTGGCGGGTCTGGTGTTGGGTATCCCGACGCTGCGGCTGCGCGGCGACTACCTCGCCATCGTCACACTGGGATTCGGCGAAATCATCCGGCTCCTGGCCGACAACCTCTCCGACCTGACCAACGGCGCCCGCGGCCTCAACCAGATCGCGTATCCGCGGCTGGGGGAGAACGCCGACCTCCCCAATGGCGTGTTCTCCAGCGGTAACTCGGCCGGCCACGCCAACTACGGCACCTGGTGGTTCTGGCTGGGGCTGGTGCTCATGGTCGGCATCCTGCTGCTCGTCGGCAACCTGGAGCGCAGCCGCGTGGGTCGGGCCTGGGTCGCCATCCGGGAGGACGAGGACGCCGCGGAAGTCATGGGCGTCAACACCTTCAAGTTCAAGCTGTGGGCATTCGTCATCGGCGCGGGCATCGGCGGCCTCTCGGGCGCGCTGTACGCCGGCCAGGTGCAGTACGTCGCACCACCGACGTTCAACATCATCAACTCGATGCTGTTCCTGTGCGCGGTGGTCCTCGGCGGGCAGGGCAACAAGCTCGGGGTGATCTTCGGGGCGTTCATCATCGTGTACCTGCCGAACCGGCTGCTCGGGGTGCACCTCATGGGCATCAACCTCGGCGACCTCAAGTACCTGTTCTTCGGCCTCGCCCTGGTGGTGTTGATGATCTTCCGGCCGCAGGGCCTGTTCCCGGTACGTCAGCGGCTGCTGGCCTACGGCACCTCGGCGCGACGGTTGCTGCGGAATGCGGACGATTCGAAGGCGGCGGCATGACCGACCCTGTGGAGCCCGCACCCGACGAGGAGCTCGCCGCACTGCACCGGGACGTGCAGGTGGCAGAGGGCGAGAAGCTCTTGGCGACAACCGATCTCACCGTCAAGTTCGGTGGACTCACCGCGCTCGATTCCGTGACGTTCGATATCCGGCGCGGTGAAATCCTCGGCCTCATCGGACCCAACGGCGCCGGCAAGACCACCTGCTTCAACGCGATCACCGGCGTCTACCGGCCGTCATCCGGTTCGGTGATGTTCGACGGCGCGCCACTCGGCAAGATCAAACGTCACGAGATCACCCGCCGCGGCATCGCGCGCACCTTCCAGAACATCCGGTTGTGGGGCGAGATGACGGCGCTCGAGAACGTCGTCGTCGGCACGGATGCCCGGCACAAGACCTCGGTGCCCGGCGCGCTCCTGCGTTCCGCGCGGCACCGGCGCGAGGAACGCGACGCCATCGAACGGGCCGCAGCGCTGCTGCAGTTCGTCGGCATCGCGCACCGCGGCGAGGAGAAGGCCAGGAGCCTGTCCTACGGCGACCAGCGCCGGCTGGAAATCGCGCGGGCCCTGGCGACCGAGCCGAAACTACTGTGCCTGGACGAGCCCGCCGCCGGCTTTAACCCGAGCGAGAAGTCGGCGCTCATCGAGCTGATCCAGGCGATCCGGGACGACGGCTACACCGTGCTGCTGATCGAACACGACATGCGCCTGGTCATGGGCGTCACCGACCGGATCGTGGTGCTGGAGTTCGGGCGCAAGATCGCCGAAGGCCTGCCGGCCGAGATTCGCGAGGACCCGAAGGTCATCGCCGCTTACCTGGGGGTGCCCGATGACGAGCTCTGAGCCGGTGCTGCTGGAAGTGCGCGACATCTCGGTGCACTACGGCAGAATCGAGGCGCTGCACGGGGTTTCGCTTCAGGTGCACCAGGGTGAGCTGGTGACGCTGCTCGGGTCCAACGGCGCGGGCAAGACCACGATGATGCGTGCGCTGTCCGGGCTGTTGCCGTTGTCGTCGGGTTCAGTATGGTTCGACGGCGAGGACATCTCGAAGGTCAAGGCACACCGACGGGTGACGTCGGGCCTGATCCAGGCGCCGGAGGGCCGCGGCATCTTCCCGGGCATGACCATCATCGAGAACCTCGAAATGGGTTGCTACGGCCGTAAATTCGCGACCAAGACCGAGTACCGCGAGCGGCTGGACTGGGTGCTGGAGACGTTCCCGCGGCTGGCCGAACGACGGTCGCAGGCCGGCGGGACGCTGTCCGGCGGTGAGCAGCAGATGCTGGCCATCGGGCGGGCGCTGATGGCCCGGCCCCGGGTGCTGCTGCTCGACGAGCCGTCAATGGGCTTGGCGCCCAAGGTGATCTCGCAGATCTTCCACATCATCTCCGAGATCAACCAGCAGGGCACCACGGTGCTGCTCGTCGAGCAGAACGCGCAGCAGGCGCTCAGTCGTTCGGACCGCGCCTACATCCTGGAGACCGGGCGGGTGACGCGGGAAGGCGTCGCCCGGGAGCTGCTGTCGGACAACAGCATTCGTGCGGCCTACTTGGGCGTCGCCTGAGGTTCGCGGTCGAACGTGAAGTAAATCCCGAGAAACCGAGGAAATCTCGCGATCTTCTTCACGTTGGGCGTGTGGGCGGAGGCGGGTAGGCCTGCGAACCGTGACGTCGCCGCGGACGACGGTGATCCGGGGCATGACTGCAGTATCCCCGCGCTACTCGTCGATCCGGAACCTCTTGATCCGCCCTGCCGCGCCGGACACCAACTCGACCCGCGACTTCGGCACGTCGAAATGCTCGGCGAGCACGCGGATCACGGCGGTATTGGCCTTGCCGTCCACCGCCTGCTCGCGGACGTAGACGACCAACGTGCCGTCGGCGTCGGTCTCGACGAGCGGCCCTTTGCGGCTGCCCGGCTTGACCCGGACCGAAATCAGCAACTAGCGCGCGACGATCACCGACGAACCGTGGCCGAACAGACCCTGGTTCGCGGTCACGCCCACGCGGGCGCCTTCGACCTGGCGGCCGGTGGCCTGACCCTTGAGCTGCCAGGTGAGCTCACACACCTGCGCAATGGCCTGGGCCGGGATGGCTTCACCGAAGCTCGCCAGACCGCCCGATGCGTTGACCGGAACCCGGCCACCGATGGCGGTGGCACCGGAGCGCAGCAGCTGCTCGCCTTCACCCTTGGCGCACAGGCCCAGGTGCTCGTACCAGTCCAGCTCGAGCGCGGTCGACAGGTCGTAGACCTCGGCCAGGCTGACGTCGTCGGGTCCGATGCCGGCCTCGGCGTACGCCGCATCGAGGATCTGGTCCTTGAACACCCGGTCCGGTCCGGCGATGGCCGCAGTGGAATCCGTTGCGATGTCCGGCAATTCGGGCAGGTGCTGCGGGTACTGCGGCGTGACGGTGCTGATCGCGCGAACCGACGGCACACCCTCCAGTGAACCCAGGTGCTTGCGCGCGAACTCGGCACTGGCCACGATCAGCGCCGCGGCGCCGTCCGAGGTGGCGCAGATGTCCAGCTGGCGCAGCGGGTCGGAGACGACCGGGCTGGCCAGCACGTCCTCGACCGAAGCCTCCTTGTGGTAGCGGGCATACGGGTTGTTCAGGCCGTGCTTCGAGTTCTTCACCTTGATCTGGGCGAAGTCCTCGGACGTGGCGCCGTAGAGGTCCATCCGGCGGCGGGCCAGCAGGGCGAAGTACACCGGGTTCATGGCGCCCAGCAGATGGAAGCGCTGCCAGTCGGGGTCGTTCTTGCGCTCACCGCCGACTGGTGCGAACGCGCCCTTCGGCGTGGTGTCGGCACCGATGACCAGCGCGACGTCGCAGAAGCCGGCCAGGATGTGGGCACGGGCGCTCTGCAGCGCCTGCGAACCACTGGCGCACGCGGCGTACGACGAGGACACCGGCACGCCGTTCCAGCCCAGCTTCTGGGCGAACGTCGAACCGGCGATGAAGCCGGGGTAGCCATTGCGGATGGTGTCGGCACCGGCGACCAGCTGGATCTGACGCCAGTCCAGGCCGGCCTCGGCCAGCGCAGCACGCGCGGCGACGACGCCGTACTCGGTGAAGTCACGGCCCCACTTGCCCCACGGGTGCATACCCGCACCGAGGATGTACAACGGTTCCGGAGTGCTCATTTCGCGATCTCCCAGGCATAGGTGGTGCGCTCGACACCGTCATCGTCGGTGTACAGCCGCATGGTGGTCAGCTCCATCTCCATGCCGACCTTGAGGTCCGCGGCGAGCGTGCCCTCGACGACCTTGCCCAGCACGATGAGGCCTTCGGCCTCCAGCTGGACCGCGGCGATGGCGAACGGCTCGAACGGATCGGCCGCCGGGTACGGCGCTGGCGGGGGATACCGGTTCTCGGTGTAGCTCCACACCGTGCCGCGGCGCGACAACGCGACGGGCTCGAGCACGTCACTGTCGCAAGCCGGGCTGGGGCAGTTATTGGCGCGGGGCGGGAAAACATATGTTCCGCACTGCGGGCACTTGGCTCCGATCAGGTGCGCTGCACCGTTTTCGTCGGTGTCCCACCAACCTTCAATGGCCGGCTGACTACCGGCATCCGTCACTCCTGGCACGAGCTCAGCGTAGCTCCCGACGGGCCAGAAACTGAAACGTGTTGCAGTTTTGTCCCGGCAGTCGGGAAACGGTCTTGAAGCGTACGAAACGGTTTCGTACACTTCGGGCATGGTTCGGGGAATCCAGCGGGAACAGGCGGTGCTGGCTGCCACGGCCGAATTGCTCGTCGAGCGGGGTTATGCGGCATTGACCACTGACGCCGTGGCCGTGCGGGCGGGCGCCAGCAAGGCGACCATCTATCGGCGCTGGCCGAACAAGGCCCAACTCGTTCGCGCCACACTCGACGCCGCGGACGCCGCCCGAAACGCGTCGATTCCTGACACCGGGGCACTGCGCAGCGACCTGTTCGCGGTCATGGAGGCGATCGCCGCGAATGTCGCCGACCCGTTGACGCGCGTGACGGCAGAGCTGGCGACGCTCATGCGGCACGACGAACAACTGGCCGAGGCCATCCGCCGGCATCTGGACAAAGAAGAGCTCTCGCCATTCCATGACGCCCTGGAGCGGGCCATTGCGCGCGGCGATATCGCCGCCGACGCCGACGTCGAACTCGTTCACGACGTCGCCGAGGCGATGATCCTGCGCCAAGTCCACCTCGATCTGCCCATCGACTCCGCATTCAGTGCGCAGCTCGTCGACGGCGTCCTGTTACCACTGTTGGGCGGTGCTCGATGACCGTTGTGATCGCCGGTGCCGGTCCGACCGGATTGACCCTCGCCATCGAACTGGCCAGACGTGGCGTGGAGTGTCGTGTACTCGACCGGGTCGCGACGTTGTTCCCCGGTTCGCGGGGCAAAGGACTGCAGCCGCGCACCCTGGAAGTCTTCGACGACCTCGGTGTGGTCTGTGCGGTGCTCGCGGCCGGCGAGGCCTTTCCGCCCATGCGGCTGTACCGCGGCGCGGAAGCGGTGTGGACCAAGCCGATCTACGAACTGCTGGGACTTCCCGAACTCCCGGCCACCCCGGCGGTGCCGTACCCGTACACCTGGCTGATCCCGCAGTGGCGCACCGACCAGATCCTGGCGTCACGGTTCGTCGAACTGGGCGGGACCATCGAATTCGGCACCGCGGTAACAGGTTTCGGGCAAGACGACGGCGGTGTGACGGTACAGACCGACCGCGGTCCGATCCGCGCCGACTATCTCGTCGGCGCCGACGGCGGCCGCAGCACGGTGCGCAAGGTGTCCGGCGTCGAGTTTCTCGGTGGTGCACTGACCGAGGAACGCATCGTCGTGGGCGACGTCCGGGCCACCGGGCTCGACGGCCGGTGCTGTCACCTGCTTACCGGTGACGGCGACCAGTCCAAGCGGTTCTCGTTGTGGAATCTGCCGGGCACCGAGCACTTCCAGCTGGTGGTGACGATGGCGCCGGGCGAGAACCCGCCGGCGTTGACCCTGGCCGCGATGCAGGATCTTCTCGAAAAGCGCTCGGGGCGGCGCGATGTGGTGCTATCGGACTTGCGGTGGATTTCGGAGTACCGGGTGAATCTCCTGATGGCGCAACAGTTCCGGATGGGCCGAGTACTGCTGGCGGGCGACGCCGCGCATGTCCATTCGCCCGCCGGGGGACAGGGCGTCAACACCGGGGTGCAGGACGCCTACAACCTGGGCTGGAAGCTGGCCGCGGTGCTGGCCGGCGCTCCCGATGAACTGTTGGACACCTATGCCGCCGAGCGGATGCCGATCGCGGCGAACGTATTACAGCTCAGCGGCGCGTTGCACCGTCAGGGTTTCGGTGCGGCAGGGCCTGCGCCGTCCGCCATTCATCAGCTGGACATCTCCTACCGGGGTGGCCCGCTTGCCGGCGAAGGGCATGGCCCAGGTGTGCTCCAGGCGGGCGACCGCGCGCCCGACGGCCTGCTGTCCGACGGGCGGCGACTGTTCGACGTCTTCCGTGGCCCGCATTGGACGGTACTCGAATTCGGCGGGCCGGCAGTCGATTTCGGGGTGCCACAGTTGCGCTTGGCGCCGGGCCCCGACTACGACGTGCCCGCCGGCTCGTACGTGTTGGTGCGGCCGGACGGGCACGTCGGGGCGATCACCGATCGGGCGGACGTCATCCGGGAACAGTTGCGCCGCTTCGATCCGGTTCGCGAGCCGACCCCGTCATGACCGGGTGCTCGTCGCGGTGTCGGTCCGATAGCGCGCGGCGACGCGCGCCAATACCGTCGAGGTCTGCGACGCCCCCGCGGCGTGCATCGCGCGATTGGCGGCGATGACGTCGGCGGTCTCGGCGCGGCGGGCGCGCTCGTAGTCGCGCAGGCCGGCCAGGCCGTGGGTGGCCAGTTCGTCGGCGAGTACGCGGGCGTCGACGATCGACTGCGATGCCCCATTGGCGCCCACGGGGTACATCGGATGGGCGGCGTCGCCGAGCAGCGTCACCAGACCATCGCCCCAGTGCGGCAACGGGTCCTTGTCGACCATGGGGTAACTGAACAGCGCCGGGCTCTGGCCGATCAGTGCCGCCATATCGAGCCAGTCGAGGTTCCAGTCGGCCACGTGCGGCAACACGTCGTCGGCCGTCGCGGGCGCGTTCCACTTGGCATCGCCCTGGCGTGGGCCGGCCCGCCCGGCGGGAACCTGGAGCACCCAGTTCACCCGACCGCCGCCGATCGGATAGGTGATGAGGTCAACTCCGTTGTCGCCCTTGACGATTGCCATGGTGTGTCCGTCGAGGAACGGCACAATGTCGCTGGCGCCGCGGTACATCGTGATGCCCGCTGACAGCAATGGGTCATGGCCCGGGTGCAGCGCGGCGCGCACCACCGAATTGATGCCGTCGGCCCCGATCAGGGCGGCGCCGGCGACCGGGCCGGCCGCGGTGTCGGCGACGATTCCGTCGTCGTCCTGCCGGAATCCGGTGACGCCGCTGCCGGTGCGCACCGCGTCGGCGCCGAGGCGGTCGCGGACCGCGTCGAGCAGCATCATCTGCAGGTGTCCGCGGTGTACCGACAGCTGTGGGTACGCGTCACCCGCGGCCAGCCCGCGAGGCTCGGTGAACAGTAGCTCGCCGCGGTGGGTATAGAAGCGGATCGAGTCCGGTGCGACGGCCATGGCGGTCAACCGATCGCCGAGGCCGAGCGTGGTGAGCTCGCGCACCGCGTGGGGCAGCAGGTTGATCCCGACCCCCAACGGCTGCAGGTCGTGCGCGCGCTCGAGGACGAGTGCGTCGAAACCCCGGGCATGCAGGGTGAGGGCTGTGGTCAGGCCGCCGATGCCGGCGCCGGCGATGAGGAGCTGTGTCATGAATCCAGCCTCGGCGCGGCAGAACTATAAGTCCAATACCGATCTAGTCCACAAACTATAATAAATAGTTATGGAATTGCGGCAGTTGGAGTACTTCGTGGCCGTCGCGGAAGAAGCCAACTTCACCCGCGCCGCCGCACGCATCCACGTCGCGCAGCCCGCGGTCAGCGCCCAGATCGCGCGGCTGGAACGCGAACTGGGGGAGCCGCTGTTCGACCGCGCCCGAAGGGAGATTCGGCTGACCGCGGCGGGGCGGGCGGTGCTGCCCCATGCCAGAGTGGCCCTCGCCGCGGCCGCCGATGCGCGCACCGCGGTGGCCGAACTCAGTGACCTGGTGCGGGGGTCGGTCACCATCGCCACGGTCACTGCGCACGACGCGGACATGCCCGGCCTGCTGGCGCAGTTCCACCGGACGCACCCGCACGTCGACATCACGCTCGGTACCGCGAACTCGGACGTGCTGATCGAGGGCGTGCGCACCGGGCGGTTCGATGCCGTCATCGTGTCGGTGGGCGCGGAGCTGCCGTCCGGGCTGGCCGCGGTTGTGGTCACCGATCAGCCCATCGTCGCCGCGGTCGGCCACGACGATCCCTGGCGCGGCCGGCGCAGCGTCCGGCTGGAGGAGCTGGCCGACCGCGCCGTCATCGCGCTGCCTGTCGGTGCCGGCATCCGCCTTCAGTTCGACCGGGCCTGCTCCGACGCCGGCGTCGAGGCGCACGTCGCGTTCGAGGCGAGTACCCCGCACGCGTTGGCGGATCTCGCCGCACGGGGGTTGGGCGTGGCGATCCTGCCGCGATCGATGGTGCAGTCGCGTGGCGATCTGCACCTGGTGGCACTGACACCGGCGCTGCGTGGGCGGTTGGTGTTCGCCTGGCGGTCCGACGGTCCGATGAGTCCAGCGGCCCGCGCATTGGTCAACATGGCGCGGCGGTTACTGGCTGTCGGTGCGGCTGAATAGAGTTAGGGCCGTGAGCCCCACCGCAACGGACGCCCCGCCCGCCACCAAGCCCACCTTGATGCTGCTGGACGGCAATTCACTGGCGTTCCGCGCCTTCTACGCGCTGCCCGCCGAGAACTTCAAGACGCAGGGCGGGCTCACCACCAACGCGGTGTACGGCTTCACCGCCATGCTGATCAACCTGCTGCGCGACGAGAAGCCGTCCCATGTCGCGGCCGCCTTCGATGTGTCGCGCAAGACCTTCCGCAAGGAGAAGTACCCGGAGTACAAGGAGGGGCGCGCCGCCACTCCCGACGAGTTCCGCGGCCAGATCGACATCACCAAAGAGGTGCTGGGCGCCCTCGGCATCACGGTCCTTGCCGAGGAGGGCTTCGAGGCCGACGACCTGATCGCGACACTGGCCACGCAAGCCCAGGACGAGGACTTCCGGGTGCTGGTCGTCACCGGCGACCGCGACTCGCTGCAACTGGTCAGCGACGACGTCACGGTGCTGTACCCCAAGAAGGGCGTCAGTGACCTGCACCGCTTCACGCCGGACGCGGTCGTCGAGAAGTACGGCCTCACCCCGACGCAGTACCCGGATTTCGCGGCCCTGCGCGGCGACCCGAGCGACAACCTGCCCGGCATCCCCGGCGTGGGCGAGAAGACCGCGGCCAAGTGGATCAACCAGTACGGCTCGCTGCAGGCGCTGGTCGACCACGTCGATGAGGTCAAGGGCAAGGTCGGCGACTCGCTGCGGGCCAACCTCTCCAACGTCATCCTCAACCGCGAGCTGACGGACCTGGTCAAGGACGTGCCGCTGCCGCACACCCCGGAGGGGCTGCGGGTGCAGCCGTGGGACCGGGACCGCATCCACCAGTTGTTCGACGACCTGGAATTCCGGGTGCTGCGGGACCGGCTGTTCGACACCCTGTCGCCGGTCGAGCCCGAGGTCGAGCTCGGCTTCGACGTCCGGGGCGGTCTGCTCGAGCCCGGCACCCTGGCGGCCTGGCTCGCCGAGCACAGCAATGGCAGCCGGTTCGGCATGGCGGTCAACGGCACGCACAAGGCCTTCGACGCCGACGCCACCGCGCTGGCCATCGTGTCCGCCAGCGGCGAGGGCGTCTACATCGACACCGCGCGACTGGACGCCGAGGACGAGGCAGCGCTGGCATCGTGGCTCGCCGACCCGGGCCCGCCGAAGGCGCTGCACGAGGCGAAGCTGGCGTGGCACGACCTGTTGGGTCGCGGCTGGACGCTGGCCGGCGTCACCTCTGACACCGCATTGGCCGCCTACCTGGTCCGCCCGGGGCAGCGTAGCTTCGCCCTCGACGACCTTTCGGTGCGGTACCTGGGGCGTGAACTGCGCGCGGAAGGCAAAGAGGAACAACAGCTTTCGTTGCTCGATGATCCCGATGAGGTCGACGACGCGGCGGTGCAGGCCCTGATCGTGCGGGCAGCGGCCGTCGGCGACCTGGCCGACGCACTGGACGTGGAACTCGCCCGGATCGACTCCCTGGCGCTGCTCGGCCAGATGGAACTGCCGGTGCAGCGGGCGCTCGCCGAGATGGAGAACGCGGGCATCGCCGTCGACATCGAACTGCTGGGCCGGCTGCAGAGCCAGTTCGCCGACCAGATCCGCGATGCCGCGGAGGCGGCCTATGCGGCCATCGGTGAGCAGATCAACCTGGGCTCGCCCAAGCAGCTGCAGGTGGTGCTGTTCGACAAGCTCGAGATGCCGAAGACCAAGCGCACCAAGACCGGCTACACCACGGATGCCGATGCGCTGCAATCACTTCTGGACAAGACCGGGCATCCATTCCTGCAGCATCTACTGGCCCACCGCGACGCCACCCGGCTCAAGGTCACCGTCGACGGTCTGCTCAATTCGACGGCCGCAGATGGTCGCATTCACACGACCTTCAACCAGACCATCGCCGCCACGGGCCGGCTCTCGTCGACCGAGCCGAACCTGCAGAACATCCCGATCCGGACCGAAGCCGGCCGCCAAATTCGCGAGGCCTTTGTCGTGGGCAAGGGCTTCGCCGAGCTGATGACGGCCGACTACAGCCAGATCGAGATGCGCATCATGGCGCACCTGTCGGGCGACGCCGGCCTCATCGAGGCGTTCAACACGGGCGAGGACCTGCACACCTTCGTCGCCTCGCGGGCCTTCGGCGTGCCGAGCGAGGAAGTGACCGCGGAGCTGCGCCGCCGGGTCAAGGCCATGTCCTACGGCCTGGCCTACGGGTTGTCGGCGTACGGCCTGGCGTCGCAGCTGAAGATCTCGACCGAAGAAGCCAAGCAGCAGATGGACCAGTACTTCGACCGGTTCGGTGGGGTGCGCGACTACCTGCACTCGGTTGTCGAACAAGCGCGCAAGGACGGGTACACCTCGACGGTGCTCGGACGTCGGCGTTACCTGCCGGAACTCGACAGCAGCAACCGCAACGTCCGTGAGGCCGCCGAGCGAGCCGCGCTCAACGCGCCCATCCAGGGCAGCGCCGCCGACATCATCAAGGTCGCGATGATCAACGTCGACACCGCCATGAAGGACGCCGGGCTCAAGTCGCGGGTCCTGCTGCAGGTGCACGACGAGCTGCTGTTCGAGGTGGCCGACGGCGAACGGGACACGCTCGAGACCCTGGTGCGCGACCAGATGGGCAGCGCCTACCCGTTGGATGTGCCGCTCGAGGTGTCGGTGGGCTACGGCCCGAGTTGGGACGCCGCCGCGCACTGACGCGCTAGGCGTCGGCTGCCAGGCCGAGGCCGAGTGCGACCAGGATCGCGCCCATGGCGCGTTCGATGCGCTGGCGGATGTGGGTGCGGCTCAGGATGTTTCGGGCCCGATCAGCGGCCAGGACGACGCCGACACACCACGAGGTGTCGATGACGAGCTGAATGGCGGCGAGCACCAGCAGCGTCGGCAGGACCGGGCCGCTGGCCGGCAGGAATTGGGGGAGCACCACGATGCCGAAGGCCGCGGCCTTCGGGTTGGCGGCGATGGACACCAGCGCCGCGCGGAACGCTGCCGCAGGCGTCCGGCCGCGCGGCGGCAGTGCCGCCGTCATGTCGGTGGGGTGTTTGGCGCTGCGCCACGCGCTGATGCCGAGCCAGATCATGATCGCGGCCCCGACGACGTGCAGCGCCAGCGACAGCCAGTGGTTGGCGGTCAGCAGGATCGACAGCCCGCCGCCGCCGGCCAGCGTCCAGCCGCAGATGCCGATCTCGTTGCCGACGACGGCCGCCAGGCCGGCCTTGCGGCCGTCGCGTACCGAGCGGTGCAGGAACAGCGCGGTCGCCGGGCCGGGCAGCGCGGCCAGGATCACCGACGCGACGAGGAACGCCGGCAGGACGTCGACAAGGTGCGCGAACATGTAGCAAGTATCGCTGACCAGTGCAAATCGATATCGTCGCGAGCCCGGCAGGCGGGCGAATCGGCATCACCTAGATTCGGTTGGTGCTCAACGACACCGTCACTTCACCGGATACTTGGCGGCCGTTCCTGAACGCCCTGGTGTCCCTGGCGAACTCCAACGACTGCGAGTTCAGCGATGGCGGGCTGTTCTCGGATGGCTCCGGCGGCTCGATGCTGCTGGACCGCGAGGTTCTCGCGACACTGCAGGCCGAGGCCGCTGACTGCGACTTCCTCTTCTGCGCCGTCGCCCGGCCCGACGGTTTCGCCGAGGTCATGGTGGTCGACAGTCGGTCGCCGCATCTGGCCGGGATGGCAGGGTACGGTGCGATCGATGGGGTGGTCCTGTCTCCGGGCGCCCACCCGGAACCCTATCGACGCCAGCCGGAACCGACTGCTGGGCAAGGATTTTCACCTGGCTGCGCTTCGGAGCTGGTCGCGCGCATCGTCACCGACGCACTGCCGGGTACGCCCGCAGAGGAACCCGGTGCCCTCGCAGCCGCCGAGGACGCGTTCGGCCATCCGTTGCCGCCCGACGTGCGGGCGCTGTATGCCACCGCGGCCGGTGGGGACCTCTATTCGATCGAGGAATCCAGCGACCCGGACCTGCCGTGGATCACCCGCGGCATGTACGTCATGCCTCTCGACGAAGTCGACGGCCGCGCCTACTGCCAGCCGCAGCGGCGGTATCTGTCGTGGCGATCCGGTGCTGAAACCGCAGTCGCTCCAGATCGGTTCGGGCAGCTCCAGCCGCTCGCGCACTCGGCAGCCTGGTTCGTCGTGGGAACCGATCCCGAAGCCGGATTCTTCGTCGTCGACATGGCGCCCGGGCCCAACGGCACCGTCGGCCAGCTGCTGCACCTGCACCGCGATGCCCCGGTCGGCGCACAGTGGCTGGCGCCCTCGCTGACCGAATACCTGCAGAACGGGGCCGTGATCAACCCGCGCAGCCCGTTCGACGTCAAAGACGAAGCCGCCGAATTCGGTCTGATCGCCGATGCCGTCACCGATGTCGGACCACTCACCGAGGTGCTGCGCCTGCACAACCTCGACGCGCCGGTGGACCTGTCGGCGCTCGCCGGACATCCTCGGCTGCGCAGTGTGTTCGTCTCGTCGCCGACCGTCACCGGGTGCGACGCGCTGACTCGGCTCCCGGCGCTCGATTACCTCTCACTTCCGGTTGCCATGTGGCGCACCGTCATCGACGACGGACTGGTGCCGGACAGCCTGCACGCGGCCGGTTTCGAAGACGCCGCCCAGGGCCTGTCCCGCGCGCCGTTCGCCGACACCATCGAGGTCGCGAACGACTTGCTGCGCCACCGGGGCCAGCCGCCGCTCAAGGTCCATCACATCGCGCGGTAACCGGCCAGCCACTGCAACACCGGTGCCTGCGCGCGGGTGGCGGTCAGCCAGTAGGCCTCTTCTGCGTGCAGTTGATAGGTCCGCTGGTCGGCCAGGCCGCGGTCGATGCGGTCCCGGACGAACGCCAACTCGACGACCTGGACGGCGAATTCCTTCACCGATTTCCCGGCGGCGGCGCCACCCATCCGCGTTGCCGTGGCGATCGCCGCCTTGCGGGTGCGCATCGAGCCGAGCCACGTCGCCTCGTTCGCGGTGATCAGGCCGGAGGCGATCAGCCCGGGCAGCTTCTCGGCGACCACCCGCTGTTCGCGGCGGCGGCCGATCACTCCCGTGACGATCGCCAGCGCGAAGATCGGCACCATCCAGAAGAGGTAGACCGCGAAATACGCCCCGGCGCCGACGACCGTCGAGCCGTTCCACAACATGTGCATGACCACCGCAGCGAGGTATCCGAGCCCGATGTACAGCACCTTGGCGCCGGCACCACGATGCTGCAGCGCGAGGTACACGCCGATACCGGTCATGCTGGTGAACAACGGATGCGCGAACGGCCCCATGATCAGCCGCAGCGCGGCGGTGAGCAGGGAGTGCGAGATGGTCTCGCCCATCGCGATGTAGAAGATGTTCTCCAGCCAGGCGAAGCCCGCGGCCACGAAACCGGCGTAGACCAGGCAGTCGGTCAACGAATTGAGCTCGTTGCGGCGCCGGCCGGTCATCATCAGCAGCAGGAACATGCCCTTGGCGGCTTCTTCGATGACCGGTGCGCCGATGGCCATCGCGGCGAAACCGTCCTTGCCGAGCAGGGGCGTGGACATCTGTTCCAGGACCACCGAGATGACGACGCTGATCGAGGCACCCCAGACGAACGCGAAGATCAGCAGCCGCGGTGGCTCCGGCTCCCAGCGGTCGAACCACAGATAGGTCAGCAGCACCACCGTGGTGGCGACACTGGCCAGCACGAAGCCGATGGTCATGCCGATCGGGTTGGTGAGCGTCGTCAGGATCAGGAGACAACCGATGAGCACACCCAGCCCGATGATCACGCCCAGCGGCGCACCGACCTTGCGGATTCGCCGCGGCATCGGCGCCCGGTACTGGTACGGCGGCGGCACGGGCGATGGGGCGGGGTACACGAAATGCAGGGTAGCCGGGCGGAATTCAGACGATCGGCCGATACCGCGCTTTGCGCGGCGAACCGACAATCTGTGGTGAGTTTCTGACAAACCGTTTCTGTGGAGGTATCCGCGCACCGTGACGTTCCCCTCGGAGCCGCCGTATCCGGCGCCGTATTCGCTTGACCATTTGGAGCGGGAACCCACGGCTCGTCGGCGCGGGCCACTCATCGCGGCAGTGGCCGTGGCCGCCGTCGTCGTCGTGGTCGTGGCGGTGGTGGTCGGCGTCCGCCTGTTCACCAAGTCATCGGACGGACCGGGTGGCCCGGTAGCGGGGCAGCTGCGCAATACCTACCCGACCAAGCCCAGTGTCGGGTGGCAGTTGACTGCCGCCCAGGCAGCACCCGCATTCTCGAATGCGCGGTTCGCCCTGCCCGGCCCGGCGGGCCGCCAGTACCAAACCGCCGGTTTCCTGAATCTCGGTCGGGTCCTGGTGACCAACGTCATCGCCTACCAGACCGACAGATCCGCGCAGTTGACAGGCATCGACGCGCAGACCGGCAAAGTGTTGTGGACCAACGCCGACGCCGGTTTCTTCCCCGTCTGCGCGACGGAGGCGATCAACGGGTTGCTCCCATGCCTGGGCAAGGCGGCGACGTTCGGCCCGCCGGACGAGGCCGAAGGCGCCAAGCTGTCGTTCATCCGCCTCGCCGACGGCAGCATCGACCACAAAGTGCCCGCGCCCAGCAGCGCTGCTGTCGTGATGGTGCGCGGCTCGGCGGTCTACACCGCGGGCTACCGCTCCGATGGCGGCGTGCACCTCGCCATGACCAGAGGCACCACTGTGGATCTGGGCGCCGGCTGGCGCGAACAGGCCGATCTGGCAGGGCGGGACGGATGCGCGGATTCGGGCGACTCGGCGAGATACGGCGTCAACGACGATGTCGTGTACTACGGCAGCTATAACACCGCCGTCATCGCCGACGCTCGGACGGGCCGCATGTTCGACGGTTCGCCGCGGCCTCCAGAGCTGTTCCCCGGCAAGGGCTTTGCCGCGCAACGGTGTGACGGACAAGGTTCGAGCTCGCCCAGCGAGACGGTGGTCTACGACGTCGCGGGCAAGCAGTTGCGGTCCTACCCGTCCAAATTCGGTGCCGCCACGCCGTGGCTGGTTTCCGATCCCGATCAGGTGCCGTTGATCATCGGCGACACGGCTTATGACTTCGCCTCTGGGAAGCAACTCTGGAAGGCCGACGGCTCGGCCAATCTGCGCCAGATCATCGGCAATGTGGTGATCGGAAATGCGGATGGGAAAGCGGTGGCCCATGATCGGGCCACTGGCGCGTTGTTGTGGCGGGGAGCCATGGAAGGCGACGGCGTACTGTCCGACGGCCAGCGGGTGATGACCGACTTCGAAGGTGTCTTGCAGTCGTACAACCTGGCAACCGGGCAGCAGGAGTGGGCGCTGCGCACAGGTGGCACGGTCGACGTGGCCGGTGAAGGCTTTGCCGCGGCAGACACGGACTCCATCACGTTCTATGCGCCGACCGGTGGGCATTCGGTGGCTCCGGGCAGTGCGGAGTCGGCAGAGGGCGGCGGCCTGCGGACCAAATGCGGCAAGGTGCCCCAGATGCGGCCCGTCGAGTACCGCACCGAGGGTGGTGCGCTGGTGGTCAAGATGGAGATCAAGGCCACCTGTCCGGGCGGTCATACCGTCGACAGTGCGCGCCTTCGGGTGTCGATCCGCGACAACTCCAGCCGAATCGCCTCGGCAGTCTTCGACCTCAGCCATGACCCGCTGAAACTCAAAGAGGGGCAGACGATTACGAAGGAATTCCAGTTCGGCCCCGGGGATTTCTGGCGGCTGCCCAATACCCTCGGCGGCACTGCCGACCAGTCGTCGGGGAACCCGGACCAGCCGGTCACGCAAACCAAGGCGGCCGGGGACCAGCTGGTGGACTGCGAGGAGGAGGGCGGCGCGGCCGCAGGCTCCGGTCAGACCGCCACACCGGCACAGCCCGGCGCCGGCCCCTGCGGAACCGATGCCGAAGCCCTCGCCGCGTTGGCCGCGCAGGTGAATCAGGACCGGCCGTTCATCCAATCCCGGCTGGCCGACCGGTGGGTGGCCCAGATTTCGTCGAAACGGCCGGGTTTGGTCGCCACTGATGTCGATGCCCGGACCATGGTGACCTGGACGCCGTGCGAAATCCTCAACCAGCACCTTCGGCTGCGCACCCGGTACCCCGAGGTGCGCCTGGCCTCGGGAGACGAATGGCGCACGATCGCCTTGCCGGGGTGGTGGGTGACGTTCGCCGGACTGACCTTCGAGAGCCCCGTCGCCGCCAACCGGTGGTGCGACGACCGGGGAATTCCGGTGAATGAGTGTTTTGCCAAGCTGATCAGCAACACACACGAGCCCGAGGGCGCCACGCAGTATCGGCGCTAGGCGTTACCCGGGTTTGTCCAGCGTGTGCCAGGTCTAGTACCCTTGACAAGTACCTGTGTCCACATGGGCTAAGGGTGCGTGTGAATCGTCTGGCCCTCGCGCCGTGACGCGTCACCAAAACACAAAAAATTCATCCCTACGATTAAACCTGTCCGGAGCCATCTAACACATGCCAAGTCCCTCCGTCACCTCGCCGCAAGTAGCCGTCAACGACATCGGCTCGGCCGAGGATTTTCTCGCCGCCATCGACAAAACCATCAAGTACTTCAACGATGGCGACATCGTCGAAGGCACCATCGTCAAGGTTGACCGCGACGAGGTTCTGCTCGACATCGGCTACAAGACCGAAGGTGTCATTCCTTCTCGCGAACTTTCCATCAAGCACGACGTCGACCCCAACGAGGTCGTTTCCGTGGGCGATGAGGTCGAAGCCCTGGTCCTCACCAAGGAGGACAAGGAAGGCCGCCTGATCCTATCCAAGAAGCGGGCTCAGTACGAGCGCGCCTGGGGCACCATCGAGGAGCTCAAGGAGAAGGACGAGGCCGTCAAGGGCACCGTCATCGAGGTCGTCAAGGGCGGCCTGATCCTCGACATCGGCCTGCGCGGCTTCCTGCCCGCATCGCTCGTCGAGATGCGCCGTGTCCGCGATCTGCAGCCGTACATCGGCAAGGAGATCGAGGCCAAGATCATCGAGCTCGACAAGAACCGCAACAACGTGGTCCTGTCGCGTCGCGCGTGGCTCGAGCAGACCCAGTCCGAGGTCCGCAGCGAGTTCCTCAACCAGCTCACCAAGGGCGCCATCCGCAAGGGTGTCGTGTCCTCGATCGTCAACTTCGGCGCGTTCGTCGATCTCGGCGGCGTCGACGGCCTGGTGCACGTCTCCGAGCTGTCGTGGAAGCACATCGATCACCCGTCCGAGGTCGTCCAGGTGGGCGACGAGGTCACCGTCGAGGTCCTGGACGTCGACATGGACCGCGAGCGGGTTTCGCTGTCGCTCAAGGCGACCCAGGAAGACCCGTGGCGCCACTTCGCCCGTACCCACGCGATCGGCCAGATCGTCCCGGGCAAGGTCACCAAGCTGGTTCCGTTCGGTGCGTTCGTCCGCGTCGAAGAGGGCATCGAGGGCCTGGTGCACATCTCGGAGCTGTCCGAGCGCCACGTCGAGGTCCCGGACCAGGTGGTCCAGGTCGGCGACGACGCCATGGTCAAGGTCATCGACATCGACCTGGAGCGTCGCCGCATCTCGCTGAGCCTCAAGCAGGCCAACGAGGACTACACCGAGGAGTTCGACCCGTCGAAGTACGGCATGGCCGACAGCTACGACGAGCAGGGCAACTACATCTTCCCCGAGGGCTTCGACGCCGACAGCAACGAATGGCTGGAAGGCTTCGAGAAGCAGCGTGACGAATGGGAGGCCCGGTACGCCGAGGCCGAGCGTCGCCACAAGATGCACACCGCCCAGATGGAGAAGTTCGCCGCCGCCGACGCCGAGGCAGCTGCCCGTCCGGCGACCAGCGGTTCCTCGCGTTCCGAGGAGTCGACCGGTGGCACCCTGGCCAGCGACGCCCAGCTGGCGGCGCTGCGCGAGAAGCTCGCCGGCAACGCCTAAGTAGTCCAACGACAAATGCCCCGGCCCATTGGGTCGGGGCATTTGTCGTCGGTGGGCTCCCGATAGGGTGTCGTCCGTGCTTCGTATCGGACTGAGCGGCGGTATCGGCGCCGGCAAATCCACTGTGTCATCGACCTTCGCGGCTGCCGGCGGCATCATCGTCGACGGCGACGTGATCGCCCGTGAGGTGGTGGAGCCCGGTACCGAGGGGCTGGCCGCCCTGGTGGAGGCTTTCGGCGAGGACATCCTGCAGCCTGACGGTTCGCTCAACCGGCCGGCGCTGGCTGCGGTGGCGTTCAGCGACGAGGAGAAGCGCAAGACCCTCAACGGCATCGTGCACCCGCTGGTCGGCAAGCGCCGCGCCGAACTCATCGACGCCGCACCGGTGGGATCTGTTGTGGTGGAGGATATTCCGTTGCTCGTCGAGTCGCAGATGGCGCCGCTGTTCCCGTTGGTCGTCATGGTGCACGCCGACGAGGACGTGCGGGTCGCGCGGTTGATCGAATACCGCGGCTTCTCCGAGGAGGACGCCCGGGCCCGCATCGCGGCGCAGGCGACCATCGAGCAGCGGCAGGCCGTCGCCGACGTCTGGCTGGACAACCACGGCAGCGCCGAGGAACTGGCGGCCACGGCGCGCGAGCTGTGGGAGCAGCGCATCGTTCCGTTCGCGCGCAATGTGCAGGCTGGGGTGCCGGCCACCGTCGCGCCGGCACTGGTGTCGTATGACGAGACGTGGCCCGAGCAGGCCCGACGGATCGTGGCTCGACTGGAAACCGCGTGCGGGCACCGGGCGGTCCGGGTCGACCACATCGGATCGACGGCGGTGCCGGGCCTGGATGCCAAGGACGTCATCGACATTCAGGTGACCGTGAAGTCGCTGGAGCTGGCCGACGAACTCGCCGAGCTCCTGCCGGCCGCCGGCTACCCCCGGATCGCGGACATCACCGCAGACGTGGCCCACACCGACGACAAGACATTGTGGCAGAAGCGCTTTCACGCCTCCGCCGATCCCGGTCGGCCGACCAACGTGCACATCCGGGTGGACGGCTGGCCCGGCCAGCAGTTCGCGTTGCTGTTCCCCGCGTGGATTGCCGCCAACCCGGACGAGCGGGTCGAATACCTCGCGCTCAAACACGATGCGATGGCGGCCGGACCGGCCACCAGTGGCGAGTACGCCGACGCCAAGGAACCCTGGCTCGCCGGGTCGTACCGGCGGGCCTGGGCCTGGGCTGACGAAACCGGTTGGCGCCCTTAGCTGGTGTGCGCGGCCGGGGCCGCCGGGGTGCCCGGCAGCTCGGCGCTGTACTGCTGGCTGGGATCGAAGTCGGTCACCGAACCACAGCTGAGGACGCCGTAGCCGGGATCCTGACGCTGCGGCGTCAGGCGCGGCGCGACGAACTGGTCGGCCTGGGCGACGATCTCGTCGTCGACCAGAATCTCGCAGTGCAGGCTGGCCGAGTACGGCCACTGGATCGACACCTGCATGCCGGCGTTCGCCGCGTTGTTGAGGACGGCCGAGGCCTCGAACATCTCGCCGGGCAGCAGGCTCGGCGTCGCTGAATTGAGCTGCGTGTCGGTGAGGCGGTAGGTCACCAGCGTCCCGCGGGACACTCCGTCGACGCGGGCCCGGTAGGTGACGTTGTGCGGCCCCGCGGTGGGCGGTGCGGTATCTGCGACCGGAGCCGGCGGTGCGGGTGGCGGTGCAGGATCGGCCGCCGCCGTCGCGGCGAACAGCAGGGGAGTGCTCGTGGCCACTGCGATGGCGCACGCCAGCGATGCCGCGGCCATGCGTCCGCGCCTGATCGATGTCATGGTCGTTGACATTACCCGTCGCGCCAGGTCAGTGACATACCGAGACTGGCTAGCCAATCACCCAACTGATAGTTGTGCCGGGCGAGCCCTTCGATGGCCTCGGTCGCAGTCGCGATGGCGCTCTCGCCGTCGTCGGTGGTCAGCAGGTGGTGACGGACCGCGTCGAGGAGTTCGTCGACGTCCTCTAGCTCGACGCTCTTTCCGGTCCGCACCACCAGGTCGAGGTAGTGGTCCTCCGACGTCCAGACCTCTGCGCCGGCGGTGAACCGGCCGACGTCCAGGTAGAAGTCCTGGTCGCGTTCATGGCCGGGATTGAAGTGGAAGATGCTGGCCCGCAGCCCGATCGAGGGCAGCAGCCACGACTCCAGGTAGTGGAACTGCGCGCGACCAGGAGTGGGGCGTGCCATGTAGAGGCCCCACGGCTCGACTCGGTACACGTCGACGGCCCGCACGTGGCCCTTGGGATCGGTGTTCGTGCGGGCGGTCAGGTTGAACGTCTCGTGCTTGGGTGCGTGGATGGCGTCAGCGTACGCGCCCGACGTACGGTCGGCAGCGGCGGTCGGTGCCCGCCTCTACCCTGGTACTCATGGCCTTCGCGACCGAATACCCCGTCCTCGCGCACTCGGAATACCGGCCGGTCGACGCCATGGTGCGGGCCGGCGGCAAGTTCGAAGTGGTCAGTCAGTACGACCCGGCGGGTGATCAGCCCGCGGCCATCGACGACCTCGAGCGGCGCATCACGGCGGGGGAGCGTGACGTGGTGCTGCTCGGCGCCACCGGTACCGGTAAATCCGCGACCACCGCCTGGCTCATCGAGCGGCTGCAGCGGCCCACGCTGGTGATGGCGCCCAACAAGACCCTGGCCGCACAGCTGGCCAACGAATTGCGGGAGATGTTGCCGCACAATGCTGTTGAGTACTTCGTCTCGTACTACGACTACTACCAGCCCGAGGCGTACATCGCCCAGACGGACACCTACATCGAGAAGGACAGCTCGATCAACGACGACGTCGAGCGGCTGCGGCACTCGGCGACGTCCAGCCTGCTGTCGCGCCGTGACGTGGTGGTGGTGGCGTCGGTGTCGTGCATCTACGGTCTGGGTACGCCGCAGTCGTACATGGACCGGTCCGTCGAGCTCAAGGTCGGTGACGATGTGCCGCGCGACGGGCTGCTCCGGCTGCTGGTCGACATTCAGTACAACCGGAACGACGTGGCGTTCACCCGCGGCACGTTCCGGGTGCGCGGCGACACCGTCGAGATCATCCCGTCGTACGAGGAACTCGCCATCCGAATCGAATTCTTCGGTGACGAGGTGGAGGCGCTGTATTACCTGCACCCTCTGACCGGCGATGTGGTGCGCAAAGTCGATTCGCTGCGCATCTTCCCGGCCACCCACTATGTGGCCGGTCCGGAGCGCATGGCCATGGCGATCTCGACCATCGAGCAGGAGCTGGAAGAGCGGCTCGCGCAGCTGGAAGGGCAGGGCAAGCTGCTCGAGGCGCAGCGGCTTCGGATGCGCACCAACTATGACGTCGAGATGATGAAGCAGGTCGGGTTCTGCTCGGGCATCGAGAACTATTCGCGGCATATCGACGGTCGCGCCGCCGGTTCCGCCCCCGCGACGCTGCTGGACTACTTCCCCGAGGATTTCCTGCTCGTCATCGACGAGTCGCACGTCACCGTGCCGCAGATCGGCGCCATGTACGAGGGCGACATGTCCCGTAAGCGCAACCTGGTCGACTTCGGCTTCCGGTTGCCGTCGGCGGTCGACAACCGGCCGCTGACCTGGGAGGAGTTCGCCGACCGCATCGGGCAGACGGTGTACCTGTCGGCGACGCCCGGGTCCTACGAGATGGCACAGTCCGGCGGCGAGTTCGTCGAGCAGGTCATCCGGCCGACGGGCCTGGTCGATCCGGAGATCGTCGTCAAACCGACCAAGGGCCAGATCGACGACCTCATCGGGGAAATCCGCAAGCGCACCGAGCGCGACGAGCGCGTCCTTGTCACCACCTTGACCAAGAAGATGGCCGAGGACCTCACCGACTATCTGCTCGAGACCGGCATCCGGGTGCGGTACCTGCACTCCGAGGTGGACACCTTGCGCCGGGTGGAGCTGTTGCGTCAGCTCCGGCTTGGCGACTACGACGTCCTCGTCGGCATCAACCTGCTCCGTGAGGGCCTGGACCTGCCCGAGGTGTCGCTGGTCGCGATCCTGGATGCCGACAAAGAAGGGTTCCTGCGCTCGACCCGCAGCCTCATCCAGACCATCGGCCGCGCGGCGCGCAACGTGTCCGGCGAGGTCCACATGTACGCCGACAAGATCACCGACTCCATGCAGGCGGCCATCGAGGAGACCGAACGTCGCCGTGCCAAGCAGGTCGCCTACAACGAGGAGAACGGCATCGATCCGCAGCCGCTGCGGAAGAAGATCGCCGACATCCTCGATCAGGTGTACCGCGAGGCGGAGGACACCGAGACCGTGGAGATCGGCGGGTCGGGTCGCAACGCCTCCCGTGGCCGCCGGGCGCAGGGCGAGCCGGGGCGCGCGGTCAGCGCCGGCATCGTCGAAGGCCGGGACACTTCGAACATGCCGCGAGCCGAGCTGGCCGACCTCATCAAGGACCTCACCGAGCAGATGATGAACGCGGCACGCGATTTGCAGTTCGAGCTGGCGGCGCGGATCCGTGACGAGGTCGCCGACCTGAAGAAAGAGCTGCGTGGAATGGACGCGGCCGGGTTGAAATGAGCTTGACCTCAACCGCGGTTGAGCCCCTAGCGTCGCCGGTGTGACCGAAATGCGCACCGAAACCGTGGCTGTGGGCAGCTGGCGGGAATTGCTCGGTCCCAAATACCTTGGCGCGTCGACGGTGCTGGCCGGTGGCGTCGCGCTGTACGCGACCAACGAGTTCTTGACCATCAGTCTGCTGCCCAGCGCGGTGACTGACATCGGCGGCGGCCGGCTGTACGCGTGGGTCACCACCGTCTACCTGGTGGCCTCGGTGATGGCGGCGACAACGGTCAGCGGCATGGTGGCCCGCTTCGGCCCGCGACGGGCGTATCTGCTGGGGCTCAGCGTGTTTGCGATGGGCAGCGTCGGGTGTGCGCTGGCGCCGACCATGGAGGTGATGCTGGCCGGGCGTGTGGTGCAGGGCGCCGCGGGTGGCACGCTCGCGGGGCTCGGCTACGCGGTGATCAATACGGCACTGCCGCAATCGCTTTGGCCCAAGGCGTCGGCCCTGGTGTCGGCGATGTGGGGCGTCGGGACGCTGCTGGGCCCGTCGTCCGGTGGCCTGTTCGCGCAGTTGGGTGTGTGGCGCTGGGCGTTCGGCGCGCTGGCCATCCTGACCCTGGCGGTGATGATCCTGGTGCCGCTGAGTCTGCCGGGCCGGTCCGCGGACCACGTCCGTGAGCCGCTGCGGATTCCGGTGTGGTCCCTGGTGATTCTCGGATCCGCGGCCATGGCGATCAGCGTCGCCGGCATCCAGCGCAGTGTGCCTTTGATGGTGGTGCTGCTGGTGGGTGGCGTAGTGCTGGTCGGAGTGTTCGTCGTCGTGGATCGGCGGATGCCGGTGAGCGTGCTGCCGCAGGCCGCGTACGAGCCGGGCCCGTTCAAGTGGATTTATGTGACCCTCGGCGTGTTGATGGCGGCCACCATGGCCGACATGTACGTGCCGCTGTACGGGCAGCGGTTGGCCGGTCTGGTGCCGTTGACCGCCGGTTTTCTCGCCGTGGCGCTGAGCGTGGGGTGGACGGTGAGCGAGATCGTCAGTGCCTCGGTCACCACGCCCGCCCGCATCGTGCGCATCGTGGCGGTCGCGCCGCTGGTGATGGGGATCGGACTCGCCGCCGCGGCGCTCAGCCAGGTCGACGGGGCGTCGCCGGCCGTCGTCGCGGTCTGGGCGCTCTCGCTCCTGGTCACCGGCACCGGCGTCGGCATGGCGTGGCCCCACTTGTCCGTGTGGGCCATGGGCCGGGTCGACGATCCTGCGCAGGGCACGGTGGCCGCGGCGGCGATCAACACGGTGCAGCTGATCTGCGGGGCTTTCGGCGCCGGGTTGGCCGGCATCGTGGTCAACACGGTCGATCGGCCCGACGCCGTCGGTGCCAGTTGGCTTTTCGCGGTGTTCGCCGGGTTGGCGGCGTTGGGCTGTGTGGCGTCGGTCCGGGCCGGTCGGGGCGTGGGTTAGTCGGGGTCTTCCTGCAGTTGCCGGACGCCGATGACGCCGTCGACCAGGGCCAGCACTGTCGCCGCCCGCATGACTCCGGAGCCACCGAGCGTCAGCTGGACACCGACGTGGCCGGGCGGCGCTTCGAGAGGTTCGCCGGCGGGGTCGGTCTCCAGGTCGGTGATCTGCCAGTCCCGTCGGCCGCACGCCTGCAACACATCTCGTAGGACACCACGGTCGTCGGCGTAGGTGATGTGGAGCCGCACCGACCCGCCCAACCGCGCCGCCAGTCGTCGGGCCAACGGCATGAACCCGACGATGATCAGCAAGTGCATCGCGGTCATCACGCTCGCCAGCAGGAGTAGGCCCGCGCCGGCCGCCATGCCGATCGCCGCCGACTCCCACACCGATGCCGCGGTGGTCAGCCCGTGCACCGAACCCCGGCGCACGATGATGATGCCCGCGCCCAGAAAGCCGATGCCCGAGACGATTTGGGCCGCGACACGCGACGGGTCGACGACCACCAGCCCGGGGGTCAGGACGTCGCCGAAGCCGTACTTGCTGACCAGCATGATCAGCGCGGCCGCGGTACCGACGATGGTCTGCGTGCGCAAACCGGCACTCTTGCCCTGGATTTCGCGTTCCAGGCCGATCAGTGCGGTCAGGCCGAACGCGACCACGAGTTCGATGATCTGCCGCGAGCCCTGCCCGGGGCCGCCGAAAAAAGCGGGATCCGCCAGCCATTCCATGGGGACAAACTAACGCGCTCCGATGACTTTTGGCGGGAGTCGCAGTCTGTCTTATAGATGACCGATACCTGACGAGGAGTGCTGCCATGTCTGCACAACCAGCTGCCTATCCCGACGTCGTCACGCGCGAGGAATGGATCGGGGCTCGCACCAAGCTCTTGGCCCGCGAGCGGGAGGCGACGCACCTGCGCGACGCGGTCAACGCCGAACGTCGTCGGCTGCCGATGGTGCGGGTCGAGAAGGACTACATCTTCGACGGTCCTGACGGCGCGGTCACCTTGCTGGACATGTTCGGGGGCCGTAGCCAGCTCTACATCCACCACTTCATGTGGATCGACGCACTCGACGCCGGCTGCCCGAGTTGCACCGCCGCCGCTGACCTGACGTTCACCGAGGAAGATCGAAAGCTGTTGCACGGCAAGGGTGTCACGTTTGCCTGCGTATCCCGGGCGCCGTACGCGAGCATCGCCCGGTATCGCGATGAGCATGGCTGGACGTTTCCGTGGTACTCGTCGCGCGACGGCGATTTCACCTACGACCTCCATGTGACGCTCGACCCGGCGCGGGCGCCGATCGAATACAACTACAAGTCGCTCGACGAGCTGTACGCCGACGGCTGGACCGACGACGACCTGCGTGGAGGGGACTTGACCCCGTGTGTTGGACACGCTGAATCCCGCAAGGTTGGCGG
>NZ_JMHT01000070.1 GCF_001905655.1 Mycobacterium sp. ST-F2
GCTCCCGCCCGGGGGCCGGCGAGCCCCGCCCCCGCCACACCGGCTCGCTGGTCTCCGACCGCAGCGGCTCGGTGACGCCGTTCGCGATGATCCAGCTGGCCGACCGCGGTCAGTTCTTCGTCGAGCCGGGCCAGGACACCTACGAGGGCCAGGTCGTGGGCATCAACCCGCGCGCCGAGGACCTGGACATCAACGTCACCCGCGAGAAGAAGCTGACGAACATGCGCAGCTCGACCGCCGACGTCATGGAGACGCTGGCGCGTCCGCTGGAGCTCGGCCTGGAGCAGGCCATGGAGTTCTGCGCCGAGGACGAGTGCGTCGAGGTCACCCCCGAGGTCGTACGCGTGCGCAAGGTCGAGCTGACCGCCAGCCTGCGTGCCCGCGCCAAGGCCCGCGAGAAGGCCCGCAACTAACTCTCACCAAGCCGAAAGGCCGGTTGCCGCACGCGTTTTCGCGACGTGCGCTAGCCGGCCTTTTCGTTCTGCTCCAGCCAGGTGACGCCGTCTTGGGCGGCCTTGATGAGCGCGCCGCGCTCACCGAAGTACGTCGACACGGCACCGACCCACGGCAGGGCACTCAGGCGCTGCCACCACTTCGTCGGCTGTGGCCGTTTGGCGATCTCGTCGAACGTCGCGCGCAGGATGCCGGCCAGCTGCCAGACGGTCTTGACGATGACCACCGGCATCGACGACGTGATGGCCTCCAGCGGCTTGAAGCCCGGCGGCGGCGTTTCGGGCAGCGGCTCAGGTTCGGGTGCCGTCACGGAGAAGTCCGCAGGCAGCTGACGATGGCACAACACCTCGGCGAGCAGACGCACCTGCTCGCGCTGATCGGTGACGCCGTATTCCCGCGCCACCGCGCACAACACGATGGCGTGGTTGACGAACCCGGCCAACTCGCTGACGGGCAGCACCCGGGCCAGCCAACCGAAGGCCCCTGGCGTCGCGACCAGCAGCGTGTTCAGCGCGCCGACGCGGTGCACCCACCAGTGGATGTGTTCGTCGCGGCTCATGCGGTCCCAGGAGGCCGTGCCGGGAAGGTCGGCGGCGTTCATCAGATGGGCGCCGGCGTTCAGCGCACGATCGGTGGTGCTGGGGCTGCGACCGGCCTCAGCGCGACGGTGCCGCACGCGCAGCCGCCGGACCAGGTCACCCAGCCCGCGCGGTGGACGCAGCAGCCGGTGTGTGCGCCTGCGTAGCCCGATCGGATCGGCTTGCGACAGCACCCCCAGCAACGGGTTGATGACCGCGACGGCGCGGCTCAGGGCATCGGCGACGTCGGCATCGGAAAGCGGTGTGTACGGCTTCGGCAGCAGGCCCATACCGCTGATTGTGGACCACGGTGATCGTGGGCGCCTGGGCGCCGGAGCCCACCCTGCCGATACCCTGACTCTCGTGCCGACCGCCCGCCGCCAGCTGATGACGACTGGCGCACTGGTGTCGGTTCTGGCGCTGACGGGCTGCACCGTCAGCCCGCCGCCGGCGCCGCGCAGCACCGAGACGACCAAGACCGTCGTCCCGCCGCCGCCCAAGATGAACCAGATCATCATGGCCATCGACTGGATCGGCCCCGGGTTCAATCCGCATCTGCAGTCCGACCAGTCGCCGGTCAACGCGGCCATCTCCGCGCTGGTCCTGCCGAGTTCGTTCCGGCCCATCGCCGATCCGGCGTCACCGTCGGGGTCGCGCTGGGAACTGGACACGTCGTTGCTCGTGTCGGCCGCGGTGACCAACCAGAGCCCGTTCACCGTGACGTACAAGATCCGCCCCGAGGCGCAGTGGACCGACAACGCGCCCATCGCCGCGGACGACTACTGGTACCAGTGGCGGCAGATGGTCAGCCAGCCCGGTGTCGTCGACCCGGCCGGCTACGACCTGGTGACCGGCGTCCAGTCGGTCGACGGCGGCAAGACGGCCGTCGTGACCTTCGCCCGGCCGTACCCGGCGTGGCGCGAGCTGTTCAACAACATTCTGCCGGCGCACATCGTCAAGGACGTGCCGGGCGGCTTCGGGGCCGGCCTGGCCCGCGCCATGCCGGTCACCGGCGGCCAGTTCCGCGTCGAGAGCATCGACCCGCAGCGCGACGAAATCCTGCTGGCGCGCAACGATCGCTACTGGAGCGTGCCGTCGGTGCCCGACCAGGTGCTGTTCCGGCGCGGGGGTTCGCCTGCGGCCCTTGCCGATTCGATCCGCAACCGCGATACCCAGGTGGCGCAGGTGCACGGCGGGCAGGCGACGTTCGCGCAACTGGCGGCCATCCCCGGCGTCCGCACGGCGCGGATCGTCACGCCGCGGGTCATGCAGCTGACGTTGCGTGCGCAGCGGCCGGGACTGACCGACACCCAGGTCCGTAAGGCGCTGCTGGGCCTGCTCGACGTCGGCCTGCTGGCGGCCGTCGGTGCCGGCAGCGACAACACCGTCACGCTGGCGCAGGCTCAGGTCCGCACTCCGTCGGACCCCGGCTACGTGCCGACGGCGCCGCCCGCGCTCGACCGCAATACCGCGATGGACCTGCTGCACCAGGCCGGCTACAACATCGAGTCCGCCGTCGCGCCACCGGCGCCTCCCGGTACGCCACCGCCACCGGGTCACGACCGCCTGGTCAAGGATGGCAAGCCGCTGGGGCTGGCCATCGGCGTCGCCGCCAACGACCCGACCTCGGTCGCGGTGGCGAACACCGCGGCCGACCAACTGCGTAGCGTCGGTATCGAGGCCTCGGTGCTGGCGATGGATCCGGTGGTGCTCTACGCGGACGGCATGGAGCGCGTCGACGCGATCGTCGGCTGGCGCCATGCCGGCGGCGATCTGGCGACGGTGCTGGCATCCCGGTACGGCTGCCCGGGGTTGGATGCGACGACGGTCTCCACCGCGACGCCGTCCGCACCTGCGCCGCAGCCCCCGTCGACCTCGACGTCCACCTCGAAAACCGTTGTGCCGCAGCCCCCGCCGCCGTCGCCCTCGGTGACATCGACCGCGCCGACCATTCCGCTGCCCAAGCCACTCGGCGGCGATCAGCTGGTGCAGGCCCCGAGTAACTTGACCGGGATCTGCGACCACGCGATTCAGCCCAGGATCGACGCGGCGCTGGCCGGCACCGAGAAGATCGCCGACGTGCTCAATGAACTGGAGCCGAAGCTGTGGGCGATGGAAACGGTGCTGCCGATCCTGCAGGACACCACAATCGTCGCGGCGGGGCCGACGGTGCAGAACGTCAGCCTCACCGGTGCCGTCCCGATCGGGATCGTGGGCGACGCCGGCAAGTGGGTCAAGATTCCCTGATCTTGTCCTGAGCAGGTTTCGGCTCAGTGGCCTTCGCCCGAGCGGCGGACTGTTCGCGCAGCAGCCGGATGCCGTGCGACGAGAACGCGGCGACCGCGAAAACCAGCAGCAGCCATATCGGTGGATGTGCGAGCTCCCAGACGAACAGCGCCGCGAATGCCGGTGCCCGCTGCGTGATCGCGAGGACGCCGGCCGCGCATGTCAGGGCCATCGCGGGCACGTGCAGGTGCGTGTCGGCGAGGCTGTTGAGAGCGAACGTGGCGACGGTGCCCGCTGCCGCGCCGGTGGCCAGGGCCGGGGTGATCAGACCGCCGACCGCGCCGACCCGCAGGTACAGCGCGGTGAGCAGTGGCTTGAGAACCAGGAGCACCGCCGCAGCGGCGAGGCTCAGCTGGGCGTCGACGCTGACGATCAACACGCTGCGGCCGTTGCCCGGCAGTTCGGGCCGGTAGATGGAGCAGAGGCCGGTGATCAGCCCGGCCAGGGCGACGCCCGGGATGAGCACCCAGGAGGTCAGCTGCGGTTTCGGCCCGGCGAGTGTCATCAACCGGTTGAAGGTCAGCCCGATCACCACCGCCAGCGGTGCGATGGCCAGCGCCAGCATGGTGAATTGGTACGACAGTGCCGGTTCCGGCCAGGTCAGGTCGCGCTCGAAATGGGTGACGGGGTGCGACACCGCGACCGCCAGGCTGGATGTGATCAGTGCCGTGCCAACGACTTTGGGATGCCAGGTGCCCATCATGACGCGCGCGGCGAAGAACGCGCCGCCCAGCGGCACGCTGTACACCGCGCCGAGGCCCGCACCGGCGGCGCAGGACAGCAGGATTTCGCGGTCGCGCGCGGTGAGTGTGCCCAGCGTCGACGAGGTCAGCCGGCCCAGCCACGTCGTGCCGTAACTGCTCAGGACGGCAGCCAATTGGCGCGGCGCCGTTTCGCGGCCCAACGAGGCACCGGAGCCGACGGCCAGGGCCTGCAGGGCCGCATCGGCCGCCATGGGGAGATGCTGCATCGGCTTTTTCCCGGCGATGGTCGCCGAGAGCGACGGCACGCCGCTCCGACGGCGCAGCAGCCACCAGCCGAGGCCGGCGAGCGCCCCGCCGATGGCCGGCGCCAGCGCGCGCCGGACCGGTGAACTGGCGCCGATGCCGTCGAGCAACAGGCCGTACGAGTAGTGGTAGGCGAGATGTTCGATCGCGTGCAACAGAGAGACGGTGATCGCCCCGGCAACCCCGGCGAGCAGGCCGGTGAGCAGCACCGCACTCCCGAACTCCAGCGCACGTCGCGTCACCCGGTGAATGTATGCCAGCCTGGGGGATATGGAGACCCCACGGCTGCTGTTCGTCCACGCCCATCCGGATGACGAGACACTGACAACCGGAGCGACCATCGCGCACTACGCGGCCCGCGGCGCCGACGTGCGGGTGCTCACCTGCACCCTGGGCGAAGAGGGCGAGGTCATCGGCTCGCAGTGGGCGCAGTTGGCGGTCGACGCAGCCGACCAGCTGGGTGGTTACCGCATCGGCGAATTGTCTTCGGCGCTCAAGGAATTGGGTGTTGATCAGCCGCGCTATCTGGGCGGGGCCGGGCGCTGGCGCGACTCCGGCATGGAGGGCAGCCCAGCGCGGCACCACGAACGGTTCGCGGACGCCGACATGGACGAGGCGGTCGCTGAGTTGGTGGCCGTGCTGCGGGACTTCCGCCCGCACGTCGTCGTCACCTACGACCCCCAGGGTGGTTACGGGCATCCTGACCACATCCAGGCGCACCGGGTGACGACGGCCGCCGTCGCCGCGTCATCGGGTGACGGGCACCCGGGGGAGCCCTGGCAGGTGCCGAAGTTCTACTGGACCGTGATGGACGGCGAGTCGATGGCCGAGGGGCTGGAGGCGCTGAACGGCATCGAGCTGCCCGAGGATTGGGTGCGGATTCCGGCGGGTGCACTGCCATTCGATCTCAGCCATCGCATCGATGCCGTCATCGATGTCCCGGAGAGCCTGCCGGCCAAGGTGGCCGCCATGCGCGCCCATCAGACGCAGGTGACGGTCGAGCCGACCGGCCGCGTCTTTGCCCTGTCCAACAACATCGCGTTGCCGATCAGCGCACTTGAGCACTACGTGTTGGTCGAGGGCGCCGCCGGCGAGCGCGACGGCCGTGGTTTCGAAACTGACCTACTCAGCGGGATAAACCTGGCGTGACACCCGGACCGGGGGTAGTAGGGTAGCCGCCATGGACTCGGATCTGGATCCCAACTTGCAGCATCAGCAGGACCGTGGCGACCGCTTCCAGTGGGTCGTGGGTTCCTTGGTGGCGCTGCTCGACAGCATCCCGACCTGACGTCTGCTCCGTCGCGCACCGATTCTGGTCGGGCGCGCACAGTGATGCTCGGTGTACTCGCGTTCGACGGCGCCTTGTCGGCTGTCGCCGGTGCACTGTTCCTGCCGCTCTATCTCGGCCCGGTGCCGTTCCCGATCAGCGCCCTGATCAGTGGGCTGGTCAATGCCGCCCTGGTCTGGGCGGCCCTGCAATGGACTTCTCATCCCCGCTTGGCTGCGCTCCCGATGTGGGTGTGGCTGTCGACCGTCGTGCTGCTGCTTCTCGGTGGCCCCGGCGATGATGTGGTGTTCGGCGGCCGCGGAATCATGCAGGCATCGCCGCTGATCTTCCTGCTTCTCGGCGCGACACCGCCCGGCGTGGTGCTGTGGCGCAATGTTCGGCGGCAGGCTGATTTGTCGGGTTAACGGCCGGCGCTCGCGTAGACGCCGTCCGTGACGCGCTTTTCTTGCACAACGCCGGGATTCGGGCCCATCACCCGGGAGTTTTCGGTGGGCAGCACCTCCGCGCGCGATCAACGGAGATCAGCGATGCCTCTCCCTCGGTACCTCTTGCCCGGAAGCGTCAGCTTTCCTTGACGGTCAAGGAAAGCTGACGCCCTCAGATCGAACATGCGACAAGAGGAGATCGGCGCACCGCGCCGGCAGGTTCAGCCCTGTGCGGCGTGGTTGTCCGCACCGCTGTTCTGGCCGGCGCCCGTCTGGGCCTTCGTGCCCTTCTCGTTCTTGGTGGCCTTGCCGCCACGCGGCTTGCCGGGCTTCGTGTCGGTCGTACCCGTGGCGTCCGTGGCCTGGTTGTCCTCGGCGTTCTTGGTGCCGGCCTTCTTGCCCGGCTTCTTGACGGGCTTGGGAGCCTTGACCTCATCCTGCGGGTCGGCCGCCGGTCCCTCGGTTTCGCCCGCGGCCGGAGCGCCGGCCTTGGGATCGGTCTTGGGCTCGTCGCCCTTGGTTTCAGCCTTCGGATCGGGCTTGGTCTCGGTCTTCGGTTCGTCGGCGTTCGGAGACGTCGGCTGCTGCTCAGCTTCGGTGGCCGCGCCCTTCTCGTCGGTCTTGCCGTTCTCGTCGGCCTTGGTCGGCGTCTCGGCGGGCTTCTCGGTCAGCGCGGCGGTCGGTGCGATCTTGGCCGTCGGGTCCGACTTGGCGGGGGCCTTTGCCGGGTTCAAAGCGGAGGCCAGGTTGGTCAGCGCGGTCTTGACGGCAGCGGCGAGGTTCGGCGGCTGCGTGGCGGCGAGCGGCCCGATGGGCGGCAGCGGCGGGATCGGCGGGATGAGCCAGCCGAAGAAGTAGTTGAACTCGGCGATACCGAAGTTGACCACGTCGGAGACCGACCAGCGGGCCGCGTTCCAGATGCCGTTGGCCCAGACGCCGAGGTTCAGCGGATTGTTCACGATCGGGACGACCGCGCCGTAGAAGATGTTGTCGGAGATCGGCCTGATCAGCGTGTAGTAGAAGATGTCGGTCTGTGCGGCGATGGTGCCCGAGAACGGCACGAACCAGCCGAGCCAGTACATGACATCGGTGGCGTAGTCCACACCCCAGTCGACCCAGGCCTGGATGTTGACGTACGCGTTGGTCAGCCAGTCGCTGGCTGCGTTCTGTACGCCGACGACGGGTGCGGAGGCCAGGGGCGCCGCCGCCAACGGGTTCGGTCCGACCTTGGGGACGACGCCCGCGCCGGGCAGCGTGGGCGGCGCCGGCGGGGTGATGTTGCTTGCCGCGGCCAGCAGCTTGACCATGGCCTCGGTCAGATGTGGTTGGACGGAGGTCGGGTGCGCAGGGACCGCGACATCGGCGGGAACCACCTGGATCGGGGTGAGTGCGACGGCTGTGGCGGTCGCCGCGGCGGCGCCGGCCATCAGATATGAACGGATAGAAACGGACACCGTGACTCCTTGAAGATTTCCCGTCCCGACGGTATGAACTTACGCGGTCGTCACTAAATCTCCTAGCCGTCTGCGTGTTTGCTGTATGTGTCGGGGTATGGGGGCCGCGACGCGCCGACGAGCTGCGGCTACTGTGGCCGGTATGCCAGGCGCAGTGGTTTCAGAATGTGAGACGCGTGGATGATCGTCGACACCATCGGGGTTACACGGAAGTGGCTCTGAACCCCCAGACCGGCGCAGACCTGCCCATCCCCGTGGTCCCACCGCTCGCCGCGCCCTCTTCGTCCGCCTTACGTCGCGTTTTGCGGCGCGCTCGTGACGGTGTCTCGCTAAATGTGGACGAGGCCGCGATCGCGATGACGGCCCGCGGCAACGACCTTGTCGACCTCTGTGCGAGTGCCGCCCGGGTGCGTGACGCCGGGCTGGAAGCGGCGGGACGCCGCGGTGCCAATGGCCGGTTGCCGGTGTCGTATTCGCGCAAGGTCTTCATCCCCGTCACCCACTTGTGCCGCGACACCTGCCATTACTGCACGTTCGTGACGGTGCCCGGCAAGCTGCGCGCCCAGGGCATGGGCATGTACATGGAGCCCGACGAGATTCTCGATGTCGCCCGCCGGGGTGCCGAGTTGGGTTGCCAGGAGGCGCTTTTCACCCTGGGCGACCGTCCGGAGGACCGCTGGGACGAAGCCAAGCAGTGGCTCGACGAACGCGGTTACGACTCCACGTTGGATTACGTGCGGGCGATGGCGATCCGTGTCTTGGAGGAGACCGGTCTGCTGCCGCACCTGAATCCGGGCGTGATGTCGTGGTCGGAGCTGTCGCGGCTCAAGCCCGTCGCGCCGTCCATGGGCATGATGCTCGAGACGACGTCGCGGCGGCTGTTCGAGACCAAGGGCCTGGCGCACTACGGCAGCCCCGACAAGGATCCGGCGGTGCGGCTGCGCACGCTCGACGATGCCGGCCGGTTGTCCATCCCGTTCACCACGGGTCTGCTGGTCGGTATCGGTGAGAATCTCACCGAGCGGGCCGAGACCATGCATGCGATCCGCAAGTCGCACAAGGAATTCGGGCACGTGCAGGAAGTCATCGTGCAGAACTTCCGGGCCAAGGACCACACCGCCATGGCCGCGACCCCCGATGCCGGGATCGACGATTTCCTGGCCACCATCGCCGTCGCGCGCCTGGTGCTCGGCCCGAAGATGCGGATCCAGGCGCCGCCGAATCTGGTGTCGCGCGAGGAGTGCCTGGCGCTGATCGGTGCCGGCGTCGACGACTGGGGCGGTGTCTCGCCGCTGACGCCCGATCACGTCAACCCGGAGCGTCCGTGGCCGGCGCTGGACGATCTGGCTTCCGTGACTGCTGAGGCCGGTTATGACCTGGTGCAGCGGTTGACGGCGCAGCCGTCGTACGTGCAGGCCGGGGCGGCGTGGATCGATCCGCGCGTGCGCGGGCATGTGGATGCGTTGGCCGATCCCGACACTGGGTGGGCGCGCGACGTCAACCCCGTGGGGATGCCGTGGCAGGAGCCCGATGAGGCGTCAGAGTCGTTGGGCCGCACCGATCTGCACACCGCGATCGACACCGAGGGCCGGCGGACCGAGACGCGCAGCGACCTCGGCAGCGCGTTCGGCGACTGGGAGTCCATTCGGGAGAAGGTCTCCGAGCTGGCGGCCCGGGCCCCGGAACGGATCGATACCGACGTGCTGGCCGCGCTGCGGTCGGCGGAACGCAACCCGGGCGGCTGCACCGACGACGAGTACCTTGCCCTGGCCACTGCTGATGGTCCGGCGTTGGATGCTGTTGCCGCGCTTGCTGATTCGCTGCGTCGGGACGTCGTCGGCGACGACGTCACCTTCGTGGTGAACCGGAACATCAACTTCACCAACATCTGCTACACCGGCTGCCGGTTCTGTGCCTTCGCGCAGCGCAAGGGTGACGCCGATGCCTACTCGCTGTCGGTCGACGAGGTCGCCGACCGGGCCTGGGAGGCGCACGTCGCCGGGGCCACCGAGGTGTGCATGCAGGGCGGCATCGACCCGGAGCTGCCCGTCACCGGGTATGCCGATCTGGTGCGTGCGGTGAAGAAGCGCGTGCCGTCGATGCACGTACACGCGTTCTCTCCCATGGAGATTGCCAACGGCGTGACGCGCAGTGGGATGTCGGTACGGGAGTGGCTGACGTCGCTGCGGGAGGCCGGTCTGGACACCATCCCGGGTACCGCCGCCGAGATTCTCGACGATGAGGTGCGCTGGGTGCTGACCAAGGGCAAGCTGCCGACCGCCGAGTGGATCAATGTGGTGACCACGGCGCATGAGGTGGGGCTGCGGTCGTCGTCGACGATGATGTACGGGCACGTGGACACCCCGAAGCACTGGGTGGGGCACCTGAACGTGCTGCGGTCGATCCAGGACAAGACCGGGGGTTTCACCGAGTTCGTGCCGCTGCCGTTCGTGCACCAGTCCTCGCCGCTGTATCTGGCCGGCGGGGCGCGCCCGGGGCCGACGCACCGCGACAACCGCGCCGTACACGCCCTCGCGCGAATCATGCTGCACGGCAGGATTCCGAGCATCCAGACCTCGTGGGTCAAGCTCGGCGTGGAGCGCACCCAGGTGATGCTCCAGGGCGGCGCCAACGATCTCGGCGGGACGCTGATGGAGGAGACCATCTCCCGCATGGCCGGTTCGGAGAACGGATCCGCCAAGACCGTCGCCGAACTGGTTGCCATCGCCGAGGGCATCGGCCGCCCGGCCCGCCAGCGCAGCACCGATTACTCGCCCCTGGCTGCTTAGCTTTTCCCGCGAGCGGGTGTGGGTGGTGCGCCCTCTCCCGCGAGCGGCCGTGTTTGTACGGGCTTTCGCGGTGTGTCGCGTGCACTTTGCGCACGCTCGCGCGCTGCGAGTGTCACGCTTTGACACGTGAACACCATTGGTGACCTGCCCGCGCATCCTCTGCTTGTGCACGCGATCGTCATCCTCACGCCGCTGACGGCCGTCTTGACGATCATGTGCGCCGTGTGGACGGCCGCCCGGGAGCGGCTGGTGTGGCTGACGCTGGCTCTGTCGGTGGTGACCGTCATCCTGACGCCGTTCGCCATCGAGGCCGGCGAGGCACTGATCCAGCAGCTGCCCAAGAACCCGGTCCTGCGTGAGCATGCCGAACTCGGTGATACCGCAGTCTTTTTCGTCATCGGCCTGCTGGTGGTGTCGGTCTTGATTGCGGTGTTGCACCGGTGGGGTGCGCGTCTCGGAGACAAAGAGAAGCTGGCTCGCGTCGTGGTGGCGGTGTTGGCCCTGGTCATCGGCCTGGCCTCGATCTACCAGATTGTGCGCATCGGGCACACCGGGGCGCGGGCGGTGTGGGGTGGCTTCAGCTTGTAGACCCTGCCCGCGAACAGACGCTGTGCTAGGTCGCGAGGGTCCTGCGCACCTTGGCTCGCGTGACCTGGCTTGTCTCGAACGTCCCCAGCCACAGCAACACTTAGGGCGGTTTTGATCAGGGCTACCAGCCACCACCCGTGCCATTGGTCCCATCAATGAGAGTTCCATTGAGGACCAGTCCGATATTCGCCCTTACCTCCGTGTATTGATTGGGCGGCAACGCCTCGAACCGGTCGCTGAGGAGGTGGCGTCAGCCCAAGCCACCGGGGTGCTGAGTGTTACGCCGAGACCGACGCCCAAAGCAGCAGCCAACGCCCCGACACGACCGATGTACCTTGCTGACCCCATCGCTGCCCTCCCCTTTGCGAGTCTCACGGTGGCGTGACGATTTCCGGAAGGGAAATCGAGCGCGTCCACTAGAGACTCAACTGCACGATCATCGGCATTTTGTTATGCGATACCAGCGGTTATGGACATGCCTGACAGCTGATTTCGTGCTGGAGATTAGCAGGGGACAGGGTGGTGTTCGGGCGCAAACCGAGCCCGACGATTCGGTTGCTGAAAATGCGTATGTTCGGATGACAGTTGGTTGTCCGTCGAACGTATGAACCCGCCGAGTACGGGATATCGACTGAAGGTTTCTGTGGTAAGAAACACCACGGGGCGGCTACCCCTCGCGAGCAGACGCAAACTGTCGAATTCGTCGGGAAATTTGACAGTTTGGTCTGCTCGCGAGGAGGGCTACAACCGCGCGGCCAGCTCCGTGCCCTGCCGGATGGCGCGCTTGGCATCCAGCTCAGCGGCCACAGCCGCGCCCCCGATCACGTGCGGTTCGATCCCAGCCTGACGCAGGCCGTCTTCGAGGTCCCGCACCGACTCCTGGCCGGCGCAGATCACCACGTTGTCGACCTCCAGCACACGCGCCCCGGACCGGTCCGACCCGAAGCTGATGTGCAGCCCGGCGTCGTCGATCTTCTCGTAGTTCACGCCGGAAAGCTGCTGCACGCCTTTGGCTTTGACCGATGCCCGGTGCACCCAGCCGCTCGTCTTGCCGAGGCCGCGGCCCTGGGCACCCTTGGTGCGCTGCAGCAGGTACACCTCGCGGGCCGGCGGCAGCGGGATCGGGGTGGCCAACCCGCCGCGCGAGTCGCCGCCGTCCGCGATGCCCCATTCGGCCCGCCACTCTTTGAGGTTCAACGTGGGGGATTCGTCGACCGTCAGGAACTCGCTGACGTCGAAACCGATGCCGCCGGCACCGATCACGGCGACCCGTTTGCCGACCGCTGCTCCCGTCAGGGCCTCCGCGTACGACAACACCATCGGATGGTCGATGCCCGGTATCGCGGGCATCCGCGGCGCGACACCGGTGGCCAGGACGACATCGTCGAACCCCGACAATTCCGACACCGAAGCCCGCACGCCCAGCCGCACGTCCACACGATGCTTGGCCAGCATCGTGGTGTAGTAGCGGAGGGTTTCATTGAACTCCTCTTTGCCGGGAATCCTTCGGGCCAAGTCGAATTGGCCGCCGATATGGTCACCGGCCTCGAACAGCGTGACCTCATGTCCACGAGAAGCAGCCGTGACAGCAGCGGCAAGGCCCGCCGGTCCGGCACCGACCACCGCCACCTGCTTCGTCACCCGTGTCTTGCCCAGCACCAACGTCGTTTCATGCCCGGCCCGCGGATTCAGCAGGCACGACACCGTCTTGTGCACGAATGCGTGGTCCAGGCAGGCCTGGTTGCAGGCGATGCAGGTGTTGATCTCGTCGGCGGCGTCGTGCTGCGCCTTACGGACCCAGTCGGGGTCGCTCAGCAGCGGCCGGGCCATCGAGATCAGTTGCACCGCACCGTCGGCCAGAATCTGTTCGGCGGACTGCGGCATGTTGATCCGGTTGGACGCCACCACAGGAATGCTGACGTGTTGCGCCACCGCGTTGCTGATGTCCGCGAACGCGCTGTTCGGCACCGACGTGACGATGGTCGGCACGCGCGCTTCGTGCCAGCCGATGCCGGTGTTGATGATCGTCGCCCCGGCGGCCTCGATTTCCGTTGCCAGCGTGAGGATTTCCTCCCACGTCTGGCCGTCCTCGACGTAGTCGGCCATGGACAGCCGGTAGCAGATGATGAAGTCGTGGCCGACGGCCTCGCGGGTGCGCCGAACGATCTCGACCGGGAACCGGCGGCGCTTCTCGGGTGACCCGCCCCAGGCGTCGGTGCGCTTGTTGGTCCGCGGCGCCAGGAACTGGTTCAGCAGATAGCCTTCGCTGCCCATGATCTCGACGCCGTCGTAGCCGGCTTCGCGGGCCAGCAGCGCGCACTTCACGAAATCGTTGATGGTTCCGTCGACATCCCGCAGCGCGCGCGGCCGGAAGGGGTTGATCGGGGCCTTGATCGACGACGCGCTGACCGAAAGCGGATGGTACGCATAGCGTCCCGCGTGCAGCACCTGCAGCAGAATCTTGCCGCCTTCGGCGTGCACCGCGCCCGTGATCCGCCGGTGCCGACGGGCGTCGGAGGACGACAACATCTCAGCGGCGAACGGCAGAAGCCAGCCGGTGCGGTTGGGGGCGTAGCCGCCGGTGATGATCAGCCCGACGCGACCGCGGGCCCGTTCGGCGAAGTACTCGGCGAGCTTGCCGGTGTCGCGGGCGCGGTCCTCCAGGCCCGTGTGCATCGAACCCATGATCACCCGGTTGCGCAGTGTGGTGAAGCCAAGGTCCAACGGCGACAACAGGTTCGGATAGGGCGTTGAATGCGGCGCAGTCATCGGGTTCCTTCTAGTGCGAGTAGAACTTCGTCCAACCAGTCCACCGATCCCTGCTCGGCGCGGATACCGCCGCGCAGCACCAGGTACTGATGTAGTGCACTGCCGGTGAGTGCGGCGGGATCGGGGAACTGACGTTTCTCGTAGCCGAGGTAGGTGTCGAGCAGTGCGGCGCGTTCGGCGCGCAGCGCGTGAATCTGGTCGTGCAGCGCGGCCACACTCTCCGCGGAGCCGTACGAAGCACCGCGCAGCTTCACCGCGAGCTCGCGGGTGCGGGCGTCGGTCACGGAGCTGCCGCGGCCGGTGAGCGGCTCGGCGATCCAGCGCTCCAGCTCGGCCCGGCCGGCTGAGGTCACCGAATAGACCTTCTTGTCCGGCCGACCGTGCTGCGCGACGACCTCCACACTGACCCAGCCGTCGGCGTCCATGGTGCGCAGCGTCTTGTAAATCTGCTGATGCGTGGCCGCCCAGAAGTGGCCGATCGACCGGTCGAAGCGGCTCGCCAGTTCATAACCGGAACCGGTTTGTTCGCACAGTGCCACCAGGATGGCGTGGGGGAGGGCCACAGCACGAGACTAGGTGCTACCGACGGTCCTATGCAACAAATTGCAAAGCCAAAAATGACACGCGTAAAAACCTGTGGAGGCAACTGGTCGAAAGTATCTGCAACGGCTAGTGTCAGTAACCACGCGCCCCGGCGCGTAAGTTAGGTAACACTGAGCCAGACGCCTCGGTACGGGCGCACCATACTGACGTCTGCTCGTTGATTCCTGACGAGCCAGCAGCCCACTGGAACAGGAGAACTACCGGTGACGTACGTCATTGCCGAACCCTGCGTCGACGTCAAAGACAAGGCATGTATCGAGGAATGCCCGGTCGATTGCATCTACGAGGGTGCACGCATGCTGTACATCCACCCCGATGAGTGTGTGGACTGCGGCGCTTGCGAGCCCGTCTGCCCCGTCGAGGCCATCTACTACGAGGACGACGTCCCCGATCAGTGGAGTGGATACACCCAGAACAACGCTGACTTCTTCGCCGAGCTCGGCTCGCCGGGTGGTGCGTCGAAGGTCGGCCAGACCGACAACGACCCGCAGGCGGTCAAGGATCTCGCGCCGCAGGGCGAGTGACCCTGTCCGCTAGAACCAGAGTCTCGGCTGCATTGCCGGTGTTCCCCTGGGACACCCTGGCTGACGCAGCCGCGACCGCGCGTGCCCACCCGGACGGCATCGTCGATCTGTCCGTCGGCACGCCCGTAGACGACGTTGCACCGGTGATCCGGGAGGCGCTGGCCGCTGCCAGTGCCTCGCCGGGTTACCCGGCGACGGCCGGTACTCCGGCCCTGCGCGCGTCGGCGGTGGCTGCCCTCGAGCGCCGCTACGGCGTCACCGGTCTGCCGGAGCAGGCGGTGCTGCCGGTCATCGGCACCAAAGAGGTCATCGCCTGGCTGCCGACCCTGCTGGGGTTGGGGTCCGCCGACACCGTCGTCGTGCCCGAGCTGGCCTACCCGACGTACGACGTCGGCGCGCGCCTGGCCGGTGCCCAGGTGCTCCGGGCGGATTCGCTGACCCAGATCGGGCCACAGACGCCCGGACTGGTCTACCTCAACTCGCCCAGTAACCCGACCGGCAAGGTGCTGGGTATCGACCACCTGCGCAAGGTTGTGGGCTGGGCGCGCGAGCGCGGTGTCGTCATCGCGTCCGACGAGTGCTACCTCGGCCTGGCGTGGGACGCGCAGCCGTTGTCGGTGCTTCACCCCGACGTCTGCGACGGTGACCACACCGGACTGCTGGCCGTGCACTCGCTGTCCAAGACGTCGTCGCTGGCGGGCTACCGCGCCGGTTTCGTCGCGGGTGACCCGGCCTTGGTCGCCGAACTGCTGGAGGTGCGCAAGCACGCCGGGATGATCGTCCCGACGCCGGTGCAGGCCGCCATGGTCGCCGCCCTCGACGACGACGAACACGAACGCATCCAGCGCGACCGCTATGCCAAGCGGCGCGACGCGCTGCTGACGGCAGTCCGCGGCGCGGGCTTCACCGTCGAGCACTCCGAGGCCGGCCTCTACCTGTGGGCCACCCGCGGCGAGTCCGGCCGTGCGACGGTCGCGTGGCTGGCCGAGCGCGGCATCCTCGTCGCCCCCGGTGAGTTCTACGGGCCGGCCGGCGAGGAGTTCGTACGCATCGCGCTGACCGCGACCGACGAGCGCGTCGCCGCCGCGGTCGCGCGGCTCGCCTGAATTCCGCGATACGTAGAACTGTCCCTTCCAAGAGAAAGGGACAGTTCTACGTATCGCGAGGTGCTCAGTACTGGCGATAGCGCCGCTGGACGTGCTTCTGCCGGATCCGGATCTGTTCACGACGCTCGTCGGCGCTGACGGTGCGGGTGGATTCGGGCAGGTGCTTGCGCACCTCGTCGCGGCTGATCACCGTCACGGTTGCGGTCGGTAACTCCGCCGGCGGCTCGCTGTACGTCCACCGGACGGTGAGGAACCCTTGCGAATGTCCGGCGGTGTCAAGCCAATTCGGCACCTGCGGGTCGACGCCGGTGATGACGTAGCGCAGCCGGCCGTCCAGGTCGGGCTCGGTCTGAAATCCGTTGAGGCTGCTGACATGATTGGCGTAGTCGAGCGATTCGCCCCACAGATTCGACAGGTGGAAGCCCAGATATGCCGGTGGCACAGGCACATTGAGCTCGACCAGTAGCGCGTCGTCAGGCCCGAGGTCATAGGTGCCGCCCGAATAGACGTTGGTGCACTGGCCGCCGCCGGTCGCGAGGTTGGCGGGCATGGGTGCGTTGAGCGCGTTGCGGGGCATGAAGGTGATGCCGTCACCGTTCTTGTCGCCGTGGGCTTCGAGGACGACGTCGTAGAACTCATTCCAGAACTTCATCTGGTTCTCGACGAGGTCACCGATCCGTCGCAGCCGGGCCGCCGTACCGGCAGGGGTCAGCGGTGCCGGATGCGCACCCTCGGCGCCGATCTGCGCGATGTGCAGGTCCGGGCAGACTTCGTGCTCCCAGTCGTGAAAAAGCATGCGCGCGATGACATATCCCGCGGTGTTCCCGTCAGACGCGGTGGCGATGAAGTTGCCGGTGTGGCCCTCCGGGCGCTGCGGCGCCAGCAGGATCTCGAACCGACCGTCGTCGTCGACGAGAAGCGCTGGGGAGTCCAGCATTCCGGTGACGACGCGTCCACCGGGCACCAGCTCGGCCAATGAGCCGGTGTCGCCCGCATACACAGTGTGCGTCTCAAAGATGAGGTAGTGCGGCGCATTTGGCCCCAATGAGCCGCGGATCACGTAGCTGCGCGCACCGTCGATGGCGGCCGACAGATACAGCGCGTCGGCGTTGTCGATGGTGGCCTTGTCGATGGGCTGGATGGCGCGACGGAAGTAGGGGAATTCGGGGTCCTCCTGGAAGGCACGCTCGATGGCACTGAACGCGAAACCCACGAGATACCGGTAACCTTCGGCGACACCGAGGGACGTCACCGGTGGTGCGTGCAGGTCGGGGGAGTCGACGGCATCGCGGGCGCGGCCCAGCGCGGCCATCATGTCGGTCCACGCCGCGCGCATGGTTTCGAGTTCAGCTGACATGAGCGTTGCTTTCTCCTTTGTCCTCTTCCAGGGTGGCCCACTGGTATTCGTCAAACAGGCCGGCCAGGCGCCGGTGGATGTCATGTGGATCGAGGCCGAATTCAGCCAGGCTGTATCGATGCGTTGTTTCGTGGCCGGGGCGGCGGTCGGCGGCGGTGAAAGCCTGGTCGGCTTCCGGGCCGACGTCGAGGCCGAGGTCGTCGTAGACGCGGCGCATGGTCACCGACGGTGAGCCGACTAGTTCGCGGTAGTCGACCACGCTGGCCCGCACCTCGGGATGACGCGCCAGGACCTCGAGCGGGTGCAGGTAGGTGTCCACCGACTGATCGGCAAGAACGCGCAGGGAGCCGGCGATCAGGCGGTCATCGCGCCCGCGCAGCGACCACTCCGTCTGCATGAGCTTGAGCAGGCTGGGGATGGTCTCGTACGGATTGCGCATCGGCACGATGAATCTCGCGTCAGGGAAGGTTTCGATCAGGGATTCCACGCGGCCGCAGAACGTCGGGTTCTTGCTCAGGTGAGTGCCTCCGCCGCCCAGGGCGATCTGGCGCCGGACGCATTCCTTGTAGAACGCCATCATGCGGCGTCGTTTCGGGGCGGGCCACCGGTCGACGTGATAGAAGTCCAGCTCGCCCATATAGGGGAACGCGACGATCCAGAACCCGGAACTCAGCGACCAGGTCAGGAACGCGTCGTCCTCTTCGGGCACGAAGAATCCGGTCTTGTGGATGTCCTCGGTGGGTGCGAACGCCCGCTCCTCGATGTCGTCGAGCCGGCGGCGCAGCCGCCCGCCGGTCGCCGCATCGATGCGAAACACCAAGCGCAGCAGCTTCTTTTCCAATAACGAGGGAAAGAACAGCTCGTACATCAGGGCATAGCTGAACTGCGGGTCTTCGGCCATCAAGCGGTGCAGGTACGTCGTCCCGCTACGGGCGTGGCCGATACAGAACGTCGGAGCGCGAACCTCGGTGCGGCGCAACGATGGAAACAGCAGCGGGTCGAGCGCGAAACAGATGGCGTGGATGCCGGCCATCAGTGGCACGCCGATGGCGAAACGCGCAAAGGGTGCCCACCGCCGCTGCTGCCGGGCGTCCCGCCGCAGTAGCCGAAGCATCGTGACGTAGTTGGACCAATCGAAGTAGAAACGTGACACGGGTGCTCCTCGGCCGTGGAATCGGAATGGGGATGGCCACAACGTAAGTAGGTTAGTTGACTTTGTCAATCAATTGACAATGTCAATCAGTCTGACTAGCGTCCCCGCGTATGCAGGTATTCGCCGCCATGTCACCTGAGATGCCGTTGACCCAGGTGCCGGCCTACGCACGCCGGGTCGAGGCGCTCGGTTTCGACGGATTGCACATCGCCGAGACGACGCACGACTCACTGGCCGTGGCGCTCCTGGCGGCCGAACACACCGAACGGCTGACCATCCGCACGGCCGTCACCCTCGCGTTCGTCCGCAGCCCCATGCTCACCGCGTATGCGGCCTGGGACTTGCAGACATTCTCCGGTGGGCGATTCGAATTGGGCCTCGGTACCCAGATTCGGCAGAACATCGAAGACCGGTTCGGTATGCCGTGGAGCGAACCGCGGGCGCGGATGGCCGAATACGTCGGTGCCCTCAAGGCGATCTTCGAAGCGTTCCGGACGGGAGGGCCCGTGCAGCACGACGGCGACGCCTACCGCATCACCCGCCTCCAGCCGTACTTCAATCCAGGGCCGAATGACCTGGCGCCGCCCCGCATCTGGCTGGGCGCGGTCAACGCCCGGATGTGTGAACTGGCCGGCGGGGTGGCCGACGGCGTCGTCACGCACTCGACCAATTCCGATCCGGACTATCTGAGAGACGTTGTGCGCCCGGCGCTTCAGCGCGGAGCGGAGGCCGCGGGCCGGTCCGGGCTACCGGAGCTCGTGGCGTCGACCGCAGTCGCCACCGGCAGCACCGACGTGCTGGTCGAGCAGGAACGTGAGCGACAGCGCCGCATGCTGGCGTTCCTGCTCTCGACGCCGGCCTATGCGGCGACGCTGAAACGCAAGGGCTGGCACGACTTGGCCGACGACCTCCGTGCCCTCATCAAGGCGCAGCGGTGGGACGATCTGCCCACAGTGCTCGGCGACGTCGTGCTCGATCAGTTGGTGACGGCCGGGCGATACGATCAACTGCCGGATCTGCTGCGCGCCAAGTACAACGGCATCGCGGACGGGGTTGTGCTGCCGCCGGTCAGTGATGACGAGAACGAGGATCAGCCGGTGCGGGCGTGCGTCCGGGACCTGCAGAGCGGAGCGCGCAGTGGCGTCGAGTAGGGCATCCAAACGCAAGATGGATTCGGTGGATTCGATCAGTGCCGCTCTCGCGCAGGTGGTGCGGTTGAGCCTGAGCCGCGTGGCCTTCAAGCGCCAGGCCATCAGTGCCGACACCGAACTGTCGCAGCCGTCCTACGCGCTGCTGCGGGTGCTGATCGATGAAGGGCCGCAGCCCGTCGGGCAGTTGGCCACCACCGCGCACATGGACGTCGGCATGACCACGCGGCGCGTGCAGGCCCTGGTCGACGCGGGCCACGTCACCCGGCACGCCGACGGCAACGACGGGCGCGTCTCCATCGTGCAGGTGACCGAGGCTGGCCGGCGGGCGGCCGATGCGCTGCAGGACGTGCGTCGCGAACACCTGGCGCGGGCTCTGGCCGACTGGACCGCGGACGATCTGCGTCAGCTCGACGTGCTGTTGAGCAGATTCGTCAACGACACCAAGGAAACGCCGATCTAGGCGTCAGTCCACGTCGAGCTGCGGCGGCACAGCCGAAGCCAGTGCCGCTCGGCACGCCACGATGGCCGGCGTCTTGCTGATGGCGGTCCGCGTCGCTGTGAACACCACCCGCCGGCGCGGATCGACGTCGACGACGCGCACATCCGGCCGGCGCCGGACCCGCATCAGGTCGGGCAGGATCGCGACCGCATTGCCGTTCTCGATCAGCGCGATCTGCGCTTCGAGGTCGTCGGTCTCGAAGCGGACATCGGGCTCGAAACCGGCTTGCCGACAAAGCTGTTCGGCCCAGTGCCGGGACGCGGTGCCTTCGGGCTCCATGGTCCACGGCAGATCGGCGGCGTCTGCGACCGAGGAGATCCGGTCCCAGGGGTCGCCGGTCGGTGGGACGGCCAGCCGCAGCAGGTCGGTGGTCAGCGGTGCCCGGTGCAGGTCGGGATACGCGCGCACGGCGTGCCCCGGATACTCCTCGGCGATCACCAGATCGAACTCGCGCAGCCAGGTCTCGTAGAGCGCCTGCTCCGGTTCGCGTTGCGACATCGTCACGCGCAGACGCGGATGGCGCGTCGCCAACTCCGTCAGCATCTGTGGCATGAAGGCCGAGGCTGCCGATTGGAAGACCGCCAGCCGGACGGTGCCGGACGCCTCGTCGCTCTGCACCGCGACATCGGAGGCGGCCTGCTCGAGCCGCGCCAGGATGACCGCGGTGTGCTCGACGAGCACCTCGGCCGCGGGGGTGAGCCGTAGCCGACGCCCGACCTTCTCCAACAGCGGCACCCCGACCTCACGCTCGAGCTGGCTCAGCGCCTGGGATATCGACGACGGGCTCTGGTGCAACGCCTCGGCGACCTCGGACAACGTGCCGCGCAGGCTCAGCTCGTGCAGCAGGCGCAGGCGTCGGGTGTCGAGCAGATCGGTCCGATGATGTTTCATTTTTGCTTAAACATTTCTGGTAGAAATCATCGCTTTATTTTAAGTGTCTTGCGTGGCCATGATGGGCAGATGACACAGCTGAGCCGTGAGAAGGACGACCTCCTCGACGAGGTAGTGACCCAGGTCCGGTACTGGCTCGACGACGCCGCGCATCTGCCCGTGCCCTCGGCCGGCCGGCGATTGGCCGATGTCCTCCGTGATCCTGATGGTCTGGATTTCACCGTCGGATTCGTCGACCGCGTGATCCGGCCCGAAGACCACAAGGTGGCGGCTGCCAACTTGCGCACTCTCGCGCGTAACGCCCCCGGCTTCCTGCCGGCGCATGAACGGCTGTTGATCAAGCTCGGTGCTCTGGTGTCGATGATCGCGCCCGGCCTGGTCATTCCCGTCGCCCGAAAGGCGTTGCGCCAGATGGTCGGCCACCTCCTTGTCGACGCGACCGATGGCCGCCTCGGACGATCCATCGCACGCATCCGCAAGCGTGGCGTGGGACTCAACATCAATCTGCTCGGTGAGGCCGTGCTGGGGCAGGCCGAGGCGGCCCGACGGCTGGAGGGCACCGAACGGCTGCTCGCCCGTCCCGACGTCGACTACGTGTCGATCAAGGTCTCGGCCACCGTGCCGCCGCACTCGCCGTGGGCGTTCGACGAAGCCGTCGACCACATCGTGACCAACCTCCTGCCGTTGTTCACCCAGGCGGCGACCGCGCCGACGAAGAAGTTCATCAACCTCGACATGGAGGAGTACCGCGACCTGGAGCTGACCATCGCGGTGTTCACCAAGCTGCTGGACCGGCCCGAACTGCTCGACCTCGAAGCCGGGATCGTCCTGCAGGCTTACCTGCCCGATGCATTGAGCGCGATGATGCAACTGCAGAGCTGGGCCCATGCCCGGCGTGAACGGGGTGGTGCGGGCATCAAGGTTCGGTTGGTCAAGGGCGCCAACCTGCCGATGGAACACGTGGAGGCCTCGCTGCACGACTGGCCCGTGGCGACCCTGCCGACCAAACGGGACACGGACACCAATTACAAGCGAGTGCTGGATTACGCCCTACAGCCAGAGCACGCCGCGAATGTGCGTATCGGTGTCGCCGGGCACAACCTCTTCGACATCGCCTATGCGTGGACGCTCGCCGGGCGTCGTGGCGTCCGGGATCGCGTGGAGTTCGAGATGCTGCTCGGGATGGCCGAGGCACAGGCGGAAGCCGTCCGGCGCACCGTCGGCGGGCTGCTGCTGTACGTACCGGTGGTGCACCCCAAGGACTTTGACGTAGCGATCGCCTACCTCGTGCGTCGGCTGGAGGAAGGTGCCAGCCAGGACAACTTCATGTCCGCGGTGTTCGAGCTGCACGACGACCAGTCGCTGTTCGAGCGCGAGAAGGACCGGTTCGTCGCGTCGCTCGCCGATCTCGTTGGCGAGAGCGTCATCCCGGTGCCCAACCGGCGCCAGGATCGCCGCACCGATGACCCGCGCGCAGCGGTGAGCCCGGCCGGCGGGTTCGCGAATGTCGCCGACACCGATCCGGCACTGCCCGGTAATCGACTGTGGGGACGGGCGATCACCGGCCGGATCGCCGCGTCGTCGGCGGGCGTGCAGCTGGTCGCCGAGCACACTGTGTCGAGCGCGGCCGCGCTCGACACGATCATCACCGACGGTGTGAGCGCGGGCGCGACGTGGGCTGCGATGTCCGGTGCGCAGCGGGCGGCAGTCCTTCGGCGTGCCGCGGGAACGCTGCAGGCAGCGCGGGCGGAATTGCTGGAGGTGATGGCGTCCGAGTGCGGCAAGACGCTGGATCAGGGCGATCCCGAGGTCTCCGAGGCCATCGATTTCGCGAATTACTATGCGGCACAAGCGGAAAACCTGGACACCGTCGACGGCGCCGTCGCGGTACCGGCCGGATTGACGGTGGTCACGCCGCCATGGAACTTCCCGGTGGCGATCCCCGCCGGATCGGCGCTGGCCGCGCTGGCCGCGGGTAGCCCCGTCATCATCAAACCTGCCATCCAGGCCAGGCGGTGTGGATCCGTTATGGTGCAAGCGCTTTGGGACGCCGGGGTACCGCGTGATGTGCTGCAGTTGGTGCACGTCGATGAGGGCGAGCTCGGCACTCAGTTGGTATCAGACCCGCGGGTTGGACGGCTGATCCTCACCGGCGCGTTCGAGACCGCCGAGTTGTTCCGCCGCTTCCGGCCCGACCTGCCGCTACTGGCCGAGACCAGCGGCAAGAACTCCATCATCGTCACGCCGCATGCCGATCTCGATCTCGCGGTGAAAGACCTGGTGTACTCGGCCTTCGGGCACGCGGGCCAGAAGTGTTCGGCAGCGTCGCTGGGCATTCTGGTGGGCTCCGTCGCCCGCTCCGCGCGGTTCCGCGACCAGCTGGTCGATGCCGTCACGTCGCTGAAGGTCGGCTACCCGACGGATCCGACGGTGCAGGTGGGCCCCATCATCGAACCCGCGCACGGCAAACTGCTGCGCGCCCTCACGCAGCTCTCGCCGGGGGAGCAGTGGCTGGTGGCGCCCCGCCAACTCGACGACACCGGACGGCTCTGGTCGCCGGGGGTGAAGACCGGAGTGCGGCGCGGCTCGGAGTTCCACCTGACCGAATACTTCGGTCCGGTTCTGGGGCTCATCGCCGCCGATGACCTCGACGAGGCGATGGCCATTCAGAACCAGGTCGACTACGGCCTGACCGCGGGCCTGCACAGCCTGGACCGCGGCGAGATCGAACAGTGGCTCGACCGCGTCGAGGCCGGCAACGCCTACGTGAACCGCTCCACGGTCGGGGCCATCGTGCGGCGCCAGCCGTTCGGCGGGTGGAAGAAGTCGGCGGTTGGTGCGGGCGCGAAGGCCGGTGGCCCGAATTACCTTATCGGGCTGAGTGATTGGCGTTCCGCGCCGGCGACCCGGACGGCTTCGGTATCACCGTCGGTACGCGCGATCCTGGACGCCGCAACGACGTTCGGGCTGGATGCCGGAGAACGGGATTTCCTCGCCCGGTCCTTCGGATCCGACGCACATGCCTGGGCGACGGAGTTCGGTGTGGCGCGCGATGTGTCGGCCCTGATGGCGGAGAAGAACGTCTTCCGGTACCTGCCCGTGCCGGTGACGGTGCGTGCCGAGAACGCTGATCCGACAGCCCTGCTGCGGGTGGTCGGGGCAGGAATCCTGGCCGGTTCCGCTGTCACCGTCTCCACGCGGGAACCGCTGGACGCGGCGATCGTCAACACGTTGACGGCAGCCGGTGTCGACTCTCGCGTCGAGGACGAGGTGTCGTGGCGGAACACGCTGCGCGACAAGGCCCCTGGACGGGTTCGACTGCTCGGCGGTAGCCGGGAACAGTTCGCCCGCGACAGTGCCGGCAACGTCGGCATCGCGCTCTACGCGGGGCCGGTTGTCGAAGCGGGGCGCATCGAGCTACTGACGTTCCTGCACGAACAGGCGATCGCGGTGACGGCGCACCGGTTCGGTTCCCCGACGCCGTTGTCCGAGAACCTGTTTGGGTGAACGCGGGCGATCACGGCGTCGATGACAACCGCAGCAGCGTCCACGCCGCCAGCGACTGGGCATCGGTGATCTCGCCGGCGCGGATCATGTCCTCGATCTGCGCGGCGGTGAACCACTCGCTGTGCATGTCCTGTTCCTCATGCTCACGCTCGTGCTCGCCTTCGGTGACGTCGGTGGCGAGGTAGGCCCAGCCGCGCTGGCTGCACATCCCTGGCGCGACGTCGAGTTGGCCCAACACCTGCCACGTCACGGCCCGTAGCCCGGTCTCCTCACGGAGTTCCTGCGCGGCCAGATCAGCGGGCGCGGGCTCGTTCCCGTCGAGCGTGCCTGGCGCCGTGCCCTGGACAAACTCCCAGCGCCGCAACCCGATTGGATATCTGAACTGTTCGACCATCCGGTACCGGTCGCCGTCCCGGGCGATCACCAGTGCGTACGTGGGTTTGTCCACCACGCCGTAGATCCCGGTGGAGCCGTCGGGACGGCGGATGTCGTCTTCGCGCACCGTCATCCAGTTGTTGCGGTACACCTCACGACTGGCCACTCTCTCGATCGGGTCCACCCGCCCAGAGTAGCCTCACGCACATGCTGCTGACCTCCCTCAACCCGGCCGTGGTGGCTGCCGGGCACGACCTCGACGACGCGGTACGCATCGACGGCACGGTGTTGTCCCGCAGCGATCTGGTCGGGGCGGCGACATCGGTGGCCGAGCGCGTCGCCGGAGCGTCATTGGTGGCGGTGCTGGCCCGGCCCACCGCCAAGACGGTCCTCGCCATCGCCGGCTGCCTCATCGCGGGGGTGCCGGCTGTTCCCGTGCCCGCCGACGTCGGCGCCGCCGAACGCCGGCACATGATCACCGACTCCGGTGCGCAGGCCTGGCTGGGGGAGGCGCCCGAGGAGAGCGAAGGGCTGCCCGTTATCCCGGTGCGGTTGCACGCCCGGTCCTGGCACCGCTACGCCGAACCGTCCCCTGATTCGACGGCCCTGATCATGTACACCTCCGGCACGACCGGACTGCCCAAGGGCGTGGTGATCAGCCGCCGCGCCATCGCCGCCGATATCGACGCGCTGGCCAAGGCCTGGGCCTGGACCCCGGCCGACACGCTGGTGCACGGCCTGCCCCTATTCCACGTGCACGGCCTCATCCTCGGCTTGCTGGGCTCGCTGCGTATCGGAAATCGGTTCGTGCACACCGGAAAACCCACGCCGGAGGCCTATGCCGCCGCCGGCGGTTCGCTGTACTTCGGGGTGCCGACCGTCTGGTCCCGCGTGGTGGCCGATACCGCCGCGGCCCAGGCTTTGCGCGGCGCCCGATTGCTGGTGTCGGGCAGCGCTGCGCTGCCGGTTCCGGTGTTCGACGACCTGGTCCGGCTCACCGGACATGCGCCGATGGAGCGCTACGGCAGCACCGAATCGCTGATCACCCTCTCCACCCGGGTCGACGGCGAGCGCCGCGCCGGCTGGGTCGGGCTCCCGCTCGACGGGGTGCAGACCCGGCTGGTTGCCGAAGACGGATCGCCCGTGCCGCACGACGGGGAAACCATTGGGCGCCTGGAGGTTTCCGCGCCGACGATGTTCAGTGGCTACCTCAACCGGCCCGAGGCGACAGCCGAGGTGCTGGGTGAGGACGGCTGGTACCGCACCGGCGACGTCGCCGTGGTCGACGAGGGTGGCATGCACCGCGTCGTCGGCCGCGAGTCGGTCGACCTCATCAAGTCCGGTGGCTACCGGATCGGCGCCGGGGAGATCGAGACCGTTCTGCTGGGTCACCCCGCTGTGGCGGAGGCCGCGGTGGTCGGCGTGCCCGACGACGACCTGGGGCAGCGGATCGTCGCCTTCGTCGTCGGGTCGGCGTCGTCGCAAGAACTCATCGACTTTGTGGCCCAACAACTCTCGGTGCACAAGCGACCGCGCGAGGTGCGCCTGGTCGACAGCCTGCCCCGCAACGCCATGGGCAAGGTCCAGAAGAAGCTGCTGACCTGATGTGACTCTGACAGCGGCGTCATCGCATATACATCCATGACGACGCTGCCAGAGTCACAGCAGGTTTGGCATCGGAGGGAATGCGCTGACTCCTCCGAGCCTTATACGCAGCATGCAACTCAGCGACGAAGCCCGCGCCCTCATCGGAAACGGCGCCAACGCAACTCTTGTGACCCTCAATACCGATGGCAGCCCACAGGTTTCGGTGGTCTGGGTGGAACTGCAGGGTGACGAGCTGGTCAGCGCGCACCTTGCCGACTACAAGAAGCTGCGCAACATGCGCCGCGACCCCCGGGTCGCGGTGACCATCATCGGCGCTGACCGGGGCGCTGCATCGGTGAATCCCTACCTCGCGATCAGCGGCACGGCCCGCGTCGTCGAGGGCGGGGCGCCCGAAGTGCTGACCCGGCTGACCAACGTGATGGCGCCGGAGTTCAACGGCCAGTTCCCACCGGCCGCCGCGCCGCCGGGATTCCTGACCCGCATCACCATCGAGAAGGTGACGGGCGTCGGCCCCTGGGCCGGGTAGTCCTGATGTGAACGTATTTCGTTCACCACCGCACCGAGGTGGTGACGTGTCCGAGCTCGGCCTGCTGTTTGCCGCTGGCGTCCTTGCATGACAGCACGACGTTGTAGGTCGTCAATGTTGGTGCCCCCGTGAATGTTTCGGTGTGGCTGCCGTTTGCGGGAACGGTGAACTGCCGGGTTGTTGTCTTGGGGACCAATGGATTGATCGTGTCGGCTGTCGCGGTGTAGTTGCAGCTTGCCGTGATGCTCGAGGTATTGGTGACGTTGAAGGCGAGTTTCGAGAGAGTGGGGTCGCCGAACGATGCCTGAATTGCGTTGGTGACATCGGGAACCGGTGCGCAGGTCTGGCCGGCAGGCACCGTCGGCGTGGGTGACCCTGCAGGACAGGTCACGGGCGGTGCGGCTTGTTTGGCCGGCGGCTGGTCCGGAACATCTTGCGGTGGCGGTGGGGCGTCCTTCGGTTGGTTGAACGTGTAGTCCGACCACGGGCCGCACCAGTCGCCTTCGAAGTCCTTCTTGCGGCACGCCTGGACATGGATCGTGTGCGGTCCGAAGTCCTTGAATGTGGTGGTGTAGGTGGCTTTACCGCCGTTGATGCACTTGAACTCTTTTTCGACCTGATAGGTGTACGCGATGATGTGCACGGCGTCGACCACGTAGTCCCCGTGCACTCGCGGGCACCCGGCGATGAGGCAGCTGGCCGTGGAGTCCTTGATGACGGTGCAGGTCACGTCGAGTCCGTTGGGCAGCACGTCAGCGCTCGCCGCCGGGACCGGCAGGAACAGCCCTGCGGAAGCCGTTGCCGCGACGACGCATCGGGTGAGTGTTCGGATGCTCATGGTGGCCCCTACGCGATCGTCAGGACGGTGCCTGATTCACCAGGCGTGTAGCTGACGCTATCGACGGCGTGAGTGCAGCGATATCAGGGAAATCCCTACGAATCAGGTGGGCGTGACAGCGAAAGGGTCGCCCGGCACAGCCGAGCGACCCTTTTCCGTTGAGAGCAGCCGTCAGTTGGCGTGCAGCGCCTCGTTGAGCGTGATGCCGGTGCCGTCGCGCTTGACGACCTCCACCGCGCCGCTGACCGAGTTGCGGCGGAACAACAGGTTGTTCGAGCCGGACAGTTCCTTGGCCTTGATGGTCTGACCGTCGGCGGTGGTCACCTTGGTGCCGCCGGTGACGTACAGGCCGGCCTCGATGACGCAGTCGTCGCCCAGCGAGATGCCCAGGCCGGCGTTGGCGCCCAGCAGGCAGCGCTTGCCCACCGAGATGACCTCTTTGCCGCCACCGGACAGCGTGCCCATGATCGACGCGCCGCCACCGACGTCGGACCCGTCGTCGACGACGACGCCCGCCGAGATGCGGCCCTCGACCATCGACGTGCCCAGGGTGCCGGCGTTGAAGTTGACGAAGCCCTCGTGCATGACGGTCGTGCCGGACGCCAGGTGCGCGCCCAGGCGGACCCGGTCGGCGTCGGCGATGCGCACGCCGGTCGGCAGCACGTAGTCGACCATGCGGGGGAACTTGTCGACGCCGAACACGGTGACCGGGCCGCGACGACGCAGCTTGGCGCGGACGGTCTCGAAGCCCTCGACCGCGCAGGGGCCGAAGTTGGTCCACACCACGTTGGTCAGCAGCCCGAAGATGCCGTCCATGTTGGCGCCGTGGGGCGCGACCAGACGGTGCGACAGCAGGTGCAGCCGCAGGTAGGCGTCGTGCGCGTCGGCGGGCTTGTCGTCCAGCGAGGCGATGGTGGTGCGCACGATCTCGGTGCGCACGCCGCGGTCCTCATCGGTGCCGACGAGGGCTTCCAGCTCAGCGGGGACCGGGCCGGCCGCGGCGTCGGCGTTCAGTTCGGGTGCCGGGAACCAGGTGTCGAGGACGGTTCCGTCGGCGGTGATGGTTGCGATGCCGATGCCAGATGCACCAGAAGAAGTAGCCACGTCGGCCAAGGTTACTGAACCAGCGCCGAGCTGGGGGCACCACCCACGAGCGGGCAGCGCCCCCAGATCGCTCACTGCAGGTGATGGACCTCCTGCAACCCGTAGACCGGCGTCGGGATGCCCTCGTAGCGGGCCTTGAGCTGCAGCGCGAGGTACAGCGAGTAGTGCCGGGACTGGTGCAGGTTGCCGCCGTGGAACCACAGGTTCTCCTGCTGCGTGGGCTTCCACATGTTGCGCTGCTCGCCCTCCCACGGGCCGGGGTCCTTTGCGGTGCCGCTGCCCAGGCCCCACACCTTGCCGACGCGGTCGGCGATCTCCTGACCCATCAGGTCGGCCGCCCAGCCGTTCATCGAGCCGTAGCCGGTCGCGTAGACGACGACGTCGGCGGGCAGTTCGGTGCCGTCGGCCAGCACCACGGCGTTCTCGGTGAGGTGAGAGACCTGGCCGTGCGCCAACTTGATCGACCCGTTGGCCACCAGCTCGCACGCGCCGACGTCGATGTAGTAGCCCGAGCCGCGGCGCAGGTACTTCATGAACAGGCCGGAGTCGTCGTCGCCGAAGTCCAGCTCGAAACCGGCGGCCTCCAAGCGCGAGTAGAAGTCCTTGTCCCGCTCCCTGATTGCGTCGTAGATGGGCCGCTGAAAGTCGGCCATGATCGCGTACGGCAGTGACGCGAAGGTCAGGTCGGCCTTCTCGGTCGTCATGCCCGCGGCCACCGCGCGCTCGGAGTACAGGTCACCGAGACCGAGATCCATCAGCGAATCCGATTTGACGACGTGCGTCGACGAACGCTGCAGCATCGTGACGTCGACGCCGTTCTCGTACAGGGCTTTACAGATGTCGTGCGCCGAATTGTTGGACCCCACCACGACGACCTTCTTGCCGACGTACCGGTCGGGGCCGGGGTGGGCCGAAGAGTGGTGCTGTTCCCCGGCGAAGACGTCCTGGCCGGGAAGCGTTGGGATGCTGGGCTTCCCGGACATCCCGGTCGCCAGGACAAGTTGCGTCGGGTGCAGGGTCAGGCGCTCGCCGTCACGGTTCACCTCGACGGTCCAGCGGCCTGCCTCGGAATCGTAAGTGGCCGAGAGGCATTCGGTGCGCGACCAGTACGGCACCTCCATCACCTTCGTGTAGAACTCCAGCCAGTCGCCGACCTTGTCCTTCGGCGCGAACACCGGCCAGTTGGCGGGGAAGGGCAGGTACGGCAGGTGGTCGTACCAGACCGGGTCGTGCAGGCACAGCGACTTGTAGCGCTTACGCCACTGGTCGCCGGGCCGCTCGTGCTTGTCGACCACGATGGACGGCACCCCGAGCTGACGCAGGCGAGCACCCAAAGCGATGCCGCCCTGGCCGCCGCCGATCACCAGTACATACGGCTGCGCCTCGCGGCCCAGCGTCGCTTCTTCCTCGGCGCGCTTCTCGGCCCACGACCGCGGGTCGGGGTCGGACCCGTGCACCGCGCCGAGCACGCGGGTCGCGCCTTTGCGCTCCTCGTGTCCCTTGAGTTCCTGCAACGTCGTCAGCAGCGTCCAGCCCTCGTCGCCGCGCAGCCGCAGGTGTCCGTAGCCGCGGCCGGTGGCCGTCTCGAACTCGATGAACGCCGACGTCACATCGCCGTCGGCGGTGGCGGGTTCGCGCGTCCGGAACCCGGACGGCGTCGTGTCGGCCAGCCTCGCCCGCAGCATGCCGGCGATCTGGTCGCGGCCTTCCACGGTCTTGATGTTCCAGGTGAAGGCGACCAGGTCGCGCCAGAAGCTGTCGACGGCGAACATCCCGACGACACGGTCGATGTCCTGCGCGGCCAGCGCCGCTTCGAAGTTCGCGAGCCAGTTCTCGACGCGCTCCTGCGGCGAGATGGCGGTGGTGGGTTCCAGTGTTGCGGTCATGTGACCCAGGACACACGCATGGAGCAACCTCCGACAAGAGTTGCACCACGTTGCAGCGTTGCAACCTCCTGCAACTCTGTCGGAGTGTGGCCGCGGTCACATACAACTGGTCGCATGAGAGCAGCTGTCTACTACGGACCCAACAAACTCGCTGTCGAGGACGTCGCCATCCCGACTCCCGGGCCGGGCCAGGTGCAACTGCAGGTCGGCTTCAACGGCATCTGCGGCACCGACCTGCACGAGTACTACGCCGGCCCCATCTTCGTCCCCACGCAACCGCACCCGCTGACGCATCAGGAACTCCCGCTGACGCTGGGCCACGAGTTCTCCGGCACCGTCACGGCCGTCGGCGCCGGCGTCACCGAGTGGCGCGAGGGCGACCGGGTGGCCGTCGAGCCCATCTACAAATGCGGCCACTGCCGCCCCTGCGCGGCGGGCAACTACAACGTCTGTCAGCAGATCGGTTTCCACGGCCTGATGTCCGACGGCGGTATGGCCGAGTACACCGTCGTGCCCACGAACATGCTGCACCGGCTGCCCGACAATGTCTCGCTGGAGCTCGGGGCGCTCGTCGAACCGATGTCGGTGGCCTATCACGCGGCGACGCTCGGCGACGTCAGCCCCGGTGACACCGCGATGGTCTTCGGCGCCGGGCCGATCGGCATCGGGTTGTGGTTTGCGTTGCGCGGCAAGGGCCTTCAGGATGTGTTCGTCGTCGAGCCGTCACCGGTCCGGCGCGCCGCCATCGAAGCGCTCGGTGCGGCGACGCTGGATCCGACGACCACCGACGTGCCCGGCTTCATCGCCGATCACACCTACGGCGCCGGAGCCGACGCGGCGTTCGACGCCGCCGGCGTCACTCCCGCCGTCGAGACGGCACTGGCCTGCATCGGGTCCCGCAAGCCGATGGTCAGCGTCGCGATCTACGAAAAGCCGCTGCAGACACCGCTTTTGAACCTCGTGATGAACGAGTCCCGCATCCAGGGCTCGTTGTGTTACACCGGTGCCGATTTCGAGGCCGTCATCGCGCTGATGGCCCAGGGCGCCTACGACACCACCGGGTGGGTGGCCCAGATTCCGATCGGTGACGTGGTCGCCGAGGGATTCGAAGCGCTGCACGCGGGGAACAAGATGAAAGTTCTGGTCGACCCGACGCGATGAGCGGAGAAACAGCAATGACACTGGCAGGAAAAGTAGCCCTGGTCACCGGGGCCGGTCGCGGCATCGGGCGCGGTATCGCGCTGCGGCTGGCGCGTGACGGCGCCGACGTCGCGCTCGTCGACGTGGAAGCCGACCCGCTGGCAGAGGTGGCCGCCGAGGTATCCGAAATCGGCTGCAAATTCACCACTTTCGTCGCCGATATCAGCAGTCGAGATCAGGTGTTCGCCGCCGTCGACTATGTCGCGACCGAACTCGGCGGACTGGACATCATGGTGAACAACGCCGGTGTCGCGCTGGTCGGCCCCATCGCCGACGTCACGCCGGAGGACCTGCAGCGGTTGTGGTCCATCAACGTCGACGGCGTGCTGTGGGGCATTCAGGCTGCCGTCGCGAAATTCAAGGAACTCGGCAACCAGGCCGAAGGCAAGATCAGCAAAATCATCAACGCCTCGTCGATCGCCGGGCACGACGGCTTCGCCATGCTCGGGCCTTACAGCGCCACCAAATTCGCCGTGCGCGCCCTGACTCAGGCCGCCGCCAAGGAACACGCCGCCGACGGCATCACCGTCAACGCCTACTGTCCCGGTGTGGTGGGCACCGATATGTGGGTCGAGATCGACAAGCGGTTCGCCGAACTCACCGGCGCCCCGGTCGGCGAGACGTACGCCAAGTTCGTCGGCGGGATCGCCCTGGGCCGTGCGGAAACCCCCGACGATGTCGCCGGATTCGTGTCGTATCTCGCCGGACCTGACGCCGATTACATGACCGGGCAGGCCGGCCTGATCGACGGTGGCCTGGTGTATCGCTGACATGCGGAGCACAATCGGCGTTGATGCAGAGCCCGGCCGTGCCTGAACCAGCGGTAGCCGTTGGCGAGGACCCGCGCAGTTACGCGCGGTTGATGTCGGCTGTCTACGACGCAACCATGTCCGGTGGGCGCGCCCCGGCGCGGCCCCGCGACGTGATCGGCGAATCCTGGCAGCGGATGCTGGCCCGCGGCGTCAACCCCGACACCCACATCCCGCCGGTCATCGAAGCCTCCGGGCTCGACGCGCTGCGCAAGTCGTCGGGCCTGCTCACGGTGCTCGACGACGTGTCGCGCGGATTGGAATCGATTGTCGCCGAAGGGGACAACATCCTGGTGCTGGCTGATGCGCGGGGCCGGGTGCTGTGGCGGTCGGGGTCGGCGGCCGTGCTGGGTAAGGCCGACCGGCTCGGGTTCGTCGAGGGTGCCAACTGGGGCGAGGGTGCCGTCGGCACCAATGCCATCGGCACGGCACTGGCGTCCAACCGGGCCGTGCAGGTGTTCTCCGCCGAGCATTTCCTGCGCAGCCACCACGCCTGGACCTGCGCGGGTGCCCCGGTCCGCGACCCGCGCACCGGCCAGGTCATCGGCGTCGTCGATGTCTCGGGGCCGGCCGCCACGGTGCACCCCACCACCGTCGCGCTGGTCGACGCGGTCGCGCGGCTCGCCGAAGCTCACCTGCGGGAACAGCATGACCGGACGCTGAACCGGCTGCGGATGGTCGCCGCGCCCATCCTGGCCCGGATCGGCAGCCCGGCGCTGGCGGTCGACGCCGACGGCTGGGTGGCCGCCGTCGACCAGATGCCGCTGCACAACCGGATTCTGCTGCCCGACGAACTGGCCCCGGGGCGGGCGTGGATCCCGACCCTCGGGCGCTGCGACGTCGAGATCCTCCCCGGCGGGTGGCTGGTCCGGCCATCGACCGCCGCGGCCGACGACGACGCGACCGCCACCCCGCGTCGTCCTGGACCTGCGCAGTGCCCCCGTCCTCGAGATGGCCGGGCAGTTCGGTGGCTGGCGCCATGACATCTCGCTGCGGCACGCCGAAATCCTGCTGATGCTGGCGATCCACCGGAACGGTCGCTCGGCATCGGAGCTTGCCGAGGACCTCTACGGTGACCGGAGCCGGGTGGTCACGGTGCGGGCCGAACTGTCCCGGATGCGAAAGCAGTTGGCGGGCTTGATTCTTGGCAAGCCCTACCGGTTCGGTGACGACGCCGTCATCGATGTGCGCTACCCGGCCGACCGCTCGACGCTGCTGGCCGCCTCGACGGCACCCGCCATCCGGGCCCTGCGCGCGGCCGCCTGAGCTTGGGGACCGACTAACCTGGCTGAATGCTGGATCTCACCGCCGACCCGATCGCTCTGACCGCAGCGCTGGTCGACATTCCCAGTGAATCGCGGCACGAACAGCTCATCGCCGACGAGATCGAGGCCGCGCTCAAGGCGCAGGCCCCGCACTTCGAAGTGATCCGCAACGGCGACGCCGTGCTGGCCCGCACCAACCTCGGCCGGCCCTCGCGGGTGCTGCTCGCCGGGCACACCGACACCGTCCCTGCCGCCGACAACCTGCCGAGCCGGATCGAGGGCGGCGAGCTCTGGGGCTGCGGCACCTCGGACATGAAGGCCGGCGACGCGGTGTTCCTGCACCTGGCCGCCACCATCGCCGAGCCGACGCACGACATCACCCTCGTCATGTACGACTGCGAGGAGATCGAGTCCAGCGCCAACGGCCTCGGCCGCATCGAACGGGAACTGCCCGACTGGCTCGAGGCCGACGTCGCGATCTTGGGCGAGCCCTCGGGCGGCCTCATCGAAGCCGGGTGCCAGGGCACCTTGCGCGTCATCATCCACGCCACGGGAACGCGTGCGCATTCGGCGCGATCATGGCTGGGGGACAACGCCATTCACAAGCTCGGCGCGGTGCTGGACCGGCTCACGTCCTACCAGGCCCGCCAGGTCGACATCGACGGGTGCGTCTACCGCGAGGGACTGTCCGCGGTCCGGATCGACGGCGGCATCGCCGGCAACGTCATCCCCGACGCCGCGTCGGTCACCGTCAACTTCCGGTTCGCGCCGGACCGCAGCGTCGAGCAGGCGCTCGCGCATGTGCACGAGGTCTTTGCCGGTCTCGACGTGCGGATCGAACTGACCGACTCCGCCGCCGGTGCCCTGCCCGGGCTGACGCAGCCGGCCGCGGCCGCGCTGGTCGCGGCCGCCGGGGGACAGGTGCGCGCCAAGTACGGCTGGACCGACGTGGCACGCTTTGCCGCCCTTGGCATTCCGGCCGTCAACTACGGACCGGGCGACCCGAACCTGGCACACAAGGTCGACGAGCGGGTGACGACGGCGGACATCACCGCGGTCACCGACATCCTGCGGCGGTACCTGACACGTTGAGTAGCGTCCGCGTCGACAGCTGGATTTTCGCCGTCCGGATCACCAAGACCCGGTCGCTGGCGGCCGCCGCCTGCCGGGCTGGACACGTCCGCGTCAACGGCGTCACCGTGAAACCGGCGCAGTTGGTCAGCCCCGGCGACGAGGTCCGGGTGCGGCTCGACGGGCGCGAGCGCATCGTCGAGGTCATCCGGCCCATCGCCAAGCGAGTGGGTGCAGCCGTCGTGCCGGAATGCCTGATCGACCGCAGTCCGCCGCCGCCGGCCAAAGAGACCATGCCCGCGGTGCCCGTCCGCGACCGGGGAGCCGGCCGGCCCACCAAACGTGAACGGCGACAGCTGGATCAACTGCGCGGATACTGACCGGAGATAATTCAGTTGCGCCCGTGAGTACTGTGGGTTCTGCAACTGCTGTCAACCGAGGTGGGCCGAAAACATGCTGGGAGAAGACATCTCCGGATAACCGGAGTACGCCCTCGCCCTGTCACTCTCACGAGAGCTTTTGCATGTCTTCCATTACCTGTTCCCACGTGTCGTTTTCCTGGCCTGACGACACCGAGCTGTTCTCGGATCTGTCGTTCACCGTCGGCGTCGGCCGCACTGGACTGGTCGCCCCGAACGGCGCCGGCAAGAGCACACTGCTCAAACTCATTGCCGGAGAACTGCAACCGACGGGCGGCAGCATCACCGTCGACGGCTCGCTCGGCTACCTGCCGCAGACGCTGACGTTCGCGACCGATCTGACCGTCGCCGAAATGCTCGGCGTGGCACCCATTTTGGCAGCATTGGCGGCGCTGGCAGACGGCGACGCCTCCGAAGCGGTGTTCGCCGCCATCGGCGACGATTGGGACATCGAGGAACGCTGCACCGCGCAGTTGGCGCGGCTGGGCCTCGACGTCTCGCTCGACCGCGTGCTCGGCACGTTGTCCGGCGGCGAGGTGATCACCCTGGGCCTGGCCGCACAATTGCTGCGGCGACCCGACGTCCTGCTGCTCGACGAACCCACCAACAATCTGGATTCCGCGGCACGACAACGGCTTTACGACGAGCTCGACCGATACTCGGGTGCGTTGCTGCTGATCAGTCACGACCGTGAGCTGCTGGACCACATGGACCGCATCGCCGAACTGCGTGACAGTGACATCCAGTTCTTCGGCGGGAATTTCTCCGCCTACCAGGACGCTGTCGCCGACGCGCAACGTGCCGCGGTGGATGAGATGCGCAACGCGGAGTCGCAACTCAAGCTCCAGAAGCGTCAGATGCAGCAGGCGCGGGAACGTGCGGCCCGCCGAGCCGGCACTGCCGCGCGGAACGTGAAGGATGCCGGCCTGCCGAAAATCGTTGCCGGACAACTCAAGCGCAATGCCCAGGAGTCTGCCGGCCGCGCCGATGAGGTTCATGCCCGCCGCGTCGATGACGCCCGGGCGCGCCTGGACGCCGCCGAACGCGCGGTGCGCGACGACGACGTCATCGCCCTTGATCTGCCCGACACGGAAGTGCCCGCGGGTCGCACGGTCTTGAGCGCGACCGGGCTGAACATCCAGCGCGACGGTCGGATGCTGTTCGCCGACAACGGCATCGACATCGACATCCGTGGGCCTGAACGCATTGCCCTGACCGGCCGCAATGGCGCGGGCAAGTCCACGCTGCTCCGGATGATCAACGGCGATCTCGAGCCCGATGCCGGCACCCTGACCCGGGGCGACGGCCGGATCGCCTATCTGTCACAGCGCCTCGACCTGCTGGACGAGCAGCGCAGCGTCCTGGAGAACCTGATGTCCTGGGCTCCGACTCTGAGCATCACCCGCAGGCGGCACCTGCTGGCGCAGTTCCTGTTCCAGGACAACAGGATTGACCTACCGGTCTCGGTGCTCTCGGGCGGGGAGCGGCTGCGCGCGACGCTGGCGTGCGTGCTGTACGCCGAACCGGCGCCGCACCTGCTGCTGCTCGACGAGCCGACCAACAACCTCGACCTGGTCAGCGTCGCGCAATTGGAGTCGGCGCTGAATGCCTACCGGGGTGCGTTCATCGTCGTCAGCCACGACGAGCGCTTCCTCGACGCGATCGGCATCGAGCGTCGGATGACGCTGGAGTGAAACCGGCGGGCACGGTCGGCGTGTCGGCTCTCCTGCGGCGCTTGCTGCAGTTGAGTGTGCGTCCTCGCTGAACTCCTGCGAGTAGGCGTCTGCGTAGACGCACGATCAACCGCCGGGTGAGGCCCGGCCCGGTCTAGATATCCTGCGGCCGGGTCTGGGCCGGACGGCGCGGCGGGGGAGTGGCGCCGTCCACGCCACCCGGTCCTGCGGCCGGGTCCGCCTCGGCCGCACCAGACTCACGGCGGTGCTCCACCGACAGAATCCGGTTGTCGTCCTCGCTCTTTTCGTGGCGCTCCGGATCCCGACGGTCCCGGTCCCTATCCTCAAGGTCCGACTTGTCATGCTCGCCAACGGAATCCGCGTCACTGAGACCATCGAGCCCCGACCCGGCCGCATGTCCGGCACCCACACCGTCGATCCCGCCCAGGCCACTGGCAATCCCGCCGAGCACTCCGGTGAGGCCCTGCGCCAATTGCCCCGGAATCTGGCCCAGCGTCTGCGCCACCCCTGCGGCGATCTGCCCGGCCTGCTGACCCACCTGCCCGAGCGTCTGTGCGACGTCGCCACCACCGGCGGCTGGCGAACCAGGCACCGCGGCGCCGAGGCCACCGGGCGTACCGGCACTGACACCCCCACCTCCAGGCATGCCCTCGGCTGCCGAGGACAGGCCACGCGCGCCCTGCTCGTCGCCGGCCCGGTACGACTCGGCGGCGCGGTGCAACTGTTCGGACAGCTGCTGGCCGGCCGCGCCTGTCGACTGCAGGATGTTGTCGCGCCGTGCCATCACGCCGCTCAGCGCCGAGTTCATGCCGAAGGCGATCAACCCGTGCGTCGTCGCGGGGCCGACCGACTGGCCGAGACCGCCACCGCTCTGGAGCTGACCGAGCCCCGCGGCGACAGCGTCGTGCGCCCGGGCCATGCCCAGTACACCCTCGGTATTGACGTGTAGCCGATCGCCCATGACCTGACCCCTCGATGACCTGTTGGGTCAATCCTATGGCGGGTCCGGCCACCCACCGTGCGGCAAATGGTCAGGCGTGATCGGAGGCGACCCCTTCGGCCAGCGCTCGGGCCTGCCGCCCGAAGGCGCAGTCGACGCCGACGCGGTCGAAGAGGTCCGCGGCCCGGACATCGCCCAAGCGCGCCGCGTCGTGCAGTGCGCGCAGGGCCACCGCCGACTGGCCACCGCGCTCGGCGGCGCGGAACGCCTCGCGCGCGGCGGCAACAGCGCCGTGCCGGTCCCGCCGGGCCGCGTTGGTCCAGGCGCGGGCCAGGGCCAACTCTGGCGCGAACAACATCGACTTCAGGCCATGCCGCGCTTCGGCACGGGCCAGTGCCCGGCCCGCGTCGGCGGTTGCGCCACGTTGCCCGAGCGCCTGCGCCAGCAACATCCATGCCAGCGGACCCCACGAATACCCGGTGGGCGCCAACACTTTCGCGGCATCGCCGAGCAATTCGATCGCCGAATCGAGCTCGCCGCGCGCGATCAGCACATCGGCCAGCAGCACCTCGCCGATGGCCCGCCCGGGCTGTTGGGACTGGGTGAAATCGATCAGCTCCTGGGCCAATGCCTGCGCCTTGTCGGGCTCGCCCGCAAGGAGTAGCGCCGTGGTCTGCCCGAAGCCACTGGTGAACCGCAACAACCCCGGTTGCCCCGCGGCGAGAGCACGTTCGGCGAAGGCGTCCACCTCGTTCAACCGGCCTGTCCGGGCGCAGCTCAATGCGGCCGCCGATGCCGCCCAACCCACGGCGGTGTCACTCGCATCAGGCACTGCCAACACCGCGTCGGCCAACTGCATGGCGCGACCGAGATTGCCCGCGTTCATCGCGAACGTCGCCGACAGCGCGTCCAGGGTGACCTGAGCTGCCGACGTCTGCACCCGGCCGCGGATGGTGCGCAGGAAGGCTGTCGCGCGTTCAGGCTCGGACAGCATCCAGAACTGGTTGGCCGCGCGGGGCAGCGCCCACGCCATCACCTCGGGCTCGGAGAGCGTCGCTGCGTCGACCTCGGCCAGCACGGCATCGGCATCCAGACCGCGACCCTGCCAGGCCAGCGCGTAGCTCAGCGTCACCCGGGTGGCCAGACCTCCTGCCGGCAGCGCCGCCCGGCCCAGCCGCTCGGCCAGCTCCAGATCGCCCAGCCGCAGCGCATCATCGGCCGCGGCGGCCAACTCGGCCACAGGCTGTGCGTCACCGGTATCGAGTGCCCGCACCGCGCGCCGCAGCCGGGCCACGACCCCGTCACCGCCCACCGGCGGCAGCTCCGGCACCTCAGGCGCGACAGGGTCGACGGGACCCTCGGTCGTCACCGGAACCACCAACCGATCCCGCACCAGGGCTGAGATGCCCTCGGGCAGAGACTGATTCGATTCCGCTGTCACGATGACGCGCGCCGCGCCCGACACCGCGAGCTGGTACACCAACGATGCCGACAGCCGGTCCAGCAGATGCCCGTCATCGACGACCAGCAGCAGGCCCGTCCCGAGCGCCTCCCGCGCCGCGCACAACACCTGCACTGTCCGGCCGGTCTCGGGCACCGTGAACAACCGCTCGAATGCCCCGAACGGCACGACCGAGTCGGGCGCGGTGCCGGTGATCCACGCCGTCCGCTCGAATTCCGGTGCCAGCTCCGCATAAGCCGCTCGCGCCCACGCGGTCTTGCCGGATCCGCGGTCGCCCGTCAGCAGCGCACCGGCCCGGGTGCCTGCTTTCAGCTGGCTGAGCACCACGGTCCGATCCTATGGCTGCGCGGCGGACGGTACCGCTCGTTTAGCGTTGTGCTGTGCTGGCCGACAACATCCCCGAAAACACTTACGCCGTGTGTGTCTACTGCGCCGCCGGTCCCCGTCATCCCGAATTGCTCACCCTGGCCGGTGACGTCGGCCGCGCCATCGCCGCGAAAGGCTGGACCCTGGTGTCCGGCGGCGGCAACGTCTCGGCCATGGGCGCCGTCGCCGAGGGTGCCCGCGAGAACGGTGGCCGCACCGTCGGCGTCATCCCCAAGAAGCTGGTGCACCGCGAGCTCGCCGACGTGAACGCCGACGAACTGATCGTCACCGACACCATGCGCGAGCGCAAACAGATCATGGAGGACCGGTCCGACGCGTTCATCGCACTGCCCGGCGGCATCGGCACGTTGGAGGAGTTCTTCGAGGCCTGGACGGCCGGCTACCTCAACATGCACGACAAGCCGCTGGTGATGCTCGACCCGCACGGCCACTACGACGGGCTGCTGACCTGGCTGCACACGCTGGTCGAGAGCGGATATGTCCAACAGGCTGCGCTCGACCGGCTGGTGGTCGCCAGGGACATCGACGAAGCCATGGCTGCTTGTGCACCCGGTCACATCGATAACTAGGCTCACCACGCATGAGTGACGACACATCACGCACCGGCGTCGGCCTGCTTGATATTGCCAAGCAACTGCCCGGCTTCCTGTCCGACGCCCCGGTGATCCTGCGCGGCCTGATCACCGGCTTCGGCGCCAGCCCGACGGCGAAGACGTCCATCGGCAAGGTGTTCCAGGAACGCGCCGAGGCCAACAAGGACAAGGTCTTCATCAAATTCGAGGACCAGCGCATCACCTACGGCCAGGCCAACGCGACGGTGAACCGCTACGCGTCGGTGCTGGCGGCCAAGGGCGTCGGCCCGGGCTCGGTGGTCGGCATCATGCTGCGCAACTCGCCGGACGCCGTCCTGCTGATGCTGGCGACGGTCAAGTGCGGCGCCATCGCCGGGATGATCAACTACAACCAGCGCGGCAACGTGCTGGCACACAGCCTGGGCCTGCTCGGCGCCAAGGTGCTGGTCACCGAGTCGGACTTCCATGAGCCCGTCATCGAGTGTGGTGCCGCTCCGGAGCTGACCGAGGGCCTCATCTCGGTCGAGGAGCTGCGCGAGCTCGCCGTCGGCCAGTCGACCGCCAATCCGGTGGGCACCAGCCAAATCCTGGCCAAGGAGAAGGCGTTCTACATCTTCACCTCGGGCACCACAGGCCTGCCCAAGGCCAGCGTCATGACGCACTACCGCTGGCTGCGCGCGCTCGGCGGCTTCGGTGGACTGGGCCTGCGCCTGAACAGCAGCGACACCCTGTACTGCTGCCTGCCGCTGTACCACAACAACGCGCTGACGGTCGCGACGTCGTCGGCCCTCAACGCCGGTGCCGCGCTGGCACTGGGCAAGTCTTTCTCCGCCTCGCGCTTCTGGGACGAGGTCATCAAGTACGACGCCACCGCGTTCATCTACATCGGCGAGATCTGCGGCTACCTGCTGAACCAGCCGCCCAAGCCCACCGACCGCGCGCACAAGGTCAGGGTCATCGCCGGCAACGGGCTGCGCCCCGCCATCTGGGACGAGTTCACCTCGCGCTTCGGCATCAAGCGCGTCTGCGAGTTCTACGCCGCCAGTGAGGGCAACACCGGCTTCGTCAACGTCTTCAACATCGACAAGACCACGGGCATCTGCCCGTCGCCGGTCGTGTACGTCGAATACGACCTGGAGACCGGCGAGCCGGCCCGCGGCCCCGACGGCCGGCTGCGCAAGGTCAAGCGCGGCGAGCCGGGTCTGCTGCTCAGCAAGGTCAACAACCTGCAGCCGTTCGACGGCTACACCGACAAGTCGGCCAGCGAGAAGAAGCTGGTGCGCAACGCCTTCAAGGACGGCGACGTCTGGTTCAACACCGGCGACCTGATGCGCTCGCAGGGCTTCGCGCACGCCGCGTTCGCCGACCGTCTCGGCGACACCTTCCGGTGGAAGGGCGAGAACGTCGCCACCACCGAGGTGGAGGCCGCGCTCGGCGCCGACGACCAGGTGGAGGAGTGCACCGTCTACGGCGTCGAGGTGCCGGGCTGCGGCGGCCGTGCCGGCATGGCGTCGGTACAGCTGCGCGACGGTGCCGAGTTCGACGGCGCCGCCCTGGCCAAGGCCGGCTTCGAGCACCTGCCCGCCTACGCGGTGCCGCTGTTCATCCGGATCGTGCCCGCCCTGGCGCACACCTCGACGTTCAAGAACCAGAAGGTCGACCTGCGCAAGCAGGGTTACGGCGCCGAGGTGACGGACCCGATCTACGTCCTGTCCGGACGCGACGAGGGTTACGTGCCGTTCTATCCCGAGTACCCGGCCGAGGTGAAGGACGGCAAGAAGCCGCGCTAGGCAGGGTTTTGTGCACGATTTTCCGCGCTTACCGCGGAAAATCGTGCACAAATCACACGGTGGCGAGGTGAGCGCTGATGGCGTCGGCGGCCACCTGGGCGCCGTCCCGTTTTCGGATGTCGGCACCCAGCACAGCCGCTGCGTGGTGGTACCCGGGCTCGGCGAGCGCCCGTTGCACGGCCGTCCGGATGCGTTCCACGCCAGCCTTTTTCGGCAACGCGATGCCGGCGCCGACACGTTCGATGGCGGCTCCGACGCCCTTCTGATCGATCAGCGGATTGGCCGGCATGATGACCAGAGGTACGCCGAAGGACAGCGCCCGCATTGTCGTGCTGTGACCGCCGTGCCCGACGACCAGCGACGCCGTCGTCAGCACTTCGTCGTGGTCCAGCCAGGCGTGCAGCGTCGCGTTGGCGGGCACCCGGAGCCCCGCGGTGTCGACGCTGGCGCCGGCGGTGACGGTCACGTCGACCGGTAGCGGGGCGAGCGCGTCGAGAATGTTCTGCAGCATCTCCCGCTGGCCGCCGAAGCCGCATGTGCTGAGGCTCACCAGGATTCGTGGCGTCTCGGCGGCGACGGACGCCGACGGTGTGCCCTGCCACACCACCCCGGTGTGGACGACGGGCGGCGTGCCGCGCATGGGGTCGAGGTCCGCGCGCGCGGCGACGATCTGCAGCGCATTCACACGCTCGGCGATCCGCGGGTCCATCCCGCGCAATCGCGCGTACCAGCCCATCGGGCCGGCCGTCATGTCCTGCACAGCGCGGTAGAAGCAGTGGACGAACACCACCATCGGGGTGCCGCTCTTCACGACGTCGGCCATCACGGAGACCAGGAGGGCGTCGATGACGATGGCGTCCGCGCTCTGCCGCCACGCCGCGGCGAGCACCTGCGGGCCGAGGCTGCGATCGGTCACCTCCCGGGTGAACATGGCCATGATCGAGGGGAGCGACTGCGGCGTGGTCGCGTCGAACGCACGCCCGGTACTGAAGGTCTCGAAGGAGAAGCCCGCCGTCTCGACGCGCTCACGCACGCCGGTGTGCCCGATGAAATGGATGTCGAAGCCGCGGTCCCGGAGCGCGCGGGCGACTGCGATCTGCGGTGGGACGTTTCCGCCGCCGTCGACGATGGCCCATAGGATCTTCATGGCTTCCTACCCTTCGGATCGCGTCATCCATCGGTGGGTGAGGCGGCTTCGCCTTGGATCGTGAAGCAAACCGCATTTCGCGTGGCCGGCGATCAGATCGAGGTGTATATAGCTGTATCCCACGATCGCGCGTCACGCAGTGATTGTCCAGCAAACGTACGAACTTTTGCCTAGAGAATGGCGACAGTGGGGCCGTCGATTGCTCAGGCTCGCTGGAACCGCAGTTCGCGGTGCCGGTCGACGCGCAGGCCGATAACCGTAGGGGTGGCGACATTGCCACCCCTACGGTCCGGCCCCGACGCCGACGGTCTGTCAACCGCCGCCGCAAAATTGTTGCGCGACAGCGCATTACGCATGCGCCGGTCGGCGCGGGCCTACCACGTCACGGACGTCTGGACGCTTCCGAGTGGCGCACTCTGCTTGCCGCTGGCGTCCTTGCACGTGAGCGTCACGTTGTACGTCGTCAATGTCGGTGCACCGTTGAAGGTTTCGGTGTGGTTGCCGTTCGCGGGAACGGTGAACTGTCTGGTGGTCTTCTTCGGGACCAGGGGGTTGATCGAGTTCGCCGTCGCGGTGTAGTTGCATGTCGCCGCGATGTTCGAGGTGTTGGTGACGTTGAAGGCGAGGCTGTTCAGGCCAGGATCTCCGAAGGAAGCCTGAATGGCGTTGGTGACGTCCGGGATCGGGGCGCATGAGCCGCCGGCCGGGACCGTCGGGGTGGGCGAACCCGGCGGGCACTGAATATCCGGCTTGGGTGCTGGGGCCTGGGGCTCAGGAGCCGGTTTCGGCGCTACCTCCCTGGGGAACGTGTACCAGGCGTCTGCCCATGGCCCGCACCAGTCCTTCTCCAGATCCTTCTTGCGGCAGGCCTGAACCGAGATTTTCGCCTTCGAATCGCCAGAGGTACTGCCGAAGTCCGCATGGGCGGGGATTCTGGCCGTCTGACCGTTGATGCACTTGAAGTCGACTTCGTGCTGTTCGAAGGTTTCGGTGGCGCTCCAGTGGAGCGCATCGACGACGTAGTCACCGTTGACCCGTGGGCAGCCACTGACGATGCAGATCGCCGTATCTTTCTGGCCGGGCTGTGGACTGCAATCGACATTCAGGCCATTGTCCAGCGGAGTCGCATTGCCGACCGCCGCCGCCATGATGCCCAGCGCGGGCAGGCCGGCAACGGCGGCCGCAATGGCCAGCGACGTGACGGTTCGGGCTCCGAACATCACGTGTCCCGATGTCACCACAGCACCGACGTCTCGACGTGCCCGAGCTCAGCCGCCTGCCTTCCGCTGGCGTCCTTGCACGAGAGCACGACGTTGTAGGTGCTCAGTGTTGGTGCGCCGCTGAAGGATTCGGTGTGATTGCCGTTGGCCGGAACATTGAACTGCCGCGTGGTCTTCTTGGGGACCAGGGGATTGATCGAGTTCGTCGTCGCGGTGTAGTTGCACGTCGCAGCGATGTTCGAGGTGTTGGTGACGTTGAAGGCGATGCTGGAGACGCCAGGTGCGCCGAAGGACGCCTGAATCGCATTGGTCACATCAGGGATCGGGGCGCAGGTCTGACCGGCCGGCACCGTCGGTGTGGGGGAGCCGGCGGGGCACTGGGTCGGGGGCTTCTCCACCGGTGGCGGAGGAATGACCGGGGGAGGCGGGGCGGCCTTGGTCGACCCGGGCATGGTGAACGTCGTATTCGCCCACGGACCGCACCAGTCGCCCTCGAAGTCCTTCTTCCGGCAAGCCTGCACCCCGATGTTCCAGTGCGCCCCGGGAAGTCCGCCGAGAGTGAAGCGGGTGGTTGCGCCGTTGATGCACTTGAAGCCCTCTTCTTGTTGCTCGCCGCCGTCGATCTTCCAGTGCACCGCGTCGACGACGTAGTCGCCGTGGACGCGCGGGCACCCGCTGATGACACAGATCGCGGTATTGGCCTCACCCGGCTCCGGGTTGCAGTTGACGTCGAGACCGTTGGGGAGGGCACCGGCGGGCGCCGGCACCAACACGGGAAAACCCGCCATCGCGGCGACGACGGCCACGCGCGTCAAATACAGTGCTCGCTTGCTCATCTGCGGCCTCCTTTGGAGTTTGCTGTCAATCCGATTGGACGTGACTCGAACCTATTGACCGGCAGGCCTCTTGGAATCGGGGATTTCCCTATACTTCGGCGGCATTTGCCGTCGCCGCAGCCGCGGAATCAGCAGATTTGCGGCAGCCCGATAGCCTGGGAGCCGTGCAGTCCTGTCCACGGGGCCAATTCCTGGGTCGCCAGGTGGCCGGCGATCGCGCGCTGATCATGGCGATCGTCAACCGCACCCCGGATTCCTTCTATGACCGGGGGGCGACCTTCAGCGACGCCGCCGCCAAGGACGCGACGCACCAGAAGATCGCCGACGGAGCCGACGTCATCGACATCGGCGGCGTCAAGGCAGGCCCGGGCAGCACCGTCGACGCCGACGAGGAGATCGCCCGCGTGGTGCCGTTCATCGAGTGGCTGCGCGGCGAATACCCCGACCAGCTGATCAGCGTCGACACCTGGCGGGCCAGCGTGGCCAAGCAGGCCTGCGCGGCCGGAGCCGACCTGATCAACGACACCTGGGCCGGCGCGGACCCTGGCCTGCCCGAGGTGGCCGCAGAATTCGGGGCCGGGCTGGTCTGCTCGCACACTGGCGGGGCAGTGCCGCGGACCCGTCCGTTCCGCGTCAACTACGGCGTCACCGAACGCGGCGTGGTCGACGACGTCATCGCCGAGGTGACTGCCGCGGCGCGGCATGCCGTCGACGTCGGAGTCTCAAAAGACGCCATCCTGATCGACCCGACCCACGATTTCGGCAAGAACACTTACCACGGTCTTAGTTTGTTGCGCCATGTAAAAGATCTTGTAAATACCGGATGGCCAGTGCTGATGGCCCTCAGTAACAAGGATTTTGTGGGGGAGACTCTAGGTGTCGAACTGACCGAGCGCCTGGAGGGGACGCTGGCCGCGACGGCACTTGCCGCCGCTGACGGCGCCGCCATGTTCCGGGTGCACGAGGTGGGCCCCACCCGACGCGTCCTGGAAATGGTCGCGTCGATCCAAGGCGGGCGTCCACCGAGCCGAACAGTGAGGGGACTGGCATGACCCAGTCAGCGAGTAGCGGGAGGCGAATCGCGCATGACCCTGTCGCCTGAGATGTCCGCGGAAACCATCGCTCGCCATGCGTGGCTGGCCGAACGCAGCTGGAGCAGGCCGACGTGGACCGTCGCCGAACTTGAGGCCGCCAAGGCCGGCCGGACCGTGTCGGTCGTGCTCCCCGCGCTGAACGAGGAAGACACCGTCGCCGATGTCATCGACAGCATCAGCCCGCTGCTCGGCGGTCTGGTCGACGAGCTCGTGGTTCTCGACTCCGGCTCGACCGACGAGACGGAACTGCGCGCCATCGAGGCCGGGGCCCGCGTCGTCAGCCGCGAACAGGCGCTGCCCGAGGTACCGGTTCAGCCCGGCAAAGGTGAGGCGCTGTGGCGCTCGCTGGCGGCCACCACCGGCGACATCATCGTGTTCGTCGACTCCGACCTGCTCGACCCCGATCCGATGTTCGTGCCCAAGCTGCTCGGCCCGTTGTTGCTCGCCGACGGTGTACACCTGGTCAAGGGCTTCTACCGGCGGCCGCTCAAGGTCGGCGGCGCCGAAGACGCGAACGGCGGCGGCCGGGTCACCGAACTGGTGGCACGTCCGCTGCTGGCGTCGCTGCGGCCCGAGCTCACCTGCCTGCTGCAGCCGCTGGGCGGCGAGTACGCCGGCACCCGGGAGCTGCTGACGTCGGTCGGGTTCGCGCCGGGCTACGGCGTCGAGATCGGTCTGCTGATCGACACCTACGACAAGCTGGGCCTCGATGCCATCGCACAGGTCAACCTCGGCGTGCGCACGCATCGCAACCGGCCCCTGACCGAGCTGGCCGCGATGAGCCGTCAGGTGATCGCCACGCTGCTGTCGCGCTGCGGCATCAGCGACTCGGGCGTCGGCCTGACGCAGTTCTTCGCCGACGGCGACGACTACATCCCGCGTACCTCGTCGGTGTCCCTGGTCGACCGTCCCGCGATGAACACCCTGCGCTGATCCCACTTGTCGGGGTGATCCGGCAGGATCGTGGATGTGACGCTGATTCTGATCTACCTCGTGGTGCTGATCCTGGTCGCGGTGGTGCTGTTCGCCCTGGGGACGGTGCTGTTCGGCCGTAGTGAGCAGCTGCCCCCGCTGGCGCGGGGCACCACAGCCACCGTGCTGCCCGCCTCCGGTGTCACCGGAGCCGACGTCGACGCCGTCAAGTTCACGCAGACCCTGCGCGGATACAAGACCAGCGAGGTCGACTGGGTGCTGGACCGGCTGTCACAGGAGCTGGACTCGCTGCGCGGCGAGCTAGCCGTGCTACGTGCGCAGACCACTCCACCTGAATCGGTCCTCACGTCCGCGGAAACCGAGCAGTGACGGCCCCCGACAGCACGGTCCGGTGCGGCTGGGTCGACATCGGCGAGTCCGCCGACGCGACGCTGTACCGCGACTACCACGACACCGAATGGGGCGTGCCGTTGCACGGTACGCAGGCACTGTTCGAGCGGGTGTCGTTGGAGGCCTTCCAGAGTGGGCTGTCCTGGCTGATCATCCTGCGCAAGCGGGAGAACTTCCGGGCGGCGTTCCACGGGTTCGACGTCGCGAAGGTGGCCGGCTTCGGGGAGAAGGACATCGACCGGCTGCTGGCCGATCCGGGCATCGTCCGCAACCGCGCCAAGATCGAGGCGACCATCGCCAACGCGCGGGTGATCGACGGCGGTCTGGACCTCGACGAACTGCTGTGGTCGTTCGCGCCGCCGTTGCGTCCGCGGCCGGCCGACCTGGCGCAGGTGCCGGCGACCACACCCGAATCGGTGGCCATGGCCAAGGAACTGAAGCGTCGGGGATTCCGGTTTGTCGGCCCCACCACGGCGTATGCGTTGATGCAGGCCACCGGGATGGTGGACGACCATGTGGAGGCCTGTTGGGTGCCCCGCCACAGCTGATCAGAGGCGTGACGGGCGGGTCTTTCACACCCTTCCGTAGCGATAGGGAACAATAGACATAGTTCAGTTGCAGTTCAGTGCCGTGAGACTACCCACTGAGTGGGTAGATCCGGCCTTGATCCGGGACCGTGGATGCGGTCCGGGCGCGTGCGGAGGGAGCACCCGATGGCGGCGATGAAGCCCCGGACCGGCGACGGTCCACTGGAAGCAACCAAAGAGGGGCGCGGCATCGTCATGCGGGTACCGCTGGAAGGTGGCGGTCGTCTGGTGGTGGAGCTGACCCCGGATGAGGCCGCGGCGCTGGGCGACGAACTGAAAAACGTCACCAGCTAGGGCCGTCGCACGACGATCAAGTGGCGAGGAACGAGCCACGTTGAGGAGTGCGACGAATGAGCTACGTGCAGACGCTCCGGTAGATGTCGAGCGTCTGCTGGGCGACCTGCATCCAGGAGAACTCCTCGATGCAGCGCCGACGGCCGGCCTGCCCGAACGTGTGGGCCCGTTCCGGATCGCGGACCAACGCATTGACTGCGTCCGCGAGCCCCGTCTCAAACCTCACCGCATCGGCGACGTCGTAGTGCACCAGTAGCCCGGTGCTGCCGTCGTCGACCACCTCGGGAATGCCGCCGACATCCGAGGCGACCACAGCAGTGCCGCACGCCATGGCCTCGAGGTTCACGATGCCCAGCGGTTCGTAGACCGACGGACAGACGAAAACCGTGGCTGTCGCGAGTATTTCGCGGATCTTCTCGATCGGCAGCATCTCCTGGATCCAGTGCACCCCGGCGCGTGTCGAGCTGAGCTCCTTCACCGCGGCCGCCACCTCGGCGGCGATCTCCGGGGTGTCGGGAGCACCGGCGCACAACACCAGCTGGACGTCGGGGTCGAACTGGTGGGCTGCCGCGATCAGGTGGCCGACGCCCTTCTGCCGGGTGATCCGCCCGACGAACGCCACGATGGGCCGCTGCGGGTCGATCCCCAGCTCGGCCAGGGTCTGGCCGGCCTCGACCGGATACCAGTCGTCGGTGTCGATCCCGTTGCGCACCACGTGCACCCGGGCGGGGTCCAGCTCGGGGTAGGTGGCGAGGACGTCGGCCCGCATGCCCGCACTGACCGCGATGACGGCGTCGGCCGCATCGATCGCCGTGCGCTCGACCCACGACGAGATGCGGTAGCCGCCGCCGAGCTGCTCGGCCTTCCACGGCCGCCTCGGCTCCAGCGAGTGCGCGGTCAGCACATGCGGGATACCGTGCAGCAGCGCGGTGAGGTGTCCGGCCATCCCGGTGTACCAGGTGTGCGAGTGCACCACCGTGGGCATCGCGGCCGGACCGGCGAACGCGTTGTTGACCATCGCGAGATCCGCCGACAGCGTCGTCAGGGCCGCGTTGGCCCCGGCGAGCAGCGGATCAGGCTGGGCCACGAAGGCATCCCGGCGGTGCACGCCCATACAGTGGACGTCGACGTCGCACAGCTTCGTGAGCTGCCCGACGAGTTCGGTCACGTGGACGCCTGCACCGCCGTAGACCTCCGGCGGATACTCCCTCGTCATCATCGCCACTCGCATGTCGATGACGTTAACGCGTGAGCGGTTCTCGCGTATGTCTGGCCGCTTCGGTTGGTGGCTATTAGGTTTGGTGCCATGAGGGAACAGCCGCAGGTGCTGGGAATCGTCTTGGCCGGCGGTGAGGGCAAACGGCTGTATCCGCTGACAGCGGACCGCGCCAAACCCGCGGTCCCGTTCGGTGGGGCCTACCGGCTCATCGACTTCGTGCTGTCCAACCTCGTCAACGCGCGGTACCTGAGGATTTGTGTTCTGACGCAATACAAGTCGCATTCGCTGGACCGGCACATCTCGCAGAACTGGCGGCTGTCGGGACTGGCGGGCGAGTACATCACCCCCGTCCCGGCGCAGCAGCGGCTGGGCCCGCGGTGGTACACCGGCTCGGCCGACGCGATCTACCAGTCGATGAACCTGATCTACGACGAGGACCCGGACTACATCGTGGTCTTCGGCGCGGACCACGTGTACCGCATGGACCCCGAGCAGATGGTGCGGTTCCACATCGAGAGCGGAGCAGGCGCGACGGTCGCCGGCATCCGGGTGCCGCGCGCCGAGGCGTCAGCCTTCGGCTGCATCGACGCCGACGAATCGGGCCGCATCCGCAGCTTCATAGAAAAACCTGCGGAGCCTCCGTCGTGCGCCGACGACCCGGACCAGACGTTCGTCTCCATGGGCAACTACGTGTTCACCACCAAGGCGCTCATCGACGCCATCCGCGTGGACGCCGAGAATCACGACTCCGACCACGACATGGGCGGCAACATCATTCCGCAGATGGTCGCCGACGGGATGGCCGCGGTCTACGACTTCAACGACAACGAGGTGCCCGGGGCCACCGAGCGCGACCACGGCTACTGGCGCGACGTCGGAACGCTCGATGCCTTCTATGACGCCCACATGGACCTGGTGTCGGTGCACCCGGTGTTCAACCTCTACAACCGGCGCTGGCCGATTCTCGGTGAGTCGGAGCATCTGGCCCCGGCGAAGTTCGTCAACGGCGGCTCGGCGCAGGAGTCGGTGGTCGGGGCGGGCAGCATCATTTCGGCAGCGTCCGTGCGCAACTCGGTGCTGTCGTCCAACGTCGTGGTCGACGACGGCGCCATCGTCGAGGGCAGCGTGATCATGCCGGGCGCCCGGGTCGGCCGCGGTGCCGTAGTCCGGCACGCCATCTTGGACAAGAACGTCGTCGTCGGGCCGGGGGAGATGGTCGGCGTCGACCTGGAGAAGGACCGCGAACGGTTCTCCGTCAGCGCCGGCGGCGTGGTCGCGGTGGGTAAGGGCGTCTGGATCTAGACGGCAACGTCGCTCACATTGCGGCGTTTTCTGCGGCGCAGCAGTGCGACTGCGGCACAGACGAGGGCCACGAGCGCGACGACAACCAGTACCGGTAGCACGATCGCGATGATCACCAGCCCGACGCTCGTGACATCTTCCACCGTGCTCAGGACCGGGGCTGCGAGCCCGCCGGTGGCGACGTTCGCGACGGGGCGCACCGTCGACTTGGTCAGGGATACGACCAGTGCGGTGACGGCTCCGATCACGACGGGAATCCACTGTCCGGAACTGGCGAAGGCCCCCGGATCGGTGACGGCCGCGGTCTGGGCCGCGGTGCCGGAGCCGAAGACGATGCCGCCGGACGTCGGCCGGACAAACGTCTGGATGGTGTCGTTGACGCTGTCGAGGGCCGGCACCTTGTCGGCGACGATCTCGACCACCAACAGCACCGCCACGATGCCGATGACCCAGCCGTTGGTCAGCCATGCCCACGGGTGCGGCAGTTCCACCAGATTGGTGAAGCGTCCCAACAGGCCCATCGCCAGGAGCGGGATGTAGGCATTGAGCCCCGACGCGGTGGCCAAGCCGAGACCGGTGAACAGTTCCACCCGTCCAGTCTGGGGGATTTGTGCACGATGTCCCGCGCTGTCCGCGGATTTTCGTGCCCAAATCCCGCGGTGTCACCAGACGTACGGCAGCAGGTAGCGCACCTTCTGGGTGTATGCGACATAGCCGGGCAGTTCGGCGCGCAACATCTGCTCCTCGTCGAAGATCCGCACCATGAGTGCCGGGGCGCTGGCGAGCACCGGGACCAGTCCCCAGTAGGAGCCCAGGGCCAGGGGAGTGGCGAGCATCATGATCAGCGCGCAGATGTACATCGGGTGCCGCACGATGCCGTACAGCCCGGTCGAGATCACCGGCTGCCCGGCCTCGACGGAGATGCTGGCGCCCGCGAAGTTGTTCTGGATCACCACCCATTGCGCCGCGACCAGCGACACCCCCACGACGACGTCGCCCAGCACCACGACCGCGGTCGGCACGTGGGACCAACCGAAGCGCCAGTCCAGCGCGCTGACCACCCCGGTCGCAACCACCGACGCCAGGATCGCCCAGATGACGAGCTTCTGGACCGGGCGCGTCTCGGCCGTCGGCCCGCCGCGCATCCGTCGGGCCAGTGCCTCGGGGTTCTTGATGGCCAGATACATGCTCGGGACCATGGTGGCGACCATGAAGACCGCGATGAAAACCCAAGCCTGCCAATAGTGCATGGTGCCGGCCGGCACGCACAGCAGCACCGCGAAGAAGACGATGCCGCCTACCGCCGAGGCGAGTGCCTGCAGAGCAAGCTTCATGATTCCTCCTACCGTAGATCGCGGCGCCGGAAAGTGAAGGCGCCCATGATGATCAGTGCTGCGTCGAGGGCCAGCAGCCAGAGCAACGGCGTCGCGGTGAAGCTGCCGGACCCGACCCTCGGGATATGGCTGAACGGATCGAGGTTCAGCACCCAGTGCGGCGAATTGGCCAGCGAGCCAAGCAGATACACTGCGATGAAGCAGACCAGCGCACCCCACGCCACCGGGGTGAACCGGGGCAGCGCGCCGAACAGCACTGTCGTCACCGCCACCAGGAGCCAGACGGCGGGCAGTTGGACGGCCGCCGAGCCCAGCACCAGCGCCAGTTTGCCGCCGATGTCGCCGGCCGCGGCGCCGTAGGTCACGCCGGCCAGCAGGCCCGACGTCAGCATCGCCACGGTGGTGCCGGCCAGGGCGATGGCCAGATAGCCTGCCAGCCAACGTGTCCGGCTCACCGCGCCGGCGAGCAGTGTCTCGGCGCGCTGGCCGGTCTCCTCCTGGTGGGGCCGCAGGGCCAGGGACACCGCGAACGCGGCGGCGACCATGCCCAGCATGTTGAAGGCGATCGCGATGAACGCCTCTTCCAGCACGCCGGTTCCGCCGAGTCGGGTGATGATGTCGTGGGCCGACGCACTGCCGCCGAGTTCGTCACCGATGCCGTGCACGACGCTGCCCACCAGCAGCCCGTACAGCCCGAGCCCGACGGTCCACACGAGCACCGAGCCGCGGGTCAGTCGCCAGGCCAATCCTGTTGGACCGCTGAGCATTCCGGTGGCCCTGGGCCGGCCGCGTCGTTCGGCGAACATGCCGGCGCCGACGTCGCGGGCGCTCTGAAGCTGGTAGGCCAGCACGACCAGCGCGATGGTCAGCGTCAGGTGCAACGCCAGCACCCCGAACCGGTCACCGGCATACGGGCGGACCAACAGCGACCAACCCAACGGCGAAGCCCAGGACAGCTCGCTGCCACTGGCGTCGCCCACCGCCCGCAATGTGAACGCGGCGCCGAGCACCCCGAAGGCAACACCGCGGGCGACCCGGGCGCTGGCGGACAGCTGTGCGGCCACCGCGGCCACGGCGGTGAACACCAGCCCTGAGGCGGCCAGGGCACAGCTGAAGGCGAGCGAACCCATAACGGGCACATCGGTTTTCAGCAGACCGAGGAATCCGATCAGCCCCGTCAGCAGCGAGGCGCCGCCGGTCAACAGCAGAGCGGCCGTGAGGCTCGCGTTGCGGCCGATGGCCGTCGAGTCGATCAACTCGGTGCGTCCGGTCTCCTCGTCGGCGCGTGTGTGCCGGATCACGGTGAGGATGACGGCGACGGCGATCAGCACGTGGAACATGCCGGCTTTCCAGATGCCGGCGGCGCCCAGGCTGTCGTTGTAGATGTTGCCGTAGATCGCGCGTTGGGCCGGGCTGGCCATGATGCTCGCGACGAATCCGGCGCGCCCCGCCGCGGTGGGGTAGACGGCCTCGATACTGCCGATGTAGACCGTCGACAGCGGCAGGGACAGCAGCAGCACCCACAGCGGCAGGATGATCCGGTCGGTACGCAGGTAAAGGCGAAGCAGCCCAAGGGTTCCGGTGAAGCTCGACGAGGACGGTACGGGCCGGGCCGGCTGAGCCGGGCGGTCCAGGACGGCGGTCATGCCCGCACCTGCTCGGGTTCGCGGCGCCCCCGGCCACTGTCGTAGTGCCGCAGGAACAGATCCTCCAGGGTCGGTGGCTGGCTGACCAGTGAGCGCACACCGGCGTCGCCGAGGGCCTTGATGACGGCGCCGAGACTTTCGGATTCCACCCTGGCGGTGAGCATCCGTCCGTCGAAGACGATGTCGGAAACCCCTGGGAGATGGTCGATCCGGCCCGGGTTGTTGATCATGTCGGCCTTGATGGTGGTGCTCGACAGGTGCCGCATCGACTCGAGTGTTCCCGTCTCGACGGTCCGGCCGGCACGGATGATCGTCACCCGCTGGCACAGTCGTTCGGTCTCGGCCAGGATGTGGCTCGACAGTAGGACGGTGGTGCCGCGGGCGGCGGCTTCGGCGACGCACTGCTGGAAGATGTTCTCCATCAACGGATCCAGGCCGCTGCTGGGCTCGTCGAGCAGGAGCAGGTCGGCATTCGAGGCGAATGCGGAGATCAGCGAGACCTTCTGCCGGTTGCCCTTCGAGTACGTGCGGGCCTTCTTGGTGGGGTCCAGGTCGAACCGCTCGGTGAGTTCGGCGCGCCGCTTTTCGTCGATGCCGCCGCGCATGCGGGCCAGCAGGTCGATGGTCTCGCCGCCGGTCAGCGTCGGCCAGAGCGTGACATCGCCTGGTACGTAGGCGATGTGGCGGTGCAGCGCCACGGCGTCGGTCCACGGGTCTCCGCCGAGCAGGCGGACAGAGCCGGAGTCGGCACGGACGAGACCGAGCAGGATGCGGATGGTCGTCGACTTTCCCGCGCCGTTGGGGCCGAGGAAGCCGTGCACCTCGCCCCGTTCGACCCGCAGGTTCAGCCCGTCGAGTGCCCGAACTGCACCGAAGTTCTTGGTCAGGGTGTCGATGGCGATGGCTTCTGTAGCGGCGTTCACATTCACTCCTCGGTGGTGGGGACGATCGGTTTGCCTGCTTCGCGTTGCGCCAGAAACGCCTCGTACATGGTCGGATCGGCCATCAGGCCCTGGGTGTAGAGCTCGAGCGAGGGCAGCAGCATGTCCTCGGCGTAGTCGTGCAGCACTTGGCGGAAATCCGTCGGGTTAGGGTGCAGCTGGATGTAGGTCAGCAGTGCGCCGCCGCCGGTCAGGGCGAGGAACCGGGCACGGGCCTTGGGGTCGCGGCTGGGTTTGAGCGTGCCGGCGCGCACACCCTCTTCGAGGTAGCCCTCGGCGTTGTCGATCATGCTCTGCCACAACGACTTCGCCAGGTCGCCGCCGGTCTGCAGGGCACGCATCAGGTACGCCGTCATCGGTGCGAAAGACTCGATCTCGGCGAGCTGCGCGAACCATGCACTCGGGCTGGCGTTCTGCATCGACTCGCTCTTGGCGACCCTGACGGTCTCGATGACGTAGGCGTCGCACGCCTCGCGCAGCTTCTCCTTGGAGCCGAAGTGGTGGATCACCAGCGCGGCGCTGACGCCCGCGGCCGCGGCGATGCTGCGCACGCTCGCCGAGAACCCGTGCTGACCGAACTGGTCGATCGCCGCGTCGCGAATTCGCGCGACGGTGGTGAGGTCTTCCACTGAACGCATGTTTAATACGCTAAACACGCGTTCAGTCGGGCGTCAAGGATCAGACCCGTCAAGAGCCCGTAAAAATTCGACAGAGACGTCAAGGGCGCGGCATCAGCTGGCGCCTGGCGCTTGTTGATCCTGTGGTGAGGGCGTTGGCTACTCGACTTTTTGCGCCGTGGATACAGAGTGAACGCCGAAAGCTGCGCGCTGGCCGTTGATCCTGCGGTGAGGGCGTTGGCTACTCGACTTTTTGCGCCCTGGATACAGAGTCAACGCCAAGGCTCGGTCAACGCCAAGGCTCGGTCAACGCCAAGGCTCGCGAAAGGTCAGTCGCGGACGGCGGCCAGCAGCCCGTCGCCCAGTGGCACCAGGACCGGCGTCAGCCGCTCGTCCTCGGCGATGGCGCGGGTGGCCTCGCGTACGGCCGTCACGTCGCGGTCGTTGGCCGAGGCGTCGCCGGCCCGGCCGCCGAGCGCTGCCCGGTGCACGACGATCACGCCCCCCGATCGCAGCAGTCGGACGCCCTCGGCGACGAACTGCGGCTGGTCGGCGGGCTCGCCGTCGATGAACACCAGGTCGTAGGACTCGTCGGCCAGGCGGGTCAGGACTTCCTGCGCGCGGCCGACGATCAGCCGGGTGCGCGACGGCCCGACACCCGCGCCGACGAACGCCTGCTTGGCCAGGCGCTGGTGCTCGGGTTCGATGTCGATGGTGGTCAGCACGCCGTCGTCACGCATGCCGGACAGCAGCCACAGCCCGCTGACGCCCGCGCCGGTCCCGACCTCGACGACGGCCTTGGCCGACGCGATCTTGGCCAGCACGCTCAGCAGCGCGCCCACGGCCGGAGTGACGGGGCTGGCCCCGCTCTCTTCGGCCCGCTCCCGGGCCGCCGCCGTGATCGGTTCCTCGGTGATGGACCGCTCGGCGTGCTTGACGATGGCCTCGGCCGTGCTGGGCTTGGGGGCCGCGGCGGGTGCAGCCGCGACGGGCTGAGTCGGCGCCGCCTGAGCGGGGGCGGCCGGAGCCGGCGCGGGCTGGCCACTGCCGGACGAAACCGTCGGGTCATCGGTGCTGGACATGTGCGCAGCGTAACGAACTGGCAGCAAGCCGCCGGTCAGCACACGCTCATCGCACCGAGGTGGCAACACGGGTGATCGGAAGGCTGAGAGTCGACCCTGAGCGACACCGCGCCACGCCCGGGAGGCAAGGTTAAGTTTTGGCGAACATTCTGTGGGTATCCCCAGGTCATGGCCCTGGAATCCGGTTTCTCAGGAAAAGTTCAGTTTGCTCATACATCAACCTCACCAGGGTGGGGAACCGTAATCGCCATGCACGCAAGTGTGAACGATCTGCAAACCGATTCCGGCCTCCGGCAGTCGCCGGATATCCGTGGCATCGGGAATATCGGACTCCAGGTGCCGGTTGGTGCTGATACGTCGTCTGCCTACGACGACGAACCTATGGAACTGGAGATTGCCACGACCGCCATGCCGGCCCCCGCGCTGCTTGCCCCGACCCACATGTCCCATGTCCCGGTCGCCGACGGTGAGTTGGATTGGGCCGAAGTCAGTGACGAGTTGACCGGGACCGCCGTCTTCGACGCCACGGGCGACGTGGCGACCATGCCGTCGTGGGACGAGCTGGTGCGTCAGCACGCCGACCGGGTGTACCGGCTGGCCTACCGTCTGTCGGGCAACCCGCAGGACGCCGAGGATCTCACCCAGGAGACCTTCATCCGGGTGTTCCGCTCGGTGCAGAACTACCAGCCGGGCACCTTCGAAGGCTGGCTGCACCGCATCACCACCAACTTGTTCCTGGACATGGTCCGCCGTCGCACCCGCATCCGTATGGAGGCGCTGCCCGAGGACTACGACCGGGTGCCCGCCGACGACCCGAACCCCGAGCAGGTGTTCCACGACTCGCGGCTGGGGCCGGATCTGCAGGCCGCACTGGACTCGCTGCCCCCGGAGTTCCGTGCCGCAGTGGTCCTCTGTGACATCGAAGGACTGTCCTACGAGGAAATCGGCGCGACGCTCGACGTCAAGCTGGGCACCGTGCGCAGTCGCATCCACCGCGGCCGTCAGGCGCTGCGGGAGTACCTGGCCAGCCACCCCGGTGACTACTCTGCGGCCGCTGCGGCCATCTCCGCGAAGTCCGCCTGAGCGTTGTGACGTATCCGTCCCAGGTTGTCGCGCTACATTCAGTAGTAACGGCAGCGCGGGCGAAGGCGTGGCGCGGAGAGGAGCTCGGTGATGGTCGACCGGGGACAGTTGTTCCGTCGTGCGTTCTCCTGGCTGCCCGCCCAGTTCGCCTCCCAGACTGACGGGCCCGTCGGCCCGCGTCGCTTCGGATCCACGGAACACCTGGCCATCGAGGCCATCGCGGCCTTCGTCGACGGTGAACTGCAGATGGGAGCGCACCTGCGCGCCGCCCATCACCTGTCGCAGTGCCCGGATTGCGCCGCCGAGGTGGACGCCCAGGGACAGGCCCGCAGCGCCCTGCGCGATTCCTGCCCGATCATCGCGCCGAACTCTTTGCTGGGTGCCCTCGCGAACATCCCGAACGACACGTCGATGCAGTTCGCGGATATCCAGACATCCGGAATCGAAGACCAGGAATTCGCCGACCGGCCGCCGCGGGAGCGTCGTCGGCGCCGGTAGGGTTGAGTCTGAATTTTTGAGTGACCGTCACGCCTGTTCCCGCGGGCAGTGCGGGTAGAGCCAGCAGATGGGGAGTGGAACACCGGTGACCAATCAGGACATGTCCGGCGATCGCCCCCGTCTGGCCCCGCGTCCGGTGACGCGCACCCCCGTGGACCCGGCGTCGCAGCGCGCGTTCGGTCGGCCGGAGGGCTTCACCGGTTCGTTCCTCGCCGAGAACCAGATCAAGGCCCGGAACCAGGGGGAGTACACCCCGACCAACCAGGCGCCCGATCCCGTTCTGGCCGAAGCCTTCGGGCGGCCGGGCGGAGCCACGGAGTCCCTGCAGCGGCACCCCGCCGACGCCGGTGCGCTCGAAGCCGAGGGCAGGGAGGACGACGACATCGTCGCCGATCCCTGGCGTGATCCGTCGGCCGCGCCGTCGCTCGGTACCCCGGCCCTGCCGCCGCCGCCTCAGGTGGTCGTCGCCGCTCCCGTCGGCAAGCTCGGTGTGCGAGACGTGTTGTTCGGCCGCAAGGTGTCGATGACGGCGCTCGCGGTCCTGGCCCTGCTGGCGTTGGTGGTGGGCCTGGTCGGCGGCGTCGTCGGGCGCAAGACCGCCGAGGTCGTCGAGGCGTTCACCACCTCCAAGGTCACCTTGAAGACCAGTGACGGCGGGGACCTGCCCGCCGGCCGGTTCGCGAAAGTCGCTGCGGCCGTGGCGGATTCGGTGGTCACCATCGAAGCGATGGGGGACACCGACGGATCGCAGGGTTCCGGCGTGGTGGTCGACGGGCGTGGCTATGTCGTCACCAACAACCACGTCATCTCCGACGCGGCCAAGGACCCCAGCAAGTACCACATCTCCGTGGTGTTCAACGACGGCAAGCAGGTGCCGGCCAACCTCGTCGGCCGGGATCCGAAGACCGACCTCGCGGTGCTGAAGGTCGACAACGTCGACAACCTGGTCGTCGCGAAGTTCGGCGATGCGGACAAGGTCAAGGTCGGTGACGAGGTCATCGCGGCCGGCGCCCCGCTGGGTCTGCGCAGCACCGTCACGCACGGCATCATCAGCGCGCTGCACCGCCCGGTGCCCCTGTCGGGTGAAGGCTCCGACACCGACACCGTCATCGACGGTATCCAGACCGACGCCTCGATCAACCACGGCAACTCCGGTGGCCCGCTGATCAACATGAACTCCGAGGTCATCGGGATCAACACGGCCGGAAAGTCGTTGTCCGACAGCGCAAGTGGTCTGGGCTTCGCCATCCCGGTGAACGAGGTCAAGGCCACCGTCGAGGTGCTGATCAAGGACGGCAAGATCTTCCACCCGACGCTGGGCCTCAACGCCAAGTCGGCCAGCGACAAGGTCGCCTCGGGCGCTCAGGTCGTGAACGTCGTCGCCGGCAGCCCCGCCGACAAGGGCGGCATCCTGGAGAACGACGTCGTGGTCAAGGTCGGCAACCGCAAGGTCGCCGACGCCGATGAGTTCGTGGTCGCGGTGCGGCAGTTGCAGATCGGCCAGCCGGCGCCCATCGAGGTGATTCGCGATGGCCGGCACGTGACCCTCACCGTCGTCCCCAACGCAGACACCCCGGCCAGCTGATGTTCGCCAACATCGGATGGGGCGAGATGCTCGTGCTGGTCATCGCGGGCCTGGTGATCCTCGGCCCCGAGCGGTTGCCCGGCGCCATCCGATGGACGGCCGGCAGCCTCAAGCAGGTCCGCGAATACCTCACCGGCGCGACCAGCCAGCTGCGCCAGGACCTCGGCCCGGAGTTCGAGGACCTGCGTCAGCCCCTCAGTGAACTGCAGAAGCTGCGTGGCATGACGCCGCGCGCGGCCCTGACCAAGCATCTGCTGGACGGTGACGATTCGTTCATCACCGGTGCGTTCGACACGTCGACCCCGGAACAGCCCAAACCGCAGACCAAACCCGAGGTCAACGGGGTCTCACCCACACCGGGTACCGCCACGCCGCCGGCGCAGCCGGGGACGACGACGTTCGACCCCGACGCGACCTGACCCGGTTAGAGGTTCAGCGCCTGTAAGCGGCCCGGATCGCGGTAGCGGTCCGAGTTCTCGGCGATCTCTGCCGCGGTCGGCAGGATCTCGTCCGCCGCCACGTAGACGCCGCCGGCGCGCAGAGAGTCGTCGAGCATCAACCAGATCCAGCGGGTCAGGTCGGCCACCAGGGCGTCCTGGGAGTCGCGCGCCGGCTGCTCGAGCCAGTGCCCCGCGGCGGTCTCGACCAGGCCGACGATGCCGTAGGACAACCGCTCGGCGTCGGCCGCCACATCGAAGGCCGCGACATACACCTTGAGGACCGCGGTCAGCAGGTTGGCGATGGTGATCTTGATGTCGGCGAAGGCGTTGAAACCTTCGTCGATGGAGCAGCGCTGCAGGTAGCGGTACAGGTTCGGGTGCTGGGTCAGGAAGTGGACGTGCGCGCTGACGCCGGCGTTCACGATCTGCGCCATGCTGCCCTCGGGCCGCCACACGGGCGCGAGTTCCGCGGTGATCATCTGGGCGGTGCGGTGCGCGACCTCGCGTTGCAGGTCCGCGGCGTCGACGAAGTGCCGGTACAGCTTGGTGCGGCTGACGCCGACGTGCGCGGCGATCTGTTCGGTCGAGGTCTGCGGCCCGTGCTGCTCGATCACCACCAGGGCAGCATCGATGAACTCAGCGCGTCTGCGCTCGCGTTGGCCGGCCCAGCGACCGGTGGTGGCACTCGCCATGGCTCCTTGTTTACCTCATGTACCTGGTCGGGAGTTACCTGATGCATCCAATCAGTGGGAGTCTAGCTATCTAGTGGTACGTGGCGTACCATTTATCGAACCGCGCCAGCAGGTGGCGCCTTCATGTTCAAAGGGGAACGACGATGGATGCTGTCGCCACTTTTCGACGGGTTGCCGGTCTGCCGGCCGCGGACACGAAGCTGACGCCCGCGGTCGACTACGGATTCTTCGGTCCCGACTCCATGACCTGGCGGGTGTGGAGCTACCCGACGTCACTGCTGCTGGGCTTCGCCCGCGCTGTCACCATCGAGCACCTCGACCCGTACCTCGCCGCCGCGGTGGACGCCAGCGGCCAGGTGTACGCCCGCACCCGGCTGCGCTACGACCGCACCATGCAGTACTTCGCGCTGGTCGCCTTCGGTGACGCCGAGGCGGTGCTGGACGCCTCCGAGATCCTGGTCAAGATTCACGGCAAGGCCATCGGCACCGAGCCGATCACCGGCAAGCAGTTCGACGCCAACGATCCGTACTCGCAGCTGTGGATCCACCTGACCGCGTGGCACTCGATCCTCTACACCTACGAGGTGTTCGGTCCGGGCAAGCTGACCGAGGCCGAGGAACTGCAGTACTGGGAAGAATGCGCGCGTGCCGCCGAGTTCCAGACCATCAACCCCGACGACGTGCCGCGCACGCGCGAGGGCATCCAGCAGTACTTCGAGCAGTACCGGCCGCAGATGGCCGGCTCCGAGGTGGCCCAGAACATGATGAACTACCTGGTCGACCTCGGTTATCACATCCTTCCCGAGCGGGTGCCGAGCTGGATGCGCCGCGTGTTCAACTGGCCGATGCGCCGCGCCATCATCGCCACCATGCCGAAGTGGATGCGCACCCTCGGCGGTATCCCGCAGAACTACTCCGACGACGTCATCGCCAAGCTGATCGCGCGGCCGTTCCTGCGCGCGGTGTCGAGCATCCCGCGCCTCGAGCTCGCCATTCTGGACTTCACCACGCCGCACACCACGCCGATCGTCGGCCCGACGCTGATGAAGATCCCGGCGCAGAACTCGGTCACCTACACCCCGGCTGAGGCCCGCGAGAAGTGGGGCCGGACCACGCCGTTCGAGCAGTACCAGGCGCTCGTCGCCAAGCGTGCGCTCGGGCAGGGGCCGAAGCCGTACGAGCACAACCACAGCGACGCGCTGCTGGAATTCGAAGCACACGCCGGCTGATTCCGGCCCATTCCGACCGCACCACCGGGAGAATTCAGTACATGACCGACATTGCGTACACGGCTCTGGTGGACCAGGCGCTGAACGAACTCGCCGAAGGTGAGAAAGCCTGGGCCGCAACCTCTCTGGCGCGTCGGCGGGAGATTCTCGACGACGTGCAGCAGTTGGCGGTGCAGCACGGCGCCGAGTGGGTCGAGGCCGCCGTCCGGATCAAGCAGCTCAATCCCGAGTCGCCGCTGGTCGGTGAGGAATGGATCTCCGGGCCGTACCCGCTTGCCGCGGGGGCTGCCGCGCTGTCGGCAAGCCTGGCCAAGCTGGAAGCCGGGAAGAGCCCGCTGGACGGCGCCGCCTTCGGCACCGCCGCGGGCCGCACCACGGTGGATGTGTTGCCGCTCAACATCTTCGACAAGCTGCTGCTGTCCGGGTTCAGTGCGCAGGTGTGGCTGCAGCCGGGCGTCAGCCGCGACGAGGCCGTGCGGACCGCCGGTCTGGCGCAACGGGATCCGGGCAAGACCAACGGGATCGGCGTCGTGCTCGGCGCCGGCAACATCACGTCCATCGCCCCGCTGGACACCGTCTACGAGCTGATCGCCAACAACCGCGTCGTCGCGCTCAAGCTCAACCCGGTCACCGATCCGATCCTGCCGGTGCTGACCAAGGTGCTGGCGCCGTTCATCGAACTCGGCGCGGTGCGGATTCTCACCGGTGGCGCCGACGTCGGCACCTACCTGGTGCAGCACGACGCCGTCGACCACGTGCACATGACCGGCAGCGCGCTGACGCACGACGCCATCGTCTTCGGTGTGGGCGAGGAGGGTGCCCGGCGCAAGGCCGCGGGCGAGCCGATCCTGCACAAGGACATCACCAGCGAGCTCGGTGGGGTCTCGCCGACCATTGTCGTGCCCGGCAAGTGGAGCAAGGCCGATATCAAGTTTCAGGCCAACCACATCGCCACGCAGCGGCTGCACAACAACGGCTACAACTGCGTCGCCTCGCAGGTCGTGGTGTTGTCCTCGAAGTGGGCGCAGCGGGACGAGTTCGTCGCGGCCCTGACCGAGGCCATCGCCGCGGCACCCAAGCGTGCGGCGTACTACCCGGGTTCCGACTCCCGGGTCGCCAGCGCCGAGGCCACGTATCCGAAGGCTCAACGGCTCGGTGATCGGGTTCTGGTGGTGGACCCCGAGGACCGCACCGCGCTGCTGGGCACCGAGTACTTCTCGCCGGTGTACGGCGTCATCGACCTGGACAGTGACGGTGTCGAGTTCATCCGCGAGGCCACCCGGTTGGCCAACGAGGACTTCGTCGGCACCCTGGGCGTCAACATCGTCGCGGCGCCCGCCACCATCAAGGCGCTGGGCAAGGCCTTCGACGCCATGATCGAGTCGCTGCACTACGGCACGGTGGCGGTGAACGCCTGGACCGGTGTCGGCTACCTGACCCCGCACGCCACCTGGGGCGCTTTTCCGGGGCACACGCTGAATGACGTGCAGAGCGGAATCGGTGTGGTGCACAACGGTTTCCTGCTCGAGAAGCCCGAGCGCACGGTGGTGCGGGGTCCGTTCCGGCCGTCGCCGCGCTCGCTGATCGGGGGAGAGCTGTCCATCTCGCCGAAGCCGCCGTGGTTCGTCAACAACCGCACGGCCGCCTCCACCGGCAGGCTCCTCACTGCCTTCACCGGCAAGCCGAGCTGGGCCAAACTGCCCGCGATCTTCGTGTCCGCGCTGCGGGGCTGATGGTTTTCCCCGGGGTCGCTGAACAAGAGCCCGGTCTGTGGTCATGCCACGGACCGGGCTTTTTGCCGGAAAGGGCCGACGAAGCTGGTCACCATCCCGTCATCGAACGCTAACCTACGGTACCGTAGGTTACGGTACCGTAGGTTCGAGGGTGTGGACCTGACGCCGACCACCGATGAAGGGAATGACCCATGGAAACCCAGGCCGCCGTGCTGTACGAACTGGAGCCCGTCGTCGCGCAGAACCTCGACCGGCACCTCAAGATGTCGCGGGAGTGGTTCCCGCACGACTACGTCTCGTGGAGCCGCGGGCGCGATTTCGCCTTCCTCGGCGGCGAGGACTGGCAGCCCGAGGATTCGCCGCTGGACCCGGTTGCGAAGACGGCGCTGACCGTCAACCTGCTGACTGAAGACAATCTGCCGTCGTACCACCGCGAGATCGCCACCCGCTTCTCGCGGGACGGCGCCTGGGGCACCTGGATCGGTCAATGGACGGCCGAGGAAGGTCGCCACAGCATCGCGCTGCGGGACTACCTGGTGGTCACCCGCGGCGTCGATCCGGTCGCCCTGGAACGGCTGCGCATGGAGCACACCGTCGCCGGCTACGACGCGGGTGACCGCAGTGCCCTGTCGGTGCTGGCTTATGTGTCGTTCCAGGAGCTGGCCACCCGCGTCTCGCACCGCAACACCGGGCGCGCGTCGGGCTGCCCGCTCGCCGACCAACTCTTGGCGCGCATCGCGGCCGACGAGAACCTGCACATGGTCTTCTACCGGAACCTGATGGCCGCGGCGCTCGACATCGCGCCGGACGACGCGATGGTCGCCATCCGCGATGAGGTCATCAACTTTGCGATGCCCGGTGTCGGCATGACCGATTTCGCACAGAACGCGCTCACCATCGCCAAGGCCGGTATCTACGACCTGCGCATCCACCACGACGACGTGCTGGTCCCGGTGCTGCGATTCTGGAACATCTTCGAGCGCAACGATTTCGGCGCGGTGGGTGAACAGGCTCGCGAGGAACTGATCGGGTTCCTCGGGATACTCGACGAGCGGGCGCGGTTCTACGAGGAGAAGCGCAAGCTGGCCGCTGTGGCCGGCTGAGCGGCTATCCGGGCAGCCGGATCACCTGGGCGGCGTAGGCCAGGCCCGCGCCGTAGCCGAGGAGCAGAGCCAGGCTGCCGGGCTTGGCCTCGCCGGTGTCGAGCAGGGTGTACATCGCCAGCGGAATCGAGGCGGCCGAGGTGTTGCCGGCATCCTGAATGTCTTGGGCGACAACAGTTTCCGGCTTGAGCTCCAGACCCTTGGTGAGCAGCTCGTTGATCCGGCCGTTGGCCTGGTGGGGGATGAAGACGTCGATGTCGTCGACCGTCAGGCCCGCGGCCTCGATGGCACGCTTGCCCACGTCGACCATCTGGAAGGCCGCCCAGCGGAAGACGGTCTGCCCCTCCATGCGCAGGAAAGGCCGTGGCCCGGAAGGGTTCTCGGCGAAGTCGATCCAGCTGTGGTCCTGCACGATGGCGCTGGACTGTTCGCCGTCGCTACCGGACACGGTGGGTCCGATGCCTTGTTCTTCGGCCGGTCCCACGACCACCCCTGCGGCACCGTCGGCGAAGATGAAGGCGTTGCCGCGGTCGGTCATGTCGATGGCGTCGGACAGTTTCTCCGAGCCGACGACCAGGATGCGGTTCGCGCTGCCCGCCCGGATCATGTCGGCGGCCACGCCCAGCGCGTAGCCGAATCCGGCACAGCCCGCGGCGATGTCGAAGGCCGGAATGCCCTGCGCGCCAATCTCCGTGGCGACCTGAGGCGCGCACGGCGGGGTGTTGCGGAAGTTGGTGCTGGTGGCCACGATGACAGCGTCGATGTCCGAGCCGGACAGTTCCGCTGCCGCGCAGGCGCGGCGGCCGGCTTCACACGCCATCGAGGCGGCGGACTCGTCGCGGCCGGCGAACCGCCGGTTCTTGATGCCGGTCCGGGAGTAGATCCATTCGTCCGACGAATCGATGGTCTGACAGATCTCGTCGTTGGTGACGACGCGGCCCGGGCGGTAGGCCGCCACGCTCAGCAGGCCGACGTTCTGTGCGCCGCTGCGCGTATGGATATGTGTCACTTGATGATTCCTGTCGGACGGAAGGTGGTCAGCGCCCGGCCGGGTCGAGCCCGAGCGACATGCCTGCCAGTCCGCGCTTGCGGCTGGACAATTTGTCGGCGATACCGCGCAACGCGGCGCCGGCTGCCGTGTCCGGACCGGACAGCACCAGCGGCACACCGGTGTCGCCGGCACTCACGAGCTGCGGGTCCAGTGGCACCTGGCCCAGCAGCGGCACCTCGGCACCGACTGTGCGCGTGAGGCTTTCGGCGACCTGGGCGCCGCCGCCCTCGCCGAACAGCTGCATCGTGGTGCCGTCGGGCAGGGTCAGCCCGGACATGTTCTCGACGACGCCGACGATGCGCTGGCGGGTCTGCACGGCGATGGCACCGGCCCGCTCGGCGACCTCGGCGGCGGCCATCTGCGGTGTGGTGACGACGAGAATCTCGGCGCCGGGGATCAACTGCGCCACCGAGATGGCGATGTCACCGGTGCCGGGCGGCAGGTCGAGCAGCAGGACGTCCAGGTCTCCCCAGTACACGTCGGCCAGGAACTGCTGCAGCGCGCGGTGCAGCATGGGCCCGCGCCACACCACCGGGGTGTTGCCCTGGGTGAACATCGCGATGGAGATGACCTTCACATCGTGCGAAACCGGCGGCAGGATCATCGAATCGACCTGGGTGGGACGATCCTGCACGCCCATCATGCGGGGCACGGAGTGGCCGTAGATGTCGGCGTCGAGCAGGCCGACCGACAGCCCCTTGGCAGCCAGCGCGGCCGCGAGGTTCACCGTCACGCTGGACTTGCCGACACCACCCTTACCGGATGCCACGGCGTACACCCGGGTCAGCGAACCGGGCTGCGCGAACGGGATGACCGGTTCCTTGGAGTCGCCGCGCAACTGCTTGCGCAATTCGGCGCGCTGCTCGTCGTTCATCACGTCGAGGGTCACCTTGACCGTGCCGGTGCCCGGCACGTCGGTGACGGCCGCGGTCACGCGATCGGTGATCTCGGTCTTCTTGGGGCAGGCCGACGTGGTCAGGTAGATCTCGACGTGGACGGCGCCGTCGGATTCGACGGTGACGTCCTTGACCATGCCGACCTCGGTGATCGGGCGGCGCAATTCAGGGTCGACAACTTTGCCCAGTGCGGTACGCACGGCGGCATTCAGCTCAGCAGACATTACTGGCGAGTTTATAGCTGCCGGTCAGCGCACCGGCAGCTGGTCACGGTAGGCCCGGGAAGGCCGGTGGCGGCGGAGGCCCGGGCTCCGCGGGTGGCGGAGCGATGGGACCCGGGGCCGCAGGCACGGCGGCAGGTGCGACGGCAGGGCCGGGAAGCGCTCCGACCGGTCCGGCCGCGGGCGTACCCACACCCACCGCCGTCACCGGAATCGGGCCCGCCGGAGCAGGTGCCGGTGCCGGAGCGGCAGGTGCCGGTGGCAGCAGGAACGGCGGCAGGTTGAACGGGTTCGCCGGTGCATCCAACGCCGGGGCGTCCAGCGCGGGTCCGGGCACGGCCGCCGGTGCTGGCCCACCCTGCAGGCAGAACACCGCGCAGTTCTGCTTCGGTTCGGCCGGTCCGGGCAACGGCCCGGTGCGTCCCATCTGCAGCGCGGGCGTCATCGCCAGCGGATCGTCGGACGGCAGACCCATCGCGTTGATCGGCAGTCCCGGTCCGAGTCCCTCGGGGTTGTCGAGGTGCTGGTCGCCGATGGCAGGCGGCGGTCCGACGATGGGCGGCAGGTCGACCGGTGCGATGCCGGTGACGTAGGCCTTGGCCCAGCCGAGCACGTTCTGGGCGTAGGGCATCGAGTTGTTGTAGCGCAGGATCGCCGTCAGCACCTGGGACGGATCACGCAGGTTCAGCCCGCCGCTGCACAGGTAGCGCGCCGCGCCGAGGGAGGCGTCGTACACGTTCTGCACATCGGCTTTGCCGTCGCCGCTGGCGTCCGCTGCGTACCGGGCCCACGTGCCGGGCAGGAACTGCATCGGGCCCAACGCGCGGGCGTACGTCACCCGGCCGGCCGAGACACTCTGGACGATGACCTCGTTGCCGGCGAGGGTGCCGTCGAGCACCGGACCGAGGATCGGGGTTGTCGGATTGCCGCGGGCGTCGGTGGCGCCGCTGTTGGCGTGCCCGGACTCGATGCGTCCGATGCCGGCCAGCAGGTTCCAGCTGATGCCGCAGCCGGGGGCGTTGGTCGCCATGATCTTCTCGGCCGTGCGGTAGGCGTTGAGCACCACCGGCGGAATCCGCAGCCCGCCCGGGGCCATCACCAGCGACGCCGGCGGCGGCGACAGGGTGGTGGTCGGGTCCATGTGCAGGGCGCGGGGCATCTGATCGGCCGCCACCACGGTCATGCCGGCCCGGTTGCGCGGGCCGGGGGTGGTGGGCGTGACGGCCGCCATGGGGGTGACGCCCGCGGTGGCGCTGTTGTGCACTGTCGTCTGCCGTGTCGGCGCGGAACCGCCGACGGCGAGCATCAACACCAATGGCGCGACGACGGCGACGCCGGCCAACGGCCGGCGCAGTGCCCGCGCGATTTGCCGGCGCCGACCGGGGACGGCTGCGTCGACCGGGTCGGCAGCGTCGTCGGTAGCTGCGTCGTAGTCCTCGATGGTGTCGTCCATCAGCGCGGAGTCACCGAAAAGTGCGTGGGAGTCGGGAATGGGCGCAGTGTTGTCCGCGGTATCTGCGGTGTCGCCCCCGTTGTGCACTAACCCATCCTATGGAAATGGAATACCGGAGTGACCCCGGTGACATGTGTTGTGACCCGAGTCACCATACCTATTCCGCGGCCGGTTTTTGTAGCAATGTTTCCGCGGAGTGGAAACTCTTATCGGCCCCTTCGAGAGAGTCGGCCGCGGGGTCGCCGGGGACCTCGTTTTCCTCGACCGGCGGTCGTGATTTTCCGGCCTTGCGTTTGCCGGCTCCACTCTTGCCGCCGTTCTGCTGAGCAATCAACGTCCGCAACTCATCGAGTTCGCGGCGCAGGTAGTCGCGGGTGGCCACTTCGCCGACGGCCAACCGCAGCGCGGCCAGTTCCCGGGCCAGGAACTCGGTGTCGGCCTTGGTCTGGGCCGCGCGTCGACGGTCCTCTTCGAGCGAGACGCGGTCCCGGTTCTCCTGGCGGTTCTGCGCCAGCAGGATCAGCGGCGCGGCGTATGCGGCCTGCGTCGAGAATGCGAGATTCAGCAGGATGAACGGGTACGGGTCGAACTGCAGGCTGATGGCGATCAGGTTGAAGGCGATCCAGATGACCACGATCACGGTCTGGATCAGCAGGTACTTGCCCGTGCCCAGAAACCGGGCGATGGACTCGCTGAACCGGCCGACCGCCTCGACGTCCACGCGCGGGGTCAGCCGGAAGCGGGACGTGCGCGGGATGTCCAGGCGCTGCCGGGCCGAAGGCTCGCTCACCGGCTCGCTCCCGTGATGTTGTCGGTGATCTCCTGAGTCGAGCCGGACCCTGGTTCATCCGCGCTGCGCCAGTCGGACGGCAGCAGGTGGTCGAGCAGGTCGTCGACGGTGACGGCGCCCAGCAGATGGTTCTCGTCGTCGACCACCGGCGCCGACACCAGGTTGTAGGCGGCGAAGTAGCGCGTCACCTCGGCCAGCGAGCTGGCCGGCGACAGCACCGGGAGATGGGTGTCGAGGATGCCGCCGACCTGGGTGGCGGGCGGTTCGCGCAGCAGCCGCTGGGTGTGCACACAGCCCAGGTAATGGCCGGTCGGCGTCGCGGTCGGGGGCCGCGTCACGAACGTCAGCGACGACAAGGCCGGCGTCAGCTCGGGGTCGCGGACGCGTGCGAGCGCCTCGGCGACGGTGGTGTCCGGGGTCAGGACGATGGGCTCGGGCGTCATCAGACCACCGGCGGTGTCGGGGGAGTGCTGCAGCAGGCGGCGCACCGGCTCCGAGTCCTCGGGGTCCATCCGGTCCAGCAGCACGGCGGCGCGGGTGGCGTCGAGTTCACCGAGCAGGTCGGCGGCGTCGTCGGGGTCCATCTCTTCCAGCACGTCCGCGGCGCGCTCGGTACCCAGCTGGTTGAGCAGTTCGGCCTGCTCGGGTTCGGAGAGCTCCTGCAGGATGTCGGCCAGCCGCTCGTCATCGAGGGCCCGGACCACCTCGTGGCGGCGTTTGGCCGGCAGGTCGCGCAGCGCGTCGGCGACCTCGACGGGTCGCTGACCTTCGAACTGCTCCAGCAGTTGGGCCACGCCCTGACCGGGCAACGCGAGCGCCGACGGCGTCAGGCCGCTGACGTTCTGCCAATCGACCACGTGCACGGTGGTGCGCCGGCCCAGTCGGCGGTGGCGCACCGCGACCCGGGTGACAACCCAGTCGCGCGACCGGGCCTGCTCGATGGCGAGGTCCACCACCACCACGTCGACGCCGGCGAGCTGCGCGAGCTCCGGATCGGTGACGCGGACGCGGGTGTCCAGAATCTGTCCGAGTACCAGGGCCTCGCCGGGGCGCTGCTGGAACCGGCGCAGCGAGATGGTCGCTCCCGTGAGGGTGACGGAGTTGTGCTCGATGGAGGTCACCCGCAGGATCGGGACGAAAATCCTTCGGCGCGTGGTCAGTTCCACGACGAGGCCCAGCACCCGCGGTTGTTGGCGGACGATGCCCATGCTCACGACCACGTCGCGGACCCGGCCGACCGACTCTCCGTCGGGGCCCAGAACGACCAGTCCAGCGAGTCGAGCCACGTAGACCCTGTTGACCGCCACCATGCTCCACAGGGTAGAGAGTGGGGTTGTGGAGAACCTGTATCGGCCCCGCCGTACCTGCCTTTCCGTTCCGGGTAGCAGCGACAAGATGATCGCCAAGGCCAAGACGCTGCCCGCCGATCAGGTGTTCCTCGATCTGGAGGACGCGGTCGCGGCGGACGCCAAGGCGGCGGCCCGGGCCCGGGTGGCGCGCGCATTGTGCGAACCGGGGTGGGCGGGCCAGCTGCGCGGGTTGCGGGTCAACGACTGGACCACCCCGTGGACGTACGCCGACGTGATCGAGGTCGTCACCGAGGTGGCGCGCGCGGGCGGCGAGTTGGACGTCATCGTGCTGCCGAAGGTCAGCGACGTGTCGCATGTGCAGGCCCTGGACCTCTTGCTGACCCAGCTGGAGCGCACGCACGGACTACCTGTCGGCCGCATCGGCATCGAGGCCCAGATCGAGGACGCCAAGGGGCTGACCAACGCCGACTCCATCGCCGGTGGTCCGCGCGTGCAGGCGCTGATCTTCGGGCCGGGCGATCTGATGGCCAGTCTGAACATGCGCACCCTGGTCGTGGGGGAGCAGCCGGCCGGCTACGGCGTCGGCGACGCCTATCACCACGTGCTGATGACGATCCTGGTGGCGGCGCGGGCACACGGCATCAATGCCATCGACGGCCCGTATTTCAAGGTGAAGGACACCGAGGCGTTCACGCGCGTCGCCGGGCAGACCGCGGCGCTCGGGTACGACGGTAAGTGGGTGCTGCACCCGGACCAGATCGCGGCCGGCAACGAGATCTTCAGTCCGCGGCAGGCCGACTACGACCACGCCGAGCTGATCCTCGAGGCCTACGAATGGCACACGTCGCAGGCCGGCGGTGCCCGCGGCGCGGTGCTGCTGGGCGACGAGATGATCGACGAGGCCAGCCGCAAGATGGCACTGGTGATCGCGGGCAAGGGCCGTGCGGCCGGGATGACGCGCACCGGCGAACGGTTCAGCCCGCCGGCGTGACCGGGCCGGCTGCCGGCCGGTCAGATGGTGTTCGGGTCGACGTGTGTGGCCCAGTCGTACAGCAGCACGAAGCCGAGCAGTCCGACGATGATGGAGACGGCACCGATCGCGATGCCCGCGATGGCCATGGTCTTGCCGCTGTTCTGCGGCCGGCCCTTGTTCTGCATCACGGCCACGATGCCGAGGCCGATGCCCAGCAGCGAGATGACCGGCCCGAAGAAGCACATGAAGTAGAGCGGCAACGCCACCAGCGAGCACACCAGTGAGCCGATGGCCATGCCGTCGTTCGACGGCGGCGGCGGGTACGAGGAGTACATCGGGGGCGGCAGGTAGCCGGCCGGTGGCAGGTATCCCGGTGGCGCCATCCCAGGTGGCGCGATTCCCGGTGGCGGGGCGCCGTAGGGGCCTGCGGGCGGGGGTCCGTAGAAGCCGGGTGGCGGGCCCGGAGGCGGACCGAAACCGCCTGTCGGCGGCCCCGGCTGAGGTGCCGGGCCGACGGGCCCCTGCTGCCAGGGCGTGGTGGTGGGTCCGCGTTCTTCGAGCGCCGGGTACTCGTAGACCGGGTAGTCGCTGGTGGCTTCGGCGTCGGTCCCGGCGGGCGGCGGCACCGGACTGCTCGGGCGCGATGGTTCCCAGGAGGGCTGCCCCGACTCCCCGCCCGGACTTGTCATGCCGACCAACCTAGCCTAAGAGATCATGGCATCGTGGTATCAGAAGTGGCGTTCCGCGGCGACTGACAGGAGACCAGGGGCATGACGAATCCGCTGCAGCCCGACCGGACCCCGGGCCCGGGTGGACAGCCCGGATTGCCGACTCCGCCCAAGGGCTGGCCCATCGGGTCCTACCCGACCTATGCCGAGGCCCAGCGCGCCGTCGATTACCTGTCGGACCAAGAGTTTCCGGTGCAGCACGTGACCATCGTGGGTGTCGACCTGATGCAGGTCGAGCGGGTCACCGGACGCCTCACCTGGCCGCGCGTGCTGGGCGGCGGCATCCTGACCGGGGCGTGGCTGGGTCTGTTCATCGGCCTGGTTCTCGGGCTTTTCGGCACCAACGCGTGGGGATCGTTGCTCACGGGCCTGATCGCCGGCATCTTCTTCGGCTTGATCACCTCCGGCGTGCAGTACGCGATGTCGCGTGGCACAAGGGATTTCAGCTCCACCATGCAGCTGGTCGCGGGGCGCTACGACGTCCTGTGCGACCCGGTGTGTGCCGAACAGGGCCGCGACCTGCTGGGGCGGCTGTCGCTCTGAGCCGTCCGGCCTGGGCCGCCTGATATCGCGCGTACGCCGCGCTCAGGCACATGATCGGCTCCTGACGTCGCCCGATATGTTGCACGTGACACCCGCTGCGCTCTACGGTTTGCGCGCGGGAGGTTCCCGTGAGACAGGAGGCGTCCGTGGTGCGCGCGGGAAAGCTGCGGGCTGCGCTGGCAGCGGGTGCGGCGGCGTGCACGGCCGCCGCGTTGGTGTCCGCCTGCGGGTCCGGTGACGGCGGCACCGTCGTCAGCCTCTACACGTCGGCCAATGAGATGGGGACGTTCTCGGCCGTCGCCAAGCGCTGCAACGCCGAGCTTGGTGGCCGCTTCAGCATCAAGCAGGTCAGTCTGCCCAAGGGCGCGGACGATCAGCGGCTGCAGCTGGCCCGCCGGCTGACCGGCAACGACAAGAGCCTCGACATCATGGGCTTGGACGTGGTCTGGACCGCCGAGTTCGCCGAGGCCGGATGGGCGGTGCCCCTGGCCGACGACCCGGCCGGAAAAGCCGAAGCCGACGCCGCCGACGACACCCTGCCCGGACCGCTGAAGACCGCGCAGTGGAAGGGCCGGCTGTTCGCCGCGCCCATCACCACCAACACCCAGATGCTCTGGTACCGGGCCGACCTGATGCCGCAGCCGCCTGCGACCTGGGATGAGATGGTGGCCCAGGCGACCCGGCTGCACGCGGCCGGCGGCCCCAGCTGGATTGCCGTGCAGGCCAAGCAGTACGAGGGCCTGGTGGTGTGGTTCAACACCTTGCTGACCAGCGCGGGCGGCAGCGTGCTGTCCGACGATGGCAAGACCGTCACCCTGACCGACACCCCTGAGCACCGCGCCGCAACCGTCAAGGCATTGCAGGTCATCAAGTCGGTGGCCACCGCGCCCGGAGCCGACCCGTCGATCACCCAGACCGACGAAGGCACTGCGCGGCTGGCGCTCGAGCAGGGCAAGGCCGCGCTCGAGGTGAACTGGCCGTTCGTGTTGCCGTCGCTGCTGGAGAACGCCGTCAAGGGCGGCGTGCCGTTCCTGCCGCTCAATGAGCAGGCGGAACTCAAGAGCGCCATCAACGACGTCGGTACCTTCGCGCCCGACGATGCGCAGTTCACGGCCGCGTACGACGCGAGCAAGAAGGTGTTCGGCTTCGCGGACTACCCGGCGGTGAAACCCAATGTGCCGGCGAAGGTGACGATCGGTGGGCTGAATCTCGCTGTGGGCAAGGACAGTACGCACAAGGCCGAGGCCTTCGAGGCCATCCGGTGCCTGCGCAGCGCGGCCAACCAGGAGTACACCTCGGTGGAGGGCGGGCTGCCCGCAGTCCGGGCGTCGCTGTATGACGATCCCAAGTTCCAGGCCAAGTACCCGCAGTACGACGTGATCCGTCGGCAGCTCGCGGATGCCGCCGTACGTCCGGCGACGCCGCAGTATCAGGCGGTCTCGACGCGGATTTCGGCGACGCTGGCCCCGATCACCAAGATCGATCCGCAGACCACCGCCGACAAGCTGGCCGCCGAGGTGCAACAGGCGATCGACGGCAAGGGGCTGATCCCGTGAGCGAGGCTCGCCGAGCGAACCAACCGGCCCAGGGTCGCATCAATATGCCCGAGCGGCGCCTTGCCTATTCACTCATCGCGCCCGCGGTGTTCGTGATGCTGGCGGTGGCCGCGTACCCCGTCGTCTACGCGGTGTGGCTGAGCCTGCACCGGGACAACCTGGCGGCGCCGGGGGAGACCCGGTTCGTGGGGCTGGACAACTACACGACGATCCTCACCGACCACTACTGGTGGACGGCGTTCGTGGTGACTCTCGGCATCACGGTGGTGTCGGTGGCCATCGAGTTCGTGCTCGGCATGGCGCTGGCGGTGGTGATGCACCGGACCATGTTCGGCAGCTCCCTGGTGCGTACCGCCATCCTCATCCCGTACGGCATCGTGACCGTAGCCGCTTCCTACAGTTGGTATTACGCGTGGACGCCGGGCACCGGCTACCTCGCGAACCTGCTGCCGACAGGCACCGCGCCACTGACCGAGCAGTTGCCGTCACTGGCCGTCGTGGTGCTGGCCGAGGTGTGGAAGACGACGCCGTTCATGTCGCTGTTGCTGTTGGCCGGGCTGGTCCTGGTGCCCCAGGATCTGCTCGACGCCGCCCAGATGGACGGTGCGGGCCGCTGGCAGCGGTTCGCCAAAGTGACTCTGCCGCTGATGAAACCGGCCATCCTGGTGGCCCTGCTGTTCCGCACCCTGGACGCGTTCCGCATCTTCGACAACATCTACGTGCTCACCGGCGGCACCAACAACACCGGCTCGGTGTCGATCCTGGGTTACGACAACCTGTTCAAGGCCTTCAACATCGGGCTGGGTTCGGCCATCAGTGTGCTGATCTTCGCCACCGTCGCGATCATCGCGTTCATCTACATCAAGATCTTCGGTGCTGCGGCGCCCGGTGCGGAAGCCGAGGTGCGCTAGATGAGCGGGCAGACACGTGGCGGCCGACTCGCCGGCTGGGGTGTGGTCAACGTCCTGGTGGTGGTCTACGCGCTGCTGCCGGTGCTGTGGATTTTCTCGCTGTCGCTCAAGCCGACGTCAACGGTCAAGGACGGCAACCTGATTCCGCGTCAGGTCACGTTCGACAACTACAAGGGCATCTTCACCGGCGGCGGCTTCGGCTCGGCGCTGATCAACTCGATCGGCATCGGGCTCATCACCACCGCCATCGCGGTGACCATCGGTGGCATGGCCGCGTACGCCGTGGCGCGCCTGGACTTTCCGGGCAAACGGGTGCTGGTAGGCCTTTCGTTGCTGATCGCGATGTTCCCTCAGATCTCTTTGGTGACACCGCTGTTCAACATCGAGCGCACCGTCGGGCTGTTCGACACCTGGCCCGGCCTGATCCTGCCGTACATCACCTTCGCGCTGCCGCTGGCCATCTACACCATGTCGGCGTTCTTCCGGGAAATCCCTTGGGATTTGGAGAAGGCCGCCAAGATGGACGGCGCCACGCCGGGGCAGGCTTTCCGGAAGGTGATCGCCCCACTGGCCGCGCCGGGCATCGTCACCGCGGCGATCCTGGTGTTCATCTTCGCCTGGAACGACCTGCTGCTGGCGCTGTCGCTGACCGCGACCCAGCGGGCCATCACGGCGCCTGTGGCGATTGCGAACTTCACGGGCAGTTCGCAATTCGAGGAACCGACCGGCTCCATCGCCGCCGGTGCCATGGTCATCACGGTGCCCATCATCATCTTTGTTCTGATCTTCCAACGACGGATCGTCGCGGGCCTGACGTCCGGTGCGGTGAAGGGGTAGTCATGGCCGAAATCGTTCTGGAGAACGTCACCAAGAGCTACACCGGTGGGGCGACGGCAGTGCAGGACCTGTCGCTGACCATCGCCGACGGTGAGTTCCTGATCCTGGTCGGGCCGTCCGGGTGCGGAAAGTCGACGACGCTCAACATGATTGCCGGGCTGGAGGACATCAGCTCCGGCGAGCTGCGCATCGGTGGCGAGCGGGTCAACGAGAAGGAGCCGCGCGATCGCGACATCGCGATGGTGTTCCAGTCCTACGCGCTGTACCCGCACATGACGGTGCGGCAGAACATCGCGTTCCCGCTCACGCTCGCGAAGATGCCGAAGGCCGAGATCGCGGCCAAGGTCGAGGAGACCGCGAAAATCCTTGACCTGACGGCACTCCTGGACCGCAAGCCCGCGCAGCTGTCCGGTGGCCAGCGCCAGCGGGTGGCGATGGGCCGCGCCATCGTGCGCAGCCCCAAGGCGTTCCTGATGGACGAGCCGCTGTCGAACCTGGACGCGAAGCTGCGCGTGCAGATGCGCACCGAGATCGCCCGGCTGCAGGCCCGCCTCGGCACCACCACCGTCTACGTCACCCACGACCAGACCGAGGCGATGACGCTGGGGGACCGGGTGGTGGTGATGAGCGGCGGTGTCGCACAACAGGTCGGCACCCCCGACGAGCTGTACAACCAGCCGGCGAACCTGTTCGTCGCCGGTTTCATCGGTTCCCCGTCCATGAACTTCTTCCCGGCCACCCGCACCGACGTCGGGGTGCAACTCCAGTTCGGTGAGGTCACGCTGACCGAGGAAGCGCGGGAGGCGCTGGATCGGCAGCGGCCGTCGTCCGACCTCATCGTGGGCGTGCGCCCCGAGCAGTTCGACGACGCCGCGGTGATCGATGCCTACGCGCGCATCCAGTCCCTGACGTTCGAAGTCGACGCCGAGTTGGTGGAATCGCTCGGCGCCGACAAGTACGTGCACTTCCGGCTCGAAGGTGCCGGCGCGCAGGCTGCCCAGCTGGACCAGCTGGCCGACGACACCGCGGACGCCGGATCGAGCGAAACCACTTATGTGGCAAGGGTTTCGGCCAAGTCGGCCGCGACTGCCGGCGGCAAGGTCGAGTTGGCGCTGGATACGTCGAAGTTGACGCTGTTCGACCCGGCGACGGGGCGCAACCTGTCCTTGCCGCAGTGACCGACGTCCTCGGCGCGGTACGGGCCCATGTGACAACGCATTTCGCCGGCCGTGGCAGCACTGCTGAGCCGGTGGGTGCCAGCGTCACCTTCCTCGGGGCCGACCCCATCGAGGTGCTGCGCTTCGGGCCGACCGATGGCGACGTGTATCACTATGTGTCGCAGGGGTGTTCGCGGTACCCCATGGCGGATCCGATGGACATGATGGCCGACGGGGTCAGCGGTCCGCGGGCGGAGGCGGTGCTGTCGCTGCGCGGCCCGACCCCGACGGGGCTGGCCCGTTCCATCGCGATCCTGGCGTCGGCGCCGGCTGTCGAGGGCCTGATCCTGGAACCCGGTGCGCTGATCGATCTGCAGGGACCGGTGTGGCAGGGCGCCGTGTTCACGGCATTTCTGTTGGGCGACAGCGAGATCGGTGAAGTTGAGCTGCCTGAGCCGTATCAGCCGGTGCGGATCCTGAGCGCCACGCCCATCACCGCGACCGAAGCCGCCTGGGTGCGGCTCAAGGGTGCCGACGCCATGCGTGAGGCGTGGCAGCAGGACGGCGTCGACGTCCTCGATCAGAACCGCCGGGCCGCCGAACCCAGCTAGTTAGGACGTGTTGTTCGGGCAGGCGACATCGGCCCACACGACATCCCCCTCGGCAGGTTCGTCGGAGGACGGATTGTTGACCCGGACCACGGTGCAGCGCGGCAGCACTGTCGGCTTGTTGCCGTTGAGCCAGTTGATTCTGACGATGTAGCCCTCGGCTTCGAGATCTCTGATGACGGCGTCAGCGCCGTTGGCATGGGCGGACGGCGCCGTGACGCCGCCCAAAGCAACACTCGCCAGGGCGACTGCCACCGCGACGGACTTGCTTCCGAGTTTCATGTCGAAAGCATGACCGGCCTGCGGTGTGCGCGGTGCACTTTTACGAAAGATGCCGTTTACTCGCGCGTTGCCGCGCGTTAGCCGTGGTTACAGCCAGTGGTTGTGGCGGAACGTCCGGTACAGGCCCGTGCACACCAGCACCATCACCGTCAGGACGGCGAAATAGCCGTAATGCCAATGTAGTTCGGGCATGTTGTCGAAGTTCATGCCGTAGATGCCGGCGATCATCGTGGGCATCGCGGCAATGGCGACCCACGCCGAGATCTTGCGCATGTCCGCGTTCTGTTCCATGCCGACCTTGCCGAGCGCCGCCTGCACCAGCGAACTCAGCATGTCGTCGAAACCGGTGATCTGGTCGGCGGCCTGACTGTTGTGGTCATGGACGTCGCGGATGTAGCGGCGGACTTCCTTCGAGATCAGGTCGTGGTGGTCGGACAGCAGCCGCTGCAGTGCCATGGTCAGGGGGTTCACCGAGTGCCGCAGCTCGACTACTTCGCGCTTGAGCAGGTAGATGCTCTCGATGTCGGTCTGGGTGTGCGGGGAGAACACGGCCTGCTCGATGGCGTCGATGTCGGTCTCGACCGAGGCGGTGACATCGAGATAGCTGTCCACCACATGGTCGGCGATCGCGTGCATCACCGCGTAGGGGCCCAGCGTCAGGATGGTGGGGGACTCGTCCAGTCGGTGCCGCACCGTGGCCAGCCCGCTGTGTTCACCGTGCCGGACCGTGACCACGAACTCGGGGCCGACGAACACCATGATCTCGCCCGTCTCGACGATCTCCCGGGCATTGGCCACGGACTCGTGCTCGACGTAGCTGACCGTCTTGAGCACCAGGAACAGGGTCTGGTCGTACCGCTCCAGCTTGGGTCGCTGATGAGCGCAGACCGCGTCCTCGACGGCCAGTTCGTGCAGCCCGAAGACGTCGGCGACGGCCTGCATCTGGTGCTGGTCGGGCTCGTGAAGCCCGATCCACACGAAGGCCTCCGCGCCGGCCGCGCGCAGTTCGCGCACCTTGGCGACGGCTGCGCCGTGGGTGTATTTGCCGGGTAGCCGCGCGCCCATGGAGTAGACGCCGCAGTCGACGGTGGCGCGGGCGACCGGAACGTGGATGGAGCTGGCATCGGGCCCGGCAGGCGGCTTTTTCGGGACCGGGCGGAAGTTCGATGGTTGGAGTGCGCGGAACGAGGGCATGCGGCTGACCTCCCGTGGGGCGGACTTCTCGGATCAGTAGACCAGTCGCAAATGCTACGCGGAACCGGCGAGTAACAATTGAGTGAAGTAGCCTGACGCGGTGTCAGATAAGTCAGGCGCTGTGCGCACACCCCAGGTGGTCATCGATGATGCGGAGATTTTCGCCGCCCACGAAGGGGGCAAGCTCTCCGTAGCCCTCAACGAGCCGCTTGATACCCAGCGCGCGTTGTCGATCGCCTACACCCCGGGCGTCGCCCAGGTCAGCCGTGCCATCGCGGCCGATGCGACGCTGGCCAAGAAGTACACCTGGGCCAACCGCCTGGTCGCCGTGGTGAGCGACGGCAGCGCGGTGCTGGGCCTCGGTGACATCGGCCCGGCGGCCTCCCTGCCGGTCATGGAGGGCAAGAGCGCCCTGTTCAAGACCTTCGGCGGCCTCGACTCCATCCCGATCGTGCTGGACACCAAGGACCCCGACGAGATCGTCGAGACCCTGATCCGGCTGCGTCCGACGTTCGGCGCCGTCAACCTGGAGGACATCTCCGCGCCGCGATGTTTCGAGATCGAGCGCCGCGTCATCGAGGCGCTGGACTGCCCCGTCATGCATGACGACCAGCACGGCACCGCCATCGTGGTGCTCGCCGCACTGCTGGGCGCCACCAAGGTGCTCGAGCGCGACATGCACAACCTCAAGGTCGTGGTGTCCGGTGCCGGTGCGGCCGGTGTGGCCTGCACCAACATCATGCTGGCCAGCGGCATTCGCGACATCATCGTCCTCGACAGCAAGGGCGTCGTGCACTCCGGTCGTGACGACCTCAACTCGTTCAAGGCCGAGCTCGCCGGCCGCACCAACCCGCGCGGCGTGACCGGCGGCATCGCCGAGGCGCTCGACGGCGCCGACGTCTTCCTGGGCGTCTCGGCCGGACTGGTGCCCGAGGAATTCATCGCCGAGATGGCGCCCAATGCCATCGTGTTTGCGCTGTCGAACCCGGACCCGGAGATTCACCCGGACGTCGCCCGCAAGTACGCCGCCGTCGTGGCGACCGGTCGCAGCGACTTCCCGAACCAGATCAACAACGTGCTGGCGTTCCCCGGCGTGTTCCGCGGCGCCCTGGACGCCGGTGCCCGCCGCATCACCGAGGCCATGAAAGTGGCTGCCGCAGAAGCCATCTTCTCGGTCGTGGGTGATGACCTGTCGGTCGACTACATCGTGCCCAGCGCGCTCGACCCGCGCGTGGGTCCGGCCGTGGCGGCCGCGGTGGCCGCCGCGTCGCAAGCCTGAGCACCATGAGCCGCCGGGTCGCGGCGGGCGGTGTGGCGCTGGCCGCACTGCTCACCGCGACGACGGCGGGCTGCAGCAGCGGGCAATCCGTGCCGGGGCCCCCGGCGGTGACCGTCGGCGCCGCGCCGACCAGCGAGTCGAAACTGCTCGCGCATCTGTACTCGGCCGCCCTGGGATATTTCGGTATCCCGACCCGCGTGCACCTGGTCCCGGATCCCGTTGCGGCCCTGGACTCCGCCGATGTGACGGTGGCGCCGGGGTTGACCGGCGAACTGCTCGCCAGATTCGTCCCACACGCCACGGCGCGGGCCGACGAGCAGGTGTACCGGTCGATGATCTCGGCGTTGCCCGAAGGTGTCGCCGCCGCCGACTACACCGCGTCGGCACAGGACAAGCCGGCTGTCGCGGTCACCGCGGCGACCGCCGACCGGTGGGGCAAGCGGGACGTCGCGGCGTTGCCGGGGCACTGCGCCGGATTGTCCGTCGGCGTGGTTACGGGGGACGCGCACCCGGCTCGCGTGGGGGACTGCGTCCTGCCGGCCGCTCGTGAATTCAAGGACACCGCAAGCCTTTTCGATGCACTCAAGGCGGCTGCGGTGACCGTGGCGTGGACCTCGACCGCGGCGCCGGCCGCGCCGTCCGGCGTGACGGTGCTGACCGACCGAACCGCACTGATCCGCGCCGAGAACGTGGTGCCGCTGTATCGGCGCAACGTTCTCGCTGAGCAGCAGGTGTTGGCGCTCAACGGAATTGCCGGTGAACTGGACACCGCGACGCTGACCGACATGATCGGTCAGGTCGACAAGGGTGCCGATCCGGCCGCGGTGGCGGGCGCGTGGCTGGCCCAGCACCCGCTGGACCACTAGCCAAGCTGGCAACCCGCGGTGATCGCCGGTGATCCACACGCAATGGCGCTACTCACCAGCGGCGGGTAAACCTCGTGAGAAGTGCGTGGTCTCAATCCCGCGGGATCAGTAGCTTCTTGATTGAAGCCACGTACCGTTCCGCGCCGCGAAACGTCCCTGGGTTCAATAACAACTCGCGGATCGTCGCCCCGGTTGCGCTCAGGGACTTTTCGCCCCGCCGCTGTTGGTGAACAACCCCAACCCGACCTCCGGCCGCCTTGCGTCTCGGCGCCCGAGGGTAGGGCCAAACGACTGTGCCCGGGAGACTCAACCGAGCCGGGGCAGCACGCGTCCCGCAATGGCCGCGAACAGCCCCTGGTAGGCGCCCGATCCGGTGATGCGGACGATCACGTCGACGATCTTGGCGTCCGGCCCGACCAGCACCCGAGCGTGGCCCTTGCGGACCGCTTCGAGGATGATCTGGGCGGCCCGTTCCGGCGTCGTCAGGGCACCCCTGTCGAACAGCTTGTTCAAGCCCGCGGAGTCGATGTCGGCGGCCGCCGTCGAGTTGCGCACGATGTTGGTCTTGATGCCGCCCGGGTGCACCGTGGTGACCTTCACCGGATGGCCGGCCAGCTTCATCTCCTGGCGCAGCGCCTCGGTGAAGCCGCGGACGGCGAATTTGGCTGCGTTGTAAGCGGATTGGCTGGGTACCGCGAACAGGCCGAAGATGCTCGAGACGTTGACGACATGACCGTCGCCCGAGGCGATCAGGTGCGGCAGGAAGACCTTGGTGCCGTTGACGACGCCCCAGAAGTCGACGTCCATGACGCGCTCGATGTCCTTGAACTGGCTGACCTCGAGGTCACCGGTGAAGGCGATGCCGGCGTTGTTGTAGACCTGGTTGACCTTGCCGAAGTGCTTGACCACGTCGTCGGCATACAGCTCGAAGGCCTCCCGCTCGGCGACGTTCAGCCGGTCGGCTTTCACTTCGGCGCCGATGGCCTTGACCTGTTCCTCGGTCTTGGCCAGGCCCTCGGTGTCGATGTCGCTGATCGCCAGCGACGCACCCGAGCGCGCCAGTTCAATGGCCAGCGCCTGGCCGATACCCGACCCGGCTCCGGTGATCACGCAGACCTTGCCGGCGAATCCCTCCATGACCGCTCCTTTGCGTTGGGTGGTGGGTGTCAGTGCGAGCGCGACGGCATCACGCGGGACGTGACGCGGGAGAACAAATCCTGGTACGCGCCCGAGCCGGTGGCCCGGATGATGAGGTCCAGCAGCTTGGCGTCCGGTCCGACGAGCACGCGGGCGTGGCCCTTGCGGACCGCCTCCAGGATGATCTTGGCGGCGCGCTCGGGGGTGGTCTTGGCCAGCTTCGCGTCGAAGGTCTTGGCCAGCTCCTTCGGGTCGATGCCTTCGACCGCGGTGGAGTTGCGGGCGATACCGGTCTTCACGCCACCGGGGTGCACCGTGGTGACCTTGACGGGGTGGCCGGCGAGCTTCATCTCCTGGCGCAGCGCCTCGGTGAAGCCGCGGACGGCGAACTTGGAGGCGTTGTAGGCGGCCTGGCCGGGGACGGCGAAGAGGCCAAAGACGCTGGAGACGTTGACGACGTGCCCGTCGCCCGAGGCGATCAGGTGCGGCAGAAATTCCTTGGTGCCGTTGACGACGCCCCAGAAGTTGACGTCCATGACCCGTTCGATGTCCTTGAACTGGCTGACCTCGATGTCGCCGGTGAAGGCGATGCCGGCGTTGTTGTAGATCTGGTTGACCTTGCCGAAGTGCTCGGCGACGGCGTCGGCGTAGAGGGCGAAGGCCTCGCGCTCGGTGACGTTGAGGCGGTCGGCCTTGACGGGGGCGCCGATGGCCTTGATCCGCTCTTCGGTCTCGGCGAGGCCCTCGGTGTTGACGTCACTGATCGCCAGCTTGGCGCCCGAGCGGGCGAGCTCGATGGCGAGGGCCTGACCGATACCCGATCCGGCTCCGGTGACGACACAGACTTTCCCGGCGAAGCCCTCCATGAACACTCCCTTGTGGTCGATGCGCTGCTGTTAGCGACAGTAGCCGGTACCGCCGGTGTCGGATAGCACCGGGTGGTGCCGCAGGAGCGGCGGTACTCAACGGTACCAAACCGCTCCCAACCTGTGAATCATGCAAGGAAACGGCCGCCGTGAGCGCATTTTGTCGCTTCTCGCCGCCGTTATGGAGACGCTCGCTGCACTGCTCCGCTTCTTCGACCCGACGGCAAGGAGTTGATTCCGATGACAGCATCATGGGGCCTGACCGGACCACAGTTTCTGGGCGTCTATTTCGTCACCTACCTACTTGCGCTCGCGCTGATGTACGGCTTCCGGGCCGTGTTGACCCACACGGAAAGCGATCCCGAGAACCCGCGGCCGCTGCTCGATCCCTACGAGACCGCGTACCTGGCGGGCGGCCCGGGACGTACAGTCAGCGCCGCGATCGCAAACCTGGCCTTGAGCGACCGGCTTCTGGTTTCCCGCAGCGGTGCGCTCACCGTTCCCGCCGACGTCGAACCGCTCGACGACGTCGATGCTGCCGTCGCCGCCGGTGTGTCCACGACGCGCCGCCGGCGGAGCGCGATGCGGCGGCTGCGCAAGCACCCGCACATCGTGGCGATCGGTGACCGGTTGCGCGGCCGGGGTCTGCTTCTCGACGACGGTTCGACCACCGTGTTGCGCGCCTGCGCGCTGCTGCCGTGCGCGGTATGGGTGGTCGGCCTCCTCCGCTTGATCAACGGCATCGAGTTGCACCACAGGGTCATCCTGCTGACGGTTTTCCTGGTGGCCACCGGTCTGTCGACGCTCGTCCTGGTACGCGCATTTCTCGCCGACGCGGCGCACCGACCGTCCGACTCGGGGAAACTCGCGCTCGAAGGCATGAAGAACCGGTACGAGTCCGGCGTGGGCCTGAACGATCCTGCGACGGAGACCCGGCGGGCCGACGCGCTACGGCAGGCGCAGGTGGTCGGGGTCGCGCTGCTCGGTTTCGCCGCGCTGACAGACGACGATCTGCGCACGTCGCTGATCGGCAGTGCCGGTGTCGGCAGCGGAGGCGGTTGTGGCAGCGGCAGCAGCTGTGGCGGAGGGGGTTGCGGCGGCGGTGGCTGTGGCGGCTGCGGCGGGTGCGGCGGATGACCGCCGGCGCCCTCGGGCCGGCCGTCGGCATCGGCTGGCGGCCCGAGATCGACCTCACCATCGAGCGACTGCCCGGTGTCGAATTCATGGAGGTGATCGCCGAGGGCATCCGGCCGGGCGCCCTCCCGGAGTCGTTGGTTGCCGTGCGCGGCCGCGGAATTCCCGTTGTGCCACACGGAATTTCGCTCTCCTTGGGTGGTGCGGAGCGGCCCGAATCTGCGCGGCTGAAGCACCTCGGCGACTGTGCGGTGGCCCTCGGGGCCCCGTTGGTCAGCGAGCACATCGCTTTCGTGCGCGCCGGCGACCGCGAAGCCGGGCATCTCCTGCCGGTACCGCGCAGCCGGGCCGCACTCGACGTCGTCGTGGCCAATGTCCGGAACGCCCAGGACGCGCTGCCCGTCCCGCTGGCCCTCGAACACGTGGCATCCGTCGTGTCATGGCCCGACGACGAATTCACCGAGGCACAGTTCCTGCGGGAGATCATCGAGCGCACGGGCGCGCACCTGCTGCTGGACGTGGCCAACCTGTACACGTCGGCCGTCAACTTCGGCGCCGATCCGCTCGCTGCGCTCGACACGTTGCCGCTGGATCGGATCGCCTACGTCCACGTCGCCGGTGGAGCGTTGCGCGACGGCGTCTGGCACGACACCCACACCGCCGATGTCGCCGAGCCGATCCTGGAATTGCTCGCCGAGCTTGCGCGCAGAACCGAGGTGCCCGCCATCATGCTGGAACGCGACGGCGCCTACCCGGCGCCCAGCGTGCTGTCACGCGAGTTGGCCGCCATCAGGGCGGCTGCCGGACGCGTCGGTGACGACGCGGTTCGGCCCTGGGCTGCGGGACTGGACCGCTTGCCCGGTCGGGTGGCTGCTGAACCGTCCGACATCACCCGTCGGGCCCTGGCCACTGCCGAGGACTCGCTGCTACAGGCGCTGCTGGGACTGTCCGGCCCACCGCCGGGATTCGACGAACATCGTGTTGCGGTGGCGGGGGCCGCCTTGGCGCACAAGCGCGCACACACGCACACGAAAATGGGCTTGCGTGCGAAACTTCGCGAGAAGTTCGCACACAAGCCCACGTCCGGTGTTTAGGGGGCGAAGGCCTCGTCGAGGATGGCCTGCTGCTCGATGGCGTGCACCTTCGAGCTACCCGACGACGGCGCGCTCATGGCCCGGCGCGAGATGCGCTTGATGCCGGGCAGCTTCTCCGGCAGCAGCTCGGGCAGGCTCAGGCCGAACGTCGGCCACGCGCCCTGGTTGGCCGGCTCTTCCTGCACCCAGAAGTACTGCTGCACGTTCGGGTACTGGTCCAGCGTGGCGTTGAGCCGGCGCTTGGGCAGCGGGTACAGCTGCTCGATGCGGATGATCGCGATGTCCTCGCGCTTGTCCTTGGCCTTGCGGGCCACCAGCTCGTAGTACAGCTTGCCGCTGGTGAGCAGCACCCGGGTGACCTTCGACCGGTCGCCGATGCCGTCTTCGTAGGTCGGCTCCTCGAGCACCGAGCGGAACTTGATCTCGGTGAAGTCCTTGACGTCGCTGACCGCGGCCTTGTTGCGCAGCATGGACTTCGGGGTGAAGACGATCAGCGGACGGTGGATGCCGTCCAGGCCGTGCCGGCGCAGCAGGTGGAAATAGTTGGCCGGGGTCGACGGCATGGCGACCGTCATCGAACCTTCGGCGCACACCTGCAGGAACCGCTCGATGCGGCCCGACGTGTGGTCCGGGCCCTGGCCCTCGTGCCCGTGCGGCAGCAGCAGCACGACGTCGGAGAGCTGACCCCACTTGGCCTCACCGGAGCTGATGAACTCGTCGATGATCGACTGCGCGCCGTTGACGAAGTCACCGAACTGGGCTTCCCACAGCACCATGGCGTCGGGGTTGCCCACCGAGTAGCCGTACTCGAAGCCGACCGCCGCGAACTCCGACAGTGCCGAGTTGTAGATCAGCAGCTTGCCGCCGGTCGGGGTGCCGTCGGTATTGGTGGCCAGCAGCTGCAGCGGGGTGAACTCCTCGCCGGTGACGCGGTCGATGAGGACGGCGTGCCGCTGCGTGAACGTGCCGCGCTGGGTGTCCTGACCGGAGAACCGGATCAACCGGCCCTCGGCGACCATCGAGCCCAGGGCGAGCAGCTCACCGAAGGCCCAGTCGATCTTGCCCTCGTAGGCCATCTCGCGGCGCTTCTCCAGCACGGGCTTGACGCGCGGGTGCACGTTGAAGCCCTCCGGCACCGCCAGGTGCGCGTCGCCGATGCGGGCCAGCAGCGACTTGTCGACCGCGGTGAACAAGCGTTGCGGGATGGTCTGGTCGGTCTCCACCGATTCGCTGGGCTCGATCTCGTGCTTCTCGAGCTCGCGGACCTCGTTGAACACCCGCTCCAGCTGGCCCTGGTAGTCGCGCAGCGCGTCCTCGGCCTCTTTGATGGAGATGTCACCACGGCCGATGAGGGCTTCGGTGTAGGTCTTGCGGACGCCGCGCTTGGTGTCGATGACGTCGTACATGTACGGCTGCGTCATCGACGGGTCATCGCCCTCGTTGTGGCCGCGGCGGCGGTAGCACAGCATGTCGATGACGACGTCCTTCTTGAACGCCTCGCGGAAGTCGACGGCCAGGCGGGCCACCCAGGCGCACGCCTCGGGGTCGTCGCCGTTGACGTGGAAGATCGGGGCGCCGATCATCTTGGCCACGTCGGTGCAGTACTCGCTGGAGCGCGAATCCGTTGGCGCCGTGGTGAACCCGATCTGGTTGTTCACGATGATGTGGATGGTGCCGCCGGTGCGGTAGCCCTTGAGCAGCGCGAGGTTGAGCGTCTCGGCGACCACGCCCTGACCGGCGAACGCAGCGTCGCCGTGCAGCATCATCGGCACGATCGAGAAGCGGCCGTGTGCGTCGCTGTCGTCGTGTTCGTCACCGACCAGCAGGTCCTGCTTGGCCCGGACCAGGCCCTCAAGCACCGGGTCGACGGCCTCGAGGTGGCTGGGGTTGGCCACCAGCGACACGTCGATCTCGTTGTCGCCGAACATCTGCAGGTAGTGCCCGGTGGCACCGAGGTGGTACTTCACGTCGCCGGAGCCGTGCGCCAGCGCCGGGTTCAGGTTGCCCTCGAACTCGCTGAAGATCTTGGCGTACGGCTTGCCGACGATGTTCGCCAGCACGTTTAGGCGACCGCGGTGCGGCATGCCGATGACCACTTCGTCGAGTCCGTGCTCGGCGGCCTGGTCGATGGCGGCGTCCATCATCGGGATGACGGCCTCCGCGCCTTCCAGCGAGAAGCGCTTCTGCCCAACGTATTTGGTGTGCAGGAACGTCTCGAAGGCCTCGGCGGCGTTGAGCTTGGACAGAATGTACTTCTGTTCGCCGACGGCCAGCTTGTCGTGCTTGACCTCGACGCGCTCCTGCAGCCACTTCTGCTGCTCGGGTTCGAGGATGTGGGTGTACTCGACACCGACGTGGCGGCAGTAGGCGTCACGCAGCACCGACAGCACGTCGCGCAGCTTCATGAACTGCTTGCCGGCGAAGCCGTCGACCTTGAACTCGCGGTCCAGGTCCCACAGCGTCAGGCCGTGGGTGTTGACGTCGAGGTCGGGGTGGCTGCGGAAGCGGGTCTTGTCCAGGCGCAGCGGGTCGATGTCGGCCATCAGGTGACCGCGGTTGCGGTAGGCCGCGATCAGCTCGATGATGCGGGCGTTCTTGTGGGCGATCGAGTCCGGGTTGTCGATGCGCCAGCGCACCGGCTCGTAGGGGATGCCCAGCTCGCGGAAGATCTCGTCGAAGAAGGCGTCGTCGAGCAGCAGGCGATGCACGGTGCGCAGGAAGTCGCCGGACTCGGCGCCCTGGATGATGCGGTGGTCGTAGGTCGACGTCAGCGTGATGAGCTTGCCGACGCCGAGCTCGGCGATGCGCTCTTCACTCGCGCCCTGGAACTCGGCCGGGTACTCCATGGCACCGGCGCCGATGATCGCGCCCTGGCCGCGCATCAGGCGCGGCACCGAGTGCACGGTGCCGATGGTGCCGGGGTTGGTCAGCGAGATGGTGACGCCGCTGAAGTCCTCGGCGGTCAGCTTGCCGTCGCGGGCCCGCCGGACGATGTCCTCGTAGGCGGCGATGAACTGGCCGAATTGCATTGTCTCGCAACGCTTGATGGCCGCGACGACGAGCTGGCGCGAGCCGTCCTTGTTCTGCAGGTCGATGGCCAGACCGAGGTTGGTGTGCGCCGGCGTGACGGCCGTCGGCTTGCCGTCGACCTCGGCGAAGTACCGGTTCATGTTCGGGAACTGCTTGACCGCCTGGACGATCGCGTAGCCCAGCAGGTGGGTGAAGCTGATCTTGCCGCCGCGCGTGCGCTTGAGGTGGTTGTTGATGACGACGCGGTTGTCGATCATCAGCTTCGCGGGGATGGCGCGCACGCTCGTGGCGGTCGGCACGTCCAGCGACGCGTTCATGTTCTTGACGACGGCGGCCGCGGCGCCGCGCAGCGTCTGCGTCTCGGAGTCCTCGGCGGGCGCGGGTCCGGCGGCGGCCTTGGCGGGGGCGGCCTTGGCCGGCGCGGCGGCGGGTGCAGGCGCCGCAGCAGGGGCGGGCGCC
>NZ_JMHT01000071.1 GCF_001905655.1 Mycobacterium sp. ST-F2
GGTCGCCGGCCATTCGCATCGCGGGCCGCCGGGTGCTGGAGCTGACGGGCTTCGGTGTCGATGACGTCGACGCGGTGGACGTGTATTCGTGTTTCCCGTCGGCGGTGCAAGTGGCCGCGCGTGAGCTGGGTTTGGCGCTCGATGATCCGCAGCGGCCGCTGACCGTCACCGGTGGGCTCACCTTCGCCGGTGGCCCGTGGAACAACTACGTCACCCATTCGATCGCGACCATGGCCGAGCGGCTGGCCGCCCATCCCGGTCAGGTCGGGCTGATCACCGCCAACGGCGGGTATCTGACCAAGCACAGCTTCGGGGTTTACAGCACCGAGCCGCCGGTACATGAATTCCGTTGGGCGGATGTGCAATCGGAGGTCGATGCGGAGCCGACGGTGACGGCCGAGGACGACTGGTCGGGCACTGGGACCGTCGAGGCCTGGACGACGCCGGTGACGCGCGAGGGCGCTCCGGAGAAGGTGTTCGTCGCGGTCCGCACACCCACCGGCAGCCGGGCACTGGCGGTGATCACCGATGCCTCGCAGGCCGAGGCCAGCACCCGCGAGGACCTCGCGGGCGCCACCGTGACCGTCAAGCCGGACGGGACGGCCGGGCTGGAATAAGCCCACAGCGAACAACGACCTGCCGCGGGGAATAGATCGGCGACCTTCGTCGCTGAACGTGAGCACTAGTGCCGACGTTGCCCCGTCGCCGAGAGGTGCGATCTCAAAAGCATTGTCGGAGTTCGTGAAGGGATACCGCGATGGCTACCAACTCTGCTTCTGTTGGCTTCCACCCCGCCGCGGCCGCGATGCACTGGTGGTCGGACATGACCACCGCGTTCGTGACCCGGATGCGTCTGGCCGCCAAGGTGCGCCAGCCGGAGACTTTTCGCCACAGGGCGTTCGAACAAGCCGCCACCGAACGCGAAATGTGGCGGCTCTGAGTCGTTTCGCCTGACCGCGCAGCTCGCATGAGCCATGCTGGTTGCCTCCCCGCGATCAGGAGGTAGCGGTGTCAGTGGTTTCGAGCGTCGTCGTCGGCGTCAATGCGGTGTTCTTTGCGGGCATGGGCCTGCGGGCCCTGGCCGCCCCGGCGGAGATGTTGCGACCGTTCGGAATCACGTTGGGCGAAGCGGCATCTCGGGCCGAGGTGCGGGCGGTCTACGGTGGTTTCGGGTTGGCCATCGCGGCGGTCCTGGGATACGCCATCGCGGCGCCGGAGCAGGTCCGTACCGGCATCGTGCTCACAGTGAGCGTCGCGTTACTCGGTATGGCATTCGGGCGTGTGGTGTCCGCGGTCGCCGGTGACCGAACGTCGTTCTACCCCAACTGGTTCTACGGTCTGGTCGAGGTGCTGCTCGCCGCGTCTCTGTGGTGGGCCGGCTAGCGTCGCCAAAGACAAATGTTCCCCGATACGCCGTTGTATCGGGGAACATTCCTGTTTGCTCCTGGAGAGCAAAACTAGGGGGCCATGGTCAGCCAGTCCGGGAAGCCCGACGGATCGTGGCGGCCCAGGGCGCCGTGCTCGAACAGGCCCCAGCCTTCGGCCGGCGGCTTGTTGCCCTCATGGCACACCGCACGGCCGACGTGGTCGATGACGCCGAAGCCGGAACGCGCGATGATCGCCGGATCGGTCATGTCGTAGGTGAGTCGCTCGGTGAACTTCTCGCCCTTCCACGTGCCGTGCAGCCAGTCGGCGTCGCCGCCGTAGCCGCCACCCACGTGGATCGGCACGGGCAGCTTGGACTCCACGTCGAAGCGGACCGGGGTGCCGTCCAACGCGGTCGCCTCGATGGTGGCGCCGGTGGGGATGCGGGTACCGGAGACGTAGTGGATCTTCACGCGCGGCCAGCCGAGCTGCTCGACGCGGCCGTCCTTCCAGACGCGGCTGCAGTCGTTGAGCGAGCGGAAGCCGTCGGGGGCCTCCTGGATGATCATCACGAGCGAGAACTCTTCGAACGCGAGCGGTACGTACAGCCACCACATGCCCTCGAAAGGCGGATCTGCCGGCCGGCCCGCCGGCTCGGCCTCACCGACAGGGCGGATGCCCCACGACCGGTCACGCGAACCGATCCAGGTGTCTGGGCTGACCGTGATGTCTTCGCCGTCGATGGCGAGGGTGCCGCTCCAGGAACCCAATTGGGCGAAGCGCTGCGCATTCAGCGTGACGCGGTTGCCCTGCCGCATGATGTGCGGCTGCTCCTGCACGACGTCGAACAGACCGTTCCACGTGAGGTCGGCGGCGATACCCTCGGTCTCGTCGAGCACGATGCGTACCTGGTGCAGCGGGTCGGTGACCTCGATGCGGTAGCCGACGACGTGCTGGTTCAGCCGGTCCTGGTCGATGGCGTCGGACAGGTGGACTGCGGTCTGCGTGTCGCCACGGCGGACCAGGAAGTAGGCGTCCTTGACGCCCAGGTTGGGGTAGTAGCCCATGCCGGTGATGACGAAGATGTCGCCGGTGCGGTCGTGCGCGTTGAAGTAGCAGCGGTCGTAGAAATTCCGGTCGCTGGACCCGGGCCAGGCGATCGGCTGCGGGACCTGGTGAATCGGGTATTCGTCCATGGGGCCGAGCATTATGCGGTTCCTTCCAGGAGCTTCTCCAGCAGAGACTTGTGGTAGAACAGCGACTCGAGATCGTCGGGCTGTTCCATCTCGCCGAAGTGGACGCGGCGGTGGCCGGTGCGCATGAACACACAGCACCACACGACGGCGGAGTAGATGTAGAACCAGTGCAGGTCGCCGACCTCGACGCCGGTGTATTGCTTGTAGGCCGCGCGCACGTCCTCTTCGCGCAGCACGTCCGGCAGGCCGGGCAGCCCGGCCAGGCCGCACAGCTCCTGGAACACCTTGTGCGCGAAGATGATCCACGAGACGTCGAACTCACGCGGACCAACGGTGGCCATCTCCCAGTCCAGTACGGCGGACGGCCGGAAGTCCTGGTACATCACGTTGCCGATGCGCGAATCACCCCACACCAGAACGGATTCCGATGCCGCGACGTCTTCCGGGAAGTTCTCCTCCAACCAGACGAGGGCGCGCTCGACCAGCGGCGAGCGGCCGAGGCCCGACGCCGCGTACTGGTACCAGTCCTTGAGCCAACCGAAGTGGCGGCGCAGCGCGGTGTCACCGGGCGGGTCGATCTCCTGGAGGAAGCTGAAGGTCTTGGCGGCATCGGGGATGGAGTGCAGCTTGGCGATGGCCTCGACGGTGCTGTCCTGCAGCGTGCGCTGCTGCTCCGGGGTGGCGTCGGCGAACCAGTTGCCACCGAAGGTGTACGGCATCACGTCGGGCGGAACCACACCGTCGACACAGTCCATCAGGAAGAACGGCGAGCCGAGCACCTCGCCGGTGTTCTCCAGCCACCGGACGCGGGGGACCGGGACGTCGGTGAGCTCGCCGGCCAGGCGCATGACGTCGAACTGGTGGTCCAGGCGGTAGGAGGAGAAGACGGGGATGTCTTCTGTGGTCGGGGCGACCCTGACAACCCACTTCTGCTCGACCGGCGTGCCGTCCTCGGTCCAGCGGCCGGTGATAATGATTGTCTCCGAGGACATTCCGTTGGAGTCGACGCCGCTCTCGACGGTGATCTCGGGCTTGATGCCGCCTTCCATCACCGTGGACAGCCACTGTGACAGGATGTCCGGAACTGTTGTCACGTCACGGCTGGAGCGCTGAATATGGTCGACGTTCGTTTCGACCGTGACGGAGCTGTCCGCCGGTTGGTTCGGCACTGAACCTTCCTTCCCGAGATAATTACGATACGATGCGTAGCGTTATGAAATCAGACCTGCAACCCGTTGACAAGCCCTCTGGCGCTGGTCGGCCTCGCGATCCGCGGATCGATGCCGCGGTGTTGACCGCGGCCGCCGAGTTGCTGCCTGAAGTCGGCTACGCCAATCTCACGATGGCGGCCATCGCAGACCGTGCAGGTACGACCAAGACGGCGCTGTACCGCCGCTGGTCGAGCAAAGCCGAGTTGGTGCACGAGGCGGCGTTCCCCACCGCGCCGAGCGCGCTGACCACCCCGGAAGGGGACATCGTCGGCGATATCCGCGCCATGATCGCCGCCGCGCGCGACGTGTTCACCAGCCCGGCCGTGCGGGCGGCGCTACCCGGGTTGATGGCGGACATGGGCGCCGACGAGGAGCTGAACGCGCGGGTCGTCGCGCGCTTCCATGGACTGTTCGATGTGGTGCGGGTCCGGCTGGAGCACGGCATCGAGCGCGGCGAGGTGCAGGCCGACGTCAAGCCTGAACGCCTCATCGAAATCATCGGTGGCGCAACGATGTTGCGGATGCTGTTGCATCCGGAAAGTGAGCTCGACGAGCTCTGGGTCGACGAGACGGCGGCCATCGTCACGCACGGTGTGATCAACGGAGGTTGACGGTTTCCGGACGCCCGTGGGCGCCGGCGTCTTCGATCACCTTGCTGCAGCCTTCCCGTGTGGGACGGCGATCCCACTGCTGAGTGCATTCGCCGTGGACGCCTTCGCGCGGTTGTCTCGCCAGGCCGGTCAACCAGTGTGAGCTAGATCACCGTTCGGTTCTGCCGCCGATTCCCGACTACACCTTTGGACAGGGAATGTGGTCATGGGTGATTTCTCTCCGATGCCGGTGACGCTTGCGCCGCCGGCGTTCGGACCATCCGCGACTGGCGAAAGCCCTTGCCGCCAAGGGCTGAGTGAGCCGCCGGTGTGACCAGAGGGAACGAGGGGGACACGATGTTTCGTGACATGCCGAGGATTCTGCGATGTCTCGCATCGGTACCGATGCTGTTCTGGGCGGCGATCACGGCTGCCACTCGTAAACCGGGAGAAACAGCTGACCGGAGAAGTTCACGGAATCCGGGGCAACACTTCGCCGACGATCCGTGGGTGGATTGAACTGCATCGGCCCGTTGCCATATTTGGCTGTGGAAAGAGGGGGCATGGCCGCACGAACGGCAACGAACAAGCTGCTGTGCGACACTCTGATCGCACCCGACCGCGGCATCGTGGTAATTGAAGATGCTGGGACGCAAGGAAATACGGGTACCTACGTACAGGCCGATAGCGAGCCCGAGCCCGAGCAGGTGCAGCTGGCACTGTGGGTACGGACCATGAGTGCCGACGAATGCGACGCCGTCGGCCGGCAGATCAGGGTTCGCGTGTTCTCCGGCTCGGACACCGGAGAACTGGGTGTCCGAGCATTTGATGGCCACCTCAACATCGCCAGCGGACTGTTGGCCATCGGCCATCGCCGTAACCCCGACCGTCAATTGGTGGTCGGCCCCTCGGGTGTGATTGGCGTCAGCGTGTTCGTGGGCAACGACGTCGACGCTATCCGTTGTGGCGACTCTGGCATCGGTTGCCCGCCGTCAGGTCCTAGCGAGGTCGCCTTGCTGCTGCACGGAGATGCCTGGCACACCTACACATTGCGCAACGCGGGCGCCCGGTGGCAATTCCGATATTAGATCGACCGCAGAGCTCCGGGCATTGTGCTATTCAAAGTCATGCTGCCGAAAATTTGTGCGCTACCTGCGTTGGTGCTGATGGTAACGGCTCCGTTGGCGCACGCCGATCGCGCGGAACCGGTGCCGCTCTACGGGAGCTATGACACCTTTCTCGATCATTCGCGTCAGACGTTCAACGGCCGTCCGGATACCTCGGACCCGTCGACTCAGGCGGCCTCGTTCAGGACAGTGTGCGACGGCGCCGGGTGCGTTGCGCACTGGCTGAGAGTGACTGAGCTCAAAGAGAATCCGAACGCGCCGGCACTGTTCGACTACCGGTGGGCGGGGGACCGGTGGGAGTCCTCGGGCGACTATCCGTTCCATTGCGGACCGGGCGGCGCCGCGGTGACGGCGTTCCGGTCGGATTTCCTGAAGCCCAACGGCGACGGCAGTTTCACCGGCGAGCGGACGTTCAGTGTGGCCGCGCCGGGCTGCCCCGGTGATGGAGCCGGTACTTACTGGCTGCCGTTCACGTTGACCCCGACGTAGTCGGCACGTGTGGTGTGTCCGAGATGGGAGCGTCTATCGGTAGAGCGACTGCTGCAGTAGGTGCGCTTGCGACTGGCCGCGACGTTTCTGCCTTGCCTCTGATCGCCGCCCGGAGATCAGGGCGGCCACCCCGGCAATCGCCAGCAGCGTGAGCGCCGGGATGTCGAAGGCCGGCCTGCCGCCGAGGTTTCGGTCGATAAAGTGCGACACGACATGCAGTGCTTCGAACGCGATGAAGCCACCGAGCGCTACCTCCGCGGGTGACCGCCGTGCCGCGGCGAGCAGCATCGCGACTCCGACGCCGATCTGCAGCACCCCGGCGTCATGCAGGAAATGGCGGTTGTAGGGCTCGAAAGGCGCGAGCACCTCGAAGAAGGACATCGGTGCGACGAACGCCCAAATGCCCAGGACCAGCGTGATCAAGCCGAGGACCGCGCAGGTGGCCAACACGATCCGCAACGATGTCTGCGTCGTCATTCTTCGAGGCTAGGCGTGTATTGGCCCAGGGTCAGGCGCCACTTTGCGGCCGGTAATGGGTACCACTTAGTCGCGCCTGCTGACGGCGGTGGCGATCGCCCGTACCCCGGAGTCGATCTGCGATTCCGTCAGGTTGGCGTAGCCGAGGATCAATCCCGGTGGGGCGCAGGCGGGTTCGGTGTAGCACCAGGACAACGGATCGATGCGCACGCGCTGGTCTGCGGCCCGGTGCACGACGTCGTCGATCTGGCAGTCGGCTGGCAGGTGCACGGTGAGGTGGACGCCCGCGGCGGCTCCGAGCACCGTGGCTTCGGGTAGATGCTGGCGCAGTGCCCGCAGCAGGGAGTTGCGGCGGCCCAGGTAGCGGCGGCGCATGAGCCGTAGATGCCGGTCGTAGTCGCCCGAACGCAGCAGGTTGGCGAAGGCGAGCTGATCCATGACCGAGCTGCCGGTGTCGGCAAGGCCTTTCGCCGACACCACGGGGCCGACGAGATCCGCGGGCAGCACCATCCAGCCGAGCCGCAGGCCCGGGGCCAACGTCTTGCTCACCGAGCCGAGGTAGATGACGCGGTCAGGGGCCAGGGCATGCAACGCGCCGACGGGTGCGCGGTCGTAGCGGTATTCGGCGTCGTAGTCGTCCTCGATGACGAGATTGCCTGCGCGCGCCCATTCGAGCAGCGCGGTGCGACGGGCGGGCGACAGCACGACCCCGGTAGGGGACTGGTGCGCCGGGGTCGCCAGCACGGCCGTTGCTGCGGTGTTGGCGAGCGCCGTCACATCGAGTCCGTCGTCGTCGACCGGGATGGGCAACGGCTCGATGCTGTGATGGCGAAAAACCATGCGGTGCAACCAGAAACCGGGGTTCTCCATCGCAACAGCGCGATGTTGCAGCACATGAGCCAGCAGTGCGATGGCCTGTGTGGCACCGGAACACAACACGACACGATGCGGATCGGCCCGCACGCCCCGGGTGCGTCGCAGATAGTCCGACACCGCGGCGCGGGCATCGGGCAGACCCTTGGGTGACACATATCCGAGCGACTGGGACTCTGCGGAGGACAGCCCCTGGCGCAATGCGCGTAACCAACTGTGCCGAGGGAAACTCGAAAGGTCGGGCACGCCGGGTGCGAAGTCTATGTCGAATGTCCGGCGGTCCGCGTGCGGCGGCTGCGACGCCCCGGTGGTGGTGTCGACGGCGGTAACCGTTGTGCCAGAACCCTGTTGGCTCTGCAGGAAGCCCTCGGCGACGAGCTGGCTGTACGCGTCGACGACGAGCCGTCGGGACACCTGGAGGTCCGCGGCGAGCACGCGGCTGGACGGCAGCCGGGTTTGCGGTGCGAGGCGGCCGGTCCGGATGGCGTCACGCAGGCCGTCGGCCAGCTGGCGATGCAGCGCGACGGCGCCACTGGTCCGGTCCAGCTCGATGAGGAGCTCTGGACCGGAAGTGGTACCCGATTCACTCGAAATATTGGTTCCTAACCTGTGACCAGTGGCGACCTAACATGAAGCTATACCCCAGCCGCCGGCCCGCTGGTGAGAAATCGAGGAGAACGCATCGTGAGGATCCTGAAGCGCATCTGGGTTCACCTCTTGGTCCTGTCCAAGTCCCGTGAAAATCGTTGGGACCTGCCGGGATGGCTGATCCGGCGCCCGCTCATTGCTGCGGCGAACGGACTTTACGAAACAGCGCTGCTGTTGAGTGGCCGGGCACCCACGGAACTCAAGCTGCTCGCCGGCATCAAGGCCGCGATGCTCACCCACTGCGAATTCTGCATCGACATCTCGGACACTCTCGGCCGCCATGAGGGATTCTCCGAAGAGAAGTTGATTGCGTTGGTCAACTACCGCGACAGCGACCAGTTCACGCATCTGGAGAAGCTGTGCATTCAATTCGCCGAAGAGATGTCGCGCACGCCGGCCATCATTTCCGACGGGTTGCGTGAGGAGCTCCTCACGCATCTGACCAAGGGGCAGCTGATGGAGATCGCTGCCGAAATCGCCTGGGAGAACCAGCGTGGCCGGCTCAACCAGGGCCTTGGTATCAGGCCGATGGACACGGCGGGCGGGACCGTCTGCCTGATCCCTGAGCCGGGGACCCGCAGTGGCGCAGATGATTCCGTTGCCTGAAGTCTGGCCCATGGACGCTATTACGCACTGGCCCAGGTGATTTCGCGTCGCGACAGCCGGGCGCGGCGTGGGGCCGGTTCCGTGTTGTCGTCTGACGCCGGGCCGGCTACACCCAAGGCCGTCATCGACGTCACCTCCCACTCGGCCGGGACATCGAACTCGCGCGCGACTGCTTCACGATCGAACGCCCGGAACTGGTGTGCACCGAGCCCCATGACCAGTCCCTGAATCGTCATGTGGGCCACCGCTTGTCCGAGGTCGTACCGCGCGAACTCGGAGAATTCCCAGTCCGTGTCTTCGACGAGGATGTGAGCCAGGTTCACCACCAGCAGCGAGGCATCGAGCGCCCACCGAGCTGAACTGGGCGCCAGGTGATTGGCGATCCGCTGGTGTATCGGGTCGTCGCGGCGTCCCACGATGAACATCCAGGGTTGGGAGTTCCCCGCCGAAGGCGTCAGCCGGGCAGCGTCGAGCAGTACGTCGACCTGCGCGTCGCTCAGGTTCGCGGTCCGATCGAAGGACACCGGACTGAACCGTTCGGCCAGGAGGGGGTGGACTCCAGTCGCCGCGGCATTCTCACACTCGGTCACCTCAGCATCATGAGCGGAAATGCCTTATTTCACAACCAATGTGGCCCGCCAGAGACTAGTGGTGCTCGTTGGGCGAGATCTCGTCCTGGTACTCCTTGATGGCGGTGAGTGCCTTGTGCTCGGCGGCGTGTTCGGCGTCGGCGAGGGCGGCCTGTTCGGCGGCTGAGTCGGCGAACAGGAAGCTGCCGGTGCCGGGGGAGCCGGCGGATCCGAGCTTGTTCATGCGCTTGGGCAGTGCGGCGCCCTGGTATTCCAGCGGGATGGGGTGGCCGTGGTCGTCGACCGGGCCCAGGGGCTGGTGCAGTTCGATGTAGGCGCCGTGCGGCAGTCGTTTGAGGATGCCGGTTTCGATGCCGTGTTCGAGGACGGCGCGGTCGCTGCGTTGCAGGCCTACACACCAGCGGTAGGTGAGGTAGTAGACGATGGCGGGCAGGACGACCATGCCGATGCGGCCGATCCAGGTGGTGGCGTTCAGGGAGATGTCGAATTTCAGTGCGATGATGTCGTTCATCGCGGCGAGGGTGAGCACCATGTAGAACGCGATGGCCATGGCACCGATGGCGGTGCGCACGGGTACGTCACGCGGACGCTGCAGCAGGTTGTGGTGCGCGTGATCGCCCGTCACCTTCGCTTCGATGAAGGGATACGCGATGAGCAGCGTGAAGACCAGACCCATGATCAACGCCACCGCGACCGCGGCGGGGATGGTGTGGCCGAAGGGGTAGAACTCCCACGCCGGCCAGATACGGGCCAGGCCTTCGGTCCACATCATGTAGAAGTCGGGCTGGCTACCGGCGGAGACCTGCGAGGGCTTGTAGGGGCCCAGTTCCCAGATCGGGTTGATCTGCAGCAGACCGCCCATGATGCCCAGGATGCCGGTGACCATTGCGAAGAACGCACCCGATTTGAAGGCGAACACCGGCATGACGCGCACACCGACGACGTTCTTCTCGGTACGGCCGGCAGCCGGAAACTGGGTGTGCTTGCCGAACCACAACAGGATCAGGTGGGTGGTCACGAGGCCCAAAATGATTGCGGGAATGATCAATACGTGTAACGCGTACATGCGCGGGATGATGCTTTGGCCCGGGAAATCGCCGCTGAACAGGGCCCAGTGCATCCAGGTGCCGATGACCGGAATGCCCAGGGTGATCGAGGACAGCGCGGCGCGCAGACCGATACCGGAGAGCAGGTCGTCGGGCAGCGAGTAGCCGAAGTAACCCTCGAACATGGCCAGGATCAGCAGCAGTGTGCCTGTCACCCAACTGGCTTCCCTTGGGCGGCGGAAGGCGCCCGTGAAGAACACCCGCGCCATGTGCACCATGATCGACGCGGCGAACATCAATGCGGCCCAGTGGTGAATCTGGCGGACCAACAGGCCGCCGCGGACCTCGAACGAGATCTCCAGGGCCGACTCGTAGGCCCGCGACATCTGCACACCACGCAGCGGCTGGTAGACGCCGTTGTAAGTGACTTCAGCCATCGACGGGTCGAAGAACAGAGTCAGGTACACGCCGGTGAGCAGTAGTACAACGAAGCTGTACATGGCGATCTCACCGAGCAGGAAGGACCAGTGCGTCGGGAAGACCTTGTTCAACTGCCGGCGTACCGCCCCTGATGGGTGGTATCGCGAGTCGATGGCATTGCCTTGGGCAGCAGAGGGATTCGACGCCCGTGCCTGTCGTTGAATTCGCATGACCGCGCCGACCTTCATGTCGTGCCTCCTTTGCGATGAACGCCCTACCTTTGAGATGCATCTGGAGTGCGTTTTGTGACAGGTCCACGCTGTGACCTGCATCACACAACAGGTGTCCGCTACTTTTCGGCGAGCTGCTTGAAGTTGAGTAGCTGCCGCCGCGCCATCACGAGATCGCCCACGCTGAGCAGGGGTGCGGCAAGTCGCCACGACTGTGGCGCAGCGACTTTCAACACCAGTCGAGTTCGGTCGTTGTCGATCGGTGTCAGCTGATACGACATGTGCGCCCCGATGATCTGCGCCGTCAACTGAACCTCATGGTCCACCGAGAGCACCTTGCCGAGTGGCCGTCCGGCGCTGGCGGTGAACGGATCACCGGGCCGCGGGTCGGGTAGGACGCGCAGGTCGCGTGGCGATTCCCGGCCCAGGTTGTCGATCCAGTCGTAGGAGTACGGCGCCAGTCGTACCTGAACTAGCCACGGCCACAGGCGGTCTGGTGTCGTATTCACCGTCACGCCGCGCCACGCTTCGAGCGACGGTCTGGGGATGTACCTGTCGCATCCGTACGGTGCGCGAGTCTCCGCGTCGGTGACGCCCCAGCGGTCCCCGATCATCGGGTGACCGTCTTCTTCATCAGGTAGGGCGCCACCGTGCGGTGGATGGGTCCGATGGTCCGCCAGACTGCTGCCGCCGCCCGGCGGCGCTTGTAGTGGAGTGCGGTGATGAGTTGGCCCGTTTCGGCATCGGTTCGCCGCAGGATCAGGGTTCCGCTCATCAGCGGCGAATCGGCAACCAGGTGGACCAGATCCGGCGTCGACTCCACGATGCGCCAGCCCAGGATGTGGTCTGGTGAGTCCGCCGGCGCAAGGTGGAACAGCAGGAACGCCTTGTGTGCGAATCGAATTCCCTCACGAAGGAGGGTCCCGGACTGCTCGAGCGCCTCGCGTGCGAGGTCCTCGGGTGTCCGCGTGTCGGATTCCGCGACGGTGACTTCGAAGACGTCGAGGTAGTCGGCTCGCTTGACCTGCGCGGGTAAGGGCGCACTGGCCAGGCTCACCTGGCGCGCATGTCCAACCGCTAGCCTCGTCGCCATATCTACGAGGCTAGGCACTTATTGGCCGCTCGTCAGGGGCCAGTTTCGCGGCGGAACCGGGTACCACTCGGCGGACGCTGCACTCCGAACGCAAATTCAACGAGCCCGGGGCCCGTGAGACGGCAGCGATCGTCACGCATGGTGCCGGTGCACCGTGGAACTGTCACCGACGTCCTGATGCATCACACAATGTCCGACACTTCAAACCCTGTCGGGAGTGTCGCAATAACGGTGTAAGTGGCCTTACAGCCCCCGGTGTGTCGGGGGCGGAAAGGTCACCTGATGATCGAGACTGTCGTGGCTGTGGAGCCACCGCAGAATGACCAAGACGATCCCGCTCCGGCGGCGATTGATATCCCGCGCAGCCGAGAGGTTGACGAACTCGAAGTCGCCCGCGAGCTGGTGCGCCAAGCTCGCGAAGCCGGTGTTGCACTGACCGGCCCAGGTGGACTGCTCAAAGCGATGACCAAAACGGTCATCGAAACCGCCTTGGACGAAGAGCTCTCTGAGCACCTCGGCTATGACCGCCATGACCCGGTTGGTTACGGAAGTGGCAACTCCCGCAACGGAACCCGCTCCAAGACCGTACTCACTGACTCGTGCGGCAGCATCGAGATCGACGTGCCGCGTGATCGGGCCGGCACCTTCGAACCGCATATCGTCAAGAAGCGTCAACGTCGCCTCACCGACGTCGACGAGGTGATCCTGTCGCTGTATGCCCGCGGACTCACTACAGGCGAGATCAGCGCCCATTTCGCCGACATCTACGGCGCTGAAGTCTCTAAGGACACCATCAGTCGGATCACCGATCGGGTCGTGGAGGAGATGACGGCCTGGCACACCCGCCCGCTGGAACGCGTGTACGCCGCGGTGTTCATCGACGCCCTGCACGTCAAGATCCGCGACGGCCAGGTCGGCCCCAGGCCGATCTACGCGGCCATCGGGGTGGACCTGGCCGGCCACCGCGACGTGCTCGGCATGTGGGCCGGTGAGGGCGACGGCGAATCAGCCAAGTACTGGCTGTCGGTGCTCACCGAACTCAAGAACCGCGGTGTGGCCGACATCTTCTTCCTGGTCTGCGACGGACTCAAGGGACTGCCGCAATCAGTCGGAGCGGCGTTCCCCGATACCGTGGTCCAAACGTGTGTCATCCACCTGATCCGCGGCACGTTCCGTTACGCCGGACGCCAGCACCGTGATGCGATCGCCAAGGCGATCAAGCTGAACCGCCCCAGGTTTGATGCCGCTGCTGTTTGAGTCCGGAAGGATGAG
>NZ_JMHT01000072.1 GCF_001905655.1 Mycobacterium sp. ST-F2
ACGGCACCGGCTTCCTGACGGTCGAACATCGAATTGGGGCCAGTCGCGATCATCGCGACTGGCCCCAATTTCTTTGTCCGGCTTGTTGTTTGGCGTAACTACATCTGCCGGCCGATATCACCGCCACGCTGTGGCGGCGGCGCCACGGGGGCGACCGGCGCGGGTCCGGCGTTGTGTGAGCCCGCGCTCGGACCGGCCATGGGCGGCTGGGCCGGAGCCGCCGTGTGCTGGCGGGAGTCGCGAGCATCCTGCTGAGCCTCCCGCCGATCCTGTTGCTGCTGGCGGTTGTCCTGCTGGGCCTGCCGGTCGTTCTGCTGGTTCTCGCGGGCATCCTGCTGCGCCTGCCGTTGCTCCGGTGACATGGCGGCACCGCCGCCGGCCGGCCCGCCAGGCTGACCCGCCGCGGGTTCGCCGCCCGGCATGCCGCCACTTTCCTTGCCGCCGCCCTTGCCCATGGCCTGCTGGATCATCTGGCCGAACTGGCCCGCCTGCTGACCCATCTGCCCCATGCCGCCGCCCTGGCCGGCCATCTGCCCCGCCTGCTGACCCATCTGGCCCAGCTGGCCGAGCATCTGACCCATCTGGCCGACGCCCTCGCCACCCTTGCTGTCGGCGTTGTCGTATGCCGACTGGGCCATGCCCACCTTGCCGGAGAACATGCCCTCCTTGGCCTGCAGCGAGGCCACATTGGCGGTCATATCGGCCGCCATGGCCGGCAGCACGGCGGCGATGGTCGCGCTCATGGCGTCCTCGCCGGGCTGGATCATCGGCATCTCGGGCAACTCGACGGAAGCCGCGTTCCAGCTGATGTTGTCCGGTGTCTGCATCATCGACATCAGATATCCCCCCTACTCACCAGTCGTCATCGGTGTCGTCGTCATACGAGCCGTGCTCGAGCGCCTGAGGCACCGCCAACTGCGTGATCCGGCCACCGCCGCCACCGTCACGCTGCCCCATGCCCCCCATGGCACCCATCGCGCCACCGGCACCAGCGGCAGCCGCGACCGGGGCCAGGCCACCTACCCCCATGCCACCCGCCGCGCTCGCCGGCATCACCCCGGGCCCACCCGGGCCGGGGCCGACCATCTTGGCCAGGAGCGGCGTCTGCACGGAGGCCGCGCCCACGCCGCCGCCACCGGGCATGCCGCCCTTCATGAGACCGGCGCCGCCGGATGCACCGGAACCGCCGGCCAACGGATGGTTGGAGAAGGCGCCGAACGGCGAGGCACCGAGTCCGGCCTTGCCCTGACCGCCGCCGGAAAACAGGGACGTCAACTGCTGCAGCGGCTGCGAAAGTTGTTGCAGCGGTTGCATGGCCTGCTGCGGCAACTGTCCGAGCATCTGCGGGACCTGACCGGCCATCTGCATCATCTGGCCCATCATCTGACCCATCTGATCGCCGCCCTTGCCCGCCGACTCCGCGGTCTTCTGCGCGGTCTGCGCCACCTGCGGCGGCATGCCGGCCGTCGGGATGCTCGGGGGTGCGCCGACGAAGTTGGCCACCTCGGTGGCACTGGCCGTCACCGCGGCGATGTTCTGGGACAGGCCCATCTTGATCCGGCTCTGGATCAGCTCCTGCACGTTCGGGAACGGCGCCGCCGACAGGGCCATGCACTCGGCCTGGACTTCCTCGGCGGTGGCGTTGACCAGGTTCTTCGTCTTGATCACCGCGGCCACCATGGACTGCAGCTTGGCGGCGATGGCCGCCGCCTGCGCGCCGTTGGCCTCATGGCCGCCGATGATGGTGCCGGCCTCGCCCGCCGCCGCCACAGAACCCGCGCCCTGCCACTGGTCGGTCAGGCTCATCAACTGGCTGGTCTGCTGGGGCACCACCGATCCGCTGATCTTGGTGGCCAGCTTCGTATAGTGCGCGGCCGCTTCTTCGAGCTGTTCCTCATCGACGTTGGGCCACCCCGGCCCCGTCACCGTCTGCGATCCGAACGGACTGCTGTCAGGCTGAATCCCCATAGACACGGCCCCCTTCCCCAGACATACCGCGTCGAATCGAGCCTACCGCCCCGGCGGGTACCCACCCGACGCAAACTGACGGTGCGGCGGGCCTACGGATTCGGCTGATCCTGCCGCGCCAGCAGCCGGGCGTAGCCGGTCCCCATGGCCAGCAGCACCAGGCCGACGACGATGAACACCGCCACCCGGAACATGCCACCCAGGGTGCCGAGATCGAACAGGAACAACTTGGCCGTCGCCGCGGCCACCAGGGCCAGGCCGCCACCGATGGGCAGTGATCGCTGCGCCTTCGGCCGGCGCGCGGCGTACCCGAACAACGCGGCCGCCACCGCGATCCAGCCAATGGTCGCGGCCATGTGACCGGCGAAGAATCCGCCCTTCCCGCCACCGATCAGCACGCCGGCGGTGACGGTCAGCATGGTGGACGCGTAGGCGGCGACCACGACCGCACCCGCCCACATCAGCCGGACTTCGTCATCGCTGTGGCGACCGGTCCAAGACCACACGATCGCCACCACGGCGGCCACCGCCAAGATGCTGGAGACGATGGCCGAGACGGCGCTGCGGGTACTCAGTTCCACCGCGCGGAACAGCAGATCCGGCGGCGAGTAGCTGAGATAGACCGCCCCGCCGACGGCCCCGAATCCGGCGGCCACCCAGCGGGCGGTCGCGTCCTGGCGGCCGGCGACGGCGACCACGACGGACATCGCGAGGAGCACCGCGCCGCCTGTCCTGCCGTCGAACGCCACCATCACCGCCACCAGCGCGCAGACTGCCGACACCGCCGACCAGATTTGGCGCACCGCACCGTCGACGCCGGGCAGTCGGTTGCCGACGAGGACGATCGCCAGGAAGAGGAGCGCCACCGCCGCGATGACCGCCGCGGCGATCATCGGCCGCACGGTCCCGGAGACGAACAGCACCGGCACGGTGCCGGCCGCCGTGGCCAATGCCAGCAGGGGACGATTGGTCGTCTTGGGCAACAGGATCAACGCGCCGGCGACGGCCAGGACTGCCGCCGCCGCGCAGGCGGCCGCGAGCCCCGGGTCTCGGCCCGCGCCGAACGACACCGAGGCCAGAGCGATCAGCAACGGGAAGGTGCAGACGACGGTCCGGGCCACATACATCCAGACCCAGTCCTTGCCGACCTGCACCGGCAGCGACGCCGCGGACAACGCCAGCATGAACCCGATCAGCAACAGTGAGACGCCGTCGGCCACCACGGGCGCCAGCACGGCGAGGGGCACCAGCACCAACAACGCGAGCTGCTGTGAATCCCAGCGTCGGGCCAAGGTCAGGCCGCCGCCGCCGATCATCGCCGCCAGAACCAATCCGACTGGCGGAGAGAGCCATTCATAGATCGTCGTGACCGCGACGACGTCGATGTAGGCGGCGGCGATACCGGTCGCGGCCAGCGCCACCGCACCCACGATTCCGCCGGGCCGCGTCTTGAGGCGCGTCGCGCCGACCACCAGACCCGCCGCCAGCACCGCCCCCGCGCCGACCCGGAACTCGGGGCGCAACAGGCCGGCCTGAGCGGCCAGCACCAACAGCAGGGCGACGCCGATCAGCGTCACCGCGACACCGGCTGCCGCCAGCGCCTTGCCGATCCAGCCGTCCGAACGCTCGGGGCGAGGGCGCGGTGGCTGCGGTTGCGGCAGCGGGGCTGCCGGCGGCTGCTGCGCGTGCGGTGGCTGCCAATACTGTTGCGGCACAGCGTATGCGGCGGGCTGCTGCGGGTAGGCCAGCGACCGATCGAGTTCGGTGAGGCACGTCGATACCCATGCCAGGTGGTGGGAAATCGCCGCGACATCCTGGGAGAGCCGGGCCACCATCGCCCGCTGCGGTTCGGTCATGCAGGCCATCATCGCGCCGCCGCACCGGCGTTCGGATGAGTAGGACTACCCGATCCTCACGGGCAGTCTGTCAGCGTAGTAATCGACCATGGCCTGGACCACCCGCGCTGCCGGAAAGCTCTCCAGGGCCCGTCGCCGGCCCGCGTCCCCGAGCTGCGTCCGCAGCCTCGGCGACGCGATCAGCCGCTCCATCTGGCCGGAAATGGCCTCGATGTCTCCGGGCGGGTGCAGCAGTCCGGTCGTCCCGTCGATGACGGCGTCATCGATGCCGTAGATGTCCGACGCGAGCGACGGAACGCCTGCCGCTGCCGCCTCGATGAGCACAGAGCCGAAACCCTCGCGGTAGCTCGGGAGGCAGAAGACGTCGCAGGCGGCCAGGTAACGTTCGGGATCGGGGGTGACATCGACCAGACGGCACGCGCCGGCATGCTGCCCGAGCTCGGCCAGGATCCGCGGACGCAGCGCTTCCTCGTCGGGCCCCACAATCACCAGACTGATGTCGCGATGGCGCTCGCGCGCATGCGCGAAGGCCTCGGCGAGATCGAGCACGCCCTTGTCGACCGTGAGGCGCCCGAGAAACAAGAATACGAGCTCATCCTCGCTCAGACCCAGTTCGGCGCGTACCCGCGTCCGGCTCACCGGATCGGGCCGAAAACGCTCGGTGTCCACACCGCAGATCGAACCGTCGGCCAACACACCCGACTTCTCTGCCCGAACGACGCGCTCGCGGATCAGAAACGCGCGTTGGGAGGCACTGTCGACCAGGCTGAAACTGCTGCACCGATGGTTCACCTTGTCGAGGAACCGCAGCAGCGCCCGCTTCGGACCGTCGAGCGTGACCCAGACCTGGCCGGTGAAGGTGTGGGTCCGCAGCGGCACGCGCGCCAGCATCGCCGCTGCCATCGACAGCAGGCCCGCCTTGGGGGTCAGCGAATGTACGGCGTCGAAACCGCGGCGACGGAACAGCACGGCGAGGCCCACCAGGGCCCGCAGATCCCGGACCGGCCGGATGCGCCGTTCGATTCGGACACCGATGGTCTCGCCATCGACGCCGAGCGAGCGCAGCAGCTCGGCATCGTCGGTGTTGGCGATCAGAGTCACGTCATACAGTGCGGCGAGGGCTCGCAGATGCCCGGCGAGGAAATGCGTCGCCGTGCTGGGATCCGAAACGACGAAGGCGATCCGCGTGCGACCTATGCGGCCATACCGCATCCACCCCGTCATCATCCGTGGTCACGACGCATGGGAATGTCCCCCGCGATAGGCGGGAAAGAAACCGGTCGCGTCGGGGGCGGAGCCCGAGAGTTCTGCGTACAGCCGCTCGTCGAGCACCACGCGCCACGTCTTGAAGGGGCGCCGGCAATCAGAGAAACCTGCCTTGAAGAACATCAGTGAATCGTTGGTACCGCCGACCCCGCCGCCCAGATGGAGAACTTCCGCGCCTCGCCCGGTCGCCCATTGCCGCACGTGGTTGATCATGAATTTCGACGGACTGAGCTTCACCATCTGCCCGTCGTCGCCCGACAGGTGGTACTGCACGATTCCGTTGGTCTCGCTGAACAGGCCCGCGCACGCGATGGACCCGTCGATCTCGACGACGCACAGGTGCAGATTGCCGCGCAGTCCCTGCCAGAGCCTCGAGAAGTAGTCCCGTGAGAAGAAATACTCGGCAGCAGCGTTCTTGCGCCGCATGGTGTCGAGATAGAGAGCGATGAACCTGTCGAAGTGCTCCCCGGTGTCATCGATGAACACCCGGTGTCCCAACCGCTCGCTCTGGCCGACCGACCGCCTGTGGCTGTACCGGATGCTGTTCCATTGCCGAGTGTCGTTCTGGCGCAAATTGATTGACACCGTCTGCCCGTGTTCGACAAGGGTGCCGACATCCTCGAAGGCGCCGTCGGGTAATTCCAGGATCGGATGCAACCGCACGAACACGGAGACGAATCCGCTGTCACGCAGGTTCTGCACCGCGGCGGCGAACGCACGCCTCAAGATTGCGGCGTCGTCGAACTGCGCGATCGGGGAGGCATAACCATAGGGGGCGATCAGGTCGCAAGCTGCGCTGCCGGGAATCGTTCGCCGAATGAGCGGCATGAGCAGCCGCACGCCGGGTTCATCGATGTAGACGCCAACCGCGGTGCCACCCAGTCGATCCGATTCGAGCGAGACGTACTCGGGCAGGTGATAGAAGTCGTGCCGGATCATCGCCAGCGCGTCTCGCCAACGCTGATCGGTCGGCTCGATCAGATCGACACGCACGGCCGTATCGACACGAGACACCATGTCTTCGTTGTCATACCTGCTCACTCTCCAAGATGATGCAGGAGCAGAGGTCAGCCGATCCGGCAAAGGCCGCCCCCCCACATGGCGTATGGTACTACCTCACAATCAGGTCCGCGTTCTATTTCGCAGCTACCACAATGCCCCCGCTCCTGACCCATCGCGAGCCGGTGCAGACCGGCCATATCGCCGATCAGTCCGACGAGAGTGTTCCGACGTGATGTCGCTGATGCAGACCCTTCCGTGGTTTGTCCCCGGGCTGGCCATCACCGCCGTGATCGCATTCGCCGTTGCCGGCCGCGTCGCGCGGCGCGTGCGTACCGAGAGCTGGATCGCGTTCGTTCTGACGGTGAGCCTGGGGGCCGTCCTCGCGGCGACGCTCACTCCCGTAGCCGGCCAGTTCGGAGACCCGCATCTCCCACTGGGCCGGTGCGATCTCGGCCGTATCGGGCCGGCACCCCTCTCCGACTACGTCCACCTCGGCGAGGCCAGTCTCAACGTCGCCCTGTTCATACCGCTCGGCCTGGCCATCGGGCTTCTCGGCCGGTCGCCGGCCACCATCCGGCTACTCGCGGTGGCAGCAGCCCTGTCGCCGACCATCGAAGGCATCCAGTCACTGCTCCCGATGTTCGGACGCGGATGCCAGAGCGCCGACGTCGTCGACAACGTCCTCGGACTGGTCAGCGGCTTCGCGTTCGGAATGCTGCTGTCGGTGGCGCCCTGGAGCCGGACCGGCCGACGCTGATGCAGCAGACCGCTCAAAATTGCTGAAGAGAATTTTGGCAATCACTACTCGTCGATTCCGGGCCGCTCCGGCGCGGGGTTGCCGATAATTGCCGCTACGGCAAAATTTCCCGCTTCATAAAACGTTGAGACCCTGACATCACCATCACGACAATTATTGCCGTACGCATCATTTATGCAGCTCGAGACCATTTTCTCAGGACCGCGTCCAATCGGAACCCGAATTGTGTTACCGCTCGGCATATTTTGCTTGCGGACCGAATGCCCCAATGCTAGCGTGGCAAACGTCGAGTATGTACCTGGTTTCGTCGACATCGCTGGCAAATCACAACGCCATTGCTGTCACGAGCGTCTGACCACAGTGAAATGTGTCATGCGGACGAAGGGGGCGTCTTGTCCCTGCGTGAATATCTAGAGCTTCTTCGCGACGGCAAATGGTGGATCGTCGCAGGACTGATCTTGGGCGCGCTCGGTGGCCACTTCGTTGCAGAGAACACCGCCCCGACCTACATCGCAAGCACGACACTGTATTTCGCGGCGATCGAGGGCGGCGGTGAGCCCGGACAGGCCTACCAAGGGGCACAGCTCGCGGTGGTGAAGGCCCACACGTATTCCGAGCTGATAGTCAGTGATCGAGTGCTGGCCGAAGTCGCGTTCGACGTCGGCGCGCCTGTTCCGAGAAACGCGATCACTGTTCAGTCCACGGCGGGAACCCCGACGCTGACGGTGAAGGTTGCCGCCCCTTCCGCGGAACGGGCGGCGAAGGTGGCCGACGCCATCGCCGCGCGGAGCGTCAACCTCGTCGGAGATCTCGAGCGCCCCCGCGATCCCATACTGTCCACGGTGGTGACGCTGCGGGTACTCGCACCCGCTGCCGTGCCGACCACGCCCTCGTCTCCCAACCGCAAAGTCGACATCACGGTGGGCACGCTGATCGGCACTTTTCTCGGGCTGTCGGTTGCTGTCATCCGGCGCAGTCTCGACCGGTCGGTACGCACTCCCGACTTCGTGGAGGAGCTCACTGCCCTACCTCTACTGGGGACCATTCCCTACGATCGGTCGTCCCGGCGGACCCCGGTTCTCATCACGGAGAAACCCCGCGGGCAGGTGGCCGAGGCCATGCGGCAGCTACGGATCAATCTTCGTTCCGCCGGGACAGCCAGCAGCTGTAGCAGCCTGGTCGTGACGAGCGCGGTCGCCCGGGAAGGCAAGACGGCGTTGGTGTGCAACCTCGCCGCCGCGTTCGCCTTGGAAGGCGAGCGAGTCCTCCTGATCGACGCGGACCTCCGTCGGCCAAGGATCGGCAAGTACCTCGGGATGGATCCGTCGTCGGGCCTCAGCACAGTCCTGCGCCGCGAGTGCGCTCCGCGCGACGCCATCAGCCGGTGGAACGAAGGACGATTCGACGTCATGACCAGCGGGCCCCTACCCGAGAACCCGGGCGAGCTCCTCGGCTCCATGGGCCTGGTGCTCGCCGAAGTCGAGAGCCAGTACGACCTGGTGCTGATCGATTCGCCGGCGTTACTGGCGGTGGCCGATGGCAGCGTGCTCGCGCACTGGTGCGACGCGGCGCTGTTGCTGGTGAAGGGACGCACAGCTGATTCGGAAGTCACAGACGCCGTCACTGCGCTGAGTGCGGTATCGGCAAACACCCTCGGTTGCGTGTTCGCCATGCCGCGGCGAAGCCGCGATGCCAGACTGCGCGCTGAATCCCCGACCGACCACCGGTCGCAGACCAACGCACCGACTGCGCGACGGGACAACGGGTATGCCGAGGCAACCGGATCACACCGGCGGTCGCAATCGCTCAGCGATCCCCACGCGCCGGCCACCGACGTCGGTTGATCGACAGGTGGCGACATGCGAATCGCTCACATCGGACCCGCGGTGTTGCCCGTGGGGTCTGCGTTCGGCGGTGCGGTCGAGCGGCGGATGCTCGAATTGGCTGCAGCACAACAACATCGCGGTGACCATGTTCTGATCGTGTCCCTCGGGACGGCGGTGCGCCCCGATGGCACCGCTGCCGAGGTGCCGATTCTGGATGTGTCATGCCGAACGCGACGCCCACTGCGCGACATCGAGTTACTGATCAGGGCCCGCCCCGGAATTCGCGACTTCGCCCCGGACATCATTCACGTCCACAACAGCCCGACAGCGGCGCTGTGCCTGGCCGGGCTTGCGGCCCCGAAGGTCCTCACATTCGACTACTTCCGCTATCGCGGCTCCGACCATCGGATCGCGAAGGCCGCCTACCGGCGCGCGCTGCAGGCGTTCGACGGACTCATGCCCGTCTCGGATTTCTGCGCTCGCGAGGCCGCCGAATTCTGGTCCCTGCCGCTCGCCGACTTCCGGGTACTTCCCAACGGCGTCAACGTCGAACAGTTCAGCCCCGACGAATCGCGGCGCGAAGCCGCGCGGGCGAGGTACGCGCTGGATACGCAGCTGGTCATCGGATACGTCGGCCGCGTATGCGAACAAAAGGGATCCGACACACTGGCCGAGGCGTTCCGGGCGGTGAAGGCAGCACATCCCGACACCGCACTGCTCGTCGCGGGTCCGACCGAATTCTTCGGACAGACGCGCCGGACGCCGCTCACCGATCAGATCGAGGAGTTGGGTGGACGCTGGCTCGGTCCGGTACCTGAGGATGAGGTCGCCGACGTATTCCGCTCACTCGACATCTGTGCCATGCCGACCCGCCAGGACGAGATGTTCGGCATGGCTGCCGCGGAGGCGCTGGCGTCCGGGACGCCCGTCGTGTGTTCCAACCTCGGCGGGTTGCCTGAAGTGGTGCCCCCCTCGGCCGGTGTCCTTGTCCAGCCGGACAACGCGGCGGCACTGGCCGATGAACTGATCGCCCTGTGCGACGACCGCGCCGCACTGGCACGGTTGGCTGCGGCGGCGCCGGGTGAGGCCGGCAAGTTCACCTGGACCGCCATCGCCGACCGGGCCGAGACGCTGTATCGCGAGGTGCTGGCGTGACCCGACCCTGGACGGTCGCCCTGTCCCGGCCCCTTCGCGATACGACGCTACGCACCGCGTTGCGCAGTGGCAGCTGGGCGCTTGCCGGCACCTCCGTCGGCCGTGTCGCACACGTCGCCGCGCTGCTGCTCGCGGCCAGACAGTTGGGTAGCGAGCAGTTCGGCGGACTGTCACTGGCCTTGTCGACGGCATTGGTCGTCACGTCGGTGAGTGCCCTCGGTTTACCGGTCGCGGTCCAGAAGCTGGTTGCCGAGGCGCGAGAGGTCGATGCGGACCGCCGGGACCGGTTGATCGGTCTGGCACTCGGACTGACAGCGTCGGTCGGTTTCGTCACCATGATCGGCGGCGTGCTGACCAGCGGATGGGTGGCGGACCGGATACTGAACCAGTCCGCTGTCGGGCCGCTCGTGGCCGTCGCATCGATATTCATCCTCACCACACCGATGGTGGAAGTGATCGCCGCCCTGTTGGCCGCGTTGGAGCGGTTCGACATGGTCGGACTGTTCCGCGCCGTTCACGGATGCTTGTGCGGCGCCGTGCTGGTCGTCGTTCTGCTCGAGACATCCGGCGCCGGGGCGGCACTCTGGGCGTTGGCCGGCGCCGAGGCACTGACGTGCGCATTCGGACTCCGGCTGGTCAGATCGGCCCGCGGCCCCCGGTCGAACGGTCACTCCCGCGGCGTGGACCATCTCGCCCCGGCGAAGGCGATGCTGCGAATCTCGGCACCCGCGTTGGTCGCCAGCGTCTCTCTGCAACCATCGTTGTGGCTCGGCCAGGTGCTGTTGAGCCGGCAACCAGACGGTCTGGAACATGTCGGTGCCTTCGCCGTGGCCATGCGATGGCACTCGATAGCCCTCTTCGTGCCTGCGACCATGGGTTCGGTCCTGTTACCCATGCTCGGCCGGCTGCGGGCCACCGGCCGCGACATGGACGCTCGTGCGTTGTTCGTCCGGTACGGCGCGCTGACCGCGGCGTTCTCGACGGCGACCGGCCTCGGTCTCATCGCATTCGCCGGCCCGATCATGGGTCTGCAGGGCGCCGAGTACACATCGGCGTCGCGGGTGCTCGTCATACTCGCTGTCGCCACCGTGCCGGCCGCGCTGAACAACGTTCTCGGCAGCCGCGCCCTGGCCGAAGGACGAGTCGCGATCTGGGTGTGGAGCGACATCGCACTCGCCACGACGCTCGCCGGTGGCGCCATCGCGTTGGTGCCCCCACTGAACGACGACGGCCTGGCCGCGGCGTATCTCGTTGCGTACGCCGCGAGTTGCCTCGTCCAGCTGCCGGTCGCACTGGCGGCCCGGGTGCCCAAAGGAGAGCAGACGTGAACGCGGCAGCCGGTCGCCGGCCCAGCGTCTGGCCAGTCGTCGCCGCCGTCTGCGCGGCCGCGGTCGTGTGGGCGGTATCGCTGCAGAAAGACGGCTACGCCACGAGATACCCAACGGTGCCAATAGCTTTCGCGGTCTTCCTCGGCGTTCAACTGCTGGCTCCGCGAGTCCGGTGGAACACCGACCGGGTCCTCGGGCCGGGTAATGTCGCCGCGCTGCTCTTCTTCCTGCAGCTCGTCGTCATCCCGACGCTGTTCCTGCTCTCCGGCCCCATTCTCGGCACGCTCCGATTCCGTCCGTCGGACCAGTACATCAACACCGCCATGTTGCTACAGGCAGCGGCATACGCGTGCTACGCCGTGGGCTACGTCGCCTGGGCGAAACCCGCACGGCCACAACCCTTTCTGCTCGAACTGCGGTTCACCACCGGAGTTGCCTTCTGCTACATCGCATTCGGCGCGCTCGGGCTCGCGCTCGCATTCCGGTCCTTCGGCGCGCTGGTCAACTACTTCAGCGGACAGGCCAGCATCCTCGCCGCCCCGGAACCGACGACCATCGCCAACGCCGCCGCCCAGTTCCTGCGCCCGTTCCTGGCGTACGGCGTGATCATTCTGTGGGCATTGCGGATCGCGCGCCGACGGCCCGGGGCGCGCCTGCAACCAAGTGAAGCGGGCCTGGTGGTCGTCGCCGTCGCCGCATCGGCGGTCTACGACTACAACCGTGCGTCCGCGGTCATTCCGCTGCTGGCCCTCGTCACCGCGTTCGGACTCTTCGGACGACGACTGTCGGCGGTTCGCATCGTCGCGTTTCTCGGGGTCGTGGCGTTCGTCGGTTTCTTGTTCGGCGGATACCGGGACATCTATCAGGGCACCCGGGGCGGGACCATCTCCGCGTCCGCCGCGGGACTGGACCGCCCCCGGCCGTCATTCGCCGACTATCTGCAGAGCTATGGAAACGGGCCGCAGTTCTGGGCCGTCGTGGTCCAGGAAGTCGACCGGTCGGGAACGCGTGAGGGCGATTCCGTCATCGGTTCCGCGCTGTATCCCGTTCCTGCGCTCGGGAAGTCTTTCCGGAATGACAGCGCGCCCGTCGAGTACAACGCGCTGATCTACGGCGAGCCCGAAATCATCGACCAGATCCTGGGATTCGGCGCCGAACTGTACTGGAACTTCGGCATACCCGGGATTGTCGTCGGCTACTTCCTGCTCGGTCTGGCGGTACGCAGATTCGACGACTGCGTCGAGGCGGCACCCGATCCGCTGGCGGCCTACAACTGGTCGTATTGCGGTACCTGGGTGGCGTTGCTCGTCATAAATTCGATCTCGATCCTCGCGCAGATCGTCGTCTATTTCTTCTGGCCGATATTCGTGATGTCCGCCATCGGGTATCTCGCCCGTTTCCGATTGCCTGCCCGCCTTCTCGCACGCGCCGGGAGTTGACCACATCATGGAACCCGCCGTCAGCATCGTCATGCCGGTCCGAAATGTGCAGAGCACCCTGGTCCCGGCAATTCGCTCGATTTTGGCGCAGACATGCGAAGCGTGGGAACTCGTCGTCCTGGACGACGGGTCCACCGACGGCACCGCGCAGCGGCTCCGGGAATTCGCCGATCTCGACGATCGGATCCGGCCGTTCATCGACGGCCGACCGCTCGGACTTCCGACCCGGCTGAACCAAGGGGTACGGCACAGCCGCGCGCCCATCATCGCGCGGATGGACGGCGACGACGTCTGCTATCCCGACCGGCTCGAGACCCAACTCACCTTCCTGCGCGAGAATCCGGACGTCGACGTCGTGGGCGCGGGAATGATGGTGTTCACCTCTGACGGAACACCTCGTGGTCCGCGTTCACGACTCGGCGGGCATGAGGACCTCACCGCGGACCCACTCCGCAGCGAGATCGGCTTGGCACACCCGACCTGGATGGGACGGCGTTCGTGGTTCCTGAGGTTTCCCTACGACCCGCGTGCCCGCCGTTGTGAGGACTGGGAGGTGCTGCTGCGCGCCCACACCGCGAGCCGCTACGCCAGCCTTCCGGACGTACTGCTCGGCTATCGGGAGGATCGGATCAAGCTGCGCGGGAGCATCGAGGCGCGCCAACACCAGATGATGTTCCTGCTGCGCTACGGAACTCGGCATCGCCAGGTGCTGTCGAGTCTGATCGGTTCGGCCGGCCAGCTGGGAAGGGCTGCCCGTGACACCGTGGCGGTGCTGGCACGTCGGCAGGACCTCGTGCTCGACCGCCGCAACCGGCTCGCCTCGCCGTCCGAAATCGCCACGTGGGCCGCCTTATGGGCGGAGTTGACCGAGCCATGAAGTCAGGGCCGCCCGGCCCCTGCGTTCGGGCCCGGGTGACGCGGCTGCTCGCGATCGCCCTTGCCGGCGGGCTCACCGCATGCAATGTCTTTCCGCTACCCGGGTCACGCTCCGACGGATCCGCACCGCGCAGCCCCGTACCCGGATCCGCACAGCTGGACCCGCCCTCTGACGCGGGCCCGTTCGCTCTGCTGACCGAGGTGTACGGCCAGGGCGGGCGGCTCCTGACGCAACGGCTGCACGACCAGCTGGCCAATGGCGCCAGTCTGCACCCGGTTCTCGACGAACAGGACCGGCGCGTCGTGACGGGAACCGGTCGGCCATTCGCCTACTTCGCCGTTCCCCCTGAAGCGAATGTGGCGGGCTGCTACCCGGATTCGACCGATCCGGGTGCCGCCACGACACTCGCTGATCTCGGCGTCACGGCGCAGTCGGCGGCATGGCGCCTGGGAATGCCGGAGTTCGACCAGGCCGGCGGATGCTGGGCTCAGAACCGGCCGAACATCACGGGCATGGCCGACGCGCAGGCGTACACGACGTGGTCGCGTTTCTACCTCGACGCGAAAGCCCTTCGGCCCTATCTCGAACAGTCCGCGGAACAACGCGGATACAAGTGGATGTCGGTGTGCGTCTTCGCATTCTGTCCGCAGTACGCATATGACCTCGGCTCCGACGTCGTGCTCCTCGAGCGCAACATCGACGAGGTGAGCGGGATGAGTCCGGGCCTCGCGATGGTCCGGGGCGCGGCCCGACAGCATGGGAACCGCCCATGGGGCATCGACATGTCGGCGTACCGCTACTGGAACGGCGGTCCCACCGTGTTCGACACGTCCGGCCGGCTCGTCACCGGCTGGTCACCGTCGATGCTCGCGCGAAACCTCTACGCGGCGTACATGGCCGGCGCCGATGTGATCCTGAACGAAGCCGCCAATTTCTACTCCACCGCCGCACCGCACGGCCTCAACCCCCTCGGCGTGGTCGTGCGCGACTTTGCCGATTTCAGCTTGCAGCGGCATCCGGTGCGGGGCTCCCCCGAAGTTCCGATCGCGATTCTGCAGGACCACTTTTCGGGGTACGAGCCGCCGTTCGGCGAATTCGACCAGGACCCGTACAAGTGGTACCGCCAAAACCCCTACACACAGGGTGACCGCATGTTGAGCAGCCTGCTCGACGTGGCGTATCCGGGCCATCAATCGTGGGGGACGATAGTGCCGAACGCCCCGTGGCGGATCAGCGGCGCCGACGGCACCGTGGATGTCGACGCCACTCAAGCGGCGTATCGCCGCGCGTTGGCTGCGCGGAACGTCGATCCGCGGATCTGGGAACCCATGGGAAACACCCGGTGGGGCGAGTCGATCGATGTGATCACCGATCACGCCCGGCTCGACGCACTGCTGCGGTACCGGGTCGTGGTTCTCGCAGGCAGCGGCCCCATCGCCGCAGACCTGCTGGCAGACCTAAGGGAGTATGTGCGGCGGGGCGGGACCGTTGTGGCCACCGCCGGCCAGCTGACGCCCGGCGCCGATTCGCTGACCGACAGCGGGATCTCGGCGGACCGGGGTACGACGAATTCCGTCACGTGGTCGGACGGCACGGTCATGGCGGAGAAGGCGTTCAGCTACTCCCGGATCACCCCCGGAAAGGACGCCGAGATCGTCGCCACGACGTCGGATGGTGATCCACTCATCGTCCGCAGCAAGATCGGCACCGGCACGGTCTATCTGACGGCTGCACTACTCGACAACACGGGCCAGGGTGGCGTGCTCACGGCGTGCCAGCGGCTCCTCGACGAGCTCTACAGCTCTGCCGCGACGGTGACCGTCGACGGCCCGCCGCTGCAGTACCTCGTCAACACCGTCGGCACGAGCACCGTCGTGACGTTGATCAACACCGATATCGGTGGCTCCGAGTGGCGCGGCCGGTTGCGCTTCCGGACCAATACGAAGTCCGCGGCCGTGTCGGAGTGGACCGGGGACACCCCGGTGACGAGCTCGATCGTTGCGGGTGGCGAAGTGGTCGTCGATGCGACAGTTCCGCCGTTCGGCGTCCACGTATACGCGATGCAGCCGGGAAAGTGATCGGTGCGTCAGGAGATTCCGACGAGCCGGGGTAGGTCCCGCTCGAGCAGCCCGCGGCCGGTGAGCCGGTCGCCCACGGTTCGCAGTGCCAGCCGCGCTGCCGCATTGGCGGGCCCGTAGCGGACATGACGCCGGGCCGGTGGTTCTGCGGCGGCGAGCAGGCGCCGGTACAGCTGAAGGTGGCGCTCGACCATGTTCGACACGCCGAACCGGCCGAGGGCAGCCGTATGGATCGCAACGTGGTCGATTCGGTTGGCGCGCAGGTCGCGAATCGTCGATCGCAGCGCGGTGGCCAGCCGCTCGACATCATCGGGCGGGACAAGCCGCCCGTATTCCCCGACCTGCTCCGGGATACCGCCGACGGCCGAAGCCACAACCGGCAGCCCCGTGAGCATCGCCTCGCTGATCACACTCGGCAGTGCCTCCGACCGGCTCGGCAGCACGAACAGATCCACCTCGCGATACAGGTCGGCCAGTTGGGCGGCGGCACGGATCCCGAGGAACTGCACGCGGTCGCTGACATTGAGGTCTGCGGCCAGCGCCCGGAGGGCGGCCTCCAGGGCGGCGTCCTGGTAGACCAGCAGAAGTTCGGCATCCTCGACCCGCGCCAGCGCGCGCAGGAGGACATCCACTCCCTTGAGCTCGATGAGTTGTCCGACGTAGAGCAGGCGGGCACGGCGCTTCGGCTCCAGGAGAGGTTGTCGGCCGGCCGGATGGAAGGTCCGCGACGAGATGCCGTTGGGGATCACGTGCATCTTGTCCGGCGCGCAGTCGAGATGTGCCCGGAGCGTCTCGCGCTCGATGCCGCTGAGGGCGACGACGGCGTCGGCCCGGGCCGTGATCATCGCGGTGGCGCGAATCCTGGCCCGAAGCCGGTCACCATGGCGCGACGGATCGAGCAGCGCGGGATCATGGTGCGGCGTATAGACAAATCGCGCGGCGGTCGCCGCCGTGGCCATCCACAGTGCGGCCCGGCCCAGGTGATGGACGTGAACGACCTGATAGCGCTCGCTCGGCACGAACGACCGATGACCAACCGTCGTGACGTGGACGCCCCGCGCGACAAGTCCCTCCGCCAGAACAGTCTCGGGTGTCGATCGGCGCCGCGCATCATCGGGGCGGTCGAACGTGCCACCGACGACACAGACGTGGAGCTCAGACATGAGCACGGCCCTCCGGGCCCAACCCCACGGTCAGTCCCAGGTCGTCGAACTCCTCGTATCCGCGCGTCTCGGGGCGTTTGAACGGCTCTGTCAGCGTCTGGAACAGGATGCGCAGATCGAGCCGGAACGACCACTCATACACATAGCGCACATCGAAATCGAGCTTTTCCGAATAGGCGACTGACTTCCGGCCACTCACCTGCGCCAGACCGGTGATTCCGGGCCGGACATCGTGACGGCGGGCATGGTGAGCCGAGTACTTGTCGAGGTACTCGATGAGCAAGGGGCGGGGTCCGACCAGGCTCATCTGCCCGCCGACGACGTTGACGAGCTGGGGCAGTTCGTCGAGGCTCGTCCGCCGCAGGAACTTCCCGATCCGGGTGGACCGCAAATCGTCTGTGGTCCAGGGGTTTTCACCAGGCGAGGGCGGACGCATCGTCCGGAACTTGTACATCGTGAAGATCTGTCCGTGCCGGCCGGGCCGGCGCTGCCGGAAGAGGACGGGCGCACCGGCGGTGAATCGGATCAGTAACGCGATGAGCGCGAGCAGTGGCGAGAAGACGATGAGAAGCGCGGACGCCGCCGCCACATCGAAGCCTCGCTTCAACAGTGAGCCAGGAGCGCGGTCAGGCCGCATGATCCACTCCTCCCCGGTCCAGACGTGAGACGAGGAACGATCGGATGACGGTGTGGACCCGATCGATCTGGTCGGAGGAAAGCGCCGAGCCGCTCGGCAGAGCGATGCCGGTCGCGAACAGCCGATCAGCGTCTCCACGAACGAACGCCCGAGCGCCGGCGAAAACGGGCTGTTGATGCATGGGCTTCCACAGCGGGCGGTTCTCGATGTCCGCGGCGGTCAACACGGCCGAGAGTTCTTCCGGCTTCCACTCCGCCGCAAGCGAATCCACCAGAATCGCGGTCAGCCAGCAGTTGTCCTCGATGTCGTCGTCTCCCTGGAAGATCTGCACGCCGTCGACGCCGGAGAAGACCTCGCGGTAGCCCTCGCGTATCTGCCTGCGGCGCACGAGCATGGCCGGCAGCCGTTCCAATTGCGCGAGGCCCAGCGCGGCCAGAATGTTGCTCAGCCGGTAGTTGTAGCCGATCTCGACGTGTTCGTAGTGCGCCACCGGTTCGCGCGCCTGCGTACTGAGATACCTGGCTCGCTCGGCCAGCCGCTCATCATCAGTGAGCAACGCCCCACCGCCGCTGGTCGAAATCACCTTGTTGCCATTGAAACTCAGCACCGCAGCCATGCCGAACGAGCCAGCGGGCCTGCCGACGTGACCGGCGCCGAGAGCTTCCGCGGCATCGGAAAGCAGTGGCACCCCGGCACTTTCACAGATGTTCGTGATCTGAGTGTAGTCCGCGCAGCGGCCCAGCAGATCCACCGCGATCACTGCCGCTACGTGATGGCCCGCACGCCGGAGCGACCGCAGCGCTTCGTCGAGGAGGGCGGGATCAAGATTCCCGAAGGTCGGATCGCAATCGACGAAAACCGGTGTGGCACCGGTGTACACGACGGCGTTCGCGGTGGCGGCGAACGTCATGGTGGGGACGATGACCACGTCTTCGGGTCCGACGCCCAGCCCCAGCAGTGCCAGATGTAGCGCCGCGGTGCCGGAACTGAGGGCCACCGCGTATCTGCGCGCGCATTGATGGGCCAGCGCTTCTTCGAAGCTGTCCACCATCAGGCCCAGCGGCGCGACCCACCCTGAGCGCAGGGCCGCGACACACCACTCCTCTTCCCGAGGGCCGACGTCGGGAGCGGAGAGGTAGATGCGGCTCATGACGCCACGTAGTGCTGAGCTTCGGCTGCCACGCCGACGAGTCGGAGTTCGGGTGGCACCAGGCGCGCCGTGAGGTCGACCGGTGCGGCAGTGCTCATCCCGCCTTCGGACGCCAGCCATCGCAGGGCAGCCGCGTGGTCGGCGAAGCGGACCATGCTCGCGTCGCCATCGGCCAATGCAAGCGGAGGCACACTCACGTGGGAGATGAGTGGGTGCGCCGGACGGTGGTCACGAACTTCATTGGCCCCGAACAGTTCCTCGTGCAGCTTCTCGCCTGCGCGCATGCCCGTCCACACGATATCGACATCGGCGCGCCCGGCTCGCCGAATCAGCAGCCGCGCGACGTCGGCAATCCTGACCGGCTCCCCCATGTCCAGCACCAGGGCTTCACCGCCTCGGCCGATCGCGGCCGCCTGCAGAACCAGTTGGCAGGCCTCGGGGATCGTCATGAAGAAGCGGGTGACGTCCGGATGCGTGACCGTGACGGGACCGCCTCCTTCGATCTGCCGGGCGAAAGCCTCCAGAACGGAGCCGCGGGACCCCAGCACATTGCCGAAGCGAACGCTGAGATATCTGCCCTCCCCGTAACCGGCAACCGATGCGGTGAGACGTTCGGTGACTCGTTTACTGAACCCGAGGACGCTCACCGGATTCGCAGCCTTGTCCGTCGAGATGTTGACGAAGGTGCCGACCCGCGCGGCGCGCGCCGCGGACAGGACGTTCCACGTGCCGACGACGTTGGTCATCCACGCCTCGAGCGGGTACTTCTCCAGCAGGGGAAGATGTTTGAGCGCCGCCGCGTGGATCACCACCTCGGGCCGGTACGCCTCGAATATCCGGCGCATCGCGAGCGGGTCGCGGATGTCGGCAAGCACCGTGTCGTCGTTGTCGAGCATCGCACGGCCGTAGATCGACAGTTGCGTTGCGTGCAGCGCGGACTCATCGCGGTCGAGCATGGTCAGTGTCGCAGGGCCGAGCCGGTGGATCTGACGGCACAGTTCGGAGCCGATGGATCCGCCCGCGCCGGTGACCAGGACCCGGCGGCCGATGATCTGTGCGGTGATCGCGTCCTGGTCCAGGTGCGCCGGAGGCCGGCCGAGAAGATCGTTGAGTTTGAGGTCCCGCACGTCGCCGCTCGGCCGCGCACTTCGGATCTGTTCGGCGACGGGTGGCACGATCAGCGCTCCGATACCCAGCAGCGCAGCTTGCGAAGAGATGTCCCTGATCAGTTCAGGATCCGGATCGGCGATCGCAATGACCACCGCATCGGCACCGAAACGCGTTACGACACAAGCCAGATCATGCCTCGTCCCACGCACCTGCACGCCGGCGACATGCAGGTGACGCTTGGCCGGATCGTCATCGAGCAAGGCCACCGGATCGAACGGCATCCGCTCGTCGAGCTGCATCTGCCGCGTCAGATTCTGACCGATCCGACCGGCCCCCAGGATCACGACCTTGCGCCGGTCCGTGTCGTTCTTCAGGTGGCGGCGCGCCATCGTGCGGCCGAGCCATCGGACCGCCAGCATGCCGCCCAGTGTGAATGCCGCCGACAGCACCGGCACACCGCGCGGAACCGGATGGGACGGGGACACGCTGACGAACACCAGTAACAGCGCGGACGAGACCGCGGCGACCATTGCCAACGCCGTGCATTCGTCGAAACTCGCGACAATGTACCGGTGTCGGTAGATGCCTTTGGCGCTACCGGCTGCCACGAGCAGCAGGGCGGCAACCACGGCAACTCTGAACGTGGAACCCAAACTCATGTGGTCCGGTTCGAAATCGAATCGCGCCCACGTCGCGATCCATACCGCAACAAATGCGATGATGACATCTGCCACCCACCACGGTGATATCGATCGCGCTTGCGCTGTTTCCCTCGGAAAATGATTTGCATATATCGCAGCGGCTGCTTTTCGAATCGAGAAGGCAGGAATGTTGTACATAACCGAGTGGCCCGACATGATGAATACCTCAGGGAAAATGGCAAGCTTTCAGAACGCCCCGATTACCAGCGATACGCAGTCTGGCAAGGGCCACAGATGGTTTGAATACATTTTGTCCGGATATCCAGCACCACCGCGGCGGTGCACGTCGTCGAATACCTGCGCCGATCAGACTGGGCTCACCGAACATGGCAGACCCGCTTCATCCGAGATTTGACCGACGCGGGCAGCGCCTTGCCTGCGATCGTTCTGATCGGACCGCGCTTGAAGCTGTAGGTCAGATAATTCAACGGGTAACCGGCGGGAATTCCGGATTCGGCCCCGTCGACCGCAGTCGCAACGTGGTAGAAGGATTCGTATGCCGGCCACTCGTAGTCGGTCATCCACGTCCAGCAGTTGTTCTTCAGGTACTGGTTGCGCAATGTGTGTGCCAGTGTCCTGTTGGTCTGGCACACCAGAGGATTCCCCTCCAGTGACCGCGCGGACTTGCACATCAATTTGGCGCTGCGGTCACTGACGTAGCTGTCCACGTAGAGATCGAAACCGAGCTCGTCCTTCAGTGCGGTGAGCACGCGGAAAACCTGGACATGCTCTTCGTTGCCGTATTCGCCCCACGGATTGTGGGTGAACACCAAGCTCTCCCCACTCAATTCCACTGCCAGAATTCGCCGCAGCTCCGCCGCGTTCTTCTCATAACTCGGGCTCGGCCGCCGCGACAGCCGCAACCCGCTGTCATCCTCCATGGGCTTGTTCCAGTTCGACGCCTCGAAGGCATCGGATTGCCGTACGCGCAAGAACTGGACCTTGCGCAGTGGATACGTATCCATCATCACCGCGCGACCGTCGTCCCAGGTCTCCGTCGACGTCGCTGACGCGCCGAAGCAGACCACGACCCGTTTGCACTGCCGCAATACCGAACTGAACCAAAGGATTTCATCGTCGGGATGAGCGACGACCATGACCGCGTCGGGCATCCGCGGGAACTCGTCACCGGATATGTCCGCCACGTTGCGTGGCCGAGCCCCGAGAAGGGATCGGCGATGCTGCAGCATCTCGGCGGTGAACATTCCTAGTGCGCCTTCGGGTACTGGCCAGGGTGTTGCGGAAAGCTCGATCGAAGCCGGAGGAAGATCGCGACGTCGACGGCGATGAGAATGACGAATGCGGCCAGGACCGCACCGGCCAGCAGCATCACCAGCGGGGTCAGCAGCTCCATCATGGCCATCGGATCCTTCCTGCCCAGGCGTTCTCAGACGCAGACGAGTTCGCTGTAGAGGTAATCGATCTGTGCCGGTGCCAAGCTGGGACTGCGATACATCTTCGGCCAGCTGTTCAGCCGGAAAGCCAGATGTGGTGCGCGCTCGATGATTCGGAGTTCGGCGAGGGTCGCCACCAGCCCGCACCGCATCAAGAGATGACGGGTCAACGGGATCAGCGCCCGCTGGAACAGAGCAGGATTGCTGACGTGCAGGATGTTGGCGAGCGCCGGCCACGCCTTGCGGTACATGACGTAGCAGGAGTCCAGGCCGTGGGTCAGCACGAGGTGCTGCGCGACGGGCGACGGCGCATGGTCACGGTAGAGGTCCAGTGCGGCACCGGTGAGCGTGGCATCGATGACATCCGGGTCGGTGGTGATCCGCGTTCGGCCCGGCAGCGACGGCCACGGCAGGTTGGGGATGAGGACTGCGGACGTGTCGAAGAACCCGAACTTGAGCCAGGCCAGAATCTCCTGCGACCCGACGGTGGGTGAGAGCACCGTGAAGTGGTAACCCTCTTGCGCCAGAAGCGCATTCACCAGCAGGATGCTGCGGGCCCGGTAGTTCGGCAGCACGCACCAGGACCCCATGTTGCAGAATCGCTCCACCCGCCCCTGTACCAGCCGCTCGGAGTAGATGGCCAGCAGCGTGCCTACGACGGTCTGCCCGTCCCGCAGCATGAAGCCATGGTTGGGCGCCGTCACCGTCCCCAACGCCGCCGCGCATGCCTGGCCCCAGTCGACGCCGGGATCGTGGTGGGTGTGCAGAAACTCCGCCACCGCTGCCACATCCGCGTCCGTGATCGGAGCCAGTTGAACGGTCATCGCCAGACCGGCTCGGCGTGTGCGTCGAACACCGTCGTGGAAACCGCTGCGCCACGGGGATGTTGGCAGCTCTTCCGCCACCATTCCTGCCCCGACGCCGGCAGGCTGCCGATCGGATCGTAGAACGGGTAGACGTCGTTCAACGCGTCGACCTCTGTCGAATCCAGACCGGTGCGGTAGTTCTTGTTCCAGTACGAGATGCCACGGGTGCGGTCGTACCGCACCACTTGATGGACCCAGCGTTTTCCGACATAGGGCACGTCGCACACGATTCGCGGCGTCGCAAAGCCGGGCAGATATCCCATGATCGCCAGTTGCAGCTCCTGCGCTTCCCACAGCGCCGTCCGCCAATGTTCGGCGTTGGGGATCATGTCGCACATGTAGAAGTAGTACGGCAGGATGTTGGCTTCGCCCTGAAGGGCAAAACACAGGTCCAGCAGGTCGCCTGCGGTGGCGTTCACACCGCGCATCAGCACGCCCTGGTTGCGTACGTCTCGCACTCCGGCGGCGAGCAGTGCGCGCGTCGCTGCCGCGACCAGCGGCGTCACCGACTGCACGTGGTTGATGTGCGTATGCACTGCGAGATTGACACCGCGGCTCGCGGCGAGCTGCGCCACCCGGCCCGCGCCTTCGACGACCTTCGGTTGCAGCCAGTGCTGGGGCAGCGCCGCGAGTGCCTTTGTCGCCAAACGGATATCGCGGACGGTGTCGATGGCGAGCAGTTGGGTGACGAACGCTTCGAGCCGCGGCCACGGCACGTTCGCCACGTCACCACCGGACACCACGACATCACGCACGGTCGGCGTGGCCCGCAGATACTCCAGGATGCGGGTCTGCCGGTCGACCGGCTGCAGGGACAGCCTCGCCTTGGCGACCGTCGGGGTGGAGTTGCCGACCAGATCCATCCGGGTGCAGTGCCCGCAGTATTGCGTACAGGTGGACAGCAGCTCTGCGAGCACCTTGGTCGGATACCGGTGGGTCAGCCCTTCGACAACCCACATATCGCTCTCGTGCAACGAATCCCGCTCGGCGAACGGGTGCGAACACCACACCGGATCACGATCACTGAGCACCGGCAGCATGTAGCGACGGATCGGGTCGGTGTAGAAGGCGGCAGTGAGACCATGGCGAACCGGCGCACAGTGCGGTGCCATGGTGTTGAGCATCTGCGGCGGCAGCAACATCGACATGGTGGCCCGCTGCTGTTGATCGGCGACCAGGTCTTCATAGAACAGGTCGTCGAGCAGCGCCCCCGTCACCGCATACAGCTGCTTGACGTTCTTGATCGAGTGCGCGCGCTGCCACTGCGGGTCGTGCCAATCGGTCTCGCTGACCGTCGCCCAGCCCGGGTAACGCCGCCAATCCGGCTCCGACAACGGTTTCCGCACATATGAATACGGCTGATCCGCAGCCGCGGTGAAACCGGTCCGGGTCGGTCCGTCGATGTGACTGAGTGTTGTCATTGCGCCAGCACCTCTTCCACCGTCAGTGCGCGGACCTTGCCGGTCAGCCCGTCCGGTGTGGGCTGATCCAGGAAGTCCTCGAAGGACAGTTCCACTCCGAAGTCCCGTGCGATGGCGCTCAGTACGCGGGTGGCCAGCAGGGAATCGCCGCCCAGATCGAAAAAGTCGGACCCCGCAGCCACCGCAGATGTGTTCAGCACCTTCTGGAAGATCCGGATGATGTGCTCGGCGTTCATTGATCGGCTCCTTCACCGTCGTGCTCCATTGCGGCACGGCGCGTCGCCGCCCGATCAACCTTCCCGCTGGCCGTATATGCCAGCGCGGTAACGAATTTCACTCGCGACGGCACGAACTGGCGCGGGAGTCGCTCCGCCAGATGCCGTTTGAGTTCGCCCGATGTGACGGGCTTGGCCGCCACGACATACGCCGCGAGCGCAGTCCGGCCCACGAGCCGCTCACCGACCACGACGGCGCCGGCGACCGCCGGGTGCGCGTTCAGGTGTGCCTCGACCTCGGCCGGATGTACCCGCACACCAAGGACTTTCACCTGTTCATCGATCCGGCCGTGGCCATACAGCAGGCCATCACGACCGCGGGTGACGATGTCGCCGGTGTGGAACCACCGCGCCGGCCCGTCGCCGTGGTCGCTGACCCGGAATCCCGCGGCGGTCCGGTCCGGCAGTCCGAGGTAGCCCATGGCCAGCGACGCGCCCGACACCAGCAATTCACCGTCGGCGCTGACGTGATCGCGGATATGGGGCAGGGGGTGCCCCAGCGGCGCCTCGGCGTCGCCGGCCATGGTTTCGGGGTCGGTCTCGGGTCCACTGAGCTGCACGGCGTGCGTGATCATGGTCGTCTCGGTGCAGCCGTAGGTGTTGAGCAATCGGATGTTTCCGACATCGAGGTCGCGCCACTGTTGCAGTCGGGTCGGATCGACCCGTTCACCGCCGATCACGACCAGACGGACGCTCTCGGGCAGCGCCGCACCCTCCTCGTGCAGGTACAGCACCAGTTCATGCCAGAACGCCGTGGGCAGGTCGAGCACAGTGACCGCTTGTTCGCTCAGCATCCGGACGAACCGGGGGAAGGAACCGCAGTATGCGGCGTCGTCGAAGATCAACGTCGCGCCGGCGGTGAGCGCGGGCAGGATCTCCTCCAGGCAGGTGTCCCAGCCGAGCGAAGCGAATTGCAGTACCCGGTCATCCGGGGTGAGTCCGAAGAGCTGACGCAATGCTCGCACCGTGGCGACCAGGGCTCCGCGCGAGATCATCACCGGCTTCGGCGCCCCGGTCGAGCCTGACGTGCACAGCACGTACGCCGGGGCCTCGGAGTCCAGATCCGCGGTCAACGACTCGTCCAGGCCCATCACATCGGCCAACGTGTGTTGCCGAGCCGCAGGCAGTGCGGCGTCGATCGGGCAATAGGCGGCCCCCGCCTGCATGACGGCGAGCAGCTGCTCCACCACAACGGGTGTGTGCGAGACCAATACGCCGATCAGACCCGGACGCCCGCCGCGGCGTACCCGGTATTGCGCCGCGGTGCGGTCGACACGTGCGGCAAGGTCCCCGTAGGTGATCGGGACACCGTTGTGCACCATGGCGCTGCTCTGGTGCCGGACCCGAGCGACCGCGGTGAAGTCCGCCACGACATCACCACAGTCGGCGGCCACCGTCCCGGGTTCGGCAATTCCCAAGGGGGGCAGTGTGTTCAGCATTCCGTCACGAAGCACGGCGGGTCTCCTGGACGGCTCGGCTGTCACAACTGATCGGCAACAACGCCAGGCCCGGATCGACAACGGTGCGCAGCCACTGCATCGTACGCTGCATGCCGTCCATGAGGCCGACGGCCGGCTGCCAGCCCAAGGTTTCGCACGCATACGCCGCGCCGGCCGCTTCGGCCTGCATATCGGGGATGCAGGCCGAAGCGACGTTCGGGGACCACTGCTGGCCGTGTACCGACGAAATCATCTGCAGTACTTGCGCTACGGTCGCCTGACGCCCGGCGCGGACCTGGAAGGTGCCGGTGATCTGCATGGGCGCCTCGGCAGCGCGCACAAACGCAGCCACGACATCATCGACGTAGACGAGGTCGTGGACAGCGGTTGCTTCACCGTAGATCGTCACCGGACGACCCGAGATGAGCGCGCTGCCGAAGGCCATTATCATTCCGGCTTCTCCGTGCGGGTTCTGCCGCGGACCGTAAACATCAGCCAGCGCAAGGCAAATCGGCGCCAATCCGTACATTCCCGCGTATGCGCCGAGGTAGAACTCACCGGCCAGTTTTGCCGCCGCGTGAGGTGAATTCGAGGCACCCGAGGCCGCGTAGACGATCCGCCGCACGCCGGCCAGCCGGCTCGCCTCGCAGACGTTGATGGTGCCCAGTACGTTGTTCCGTGCGTCGAAGTGCGGGTCGGCCACCGCGGCACTCAGATCGACCTGCGCCGCGAGGTGGAAGATGATGTCGGGGTTGGCGCCCGCGAAGACGTCCACCAACTCGGGTGCCTGAATATCGAGCGGTACCAACGTGAATCGGCGGGGGTCGGTCGTGTTCGCCGCGAGCGCTTCCTGGAGATTGTCCACGGTGCCGGCACTCATGTTGTCGACGCCCACCACCTGATGACCGTCTGCGAGGAGACGATCGACAAGCGTCGACCCGATGAACCCGGCGGCGCCGGTGACGAGTGCTCGCATTCGGATCACTCCACCGTCACGGATTTGGCCAGGTTGCGCGGCTTGTCCACATCACGCCCGAGCGCGAGCGCGAGTTGCCGCGCCAGGATCTGCAGCGGCACCGCGGCCGCCAGCGGACCCCACAGCGACAGCAGGTCGTCGACGACGGGCAGGGTGCTCTCGGGCCCGCCGATGCTGATGATCTGGCCGCCGCGGGCCATCACCTCGGCGACGTTGCCGGCCAGTTTGCGGTCTGCGCTCTCGATCACCACCACCGGCGTACTGGTCCCGACAAGAGCCAGCGGTCCATGCTTGAGTTCGCCGGCCGGGTAGTGCTCGGCCCACTGATACGTCAGCTCCTTGAGCTTCAAAGCTCCTTCAGCGGCATACGGCAGACCGGCACCCCGGGCGATGAAGATGAAGCCCGACGCGGTCATCAGCCCGTCGATGAGCGATGGCACAACGTATTTGGCCGTCGCGCACGCAGCGGCCAGCTGCTCGGGAAGCCGCCGCAGATCGTCGACGAGTTGGCCGGCGGCGTGCTCCGAGAGACGGCGTCGGGCGACGAGCGCGGAGATCATCACCGCGACACCGGCGACGATCTGGCACACGAAGGTCTTCGTCGCCGCCACCCCGATCTCCGGACCGGCCGCGCATGTCACCACCGCCTCCGCGCGACGGGCCAACGTGGAATGCGCGCTGTTGGTGATGGCAAGGACGGGTGGCTGCGACGCTCCCCGGGATTTCAGCGCGTGAAGGACGTCCGCTGTCTCTCCGGACTGACTGAACGCAACAGTCAGGGTGTGCGGTTCGAGCAGGGCATCATCGGCTTCGCTGCCGACCGTGGTCATGACAGGAAACCCGCCGACGGTACGCACGAAGTTGGCAACGACCGTCCCGGCATTCAGTGATGTGCCGCAACCGATTACCTGCATGCGGTCGAATGGCATCAGCCCGAGATCGCTCCACAGCTTGCCGTCCGCGATCCCTCGGCCCAGCTCGTCGAGCACCCTGGCCACTGCTTCGGGTTGCTCGTCGATCTCTTTGGCCATGTAGTCGGAGTAGCCGGCCAGGTCGACATCATTGCCGCGCATCAGACAGGGCGTCAGCGCCTGGGGCACGACATCCACCCCGTGATTGCGCCAGCGGCCGCTACCACTGAGATCGACGACATCGCCGTCGTGGAGAACCCGGAACCGGTCGGTCCAATCGGCGATCGCTGCGATGTCGCTGGTCGCAAAATCGCCAAGTACCGTGTGCGCCACCAGTAATGGTGAGTGATTGGCGGCCACCACGAGCTGGCCGGTGTCCTTTTCCAATACGGCCAGTGCCCACGAACCTTCCAGCACGGCCAGTGCGTCCTCCACGGCCTCGACGAGATCGCCGCCCAGTTGCAGCTGTTCTTCCACCAGATGGCAGATCACCTCGCTGTCGACCGACGAGGTGAACACGTGACCGGAGGTGGTCAATGCGGTGCGCAGTGTGTCGGCGTTCTCGATGATCCCGTTGTGCACCACACAAATACGACCCGTGCAGTCCACATGCGGATGTGCGTTGTCTTCTGTGACCGTGCCATGTGTCGCCCAGCGGGTATGACCGATGCCCACCGAACCGAAAGCTGGTCCAGCCCACTCCCGTACGCGTTTGTCGAGAGCACCGACTCGCCCGACGGTTCGGACGGTGGCGATGTCGCCCGTGACAGTGCGTACCGCGACACCAACCGAGTCGTAGCCGCGATACTCCAGCCGGCGCAGCGCGGCGATCAAGTAGTCGATCGCCGGTTCGCTTGTCCGACATGCGATCACACCGCACATGGCCGATCTCCCTGCTCGATTTGCAGATTGATTGCTGAGTGCAGCATGTTTGCCCTCACAATCGGCAGTGGCCTAACTATCGGCTAACTTTGACCGGACCGTACATAGATCCTCAGAGCCGAATTCGGACTGGACCCGCACTAGACAGACCTAGTCCCCGGGACGACGCGGACTAGGCCGGGTACCGCAGACAGGAGTACCGGAAGACGGGCTCCCTCTGACATCGACATCAGCGGCACAGAAGGCTGAGCAACGGACATCGGCGCGAAACACTGGTTAACACAGGCCAGAACCGCTCGCAGCACCCAGCATGCAGGCATACCCAGGACCGCGGGCGCAGCTGGTTCTCACCACCCGGCGCGCGCCCTTTTATACGCCGATCTACTGACGGATTCGTCGAATACCGGCACTGCGGGCCCCCGTCGCCCGACCGGCGAGAACTAGTTCCGCTGACCCGAACCGAGACTTCGAGCTAACACAGCTAACTGACAACGTCGCGATAAGCGACGAAGGGTATTATTTGCCAGCACGTCAATCCGGACCGATTCAATTGGCCGGTGCAATACCTGATTGCCCAAGGGTGGTGTTGTTCGACGAGAAGGAGTAAGGATACCGAGCAGGACTTCGGAGTTGCCTACAGCGGAGGCAAGACCACCCATGACGAACAAACCTGACCCCGCGACACGGGACAGCCGGTTGGACGTCGCTCGGGGCTCGGCGATTGTCGCGATCGCGTTGGTGCACGTGGTCCGGGGACTGACGGCCTCCGGCCGCCTCGACAGTGCGTATTCGGACGTGGTCGCCAGAAGCGTCGGCCTGTGGTGCCTTACTGTTTTCGCTTTCGTGGGTGGCACTTTCGTCCCCCGGGCGGTCGAGCGGCATGGGCTACAGCCGTACCTCAAAGCGCGGATCCCCAGCCTCGTCGTGGTGTATCTGATCTGGGAGGTCATCCAGGGAACCGTCCGCGTACTTGCCGGCGGCGACGCCAATCATCACCGCTCGACCATCGACACATTCAATCTCTGGCGCCCGGACGTACAACTTTGGTACCTGCCGTTCCTGGTCCTCGTCACGCTGATCTTCGTCCCGATGCGGCCATGGCTCGCCGGCCGTGCGCCGTGGGCGTTGGCGATCGCGGCAGCAGTCAGCATCGCCTTCTGGGGCCTCGACGGCGGGTACGTCGGTACGCAGGGCACCGGCTTGGTGGTGTTCTTCGTCGCTGGACTGGTCGTGGGCACCGCCACTGTGCAGTCGGTGCTCGATCGTTTCTCAGCTACCCAGGCGGCAGCGATCAGCGTTGTGCTGCTTCCGCTTACGGGCTTCCTATGCGTACACACCACGGCGATCCTGCCGACCTACTTCTGGTTTCAGCACACCCCGGCGCGGGTGGTGATCGGTATTGCGCTGGCATTGGTGGCATCGCCGGCGATCCTGCTCTTCGGGCATGCCGCGCGAAACTCCCGGTTTCTGGCGCTGTGCGGACGAAGGTCTCTCGATATCTATCTCGCACACATCGTGCTTTCCTCCGGCGCCAGAATCGTGCTGATCAAGTTGGGCGTGGAGAATCTGTGGGTGATCCTGACGCTGTCGTTCATCGCCGGCCTCGCCGGATCCCTGCTGGTGTCGGCGGCGCTGCGCAGGACAGGCTTCAGCTGGCTTTTCGACGGGCCGAATTGGTTGGCCAGAATTGCGGCGAAGCAGCGACCACATTCACCCGCCAGCGACGCTCGCAACATCGGCGACGGCCGACAATTTGGCTAGCTGCCGCTACTAACCGGCTTGGGCGATCAGTGCGTCCAAATGACGGAACTCGCTTATCCAGAAATCCGGCTGATGGTCGTATTCGCCGATGGCGCGCGTTTCACAATGACCTTCTCCCACACCAATAGTCGTCCAACCGAGATTGGCAGGAGCCCGGAAATCCTTGGCTGGATTGTCGGCGACATAGAAGAAATCGCAGCCCGGGTTCCGGCACATGATCGCCTCGAACCTGCGGGCGTCCGGTTTGTCCGCCGCACCCCATTCTTCGGAAATGTAGGCCTCGATGTCGGTCAGGCCGAGCGCGGCGAGTTTCGCGCGCTGGGTGATCGACCGCCCGTCGGTCAAAACCGCGATGCCGGCACAGGCGTGTTTGAGTTTGTTCACCGTGTCGACCGCGCCATCAGCCAAGGTGATCGACGGCCGGTGCAGACGGTAGGACCACAGAAATGACTCCTTGGCCCGGGGATGAAGGCCCAAATACGCTGCGAGAGTCCCGAATACGTCAGGGTCGCCGGACTGATGCCAGGTCATGAGCAGCGGGAGGGCGTCGACGCCGAAGAGTTCCGCGACGAGCCCGGCAACATGCGTGAAGCCGGATCGCTGGTAGTCCGCTTCGGCGTACAGGGTGTCGTCCAGGTCCATGACGACGAACGCCGAAGAGTCAATCAGATACATGGACAAGAACTTTCGCGTCGTAGCGCAGCATCAGGAGATTGCGCTGCCAGCCCTCGAATACAGGGATGTCGGCGCCGTGGAAGTACTCGCGCAGCAGCCACTCCGCGTAGTTCGCCCCCGCTGCCGCGGTCAACGGATACCCGCCGCCGAACCGCGGGTTGATCTCGAGGCCGATGACCGCACCGGTCACGGGATTGCCGAACACCTGGACGGTGCAGCAACCGCGCGCACCGTCCAGGTGCTGCAGCCGCGGCCAGAGGAACGTGTAGACGAAGCTGCCGTGGGTGATCCCCTTGCTGACCTCTCCGCTGCGAACTTCGAGCCTTTCGCGGGGCACCAGACATTTCAGCTGCCCGGTCCGGTCGTAGTAGGCGTCAGCGGTGTACTCACGAAAATCGCTGCCGATCAACTCCATGAACATCAGTTTGGGATCACCGAGTTGGCGGTCGGTGAGGTGATCCGCGGAGTGCAATACCTCCGCACCAACACTGCTGCTGCCGTCGAATGGCTTACAGAAGCACGGGAACTCGACGTCGTGACGCTCGTAGATTCGCGGGTACGGGATGTCGATGGCATTGAAGACCGTTCCGGTCAGCCGCTTGTCCCGGCAGTGCGTCACCAGATGCGCGTCGGACACACACGCGTACGTGCCCTGCGCGCCCAGCGTGTCGCGCAGTCTCGCCAATGTGGGCAATTCCGTGTCGATCGTCGGCACGATGAGACCGATCGACAGCCGGTCGCACAATGCGATCAACTCGTCTTCGTAGGCTGCGTCCCCCACGCGTGGCAACTGTGCACATGCATCGGCGATCTGACAGGCGGCCGAGCAGTGCGGCAACGCGTCCGCGGCCACCACGCGCGATTCTGGCAACAGGCGTCGGGTCGCCGCCTGGAACTCCTGCACGAGTTCCACGCGCCGACCCGCGGACAGAATCAGGACGTTCGCACGAGCTCCATCAGCCCTATCGGCCACGACGGCGCTCCACAAGGCGGCCGGCGCGGACGATCTCGATGGCGGGCGCGGCAAGTCGATGTGCCATGTGTCCCCGTTTCGAGCGCTACGGCGGTTCCTAGCTAATATTGGCGAACATCGTCCGCATCAGCAACCGTATGCCTCAACAGCGCATAGAGCGAGACCCGAGCCGAAGCTGTCGATGGTCACGCAGTTTCAGCGAACATGTCACCTGTGAGAATCCTTGGAGCGCGCTGTGCTCCCCTGGGCCGGAGAAGTCAGCCCAGGATCAGGCCCGAGGTCGGAACGCCGGTGCCGGCGGTGACGAGCACGTGCTCGACGTCCGGCACCTGGTTGACGGACGTCCCGCGCAGCTGGCGGACGCCCTCGGCGATGCCGTTCATCCCGTGGATGTAGGCCTCACCGAGCTGGCCGCCGTGCGTGTTGATCGGCAGCTTGCCGCCCAGCTCGATCGCACCGTTCGCGATGAAGTCCTTGGCCTCGCCCTTGCCGCAGAAACCGAGCTCTTCGAGCTGGATCAGCGTGTACGGGGTGAAGTGGTCGTACAGGATCGCGGTCTGAATGTCATTGGGCGTCAAGCCACTCTGGCCCCAGAGCTGCTTGCCCACCAGACCCATCTCGGGCAGGCCGAGCTCGTCGCGGTAGTACGAGTACATGGTGAACTGGTCCTCACCCGCAGCCTGCGCCGCCGCCTCGACGACAACCGGACGCTGCTTGAGGTCCTTGGCGCGCTCGGGCGTGGTCACGACAATCGCCACCCCGCCGTCGGTTTCCTGACAGCAGTCCAGCAGGCGCAGGGGCTCGGCGATGAAGCGCGAGTTCTGGTGGTCCTCGATGGTGATGGGCTTGCCGTAGAAGTGCGCCTTCGGGTTGGTCGCCGCGTGCTTGCGGTCAGCCACCGACACCACACCGAAATCGGCACTGGTGGCGCCGTATTCGTGCATGTAACGCTGTGCGACCATGGCCACCGAGGCAGCCGGGGTGCTCAGCCCGTGCGGGTAGGACCAGCTGTACTCGACACCGCGCGAATCAGCGTTGACGGTCAGCCCCGTCATCACCTGACCGAAGCGGTGCTCCGAGCGCTCGTTGAACGCCCGGTATGCCACAACGACTTCCGCGATGCCGGACGCCACCGCCAGCACAGCCTGCTGCACCGTTGCCGCGGCCGCGCCGCCGCCGTAGCCGATCTGGCTGAAGAACTTCAGCTCACCGATACCGGTGGAGCGGGCCACCGCGGTCTCCAGGTTGGAGTCCATGGTGAACGTCACCAGACCATCGACGTCCCTGGGCGACAGGCCCGCGTCGTTCAGGGCGTCGGTGACCGCCTCGGCGGCCAGCCGCAGTTCACTGCGGCCCGAGTTCTTGGAGAAGTCGGTGGCGCCGATGCCGGCGATGACGGCCTTGCCGGAGATGCTCACTGCACAGCTCCCATCGTGAGCGTCGAGGTGGCGATGACGTGGTCGCCAAGGCTGTTGCTGCCCACCACTTTCAGCGTCACCAGATCACCTTCGACAGCGGTCACCTCACCACGGAAGGTGATGGTGTCGTAGGCGTACCACGGCACGCCGAGGCGTAGCTTGATGGACTTGACGATGGCGTTCGGACCGGCCCAGTCGGTGACGTACCGCCCCACCAGACCGGTGTCGGTCAGGATGTTGACGAAGATGTCCTTGGAACCCTTGGCCTGTGCCTTGTCCCGGTCATGGTGCACATCCTGGTAGTCCCGGGTGGCGATGGCGGTCGAGACGATGAACGTCGGGTCGCCGTAGATCGACAGTTCTGGCAGCTTGGTGCCCACGGTGGCACTGACGGTGGCGGTCACTTCGCTGCCTCCCATGCGTACAGGCTCCAGGCCGGACTGACGTCGCTGTCCGGGAAGTCGAGAAACGTTGCGCTGACCGGCATTCCGATCTTCACGTCGTCGTGCTCGACGCCGCGCAGCTCACCGAGCATGCGCACACCCTCTTCGAGTTCGACGAGCGCGATGATGAACGGCAGGCTGCGGCCGGGCACCTTCGGTGCGTGATGCACGACGTAGCTGAACACCGTGCCGCGGCCCGAGGAAACAAGATAATCGGACGGAGCCACAGGCTCTCTGTGGTCCTGCCAGATGGCCGGCACCGGCGGGTGCTGCAGCGAACCGTCGGGCCGCTTCTGGATCCGCAGTTCGTGGGCGTTGACACCGTCCCAGAAGAACTGCGTGTCGCGCGACGACGCCGGGCGCATCAGCTTGTCCGGGTCCAGATCCGATAGAGCGGAACCGGTTACATCCTTCTCCTCGGCCTCCTTGCCCTGCTTATTGGCGGGCAGGAACTTCATGATCCGCCAGTCCATGTCGGCGACTTCCTCGTCGCCGACATGCCAACGGATCTTCTGGTTGACGAAATAGCCCTCACCCAGCGCGGTCTGCTTCGGGCCGACCACGTCGGTGACCTCGGCGCTGATGCTGACGCGCTCGCCCGGCTGCAGGTAGCGGTGGTAGGTCTGGTCGCAGTTGGTGGCGACGACGCCGACGTACCCGGCCTCGTCGAACAACTTCATGATGCGGGCCAGCGGATCGTCGTCGGACCGGCTGCGGCCCAGGCCCATCATGGTCCAGACCTGGATCATGGCCGGCGGCGCCACGATACCGGGGTGCCCGGCGGCCTTCGCGGCTTCCTCGTCGACGTAGATCGGGTTCTTGTCGCCGATGGCGTCGGTCCAGTGATGAATCATGGGCTGGTTCACCGGATCCCGGCTCAGGGTCGGCTTGCTGCGCCCGGATGCGACGATCTCGTCGATACCGGCCTGAAGATCAGTCATCGATTCTCTCCCTTACCGCGAAACCCGCGGTACCTTGAGGCCCGATGCCGCGATCATCTCGCGCATGACCTCGTTGACCCCGCCACCGAAGGTGATGACCAAGTTGCGCTTGGCCATGGTGTCGAGCCACTGCAGAACGTCGGCGGTGTGCTTGTCGGCGGGGTTGCCGAAGCGCCCGACGAGCTCTTCGGCCAGCCGGCTGACTTCCTGGATGCGCTCGGTGGAAAAGACTTTCGTCGCTGCCGCGTCGGCGACGGCGATGTTCTCACCGGAGGAGGCAACCTGCCAGTTGAGCAGTTCGTTGAGACGCATGATCGTCTTGATCTGACCCAGGAGCCGCTTGGCCTCCGGATCGTCCAGCGGGACAACACCATCGGAGCCGGGCTGGGAAGCCCAGCCGTGGACCTGCTCGTAGATGCCGGCCACGCGACCGGCCGGGCCCAGACCGACGCGCTCGTGGTTGAGCTGTGTGGTGATCAGCTTCCAGCCACCGTTCTCCTCACCGACCAGCATGTCGGCGGGCACCCGCACGTCGTTGTAGTACGTCGTGTTGGTGTGGTGGGCACCGTCGGACAGGATGATCGGAGTCCAGGAGTAGCCCGGATCCTTGGTGTCGACGATCAGGATCGAGATGCCCTTGTGCTTGGCCGCGGTCGGGTCGGTGCGGCAGGCCAGCCACACGTAGTCGGCGTCGTGGGCACCGGTGGTCCACATCTTCTGGCCGTTGACGATGTACTCGTCGCCGTGCCGCACGGCGGTGGTGCGCAGCGACGCCAGGTCGGTGCCGGCCTCGGGCTCGGAGTAGCCGATCGCGAAATGCACTTCACCGGAAAGGATTCCGGGCAGGAACTTCTTCTTCTGTTCCTCGGTGCCGAGCAGCTGCAGGGTGGGTCCCACGGTCTGCAGCGTGACCATCGGCAGCGGGATGTCGGCGCGGTTGGCCTCGTTGATGAAGATCTGCTGCTCGATGGGCCCGAAGCCCAGGCCGCCGTACTCCTTGGGCCAGCCCACACCGAGCTTGCCGTCGCTGCCCATGCGCTTGATGACGGCGCGGTAGGCCTCGTTGTGCCGGTCGGTCTCCATCGCCGCCGCCTCTTCGGGCGTGATCAGCGTCGAAAAGTACTCGCGCAGTTCGGATTGCAGCTTGCGCTGTTCCGCGGTCAGGTCGATAAACATATTTAGCTCCCGTCGCTTCGCTCGCCCAGTCCGGCACCCACCAAGTCGAGACGGTGCGACGGACCCCCGAGCAGGCGGTTCAGGTCCTTGATCGAGGAGTAGTAGCGGTCCATCGGGTAGGTGATGTCCATGCCCATGCCGCCGTGCAGGTGATGGCACAGCCGCATGGCAGGCGGGGCCTGCGAGGTCAGCCAGTAGCCCAGGATCGCCAGATCCTCGGCGGCGTCGAGGCCCTCGGACAACCGCCACACCACCGAGGTGGAGACGAGATCGATTGTCCGCGAAGCGATGTAGACCTCGGACAGCTGTGCCGCCACGGTCTGGAAGGTGGACAGCGGCCGGCCGAACTGCTCGCGGGTCGCGGTGTAGTCGGCGGTCAGCCGCAGTGCACCGGCCACCAGGCCGGCACCGAACGCGCCGATCATGGCCAGCGCCAGCTCGTTGGCCCGGGCCACCGTGGCACCGGCCAGCACGTCCTCATCGGCCACCGCGACGTCGGCGAATGTGACGACGTACTCGTCGGACCCATTGGCGGTCGGCGTCTTGACGACGGTCACACCGGCAGCCTTCGGTGACACGACGACCACACCACTGTCGGTGGTGACCAGCAGCCACTGCGCCGTCTCGGCATAGGGCACACCGATTTTGGTGCCGTTGAGCTTGCCGCCGGCGTAGCTGGTCGACGGCTTCTCGGGCAGCTGGTTGCCGGCCTCGTTCAGGGCAGCGGAGAGCACGGTCCCCTCGGCGACGCCCGCCAGGTACCGGTCCTGCTGCGCTTCGGTGGCCAGGTCGACCAGCGGCACCAGGGCGAGCCCGATGGTGGCCAGCGCCGGTCCGGTGGTGCCGCGCCGACCGATCTCGGTCAGTGCGGTGGCCGCCTCCGGCAGCCCCAGCCCGTCACCGCCCAAGCGGTCCGGCACCGCGAGTGCCACGACGCCACCGGAAACCAGTGCGTCCCAAGTGTTTTCCCGTTCCAGCACGGATGTCACCACATCGGCGACAGCCTGCTGCTCGGGGCTCGGTGTGAAATCCACCCGAATCCTCCTTGATTCGTGTTACCGGGCTACTGCGCTCAGTCGCCTTCTAGTGCTGGACGGGGCACTTGCCCGAGTAGTCAACCTGCCAGTGCTTGATGCCGTTGAGCCAGCCCGACATCAGCCGCTCGGGCTCGCCGATCGAGGCCAGGTCCGGCATGTGGTCGGCGATGGCGTTGAACATCAGGTTGATGGTCATGCGCGCCAGGTTGGCGCCGATGCAGTAGTGCGCGCCCGTGCCGCCGAAGCCGACGTGCTGGTTCGGTGTGCGCATGATGTCGAAGGTATGCGGGTTTTCGAAAACTTCCTCATCGAAGTTCGCTGAGCGGTACGACATGACGACCCGCTCGCCCTTCTTGATCTTCACGCCGCCGAGCTCGGTGTCCTCCAGGGCGGTCCGCTGGAACGCGGTAACCGGTGTGGCCCAACGGACGATCTCATCGGCGGCCGACTCCGGGCGCTCCTTCTTGTACAGCTCCCACTGCTCGGGGTTCTGGGAGAAGGCGATCATGCCGTGGGTGATCGAGTTACGGGTGGTCTCGTTACCGGCCACCGCGAGCATCACCACGAAGAAGCCGAACTCGTCGTCCGAGAGCTTCTCGCCGTCGAAGTCGGCCTGCACCAGCTGGGTGACGATGTCGTCGGTCGGGTTCTTGGCCCGCTCTGCGGCCATGTTCATGGCGTAGGTGATGAGCTCGAACGACGACGCGGCCGGGTCGATGTGCGCGTACTCCGGGTCCTCGCCGGCGGTCATCTCGTTGGACCAGTTGAACAGCTTGTCGCGGTCTTCCTGCGGCACACCGAGGAGCCCGGCGATGGCCTGCAGCGGCAGCTCACAGGACACCTGCTCGACGAAGTCACCGGTACCCGACGCGGCGGCGGCCTCGGCGATCTTCTGGGCCCGCTCGTTCAGCTCGGCCTGCAGCCGGCCGATGGCACGCGGGGTGAAGCCACGGGAGATGATCTTGCGCAGTCGGGTGTGCTGCGGGGCATCCATGTTCAGCAGCACGGCGCGCTGCACGTCGACGGCGTCGCGGGTCATGGCCTGCGGCCACACCGGAATGGCACCGTCGGGCGCGCTGCCGAAGATATCGTTGCGCTTCGAGACCTCTTTGACGTCATCGTAGCGGGTGACGATCCAGTAGCCCTTGTCACCGAAGCCACCGGTGCCGCCGGGCACGTCAACCCAGTGCACCGGCTCGGACTTACGGAGCTCGGCGAGCTCCTCGACAGGCAGCCGCTGGAGGTTCAGGTTCGCGTCGAGCAAGTCGAGATCGGACGGGATCGGGCAGGGCATGGTGTCTCCTTGGGGAATCCAACGCCTCAGAACGAGGTTCCGAGACAAATCCTTCTAGTTCGGCGTTGCGACCATTGAAACATGCCTTCACCGCAGATAAAAGGCACCTATGGATCATTGCTTGTCAGAGTAATGAAACGTGTTCTAGCCTGAGGCCATGGGTAATCCTGTCATCGTTGAAGCCACTCGTAGTCCGATCGGCAAGCGGGGCGGCTGGCTGTCCGGCCTGCACGCGACCGAACTTCTGGGGGCCACACAGAAGGCTCTCGTCGAGAAGGCGGGCCTCGACGCCGGAGAGGTCGAGCAGCTCATCGGCGGCTGCGTCACGCAGTACGGCGAGCAGGGCAACAACATCACCCGGCAGTCCTGGCTGGTCGCCGGACTGCCCGAGCATGTCGGTGCCACCACCATCGACTGCCAGTGCGGCAGCGCCCAGCAGGCCAATCACCTGATCGCCGGTCTGATCGCCACCGGCGCCATCGACATCGGCATCGCCTGCGGTATCGAAGCCATGAGCCGGGTGCCGCTGGGCGCCAACGGCGGTGGCGCCCGTGCCGCGTCGTGGGACATCGACCTGCCCAACCAGTTCGAGGCCGCCGAGCGCATCGCCAATCGCCGGGGCATCACGCGCGCCGACATCGACGCACTGGGCTTCGCCTCGCAGGCCAAGGCCAAGCAGGCCTGGGCCGAGGGCCGCTTCGACCGCGAGATCTCGCCCATCGAGGCGCCGGTCATCGACGAGAACAAGCAGCCGACCGCCGAGCTCAACTGGGTCACCCGCGACCAGGGTCTGCGCGACACCACTCTGGAGGGCCTGGCCGCGCTGAAGCCGGTCATCGAGGGTGGCATCCACACCGCCGGTACTTCGTCGCAGATTTCCGACGGCGCCGCCGCGGTGCTGTGGATGGACGAGGACAAGGCCAAGGCACTCGGCTACACGCCCCGCGCCCGGATCATCGCGCAGGCCAACGTCGGCGCCGAGACCTACTACCACCTGGACGGCCCGGTGCAGTCCACCGCCAAGGTGCTCGAGAAGGCGCGCATGTCGATGGCCGACATCGACCTGGTCGAGATCAACGAGGCGTTCGCGTCCGTCGTGCTGTCGTGGGCGCAGGTGCACAAGGCCGACATGGACAAGGTCAACGTCAACGGCGGCGCCATCGCGCTGGGCCACCCGGTCGGTTCCACCGGCTCGCGGCTGATCACCACCGCGCTGCACGAGCTGGAGCGCACCGGCAAGTCGACGGCGCTCATCACGATGTGCGCCGGCGGCGCGCTGTCGACGGGCACCATCATCGAGCGGATCTAGGCCCCGGGATGGCCCTGAACGACAAGCAGATCAAGGTCCTGAACTCGAAGCCGATGCTCGTCGGCTTCAAGTGGATGTCCAAGATCAACACCTGGGCGTTCCGCGCCACCGACGGCCGCCTGGGCGGCAAGTGGCGGCTCGGCTCCAAGCCGGTCGCCACCCTGCCGCCCGTCGGCATCCTGACCACCACCGGGCGCAAGTCGGGCGAGCCCCGCGACAGCCCGCTGCTGTACCTGCGCGAAGGCGACCGGATCGTCGTCGTCGCCTCGCAGGGCGGACGCAGCACCAACCCGATGTGGTACCTGAACCTGGTCGCCAACCCGAAGGTGAAGTTCCAGGTTCGCGGCGAGACGCTGCAGCTGACAGCCCGTGAGGCCACCGACGCCGAGCGCGACGAGTACTGGCCGAAGCTCGACGCCATGTACCCCGACTTCGTCGACTACCGCTCGTACACGGACCGGAAGATTCCGATCGTCTTCCTCGACCCGGCCTGAGCACAGATCGCAAAAAGACTCCCCTGGCACGCACGTCGTCCCAGGGGAGTTTTTTGCGGCCGGATTGGTGCGTCAGCAAATTCTTCAATTAATTGACGGCGCAGACTAGACAGATTGATAGATCTGTACATAGTGTGGCCCTGCACACATCCAGGGCAACACTATGGAGCCGTCTATGTCATCAACCTTCCGTCGGGGGACTCCTCGGAGACGAACACTCAAACGGGCACTACAGGCCCTGACCGTCGTGGTCAGCGCCGCCTTCATGTTCCTGACCTCGGCCTTCTCAGCCTGGGCCGCGGAGAACATCACCATCACGTTCGTCCGGCACGGGGAGTCGGAAGGCAACGTCTCGTGCTGCCTCGACACCACGATTCCCGGCCCGAACCTGACCCCGACCGGCGTCCAGCAGGCAGCGGACCGCGCCCAGCAACTCAACAGCGACGGCATCGCCTACGACGGCATCTACTACTCCAACATGGTCCGCACCAAGCAGACCGCGGCCCCGTTCGAGGGCCTGACGGGCATGACCGGCACTGAACTCGACGGCCTGCACGAGGTCCAGGCCGGCATCTACGAAGGTGCCCCGCAAAACTCGGGCCTGCAGCGCATCCTGTACGCGTTCACCCCGCTGGCCTGGGCGGCCGGCATGTACTTCGTGCCCATCCCGGGCTCCCCCGACCTGACCGGCGCCAACTTCCAGAGCCGCTACAACGGCGCCGTCGAGGACGTCTACAACTCGGGCGACCAGAACCCCGTCGTCTACTCCCACGGTCTCGCGATCATGGCCTGGACGCTGATGAACGTCGACAACCCCGACTTCGGCCTGTTCTTCACAAAGCCGCTGGACAACACCTCCGTGGTCACCGTCAACGGCAACCCCACCGACGGCTGGACGCTGGTCAACTGGAACGGCACCGCCGTCTCGCAGAATCCGGCGCTGTTCACCAAGCTGTTCGTCGACACCCGCAAGATGGTGACCGTGCCCCAGATGGCCGTGTACGACGTCATCCAGGCGTTCGGCACCCGCAACATCGCGACCATCGCCGGCGCCATCCGCGACGGCGTGTTCGACACCGTCAAGGCCGTCGCCAACTACCCGGTCGCTGTCACCAAGAGCATCGTCAAGTCCATCCAGACCGGCACCGTGTTCAAGGCCGCTCCGCCGCCGGCTCCCGCGCCGACCACCACGGCCGCCGTCGAGGCCAAGGACACCGACACCACCGACAAGCCGGCAGTGACGCCGACGCTCACCAAGCAGGTGTCCGCTCTCAAGACCGCCGTCACCGGTACCAAGGACAACACCGTCAAGGCTGTCGAGGAGACCAAGGTCGACACCAAGGCCGACGACACCAAGGCCGAGGACACCCCGCAGTCGAACACCGGCGACAAGGGTGACGACGCAACCGGCACCAAGGTCAAGAAGGACAAGCCGAAGAAGGTCCAGAAGCCGAAGAAGCAGAAGAAGGACAAGGCCGCCAAGGCTGACGCCGCCAAGTAGCTACACCAGAAAAGCTCCCCCAGAACGGGTTTCGTTCTGGGGGAGCTTTTGTCTCCAGGCGGGATTAGTGGCCCCGCGCCGGTCGTTGTCGTTGTCATGCCGACCGGAGTTGTGCTGGACCCCGACCGTACTTCCGCCAATCATGTCGCTGCCGCGATCGACCAGGCCCGCCGCGCCTACAACGCCGGCGTCGGCCAGGTGTGGATAGCCCAGCAGTTCGACCACGACGCGATCTCGCTCGCCGGATACGTCGGTGCCGCGGTGCCGGGCCTTGGCGTCGGCACCTTTGTCGTACCGGTCAACCCGCGCCACCCGCTCACCCTCGCCTCGCAGGCGCTGACCGCCCAAGCGGCCACCGGCGGGAACTTCAGCCTCGGCCTCGGGCTGGGCGCGCATGCTCCCGAGCAGGTGGCTTTCGGTACCGCGTGGCCGAACACCATCGGCCGGCTGCGCGAACACCTGCAGGTGCTCCGGTCGATCCTGGACACCGGCACCGTCGACTTCCACGGCGAAGAGTTCACCGCGGCCCCGGAGTTTCCGGTGACTGTCGCCGGCGGCACTCCGCTCCCGGTATACGTGGCGGCCATGGGCCCCAAGGCATTACGTGTGACGGGCGAATTGGCGGACGGCACCCTGCCCTATCTGGCCGGGCCGCGCACCATCGAGGAATTCATCGTGCCGACCATCTCCGAAGCAGCCATCGCAGCCGGCAGGCCCGCACCCAAAGTGATTGCCGCGGTACCCGTCCTGGTGACCGACGACGTCGACGAAGGCCGGACCGCCGCCGCGGAGGCCCTCGAGTTCTACGCAACCATCCCGTCGTACGCGAAAGTGATCGAACGCGAAGGCGTCGACTCCGTCATCGATCTCGCGGCGGTCGGCACCGCCGCTCAGGTGTCCGCACAACTGCGCCGCTACCTCGATGCTGGCGCAACCGATGTCGTGCTCAGTCCCCTGGTCCGCACGGGCATCGCGGCGCTCGAACCGATCTGGGATGTCGCCGCCGCGCTGTGAGGCAGACCAAAAAAGCGTCCCCGCAACATCGTTCGTTGCGGGGACGCTTTTGCGATCGTGGCGACTACGAGCCGTAGACCGGCACCGCGGGACGTGCCTTGGCCAGCAAGTCGGTCACGACGGGGCCCAGCTCGGCCGGATCCCACTTGGCACCCTTGTCGATCTCGGGGCCGTGCGCCCAACCCTCGGCAACACGAATCTTGCCGCCCTCGAGCTCGAACACCTTGCCCGTGACGTCGCGCGACTCGACGCTGCCCAGCCACACCACCAGCGGGGAGATGTTCTCGGGGGCCATGGAGTCGAACGCCTGGTCCTGGGTGTTCATCGCATCCGCGAAGACGGTCTCGGTCATGCGGGTACGAGCCGACGGCGCGATGGCGTTGGCGGTGACGCCGTAGCGGCCCATCTCGGTGGCGGCGACCAGCGTCAGCGCGGCGATGCCGGCCTTGGAGGCGCTGTAGGTGGCCTGGCCGACGCTGCCCTGCAGGCCGGCGCCTGAGCTGGTGTTGATGATGCGCGCGTCCACGGTCTCGCCGGCCTTGGCCTTCGCCCGCCAGTACGCGGCGGCATGCTTCATGGTGGCGAAGTGGCCCTTGAGGTGCACCGCGGTGACGGCGTCGAATTCCTCTTCCGTGGCGTTGGCGAACATGCGGTCACGGACGATGCCGGCGTTGTTCACCAGAACGTGTAGGTCGCCATATGTATCAATGGCCTGCTGGATCAGCGCCGCGGCCTGGTTCCAGTCGGCGACGTTCGAGCCGTTGGCGACGGCCTCGCCGCCGGCCGCGACGATCTCGTCGACCACGTTCTGTGCGGCGCTGCCGCCGCCGGCGGGCGAACCATCCAGGCCGACGCCGATGTCGTTGACCACGACGCGGGCACCTTCCGCGGCGAACGCGAGCGCATGCTCACGCCCGATGCCGCCACCGGCACCCGTCACGATGACCACGCGGCCGTCGAGCAATCCCATTGATCTCTCCTTATTTGTTGGCGCTTGACGCTTCCAGGTACTGCGGCGGCTCCCCGCCGCCATGCACTTCGAGGGACGCACCGCTGACGTACGACGCGGCCTCGGAGGCCAAAAATGCTGCGGCCCAGCCGATGTCGGCCGGCTTGGCCAGCCGCCCCAGCGGCACCGTGGCAGCCACGGCAGCGACCGACTCGGCGTCGCCGTAGAACAGTTCGGACTGCTCGGTCTCGACCATGCCGACGATCACGGAGTTCACCCGGACCTTGGGCGACCATTCGACGGCGAGCGTCGTGGTCAGGCTGTCGATGCCGGCCTTGGCGGCGCCGTAGGCACCGGTGCCCGGGGACGGCCGGTGCGCGCTGACGCTGGAGATGTTGACGATCACGCCGCCGGTGTCCTGCTGCTGCATCACCGCGTTGGCGTGCGTCGAAACCAGCAGCGGCGCAATCAGGTTGAGCTCGATGATCTTGGTGCTGAACTTGGCCGACGCATCCGAGGCCAGCGCGAACGGCGAGCCACCGGCGTTGTTGACCACGATGTCCAACCGGCCGTGCTTGGCCACGATGGCGTCGATCATCGCCTTGACCGCGGCGTCGTCGCGGACGTCGCAGGCGTGGAACTCGTAGGGCAACCCCTCGACCTCGCGCCGCGCGCAGGTGATCACGGTGGCGCCCTGCTCGGCGAACACCGCGCTGATGCCGGCGCCGACGCCGCGCACACCGCCGGTGACCAGCACCACGCGCCCGGCCAATTGCAGATTGATTCCAGCAGTCACTGTGCTAGCGTACCAAGCAAGTGCTTGCTTAGGTACCCGTCCCCCAGGAAGTGACTGATGACCATCACCACCAAGACAGTCGAACCGGGCATCGTCTCGGTCACCGTGAACTACCCGCCGGTCAATGCCATCCCGTCGGCCGGTTGGTTCGAACTGGCTGACCAGATCACCGCCGCCGGGCGCGACAAGAGCACCCACGTGGTGATCCTGCGGGCCGAGGGACGTGGCTTCAACGCCGGCGTCGACATCAAGGAAATGCAGAACACCGAGGGCTTCGGCGCCCTGATCGACGCCAACCGCGGTTGCTACGAGGCGTTCCGCGCGGTGTACGAATGCCAGGTCCCGGTCATCGCGGCCGTCAACGGCTTCTGCGTCGGCGGCGGCATCGGCCTGGTCGGCAACGCCGACGTCATCGTCGCCTCCGACGATGCGAAGTTCGGTCTGCCTGAGGTCGAGCGCGGCGCCCTCGGCGCGGCCACCCACCTGTCGCGCCTGGTCCCGCAGCACATGATGCGCCGGCTGTTCTTCACCGCCGCCACAGTGCCCGCGACGACGCTGCAGCACTTCGGTTCGGTGCACGAGGTCGTCCCGCGCGAAGAGCTCGACGAGGCCGCGCTGCGCGTCGCCCGCGACATCGCGAGCAAGGACACCCGCGTCATCCGCGCCGCCAAGGAGGCGCTGAACTTCATCGACGTGCAGCCCGTCAACGCGCGCTACCGCATGGAGCAGGGCTTCACCTTCGAACTGAATCTGTCCGGCGTGTCCGACGAACACCGCGACGAGTTCGCGGGGACCAACAAGGGGTCGAAATAATATGGCAGACAAGACAACAACTCTCGATGCGGCAGTAGCCGAGATCGAAAGCGGCATGACCATCGGCATCGGTGGGTGGGGTTCGCGCCGCAAGCCGATGGCGTTCGTGCGCGCGCTGCTGCGCACCGACGTGACCGACCTGACCGTCGTCACCTACGGCGGTCCAGATCTCGGATTGCTCTGTGCCGCAGGCAAGGTCAAGCGCGCCTACTACGGTTTCGTGTCGCTGGACTCGCCGCCGTTCTACGACCCGTGGTTCGCGCGGCGCCGCACCGAAGGCGCCATCGAGGCCCGCGAGATGGACGAGGGCATGCTGCGCTGCGGCCTGCAGGCTGCCGCACAACGCCTTCCGTTCCTGCCGATCCGTGCCGGCCTGGGCAGCGACGTCCGCACCTTCTGGGGTGACGAACTCAAGACCGTCACCTCGCCGTACGAGACCGACGGTGCGCACGAGGAACTCATCGCCATGCCGGCGCTGAACCTCGACGCCGCGTTCGTGCACATGAACCTGGGCGACGTGAAGGGCAACGCCGCCTACACCGGCATCGACCCCTACTTCGACGACCTGTTCCTGATGTCGGCCGAGCGCCGCCACCTGTCGGTCGAGAAGATCGTCTCCACCGAGGAACTGGTGAAGTCGGTTGTGCCGCAGCAGCAGATCATCAACCGCATGATGGTCGACACCGTGGTCGAGGCCCCGAACGGCGCCCACTTCACCACCAACGAGCCCGACTACCGGCGCGACGAGAAGTTCCAGCGCCACTACGCCGAAGCCGCCGGCTCGGACGAGACCTGGGCCGAGTTCGTCAAGACCTATCTGTCCGGAACCGAGGCCGACTACCAGGCCGCGGTCCGTAAGTTCGCCGAGGCCCAGAAGGAGGCCGCCAAGTGAGTGACGCAACCCGCGCCGAGGTCTGTGCCGTCGCCTGCGCCGAATTGTTCCGTGACGCAGGGGAAATCATGGCCAGCCCCATGACGACCGTCGTGCAGATCGGTGCCCGTCTGGCCCGGCTGACCTTCTCCCCCGACATCGTGATCACCGACGGCGAGGCCCGCATGCTGGCCGACACCCCGGCGATCGGCGCCCCGTTCGCCGTCGAGGGCTGGATGCCGTTCAACCGCGTCTTCGAGACGCTGGCCTGGGGCCGTCGTCATGTGGTCATGGGCGCCAACCAGATCGACCGCTACGGCAACCAGAACCTGTCGGCTTTCGGCCCCATCCAGCAGCCGACGCGCCAGATGTTCGGTGTCCGCGGCGCGCCCGGCAACAGCATCAACCACGCCACCAGCTACTTCGTGGGCAACCACACCAAGCGCGTGTTCGCCGAGTCGGTCGACATCGTCTCCGGAATCGGTTGGGACAAGGTCGATCCGGCCAACCCGGCGTACCGCTTCCTGAACGTGTACCAGGTGGTCTCCAACCTGGGTGTGTTCGACTTCAACGGCCCCGAGCACCAGATGCGCGCGGTGTCGCTGCACCCGGGTGTGACGGCCGACGAGGTCGCCGACAACACCTCGTTCGAGGTGCACGGTCTGGACGCCGCCGGCGAGACCCGCCTGCCGACCGCCGAGGAACTGCAGCTGCTGCGTGAGGTCATCGACCCGAAGTCGTTGCGGGACAAAGAAGTGAAAGCAGTCAAGGCGTAATGACTACCCTCAAGACGCCGCTGACCGAACTGGTCGGCATCGAGTACCCGGTCGTGCAGACCGGCATGGGCTGGGTGGCCGGCGCGCGACTGGTCGCGGCCACCTCCAACGCCGGCGGTCTCGGCATCCTGGCGTCGGCGACGATGACGCTGGACGAGCTGCAGACCGCCGTCACCAAGGTCAAGGCGGCCACCGATAAGCCGTTCGGCATCAACATGCGTGCCGACGCCGGCGATGCGGACGCCCGCTGCGACCTCCTGATCCGCGAAGGAGTCAAAGTCGCCTCCTTCGCCCTGGCCCCCAAGCCCGAGCTGATCGCCAAGCTCAAAGATGCCGGCGTCGTGGTGATCCCGTCGGTCGGCCTGGCCAAGCACGCCAAGAAAGTGGCGAGCTGGGGCGCCGACGCGGTGATCGTGCAGGGCGGCGAGGGCGGCGGCCACACCGGCCCGATCGCCACCACGCTGCTGCTGCCGTCGGTGCTCGACGCCGTGAAGGACACCGGTATGCCGGTGATCGCCGCGGGTGGTTTCTTCGACGGCCGTGGCCTGGCGGCCGCCCTGTCCTACGGTGCGGCCGGCGTCGCGATGGGCACGCGGTTCCTGCTGACCTCGGACTCGACGGTGCCCGATGCCGTCAAGCAGCGCTACCTGGAAGCCGCATTGGACGGCACCGTGGTGTCGACCCGCGTCGACGGCATGCCGCACCGCGTGCTGCGCACCGGGCTGGTCGAGAGGCTCGAAAGCGGTTCTCCGGTACGCGGTTTCGTCGCCGCGGTGGGCAACGCACAGAAGTTCAAGAAGATGTCGGGCATGACCTGGCGGTCGATGGTCAAGGACGGCCTGGCCATGCGCCACGGCAAGGATCTGACCTGGTCGCAGGTCGTCATGGCGGCCAACACCCCGATGCTGCTGAAAGCCGGTCTGGTGGAAGGCAACACCGAGGCGGGTGTGCTGGCGTCGGGCCAGGTGGCCGGCATCGTGGCGGATTTGCCAGCCTGCTCCGAACTCATACCGCGCATTGCCGCCGAGGCCATCGAGCACCTGCAGGCTGCGACGAGCTACATCGTCTAGTTCCTGCGCGAGCAGACGTGAAACTGTCCCTTCTCTCTGGAGAAGGGGCAGTTTTGCGTCTCACGGGGAGCTTCGAGTCGAGGGTGCGTACAGATCGTCACATCCACGGTTGAGACGCTCCGGCGGCACAGTCGCGAGTCTCCGCCTGCTGGGCAATTGGCAAGCAAATGCCTTGTGGGCGTTGACTGTGCGCTGAAGCAGAAGAAATACGAGTAGCGGCGAACCTGGACGCACGATCAACGCGAGGCCGGGCCTCCAGCTCGCGGGACTACTCAACCGTCATGCCATGCCAGCGCTTGACGTCCGGCAGCGCGATGTCGAACAGGTCGAGGGCGCGGCCGACGGTCTGATTGACGATGTCGTCGAGGGTCTCCGGGACGGTGTAGAACGCCGGCACGGGCGGCATGATGATGGCGCCGTTGCGGGTCGCCTGCGCCATCAACTCGATGTGCCCGGCGTGCAGCGGTGTCTCGCGCAGCAGCAACACGACGCGGCGCCGCTCCTTGAGGCAGACATCGGCGGCCCGCACCACCAGAGAGTCGTTGTAGGACTGCGCAATTCCGCTGAGGGTCTTGATCGAGCAGGGCGCCACCAGCATGCCGGCCGTGACGAACGAACCCGACGACACCGTCGCGGCGATGTCCCGCGGGTTGTGCACCTCGTCGGCGAGATCGCGGACGTACTCGTGCGTGTACTTGGTCTCTTGCGCGATGGTGCGGTGCGCCGCGGTGGTGACGATGGCGTGCGTCTCCACGTCGGCGACGTCGCGCAACAACTCCAGCGCGCGGATGCCGTAGATGGCGCCCGACGCACCGGAGATCGCCACGATCAGTCGCTTCATCAGTCCCCTACTCCTGCAGCCGCTGCCGCGATGGTAGCCACCGCAGCGTCCTCGTCGCTGGTCAATGGCCGGTCCGACTGCGCCCGCACCACCAACGTCAGTGCCTCGACGACCCGCACCACAGCGTCACCACCAGCCGGCTCCACATCGGGCACCAGCGCATCCAACTCGGACAGTTCGATCAGCTCGGAGCGGATCTCCAAGTCCTTGAGCTGCTCCCGCAGCTCGGTGGTGGCCGGGCTGGGCGCGGGCGCCGGGCCTGACTTGAGCCGCCGTCGCACAGCGCGCAGCGGGCGGACGACCTCTGCGTGCCACTGCGCCACCCGCTCACTCGCGGCCGCAAGCGTCTCCGTCGTCAGCTGACCGGCCACGCCCACCCGAGCCGCGAACAGCAGCACGTTCACATCAAGACCGAAGCGGTCCTGCAGCAGCACGCAGGCCTGCTCGACGCCGTCTTGGCGATGCACCCGCAGAGCAAAATCTGGTAACTGCACGGTGACCAATTGTGGTGTTCGGGTGCCCGACCTGGCTAGTCGTAGTAGACAGATATTTGCCGCAGCCGAGCAGGACCACAGTAAGGATGGCACTGAACGATGCCCTTCGACGATTTCCGCTCCTTTCTCACGGCACTGCGCGCACAAGGGCAACTCATCGAAGTCGACCGGCCGGTGGCCCTGGAGCTGGAAGTCGCCAAGGCCATGCGCAAGAGCGCAGCGACCGGCGGCCCGGCAATCGTGTTCAACAACAACGGCACTCAGTTCCCGCTGGTCGGTGGCATCTACAACTCACGCGCCAAGGCGCTGCTGGCGTACGGCTGCACCGAGGAGAACGCCTTCGGCGACATCGTGAATCGGCTGAAGACCCGCATTCCCCCGAAGTACGTCGACGACGGTCCGGTGCACGAGAACGTGATCCTCGGCGACGACATCGACTTGTCGATCCTGCCGGTGCCGAAGTACAGCCCGGATGACGGCGGCCCGTACATCACGCCGGGCATCGTCGTCAGCCACGATCCGGAGACCGGTGTGCCGGACATCGGGCACTACCGCTGCGAGATCATCGACAGCAAGACCATGACGCTCATGGCGATCCCGAATCACCGCTTCGCCAAGAACCAGGCCAAGGCCCGGGCCATGGGGCACAAGACTTTCCGCGCGTCGCTGGTGATCGGGGTCGACCCGATGATCGCCTACTCCGGACCCATCCAGGTGCCCGAGGACACCAACGACTGGGAGGTCGTCGGCGGAATGCGCGGCGCGGCAGTGGAGTTGGTGAAATGCCGCACCAACGACGTATCGGTGCCGGCACATGCCGAGGTCGTCATCGAATTCGAGGTCGACTTCACCGAGACCGTCACCGAAGGACCGCTCGGTGAATACACCGGCTATTACACACCGGCGTCGCAGAAACCTCTGGTGCGGCCGACGGCCATCACGCATCGCAACGGCGCGTACTTCCAGGCCCTGCTGACCGGCCGACCGACCACGGAAAACCATATCCTCAAGCAGCTTTCGTTCGAGGCATCGTTCTTCGACATGATGCGCCAGCAGTTCCCCACCATCGAGAAGGTGTCGATCCCCGCCTCGGGCGGCGTCTACTTCCGTGTGGTCATCTCCATGCGCCAGCGCTACGCCGGCGAGGCCCGCAGCCTCATCCTGGCCGCGATGGGCAGCAACCTGCGGCCGAAGCAGGTCGTCGTGGTGGACCCCGACATCGACGTCTACGACTCCGAACAGGTCGAGTGGGCCATGGCATTTCGCACACAGCCGGCGCGCGACGTCATCATCATCGACAGCCTGCCCGGCGGCCCGCTGGACCCGACGGCCGACGAATCACTGCCCCAGGATCAGCGCACCGGTTCCGCCATCGGTATGGATGCGACGTATCCCTACGGCACCATCGTCAAGAAGGTCGGCGACGTGTGCGGGCCGGCACTGGAGGAACACGGCGGCCGCGTCGTCGAGGTCGCCGACGTGCCCGGGTGGCGCGAATACGACTTCCCGGAACTCGACGAAAAGACCCATCCCGCAACCACTTCTGAATAGGATGTGAGATGCCCCAGCAGACCCTGACCGAGTTCGTCGAGGACATGGAGAAGGCGGGCCTGCTGGTTCGCGTCACCGAGGAGAAGCGCGTCGACGAACTCCCCGCGGTGATGGAGGCCAACCCGCTGACGGCCGTGCTGGTCGAGAACGTCAAGGACTGCGAATTCCAGTTCCTCGCCAACGCCTATTCCAACCAGGATCAGTACGCGTGGGGCCTGGGCTGTGACAAGAGCCAGAGCGGCTTCATGATGAGCGAGCTCGCCAAAGGCCGCATCAAACCGGAGATCGTCGACACCGCACCGTGCAAGGAAGTCATCCTGACCGGGGATGACGTCGACCTCACGCGGCTGCCGCTCTTCCTGCACCACGACCGCGACGGGCACGCGTACACCAACGACAATCTGGTGGTCAGCCGGCACCCGGACACCGGCATCCACGACTGGGGCATCTACCGCAGCATGTTCCGGTCCAAGACCGAGAAGATGTTCGACATGACGTGCACCTCGCACCGGGCACGCATCAATGCCATTGCCGCACAGGAGAAAGGGCAGAACCTCGAGGTCGCAATCGTGCTCGGTGGGCCCATCCTCGACAAGGTGGCGTCGCTGACGGGCGTGCCCGCCGACACCGACGACTTCGAGGTGCTGGGCAGCTTCTACGGCCACCCGGCCCGGCTGGTGAAGTGCGAGACCATCGACGTCCTGGTACCCGCGAATGCCGAGATCGTGCTGGAGTGCGAGCTCATGGCCTCGGAAGGACTGACGCACGACGAGGGCCCCTACGGCGAGTTCAGCGGCATGTACGGCGGTGGCATCAAACACAATTACCGCGCCGTGGTGAAGGCCATGACGTACCGCAAGGGCGGCATCTTCCAGCACGCCACCATCGGCGGCGCGCATCCCTGGTACACCGACAACATGCTGCAGCTGCCGGCGGTGGAGGCAGATATCTTCGGCGCCTTGAAGTTCGCGGGTATCGACGTCAAAGAGGTCCGCTGCCCGCTCGGTGGGCTCTCGAACATCGCCTACGCCAAGATCAAGCCCAACGGCGGCGGTGATGCCAAGCAGGCCCTCGGCATCATGCTGACCTGTTCCAAGCTGGCGCTGCCGAAGATCGCGATGGTGTTCGACGAGGACATCGACATCTGGGACGACAACGCCGTACAGCTCGCCATGGCGTTCCGCTACATGCCACACCTCGACACGGTGCTGCTACCGGGCGGCAACACCATGACCGTCGACCCGATGATCGGGTCCGACGTCGCACCCGGCACCGCGTCGAAGATCGGCTTAGACTGCACCATCCCGATGGGACCGCAGTTCACGCGCACCAGCTTCGACCGCAGTTCGGTATTCGTGCTGCCCGACCCGCCGGCCGACGTCGTGACGCTGCCAGAGGACGACCTGACTGCCGCGATGGCCGACCTCATCCGGGAGAAACCGCGGGCGTGGAAGGAAATCCTGGAGCATTTCAACGGCCAGCCCTACCCCACCATCTACCGGGCATTCAGCAATCTGCGTCCCCAGTTGGGCCGCTGCGACGACGCCCCCTGGTACCGGTACACGTTCTCCGACGGGGACTTCGCGGTCGCTGAACCCGAGACACTGACGCACAACTACGACCCACGGCACCGGCCCTAGCCTCTCCGCAGCAACGTTCCTCCGACCTGTCAAACCAGGGGACTGACGTTGGCTTCTCGCGACAACATATCCGCGTAATTGCGTCGGATCTTCGGCTGCCGGGGATGTCGCGTCCGTCCCCAGGCCTCCGTAACGTAGCCATCGACCCCAGCGGCAAGGTTCCTACCTGCTATAACAGGCTCGACAATCCGCACCAGAGAGGCAACCCGTCGAATGACTGTCATCGGTGGTGCGGCCTACTTCGACGGACAGCGCATCCTGCACGGCACCGCGCACGACGTGCTGATGGGTGCCCCCGGTCTCGGTGACTACTTCCGCGCCGTCGGCGTCATCCCCGCGTCACGCGACGGAGTCACCAATGCGCTGGCCGCCGGCCGCGACGTCGTGGTGTGGCCGGGCGGCGAACTGGACGCGATGCGCAACTGGCGCGACCGCGACAAGGCGATCCTCGCCGGGCGCAAAGGCTTTGTGAAACAGGCGATCCGGTCCGGTGTGCCGATCGTGCCGGTCGCGACGATCGGTGGCCACGACACCGTCTTCGTGCTGAACGAAGGCAAGTTCCTGGCCAAGTGGAGCGGCCTGGGCAAGCGGTTGCGCGGCGCCAACATGCCGATCATCGCCGGCTTCCCGTTCCCGCTGGCCGTCGAGGTGCTGCCCATGCACCTGCCGCTGCCCGCGAAGATTCGCACCGAACTGCTCGACCCCATCTACGTCGACACCGACCCCGAGCGCGCGAACGACGCCGCCTACGTCGACAAGGTGTACGACGAGGTGCAGTTCGCCATCCAGTCCGGCATGGACCGGCTGGCCAAGCGCCGCAGCTTCCCCGTCTTCGGGTAGGTCTCAGCGGCGGACGACCTCGCGATGGCCGGCGTCGACGCGATGGGTCCAGCCACGGGAATCCAGGTGTTCCAGCAGCGGGATCGCCACGCGGCGGCTGGTCCCGAGCGCTTGCCGCGCCGCACTGGTGGTGAAAGGCTGTGCCAGCCGGGCCAATTCGCGCATCGCCAGGGCGGGCGCGGTGGGCAGCAGGACGACGCCGTCGCCGAGTCGGAGCAAGCGACCGACCCGTTCGGCGGCCGCGAGCTCGCGCGTACCGAGCCGCAAGGCCGTCAGGTCATCGGCTTCCGGTGCATGAAAGGGATTGTCCTGCAGCCGTTTTGTGAGCTCGGTGAGCGCCGCCTCGGCCGGGCCGAGATCGGTCGAACGTCCTGGCAGCCGAAAAAGACCCCCGGCCTGCTCTATGCCTGCCGCACGGCTGATGTCGTCGAGCAGTGCCGCATCAGGCAAGGCCAGGAAGTCGCTGACGGCGCCGCGGGACAGTCCTGCCGCCAGGGGATCCCGGTCATGCAGGTCCTGAACCGCGGTGCGCAGCCGCTGCTGCCACGCCTCGTAGGTCGCGGCAAGTATCCACCAGCCGTGGCTCACGTGAACGCCGGCCGGCGGGTCGGACGTGTCAAATCCCAACCGGCGCAGGTGATCTACCGTCACGATGCCGCGGCGGGTCACCTCACCGAGCACGTCGCCGCGGGTGTCCATGGCGGCCAGCACCGCATTACGGCGGGCACTGTCGCCGCGACGGCGTAGCGGCGGCGGGTCGGCGTCCAGCACCTGCGCGCCGCCCAGCACGCGGCCACCCGGCTGTCGCAATACGAGCCGATCGGCGAGCACCAGCGGCAACTCCCGGTCCAGCACCAGCCGGGCATGATCATCGTCGAACGGCCGTAGCCTGGCCTCCACCGTCGCTGTTCCCACGTGCGCGGTGAGCTGTTCGGGAACGTCGGTGAACGCCGCCCCGCTCACGCGCCGGACATCCAGCGTGCGGGTCGTCTCCCAGGCTCCGGGCGTCAGCAGCACGTCGCCGCGGTGGACCTGTTCCGCGGACACGCCGCGCAGGTTCAATGCGGCCCGGGTCACCGGCCCGAGCGTGGCGGAGGACTCGCCGCGCGATTGCAGCCCGCGGATCACCACGTCACGGCCGTTCAAGGCCAGCCGGTCGCCATCGGCCACGGTGCCGGCGGCCAGGGTTCCGGTCACCACGGTCCCGGCGCCGGTGATGGTGAACGACCGGTCGACCCACAACCGCACGCGCGCAGTGGCCGACGGCGCCGGCACCGCAGCCAGCACGTCGTCCAGGGCCACGCGCAGTTCCGGCAGACCGGTGCCCTTGATGGCCGAGACCACGACGGCCGGTGCGTCGCGCAGCCCGGTGTCGGCGAGTTCTTCGCGGGCCTGCGCGAGCGTCGCGTCCACCCGGTCCGGCGCCCGGTCGGCGCGGCTGACGACGATCAGTCCGTGCTGAATCCCCAGCGCGGCCAATGCATCTCGGTGATCGCTCGACTGCGCCTGCCACCCCTCGTCGGCGGCGACCACGAAGCACACCACCGGCGCAGGCCCGAGGCCGGCCAGCATGTTGCCCAAGAATCGTTCGTGGCCGGGCACGTCGACGAATGCCACGTCCCGGCCCGACGGCAATGTGGTCCACGCGAAGCCGAGGTCGATGGTCAGCCCGCGACGGCGCTCCTCAGCCCACCGGTCCGGTTCCATACCGGTGAGCGCACGTACCAAGGTGCTCTTGCCGTGGTCGACGTGACCGGCTGTTGCTACGACATACGTCACCGTCAGCCACCCAGTGCGGCCTGAACGGCGGCGAGGACGCGCGCGTCGTCGTCCTCCGGAATACAGCGCAAGTCGACCAGGCACGCGCCGTCGTGCACCCGGGCGACCACGGCGGGGTCACCCGTCCGCAGCGCCGCCGCCACCGTCTCCGGCAACCGGACCGCCCACCCGGGCAGCGGTACGCCGGGGGCGCCGCCGCCGCCGACGCGCCCGTCGTGCGGCACCACGTCCGCGCCGACGGCATCAGCGATCCGGTCAGCCCTGACCCGCAGCCGGTCCGCGTCGGCGTGCAGCGCCTGCATCACCGGCACCGGACCGACACACAGCGTGGCCTCCAGCGCGGCGAGCGTCAGCTTGTCAGCGCGCACGGCCCGCGCGAGCGGATGACGAGCCATGCGGGTGACCACGTCGGCGCGCCCCAGCACGATGCCGGCCTGCGGACCGCCGAGCAGTTTGTCGCCGCTACCCGTGATGACATCGGCGCCGGCGGCCAGGGCGGTCGCGGCATCGGGTTCGTCGGGTAGCAACGGGTCGGGCGCCAACAGCCCGCTACCCAGATCGACGACAAGAGGTACGCCCCTGTCCTGCAACATGTTCCGAAGCTCACCGAACGAGACCCCCGAGGTGAACCCCGTCACCCGGAAGTTGCTCGGGTGCACCTTGAGAACGCAGCCGGTGTCCGGCCCGAGGGCGTCGGCGTAGTCCCGCAGGTGGGTGCGGTTGGTGGTGCCCACCTCGCGCAGCCGAGCTCCCGTCGACGCGATCAGGTCGGGCAACCGGAAACCGGCGCCGATCTCGATGAGCTCGCCGCGACTGACCACCACGTCACGCCCCGCCGCCAGCGCCGTGGTCGCCAAGACCAGCGCGGCGGCGCCGTTGTTAACGACGAGCGCGTCCTCGGCCGCGGGGCACGCCGCCAGCAGTGCTGCCCGGGCCGCGACACCGCGCTTCGATCGGGTGCCGGTGCTCAGGTCCATCTCGACGTCGACGTACCCACTGGCCGCGACCAGGGCGTCGACTGCCGCAGCCGACAGCGGCGCCCGGCCCAGATTGGTGTGCACCACGACGCCCGTGGCGTTGAGCACCGGTCGCAGCGACACCGGCGCCCGCCCGGCCAGCGCGGCAACCACCACTTTCACAACCTCGTCAGGCGGCAACTCACCGCGCCGGGCCCGTTCCTGCGTCTGCGTCACGACCGCCCGGACGGCACTGTCGCCCAATCGGTTTCGCGCGTCGCGGACCTCCGGGAGCGCAAGCAGTTGATCGGTACGCGGAATGAGCCGACGCGGGTCCAGCTCGCTCACGTGCCCTCCTGAAGTGCCCACCACGACATCTGGCGGAGGTGGACGGGAATCGAACCCGCCAGACCGAGATACTCGGCCTCACCGGTTTTGAAGACCGGGGAGCCCACCAGGACCCAGACACCTCCGCCCCTAAACCTAGCGTCCGACGGCTACATTGGCGCCATGGGTTCCACTGGTGTGCAGCGCCTGACCAGCTACGCCCACGGCGGTGGGTGTGCCTGCAAGATTCCGCCGGGTGAGTTGGAAGAGGCGGTCAGGGGGCTGGTCGGCCAATCCGCGGACAACGTCCTGGTGGGGCTCGATGACGGTGACGACGCCGCCGCCGTGCTCGTGCGCGACGACCTTGCCGTGCTGTCGACGGCCGATTTCTTCACCCCCGTGGTCGACGACGCCTACGACTGGGGCCGCATCGCCGCGGCCAATGCCCTGTCCGATGTGTACGCCATGGGCGGACGGCCGGTGGTCGCGATCAACCTGGTCGGCTGGCCCCGCGACACGTTGCCCATGGAACTGATGACCGAAGTGCTGCGCGGCGGCCTGGCGGTGGCATCGGAAGCGGGTTGCCCGGTGATCGGCGGACATTCCATCGACGATCCCGAGCCCAAATACGGCATGGCGGTGACGGGCGTGGCCGATCCGAAGCGTTTGTTGCGCAACGACTCCGCCGCGCCCGGGTTGCCGTTGACGCTGACCAAGCCCATCGGCGTGGGCCTGCTGAACAACCGGCACAAACAGACCGGTGAGGTGTTCGCCGCGGCCATCGCCTCGATGACCGCACTCAACCGCGACGCCTGCGACGCCGCCCTGGCTTCGGGCGCTCGGGCTGCCACCGACGTGACCGGCTTCGGGCTGCTGGGCCACCTGTACAAGATGTGCCGGGCCTCCGGCGTGGGTGCGGTGCTCGACCGCGGCGCCGTACCGCTTGTCGACGGCGCACTCGACGCCCTGCGTGACGGGTTTGTCTCCGGCGGGACGCGGCGCAACCTGGACTGGGTGCGTCCGCACCTGCGCCCGGGATCGGACGTCACCGAGGACGACCTGCTGCTGCTGGCCGATGCCCAGACGTCGGGCGGGCTACTGATCGTGGGCGAGGTCCCCGGCTATCCGGTCATCGGGCACACCGTGGCGGGCGGCGGCATCGAGGTGCGGTGACCGTCTACATGAAATTCCTAGTGTGCAGCGCCGAGATGTCGGCCGCCTCATCGGCCGGGAAACCGAGGTGGATCAGCCGCCGCTGCCGGCCCTGGTCCATCTCGTCCTGTAGCTGAAGCACGGCCCGGTAGCCCGCCGCGATCGCCGACGGCTCCCAACTCCCCGCGGCAAGCAGGACAAGCGAATCGAAGACCTCGGCGTTGAGGCCGGCGGTGTCGACCAATGCCGCGTAGCGACGCTCGACGGCGGCCCGCAACTGCCGCAGCACGCCGCTGTCGCGGTCCGCCTGGTACCGAAGGTGCGCCACCCCGAAGGCCACATGCCGCGCCTCGTCGCGGCGGGCCAATTGCGTGACGGAGCGCGTCACCGGATCCGGCGCATGGACATCGAGGAACTCCAGCAGGTTCAGGAAGCTGCCCTCGCCGAGCACGGACAGCAGGAATGAGGCCATGGAGAAGTCGGCTTCGTCGAGCAGCGTCGCCAGCGACTGCCTGCCGCCGACCGTCGAGGTACCCATCGGCCGTCCGGTCAACAGTGCCCGCCGGGTGAAGACCTCCATGTGCCGGGCCTCATCGGCGGCCTGAACCGCCAACAGCTGCAACACCTCCCGGAAATGCGGGTGGATGCGGGCCAGTAGTTTGGCGGGCACCACCAAGGCAGCCTGCTCGTTCTCGACCAGATACGTCATCACCTGGACGACGGCCCGGTCGACGTCGGGATCGATCTCGAACTCCGCGTTCCATTCCACCGCCGTGGCCGGATCCCATTGTTCGGCAGCGGCATTCGCATACAGTGCCGGCGCGATGTCGGCCCACACCAGGTCGCGGTCGCGAATGTCGAAGGGCGACGAGATCCCGGCCTGCGCACTGCCGCGCTCGACCAATGCACCTCGCGCGGCCAGGCCCCAGTGCGCGGGTGCGGACGCGACGATCCCGTCCGGGCCGGGCGCACCCGCGCGTTCGGCGCCCACCCACCGGTTGCGGATGCCCGGCTCGACCACCCAGACGCCGTCACCGCGCGTCGCCCGATGCCCGAGGGTGCGGCACCAGGCCGGGAGGTCAACCGCGAGAGCCGGTGCGCGACCGACGATTTCGACCGGCCGCCCACCTGACGCGGTGAGCGCGCGTTGCACCAGCAGGTGCGCGCCGTTGTCGAACCCGAGCTCACCCAGGTCGACGCGCGGGTTCATGGCCGGTAGTCGGTCGCGGTGACGTTGCCGGCGGCATCGTAGAAGCCGACGAGGTCGACGGCCGTATCGAGCACCTCGTATCCGCTGGTGCGGCCGGGCACCCAGCGGGTGAGGCCCTCGAGGTCCAGCAGCGGCCGCACCGTCTCGTCGTCGTATGACATCGACTCCAGCAGTTCGCGCAGCTTCTCGATCTCGTCAGCGGGCGCGGTGTCGACGACGGTCAGATTGCAGTGGTCGAAAGGTGTTGTCTGACCGATGATTCGGACACTGCCAGCCGGTATGGTGCCGTCGCGGCCGAAGCCGAGGTGGTTGGCGTCGATGATCGCCGCGGCGTCGACGCGGCCATCGAGCAACGCGCGCACCGCGTCGCGCTCGCCGCCGATGTGGTCGCCGTGCAGGCCGACGCCGACGTCGAAGCGCGTGACGCCGAGACCGCACCCAGGCAGCAGGCCCGCATCGGCCAGTGCGGCCAGCGGAATCAGCGTCGCCTGAGGAGAGTCGATGGCGCCCAGCGCCACTCGGGCTCCCTTCAGGTCGGCAAGCGTCTGGTATCGAGAATCCGCTCGCACCACGAAGACCGACGTGAGGTCCTGGTCGGTGTCCCGCATCAACAGCGCCGTCACTGTCAGGCCGCGCGCGGCCGCCAGTCGCTCACAGCGCAACCACGCCAGCGGCGAGTTCCAGGCCACGTCGATGCGCCCGGCGACGAGGTCTTCCGCCTGCCGTTCGTAGTTGGAGTAGAGGATGAAGTCGAAATCCAGGTCGTGTTTCCGCAGCCACTCGCGGAACCCGAACCAGATGGTGACGACCTTGGGGTCGTAGGCGACAGCGCCCAGCAAGACAGTCATGGTCACCTCACAGTAGCGGCTGGCCAAACGCGGCGCGGCCGACGAAGTCGCGCAGCGCTTCGGTGGTGGGGGCCATCACCCGCGCTGCCAGACAATCCCGGAAGCGCCGTTCGATGCCCAGGTCTTTACGGAACGCCGAGCCACCACACAACCGCATGACGCCGTCACCGACCTCCGAAGCCGCCTCTGCGGCAACCGATTTCACCTGCAGCACGCGCAGCATCGCGTCGGCCCGCCCGGTCGCCAACGCGGTCAGGGTGTCGTCCAGGAACAGGCCGGCCCCGTCGACGACCGTCATCAGCCGCGCGTATTCGCGGCGCGGCTCGGGTTGTTCGGCGAGGCTCTGATCCAGGTGTTCGAGGCGACTGGTGTTCAGGTGCGTGGCCGCCGCGTCGATCAGCGCGCGCATCAGCCCGACCGAGAACGCGGCGTTGAGCACCAGGAACGTCGGCAGCGCCGACTCGAGCGCCAAATCCAGACCCGCTCCGTCGCCGCCGAGCATGGCCGCAGGCACCACGTCGGTCGCGGTCATCGGCGCCGACGAATTGCCCCGCAACCCCAGCCCGTCGAAGCTCCCGACGACCTCGAGCCCGTCCACCCCGGCCGGGACCTGCCACAGTGTCATCGGACCGTCGGCCTCGAGCGGCCGGCTCGACCACACGTAGCTGTCCGCGTGGCCGGCCGAGGTCACCCAGCTCTTGCGCGAGTTCACCAGCACGCGGTCTCCAGCACGCACCGCCGTGCCGACCGGGGCCCAAAAGTGGCTGCGCGAGCCAACTTCCGAGAACGCGAGCGTGCTCAGGTACCGGCCCGCGGCGATGGCGCTGCGGGTGTCGGCGTCGGCGAACCGCTCGAGCACGCTGACCGCGGCGTAGTGCATGGTGAGCACCATCGCCGTCGACCCACAGATGGCTGCGATGGCCCGAACCGCTTCAGCCGCGTCACCGAGGGTGCCGCCGCCACCGCCGACATCTGGTGCGCTCAACAGTCCGAGGAAGCCTGCCTTGCCGAGTGCATCGACCGCTTCGCTAGGGAAGCGCCCCTCCGCATCGACGCTCGGTGCCGCAGGCGCGATGGCGCTGTCGAGCACGTCATCAAGGGCAGAACGCAGGGCAGAGTCCACGGGCGACCTCGGTACGTAGTCGGGCAAGCAGAGCGCTAGCCACCGTACCGGGGTTCAGCCCGCCGTGGTGATTGAATCTCCCGTCTCGCCGGCTGCCCGCCGCGCCGCGAGCCGGCGCTTCTGCGGCTCGATGGTGTAGCGCGGATCCTTCGCCGATTCGATGCCCGCCTCGAACACGCCGAAGCGTGTCAGTGCCGACGCCGCCAGCAGCGCCAGCCCGGAGACCGCGGCCACCAGCCGGTTGCGGCCACCGATCAGCGCGCCCAAACCGCCTGCGACGGCGAGCCGTTCACTCCACTTGAGCATCTCGCCGGGGTGGCCGTGGTGCAACGGCTCTGCAGCCACCGGATCCATCCGGCGCTCCATCAGCTTCATGGCCGTCAGGTCGCCGACCACCCCGAGCGCGGCCAGTGTCCGAGCCGGGCCGGTCTCGGCGACCGGCGTGGTGACCAGCGCCAAACCGGACGCCGCCAAGCTGGCTGAGCTGACGAAGACGAACGGCAGGTCCCGGTGCATGGCGTTCCAGGTCGGGGTTGCGGTGTCGCCGAGCAGCACCGCCGTGTACACCGCCAGTGGTGCCGCGAAGACGGCGCCGGCCAAACCTGCCGGCGCTTCGGCAATCTGGAGCACCCGACGCAGCGGGCCCAGCGGCAGCCGCTCGCCTGTCACCCGGTCGATCTCCGCGACCGCCGCGACACCGATGCCGCCGCTGTACGCCGACAGGATCCACGAGCCGACGCTCATCGGCGACGTGACCTTGAACGTCCGCATCATGTTGTGGAAGCGGTCGGGCCGGCCGAGGTCGGCGACCAGAGCCACCGCACCCAGACCCACCGCGCCGAGAGCTCCCAGCCGGGCATTGCGCCGCAACGCTTTTCGCCCCGTCAATTGCGCGCCGGCAGCCAGGAGGCCCGACCCGCCGGCGACGCCGCCGAGGAACAGATACGCCGCGACCTCGTGGCCCCATGGCGGTGGCTTGACGACGGGACGCCCGTAGTACGAGGTGAATTCGGCCTCGGGCACCAGCGTCATCTCGCGGGCGCCGTCACCTCCGGTATCGATTCCGGCGCGACGCCGACGACGTTTACCGCCCGGCGTGCGCTGCGGCTCCGGGGGGCGGAAGTTGTCGTACTCGCTCATCGCTTCCCCCGGACAAACGAAAAGGCCGCGGCAGCAACCATTCCCAGCGCGGCAACGCCGGCGCGCCGGTACATCGTCATGAGGTCGGCGGTGCACACCCGCGGGTCCGGCGGCAGTCCGTAGACCTCGGGTTCGTCGAGCAGCAGGAATACCGATCCTGTGCCGCCGACACCGTCGAGGTCGTTGGCGCCGTACAGCCGTGCCTCGGTCATGCCCTGCGCATGCAGTTGCGCGACGCGCTCCCGCGCCTCGGCCACCATGTCGTCCCGGTCGCCGAATTTGATGGACGTCGTCGGGCAGGTCTTGGCGCAGGCCGGGGTTTCGTCGTCGAGCAGGCGGTCGTAGCACAGCGTGCACTTCTGGGCGATACCGCGACGCGGCACCTCGGGTTGCTCGCCCTTGCGCTCGCCGCGGCCCGTCGTCGCGCCGAACGTGCCGTCGTTGCGCCGCTCCACCACCCCGAACGGGCAACCGGCCACGCACGTACCGCAGCCGTTACACACATCGTGCTGCACCACCACGGTGCCGAACTCAGTGCGCATCATGGCGCCGGTCGGGCAGACGTCGAGACAGCCTGCGTGCGTGCAGTGTTTGCACACGTCCGAGGCCATGAGCCAACGGAACTCGGGGGTGTCGGGCGGGCTGGTGTCCACTGCAGGCGCACCCACGGCAGGCATGCCCAGCCCGATCAGCGCGCGCCCGGTCTCCCGGGCCTCCTCGATGCGCTCGTGGTCCTGCTCGACGAACGCGACGTGCCGCCAGGTGCTGGCGCCCAGCGAGCCGGTGTTGTCGTACGACGAGCCGAGCAGCTCGAGGTCGCCGTCGCGCGGATTGCGGTTCCATTCCTTGCACGCGACCTCGCAGGCCTTGCAGCCGATGCAGATCGAGGTGTCGGTGAAGAACCCCTTGCGGGATTCATGCACGTGCCAGTGCGCGTCGGCGGCGGGGTCCGTCGGCCCGGAGAGCTGCCCCATCAGTGCGTCTCCTTTCTGCGCGCCAGGCTCACCATGTCGTCTTGCCTTCCTTGTTCGGATCGTCCTGACTCGGGTCGGGGTAGACGATCTCTGCGGCCGGATCGGTGATCCGGGCGCTGTCGGTCTCGATGGTGGTACCCGCCCGGCGCTGGTACTCACGTACCAGTTCCATCAACGCCGGACCGGTCGGGCGGCGCCCCGCGACGATGTCGCAGCTGCCGGCCTTGGATCCCTGGATCTGGGTGTTCGGATCGAGAGACAACCCGATCAGGTCGTTGGCCGCGTCGCCGCTCACCACCGCATCCGAGCCCACACCCCAGTGATACGGCAACCCGATCTGGTGCACGGTGCGGCCGCCGATGATCAGCGGTTTCATCCGCTCGGTCACCAGCACGCGCGCCTCGATGGCCGCGCGGGGCGAGATCAGCGTCGCCCAGCCGTTGGGTTCCAGGCCACGCTCAGCCGCCAGCTCCGGGGACACCTCGCAGAACATCTCCGGTTGCAGTTCGGACAGGAACGGCAACCAGCGGCTCATGCCGCCCGCGGTGTGATGCTCGGTCAACCGGTAGGTGGTGAAGACATACGGGTAGACGTCGACGCCCGGCTCCCCCGCACTCGGCGCACCCAGGTTGTCGTCGCGGGCGATGATCACCCGGGTCGGACTCTGCTGCTGCGGGTACAGCGCATTGGCCACCGGCGACTCGAACGGCTCGTAGTGCGTCGGCATGGGCCCGTCGACCAGACCGGCCGGCGCGAACAGCCAGCCCTTGCCGTCGGACTGCATGATGAACGCGTCGTCGCCCGAAAGGCCCTCGGGCCCACCGGTTCCCGGCTCCGGCCGGGCATGCGGTGCCAGCCCGATCGGGAAGTCGGGGACGTCGTCCCCAACCCAGCGGCCCTGCTGCTCGTCCCACCAGATGTACTTCTTGCGCTCGCTCCACGGCCTGCCGTCGCGGTCTGCCGAAGCGCGGCTGTAGATGAGCCTGCGGTTGGCCGGCCAGGCCCAACCCCATTCGGCTGCAACAGGTCCCGAGCCACCACCGGGCACCTTGTCGGCGGCGTGGTTGACGCCGTCGGCGTACACACCGGCGTAGATCCAGCAGCCGGAGATGGTGGAACCGTCGGCCTTCAACTCGGTGAACGACGAGATCGGTTTCCCGGCATCGGGCCCGGTGAGGTATCGACCGTTGATCTCGGCCAGCACCGACTCCGGATCCGGCTCCCCGTGTTCGTCGGTCGGGTAGTCCCAGGTGAGGTCCAGCAGCGGCCGGTCACGTTCGTCGGTGGACCCGGCGAGTTTTGCCCGAATCCGTTGTCCCAGCTTGTAGAAGAAGTCGAGCTCGCTCTGGCACTCCCCCGGCGGGTGCAGCGCCTGGTGTCGCCACTGCACCAGGCGCTGGGTCTGGGTGAAGGAGCCCGCCTTCTCCACGTGCGTGGCGGCCGGCATGAAGAACACCTCGGTCTCGATGTCTTCGGTGCGCAGCTCACCGGATTCGATTTCGGGGCTGTCCTTCCACCACGTCGCCGATTCGATCATGGCGAAGTCGCGCACCACCAGCCACTTCAGGTGCGACATACCGAGGCGCTGCATGCGGCCGTTGGCCGACCCGATGGCCGGGTTCTGGCCGAGGATGAAGTATCCCTCGACCTCGTCGGCGAGCATGCCCATCACGGTCTGGTACGTCCCCGCCGGGCCGTCCAGCCGCGGCAGATAGTCGTAGGCCCAATCGTTTTCGGCCGTCGCCGCGTCACCCCACCATGCTTTGAGCAGGCTGATCAGATAGGTGTCGGCATTGGCCCAGTAGCCCTTTTCCGACTTCGAGTGCACCGTGCGCAGGTAGTCGGCAAGGGTGTCCTGATCACCCGCATTCGGCATCGGTAGATATCCCGGCAGGAGGTTGAACAGCGTCGGGATATCGGTGGAGCCCTGAATACTCGCGTGCCCACGCAACGCCATGATGCCGCCGCCGGGGCGACCCATGTTGCCCAACAGCAGCTGCAGGATCGCCGCGGTCCGGATGAACTGTGCACCGAGGGTGTGCTGCGTCCAGCCGGTGGCGTAGGCGAAGCACGTGGTGCGGTCCCGGCCCGAGTTCTCGGTCACCGAACGCGCCAGATAGTCGAACTCCTCCAGGCTGATGCCGCACATGTCGCGCACCATCTCCGGGGTGTACCGGGAGAAGTGGCGCTTGAGAATCTGGAACACCGTGCGCGGGTGCTGCAGCGTCTCATCACGCAGCACCTCGGCGTGCGCCAGCGATGGGCCGCCGTCGCCGAACGCGTCGCCGCCCGCCCGGTCCGAGGCACTGGCATCGCGCTCGGCTCCGCCGGTCTTCTCGATCTTGCCGTCGCCGGCGCTGGCGTACGCCCACGTCGTGGAGTCGTATTTGCCTGTCGCCGGGTCGAATCCGGAGAACAGGCCGTGCAGGTCCTCGGTATCGCGGAAGTCCTCGTTGACCAGTGTCGCGGCGTTGGTGAACGCGACGACATACTCGTGGAACCACTTCTCATGGGTCAGCACGTAATTGATCAGACCGCCCAGCACAACGACGTCGGACCCGGCCCGGATCGGGATGTGCCGGTCCGCGACCGCACCCGTACGGGTGAACCGCGGGTCGACGTGAATGATCCGCGCCCCACGGGCTTTGGCCTCAGACACCCACTGAAATCCCACCGGGTGCGCCTCGGCCATGTTGCCGCCCTGGATGACGATGCAATCGGCGTTGGCCATGTCCTGCAATGGCTGCGACGCGCCTCCGCGCCCGAACGAGGCTCCCAGACCGGGAACCGTTGCGCTGTGTCAAATACGCGCTTGGTTCTCGATCTGTATGGCCCCGGCGGCGGTGAAGAGTTTCTTGATCAGATAGTTCTCTTCGTTGTCCAGGGTGGCGCCACCGAGCGACGCCACCCCCATGGTGCGCTTCAGCGTCAGGCCGTCTTTGTTGAAGTCCTGCCAGCCGTTGCGGCGGGATTCGATGAACCGGTCGGCGATCATCTCGATGGCCTTCTCGCGGTCCAGACGCTGCCACTCCTTGGCGCGCGGCGCGCGGTAGAGCACCTCGGTCTGCCGGCCGGGCGCATTGACCAACTGCTCGCTGGCAGAACCCTTGGGGCACAAACGCCCTCGCGAAATCGGCGAACCTGGATCGCCTTCGATCTGGACGACCTTCTCGTCCTTGACGTACACCCGCTGCCCGCACCCGACGGCGCAGTACGGGCAGACGCTCTGCACCACGCGATCGGCGGTGGCGGTACGCGGCTGAATCTCGCGCGTCTGTTTGGACGCCACTGCCGGCCCGCGGCCGAGGACGTCCCCGGAACGCAGTTGACGAACGACGGGCCACTCCAGGAAAAGCCTCAGTCCAGCCATGGATTCGACCCTAGTACCGGAGCGCGGTCAGCTCGTGACGAACTGTCCAGAATTCAAGACGTACTTCCGATCATGCGATAGGCGGCGCCGATCGCGCCGCAGCGAACTGCGCCGATAGGCACCACCGATCGCCCGCTCGGAAACTCCCCTTTGACTGCCCACCCCCGGCAAGGGACCCTTGCTGTTGCCAGCTAGCACTTTTCATCGATCGGAGTGGGCCGATGCGCACCGTCTACGCGCGCGTGCGCAGCGCCATGACTCCGCCCATGGAGGACCACCGTCCAGCCCTGCGCGTCGCGCTCGGTTTGGCCGTCCCGGGCATCACACTGCTGGCGGCCGGGCGCCCTGACCTCATCATCTACGCAGTGTTCGGCGCGATCACCGGCATGTACGGCCGTACCGAGACCCGGCGCCGTCGACTCGCGCACCAGACGCAGGGTGGCGTCATCCTCGTGCTCGGTGTCGCCATCGGCGTGGCCCTGGCCGATAACCACATCACGCCGGCAGTGTTGGTCATTGCCGCGGTGGTGTTCGCGACGGTGGGATCGGTGGTGACCGACTACCTCGCGCTCAAACCGGAAGGGCCGTTCTACGGGGTGTTCGCACTCGGGGCCATCGCCACTGTGCCCGCCGGTCGGGTGACGCCGTCGTCCGCGATCTTGATCTGTGCCGCAACAGCTTTGCTGTCCGTACTGCTCGGAATCCTCGACGCGCCACCGGGTGCCGAACCGGCGGCCCGCCTGCCGGTTCCGGATGTCCGCGATGTGCTGATTCATGCCGGGCGCTACGCCATCGCCATCGCCGCGGCCGGCGCCGCCGGTGTGGCGCTCGGCGTCGACCACGCAAACTGGGCCATCGCCGCGGCCGCCGGACCGTTGGCGGCCGCCGACGCCAGTGGCCGCATCAAACGCGGCATCCACCGCCTCGCCGGCACGTTGGTCGGTCTCGTGGTGGCGGCCGTGCTGCTGATCCCCCAGCCCAGCGCATATGTGCTGGCCATCTGCGTGATGGTGCTGCTGTTCCCCACCGAATTGTTCATGACGCACCACCACGCGGTCGCACTGGGATTCTTCACCCCGTTGATCATGCTGATGACCGACCTCGCCGTACCCACCGAACCGCTCATGCTGCTGACCTACCGCGGCATCGACACCGTCATCGGCGTCACCGCCGCGATCGCGGTGTCGATGCTGCTGCCCGGTACCCGCGACTAGCTGCGCAGGCGGTCAGTCTGATAAGCACCGCCTATCAGATGTGGTCGAATGGTCCATGCTGTTTCGCCAGCTCGAGTACTTCGTGGCACTCGCCCGCGAGAAGCACTTCGCGCGCGCTGCCGCGGCCTGCTATGTCTCCCAACCGGCGCTGTCAGAGGCGATCCGCAAGCTCGAGAACGAGCTCAAGGTTCCGCTCGTTCGAGGCGGTCAGAACTACGAAGGCCTGACGCCCGAAGGCGAGCGACTCGTGTTGTGGGCACGCCGGATTCTCGCTGATCACGACGCCCTCATCCACGAGGTCGCCGCACTGCAGACGGGCCTGACCGGCGAATTACGACTCGGCGTCGTCCCGGGAGCGTCCAGCACCGTGGCGCTGCTGACCGATCCGTTCTGCCTCGAACATCCTTTGGTGCGAGTGCAATTGGAGAGCAGTCTGCGCTCGGCGGGCATCGTCGAACGCATGCGCCGCTTCGAACTCGACGCGGGCATCATCTATCCCGACGGCGTCGATACCACGAGGCTGACGGTCACGCCGCTGTACGAGGAGCGGCAGGTCCTCGTCGCCGGGGCGGAACTGCTTGCCAGCCAGACGAATCCGCTCAGCTGGGCCGACGCGCTGGAATTGCCGCTGTGCCTGTTGAACACCGGGATGCGGGGCCGGCAACTGCTCGACGACGCGCTGGCCGCCCACAGCCTGACCGCGACGCCACGGCTCGAGGCCGATTCGGTGGTGTCCCTGCTGGCTCACGTCAGCGGTGGCCGGTGGGCGAGCATCGTGCCGCAGACCTGGCTGCACACGTTGCGGCTGCCGGACGGGGTACGGATGGTGCCGTTGGACGACCCGCAGGTGACGGCGACGGTCGCGCTGGTCACCAGTGCCGCCGAACCCGGGTCGGTGCTGGCGCGCGCGTTGGTCACGACCGCGGGCCGCGTTCCGATCAGCCCCGTCTAGCTTTCGCGGTACCAATCCGGCAGCTCGCCTGGCCGCAGATCGGTGGTGTCACCCGGCCGGGTCAGGGTCAGCACCGCGCGCACGATCTCGGGGCGGGCCGCCAGGGCGTCGGCGATGGCGTTCAACCGTGCGGCGACGTTCGATTCGGCGGCGTCACCCACGAGGTCGACGGCCGCGACGAGGTAGATCCGGTTGGCGCCAACCCATTCCATGTGCAGGTAGCTGACCCGCTCGATGTCCTCATGGTCCAGCAGGGCCAGCAGCGCGTTGTTGCGGGCGAGCGGCGTGACGGTCTCCCCCGTCAGGAAGTCCATGTTGCGCCCGATGAGAAACAACGCGACGGCGCCGAGCAACAGACCGACCAGAATCGAGCCTATGGCGTCCCACATCGCATTCCCGGTGAGCTGGTGCGCCAGGATGCCACCCGTCGCGATGACGATGCCGATCAGCGCCGACAGGTCCTCGGCGAACACCGCGCGCAGCATCGGGTTCGACGTCACGCGGATATAGCGCAGCGGATGGATGCGTCGCTCCAGCGCACCGGACTTGGTCTGCGACAACGCCTGCAGGAACGACGACCCCTCCAGGACGAACGAAACCGCCAGCACCGCATAAGCCCAGCCGTACGACGTCGCCTCGGCCTCGCCTTTCAGCGACTGGATGCCGTGCCAGATCGACACCACCGCGCCGACGGTGAACAACCCGAAGGCCGCGAACATCGACCAGATGTACCCGGCCCTGCCGTAGCCGAGCCGGTGCTGGGCATCAGCCGGCTTGTCCGACTGCCGGGTGCCGATCAGCAGGAACACCTCGTTGCCGGTGTCGGCCCAGGAGTGGGCGGACTCGGCCAGCATCGAGGCGCTGCCGGTGACGACGGCGGCCGCGGTTTTGGACACCGCGATCAGAGCATTGGCACCGAGCGCGACGACAACGGTGAGAAGACTCTCGTCGCCCGAACCACTCATGCTCTGAACATTAGGGCCCGTCAGTAGGCGTCGCCGGGTTGCACCGCACGAACACGATTGCGGCGCGGCGGCGCGGGCTGAGGTTCTTCCGCCCACTCGGCGCCGCTAGCCTCCATCAGGCGACCGATCTCGTCGATGTGCATGTCGGCCAGGTCCCACACGTCGGGCACCAGCTCGCGGTCGACGATGAAGCCGAAGTCCAGGCGGTCCATGTAGCTGACCACGGTGATGTTGAGCCCCTGGCCTTCGGTGACGATCGACACCGGGAACTGGTTGACCAGCTGCGCCCCCGCGAAATACAGCGGCTTACGCGGGCCCGGCACGTTCGAGATCACCAGGTTGAACGGCGCTCCCCCGATCCGGTGCGCGAGTCCCAAGCGCGACGCGAGCCGCATCGCGGACGTCGACAGCACCGGCGCCGAGAACTGGGCCAGATCGCCGAGCTGATCGGCCGGCACCAGGTCCAGCTGGCGCTTGGCATCGGCCATCGCCTCGCGGCAGCGGGCCACCCGCTCCAGCGGGTCCTCGACATCCGTCGGGAGCTCGGCGAAGATGGCCGACACCCGGTTGGTCCACGGATCCTCTTCTTCACCCGTCCGGATGGACACCGGCACCATGGCGCGCAGGGGCCGGTCCGGCAGCGCGTCATGAGCCAACAGGTACTGCCGCAGGCCGCCGGCGCAGATCGCCATCACGATGTCGTTGACCGTGCCGCCGGTGGCCGCCTTCAGCTGCTTGACGTGCTCCAGCGAGGCGGTGCGCATCGCGAAGCGCCGGTGCCCGGTGATCGGGTTGTTCCACGGCGTCGGCGGGGCCGACGACACCCTCGGCAAGGAGAGCTTGGGACCGTCGTCCTTACCAAGGCGCGCAAGGGCTTTGATCGCTGAGCCGGCCTTGCTGGCCGCGCTGCTGACGCTGTCGATCCCGGCGTTGTCTGCGAGCTGGCCCACCAGTCGCGTCGTGACGCGCAACGCTTTCACCGGGTGCCCGGCCAAATTGATGGCCGTCTTCCGCAGCAATTCTGTTGAGCTGGGCAGGGATTCGGCCTCCCAGGTGGCACTGGGTGCGGGCGGCGCGGCATCCGGCGCAGTGTCGGTGAGGGCGTTGAGCATGATCTGTCCGGCGGCGCCGTCGATGGTGGCGTGGTGGTACTTGGTCAGCATCGCCCAGTGGCCGGTGTCGAGGCCGTCGATGACGTACACCTCCCACAACGGACGGCTGCGGTCCATCGGGCGCCCGACGATGCGGGACACCTGGTCGGCCAGCTGGTCGACCATTCCCGGTCGCGCCAAATGGATTTCGCGGATGTGGAAATCCAGATCGAAGTTGGGGTCATCGACCCAGTAGGGGTGGTCCAGCCCGAGCGGCACCTCCACGAGCCGGCGGCGCAGCGGCGCGAGCTCTCCGACGAGGGACCCGAACTTGGCATAGACCGCGGCGTACGGGTCGAACTCCTCGTTGGGGCGCTCGAAGATCATCAACCCGTTGACGTGGCCGAACGTCGTCGGCGTCTCCAGGTACAGAAAAGTGGCGTCGAGGCCGCTGAGCTGCTTCACGGGTCTTGTTCTCCTTGTTGGGTCTTCGGGCTCAGCTGGTGAGCAGGCCGCCCTCGACGGGCAGGATGACGCGTCGCTCTGCGTCACTCATGCATCATATCCAGATATGTTGCACATGCGAGACTCATGGAGATATATCTCACTTGGACATCAGCCGCTACGATGATGCGAGGGTACCGAGATGAAACAGGAGGTGCGCCATCAGCGAGACACCGCTGGGACGCATGCTGGCGTCAACCGACCGGCGCCCCGACCCGCTCGAGGCGTTCCGCATCGCGCGCCGCTGGTTCCTCGAAGGCCGTCGCATCGAAATGCAGGAACTGGCAACCGAGCTCGGCGTCAACCGGGCCACGCTGTTCCGCTGGGTCGGCGGCCGTGACGAGCTGCTCGCCGAAATCCTGTGGTCGCTGGCCGAGCCGACTCTCAAGGCGTCGATCGAATCTTCACCCGGGCACGGCGCCGAACACATCGCGCGGGCCGTCGGCCACTACGCCATGGTGATCGACGAATCCGGGTTCTTCCAGGCGTTCCTGCGCCGCGAACCCGAACGCGCCCTGCGGATCCTGGCCACCCGCGCGGGGACCCTGCAGGGCCGCCTCGTCACCGCGATCGAAGAACTCCTCAACGAGGAAATCGCCGCAGGTCAACTGGATGCGCCGCTGCCTGCGCGCGACCTGGCATTCCTCATCGTGCGCATCGTCGAGTCGTTCCTCTACGCCGACATCATCACCGGCGAACCGCTGGAAGTCGGCAAGTGCGAGCAGGCCATTGCCGCACTGCTGGGTCACCGGCCCGGATAATCAGCGCCCCACGCCGGGCGGTGCCGGCATGACCGGCACCGGCGGCGGATTGGGAATCGTCACGCCGGGCGGCTCCGTGACCGTCACGGTGCTGGTGCTCGTGCTGGCCCGCGTCGACGGCGTCGTCGGCGGCGTGGACGGACCCACCGGCACTCCCGGGATGATCTCCGTCGAGGTCACCGTCGTGCTCGTGCTCGATGTGGGCTTCGACGGCGGCGGCGACTCACCCGAACAGGCACTGGCGCCGAGAGCAGCTGCTGCCACGGCCATGACGACGACAGACTTGAACATCCTTCCCGAATGCCCGGTTATCTGAACGCGTAAACACCCGGTCGACCAACGCAAACTGCCCCTCTCCGAAAGGAAAGGGGCAGTTCGTCGGCGAATATCAGAGGCGCTCGATGATGGTGACGTTGGCGGTGCCGCCGCCCTCGCACATGGTCTGCAGGCCGTAGCGGCCGCCCGTGCGCTCCAACTCGTTGAGCATGGTGGCGAACAACTTGGCACCGGTGGCGCCGAGCGGGTGTCCCAGCGCGATGCCGCCGCCGTTGGGGTTGACCTTCGACAGATCGGCCTTCAGATCCTTGGCCCAGGCCAGGACGACGGACGCGAACGCCTCGTTGATCTCGATGACATCGATGTCGTCGATGCTCAGGCCGGTCTTCTCCAGCGCGTACTTGGTCGCGGGGATCGGGCCGGTCAGCATCTTCACCGGGTCGTCACCGCGGCAGCTGATGTGATGGATGCGGGCGCGCGGCTTGAGGCCGTGGGCCTTGACGGCAGCTTCGGAGGCCAGCAGGGTCGCCGACGCGGCGTCCGAAATCTGGCTGGCCAGCGCGGCGGTCAGGCGGCCACCCTCGACGAGGACCTTCAGCGAGGCCAGCTTTTCCATGGTGCTTTCGCGCGGACCCTCGTCGACCTTGAAGTCACCGACCGGGATGATCTCGTTGTCGAAGCGGCCCTCACGGATCGCGGTGAACGCCCGCTGGTGGCTGTTGAAGGCGAACTCTTCCATGTCCTCACGGGAGATGTCCCACTGCTCGGCGATCATCTCGGCGCCGCGGAACTGCGAAATCTCCTGGCTGCCATAGCGTTCCACCCACCGCTTCGACTCGTTGGTCGGCGAGGTGAAGCCGAACTGCTCGCCGACGATCATGGCGGAGCTGATCGGAATCTGGCTCATGTTCTGGATGCCGGCGGCCAGGATCAGGTCGGCGGTACCCGACATGATGGCTTGCGCGCCAAAGGAAATGGCCTGCTGCGAGGAACCGCACTGCCGGTCGACGGTGGTACCGGGGACGCCCTCGTCGTAGCCGGCGGCCAGCCAGGTCAGCCGGCCGATGTTTCCGGCCTGACCACCGATGGCATCGACGCAACCGACGATGACGTCGTCGAACGCCGCGGGGTCGACGTCATTGCGGGCGAAGATGCCGCGGTACGCCTCCACACCGAGGTCGATCGGGTGGTAACCGGAGAGGGCACCACCCTTCTTGCCCGTGGCGGTGCGCACGGCATCGATGACGTACGCCTCAGATGCGGCCATTTCTCATCTCCTTCTTTGGGTGAAACTCATTTGACGGCAAGGTGTTACGGGGTTACCGCAACACCGCCGAGCACGATGTTCAGGTAGTGCTGACCGACGTCCTCTGCGGTCAACTTGCCGCCGGGCTGGTACCAGCGCACCGAGACCCACGTGGTGTCACGGATGAAGCGGTACACCAGGTCGACATTCAGGTCGGACCGGAAAACACCTTCCGCCATGCCCTGCTTCAGGACATCGACCCACATCTTGCGCTGCTGCCGGTTGCGCTCGTCGACGAAGCCGAACTGCGGCAGGACGCCCAGCCGCTTGGCCTCGTCCTGGTAGATGACGACCTGCGCGTGCCGGTGCTCGATCGCATCGAAGGACGCCATGAACAAACCCTTGAACCGCGCGAGCGGATCGGGTTCCGTGGCGATGATTTCTTCGTACCGGGCGAACAACCAATCAAGGAAGTCCCGCATGACCTCTTCGACCATCTGTTCCTTCGATTTGAAGTGATGGTAAAGACTGCCTGACAGGATGCCGGCTGAGTCCGCGATGTCCCGGACAGTGGTTGCCTTCAGCCCACGCTCGGCGAACATCGCCGCGGCGAGCTGAAGAAGCTCGTCGCGCCTGGTCGCGGGTTGACTGGGCGATGGAGACGCCATCCGGACAGCATAGCAACCAAGCGCTTGTTAGGTCGATTGCGGAGGCTAGTGACTGTCACCACTGTGTGGGACAGATTCTGTCCTACCCCACCGCCCCACTCACGGCATCTGTCGATGATTCGCGTTGCCCCGCCACTAGGCTGAGGATTGCTGCTCGATAGTGACCGCAATCCGCGGCGTAACCCACCCAGCGGCTAATGTCGCCATAGGCTCACGGTCGGCGATCCGCTAGTGTCCTGCGCCGTAAATTAGTTGATTAATTGTAGAATTGGCGGGTG
>NZ_JMHT01000073.1 GCF_001905655.1 Mycobacterium sp. ST-F2
TCCCGGCAACGACGCGCCGATGACCTCTACACCCTCAACTGCGAAGAGCCGGTAAACGGACCGCAAAAACTTGCCCCTCCGTTATCAACCACTGGGCTAAGTGGGAATACGCGTGTATTGGTGGAGGTATTTGTCATGGTCGTTGCGCATGAAATGCGCTGATCAGCGAATGTGATCTAGGTCATTCCCCACGTGGTGCCATGTAACCGACGGGGATTGGAAATCGTCGGTTTGTTTTGCGTTAACCAATTGGCCATCTACACGCCCGACCGTGGGAACGTCGAACGCCGAGCGTCCGTCATAGCCGAGTGAGCACGATGCCTTCGGTGGACGCGGCGCGAATGACTTGGAGGAAACGGTGAAGTCTTCACACACCTGGGTGAGGTTCGTGGCAGCGTCCGCAATCGTCTTGGGCGCCGGCGTTTTCGGGCAGCCTTCGGCCGATGCCGACCCCGACGATCCCGCCCCGGCTCCGGTGAACGCCGGTTCGGTCCAGTCCGCGGGCGTCACCTCGGCGAACGCCGATCCGGCAGCGGTCGCAGCCTGCTCGCAGTTCGCCGCGGCGCTCGACAACGCGGCCGATGGCTACAGCGCCTTCGCCGACGACCTCGAGAACAACGATCCGTATGTCGGCCAGAGCAACCAGTCCGGCCGGACGAGCCTGCGGAGTTCCGCCCAGGTTGCGATGGATGCCGCCAACACGCCCGGTCTGCGGCCGGACATCGCCGAGCCCATGCGGGCCTGGTCGTTCGGCGCGGCCAAGCTGCTGGTGAAGATGGGCATCGGGATGACCGGAACCAACCTCGACAGCACGGCGACCGAGGTCAACAACAACGCCGAGGCGGTCCAGCGTGGCTGCGCCGCGGCCGGCACTCACGCCTGACCCGTATATAAGGAACACGTGAAGCGACACGCCTTGGGCGTCGCCGCCTTGTGCCTGGCGCTGGCCGCCTGCGGTGGCAAGGGTGGTGCGCCGACGCCTGCGACCCCGTCCGTCGTCGCCGAGTCGAGCATCAACGATCTGTTGCTGACTCCGGCCGAGCTGAACAAGACGATGGGCACCACCGGCCTTGTCGGCAGCCCGCCGAAAGACGGGATGGACGACCACCGCAACCTGCTGCCGAACCTGAACTGCCTCGGCGTCTGGCAGATCGACGAGTCCGTCATCTACTCGAAAGACGGCAAGGACCTCAAGAGCGGCCAGGACTGGAAGGCCGTGCGGCAGCAGACGCTCCGGGTCCCCGACATCGACGACTGGAACTACCTGGCGGCGCAGTCGGTCGTCTACTACCCGACCTCCGACGCGGCCCGGAACTTCTTCAACCTGTCGGCCGAGCGGTGGGCCAAGTGCACCAACCACAAGGTGAACATCCGGCTCAACGACAAGCCGCTGCCCAAGTGGTTGTCGGGCGACCTGGAGCGCACTGACACCAAACTGGCGATGCCCATCACGCGTGGCACCGGGCCTGAAACCCGTTGGTGCCAGCATGTTTTGCAGGTGGTGGCCAACCTGATCATCGACGTCGAGGCCTGCACTCCCAAGGCGCCGGTGACGGCAGCCGCGGACATCGCCACGAAGATCCAGGCGAACATCCACTAGGGACCGTCCCGCTGGATGCACCATCCTGGTCACGGCGCCCGGTCCGGTGGTCTATGGTCGCGCCATGGCAGTCAGCGCGTCGCACGAAGTGACCATCGAGGCAACCCCTGAAGAGATCATGGACGTCATCGCCGATCTGGCGCAGACACCCGTGTGGTCGCCGCAGTACACCAAGGCCGAGGTCCTGGACACCTACGACAACGGCCGGCCGAAGCAGGCCAAGATGACCATCAAGGCCGCCGGCATGGCCGACGACCAGATCCTCGAGTACACCTGGACCGACCTGACCGGCGGTTGGGTGCTGATCAGGTCGTCGTCGCTCAAGAAGCAGGAAGCCAAGTACACGCTGACCCCGGCCGGCAACAAGACCAAGGTGAAGTTCGAGATCACCGTCGACCCCGTCGTGCCCATCCCCGGCTTCCTGCTGAAGCGCAGCGTCAGCGGTGGCGCCGAGACCGCCACCGAGGGCTTGAAAAAGTTCATGGACAAGCGCAAGAAGGGCTGACGCACACCGGGATTCAGCCTCGTCGACCCATGGGCTAACGTCGCGGGATGACGAATGCGGGGCCACTGGCCGGAGTCAAGGTGATCGAACTCGGCGGGATCGGCCCCGGGCCGCACGCCGCCATGATGCTGGCGGACCTCGGCGCCGACGTGGTGCGGGTGCGTCGACCCGGCGGGCTGACCATGCCGGCCGAGAACGTCGACCTGCTGCACCGCGGGAAGCGGATCGTCGACCTGGACGTCAAGTCCGATCCGGCTGCGCTGCTCGCGCTGGCCGCGAAAGCCGATGTGCTGCTTGACTGTTTCCGTCCGGGGACCTGCGAGCGGCTCGGCATCGGGCCGGCCGAATGCGAGGCCGTCAACCCGCGCCTGATCTTCGCGCGGATCACCGGCTGGGGACAGGACGGCCCGCTGGCGCAGACCGCCGGCCACGACATCAACTACCTGTCGCAGACCGGTGCGCTGTCGGCCATCGGCTACCGCGACCGGCCGCCGGTCGCACCCCTGAACCTGGTCGCCGACTTCGGCGGCGGTTCGATGCTGGTGCTGATCGGCATCGTGACGGCGCTCTATGAACGCGAACGGTCCGGCCGCGGCCAGGTGGTCGACGCGGCGATGGTCGACGGCGTCAGCATGCTCGCCCAGATGATGTGGACCATGAAGGCCACCGGCGTGATGAAGGACCAGCGCGAGTCGTTCCTCCTGGACGGTGGTGCCCCGTACTACCGCGTCTACGAGACCTCCGACGGCGGGTACATGGCGGTCGGCTCGATCGAGCCGCAGTTCTTCGCCCAGCTACTTGTGGGGCTCGATCTGGATCCCGCGGAGGTGCCCAACCAGTTCGACCTCGCGCGCTACGACGAGATGCGGGACATCTTTGCCGCCCGGTTCGCGAGCCGGACCCGCGCCGAGTGGACCGAAAAATTTGCTGGAACTGATGCCTGCGTCACTCCCGTGCTCAGCTGGACCGAGGCCGCTGCCGGCGAACACCTCCGGGCCAGGTCCACCATCGTCACCGTCGACGGCGTCGACCAGGCAGCGCCGGCGCCGCGGTTCTCGCGGACCCCGTCCGGCCCCGTCGGCGCCCCGCCGCAGCAGACCACGCCGATCGACGCGCTCGGTTAGTAACGGTTTGGAAAGTTAGCTGCCGCATTTCCTATACGAGGCCGGTGTAGAGGACTAAATTTGCCCCTATGGCAGTTATGGCGTCCCGAGAGCTGGTGATCGACGCCTCGCCCGAAGCCATCATGGATGCGCTGGCCGATATGGACGAGGCGTCGCAATGGCGCAGCTTGCACCGGGAATTACAGGTAGTGGATCGGTATCCGGACGGTCGTCCTCACCACGTCAAAGCGACCGTGAAGATCATGGGCATCACCGACAAGGAGCTCCTGGAGTATCACTGGGGTGATGACTGGATGGTGTGGGACGCGTCCGACACCTTCCAACAGCGCGGGCAACATGCCGAGTACAAACTGACCCGTGAGGGCGACCGGACCCGGGTGCGGTTCGACATCATCGTGGACCTCGTTGCCCCCATTCCGGAGTTCTTGTTGCGCCGAGCCCGCAAACTGGTGCTCGATGCTGCGGTCGACCGGCTGCGGGCCCGGGTGACTCGTCTCTACGGCTAGTCCAGAATCTGTCGATAGGGAGTTTGTATGACCGACCGCCCACCTTCTCCGCTGTTGGAGAAGCTGGTGGTGGTGCGGCACGGGGGGCCGCAGCAGACCGTGGTGACCGAGCTGCGTCGAGTGATCCTGCGCGGCGACGCGCCGCCGGGGACCCCGGTGCCGCTGACGGAGGTCGCCGAGCTGTTCGGGGTGAGCCACATTCCGGTGCGGGAGGCGCTCAAGACGTTGATCAGCGAGGGCCTGGTGACCCACCGGCCGAACTCGGGGTACACCGTCTCCCGAATGACGAAGCAGGAGCTGCACGAGATGTACGTCGTGCGCGCGGCGCTGGAGGGCGCGGCGCTGGCGCGGGCCGCCGAACGCGCCACCGAGTACGAGCGGGCCGTCGCCATCGAGGCCAATGAGCGCATGGCGCAAGCGATCAAGGACTCCGACGGGGCCGCCTTCCAACGCGAGAGCCGCAACTTCCACATGGCCCTGGTGCGTCCGTCGGGCATGCACCGGCTGCTGCACATCCTCGAGATGTCCTGGAACATGATCGAACCCGTGCAGGCGATGATGCACGTGACACCGGACGACCGGGCCAAGCTCAACAGCGATCACGAGGAGATGCTCGAGGCGTTCCTGGCCCGGGACGCCGACCGGCTCAGTGCAATCGCGCAGCGGCACAACGACAGCGTCGACGCCGCGATTGGCACCCTGCCCACCGACACCGGGCTTCTCACCCAGGACAACTAGGGATGTGTGCACGATTTTCCGCGGCCGGCGCGGAAAATCGTGCACAAATCACAGCGTGCGGAGGCGGCTGATGGCCTCGTCGAGGGTGTCGTCGCGTTTGCAGAAGGCGAAGCGCACCAGGTGATTCCAGCCGGCTGAGTCAGGCGAGTGTGGATCCAGGAACGCCGACATCGGGATGGCCGCGACGCCGACGCGCTCGGGCAGCCCGGCGCAGAACGCGGTGCTGTCGTCATATCCCAGCGGCCGGGGGTCCGCGCACAGGAAGTAGGTGCCGAAGCTGTCGTGCACATCGAAGCCGATGTCGGTCAGGGCGCCGGCCAACCGGTCGCGCTTGCCGCGGTAGGACTTTCGCAATGCGTCGACCCAGGCGTCCTCGTGGTCGAGCGCGTGCGCGACGGCCGGCTGGAACGGTGCGCCACCCACGTACGTCAGGTACTGCTTGGCGGCGCGCACCCCGGCGATCAGGTCGGCCGGCCCGCAGGCCCAGCCGATCTTCCAACCCGTGCAGTTGAACATCTTCGCGGCGCTGGAGATGGTGACGGTCCGCTCGGCCATGCCGGGGTAGCCCGCCAGCGGCCGGTGCTGATGACCGTCGAACGTCAACTGCTCGTAGACCTCGTCGGTGATCACCAGGAGGTCGTGTTCGATGGCGAGGGCGGCGATGGCCGTCAGCTCGTCGTGGCTGGCGACCATGCCTGTCGGGTTGTGCGGTGAGTTGAGGATCAGGGCGCGGGTGGCCGGCGTGATCGCGGCGCGGAGCCCGTCGATGTCGATGGCGAAACCGTGGTTGTCCGGGGCGAGGGGGACGACGACGCGGCGGCAGCCGGCCATGGCGATCACCGGGGAGTAGGAGTCGTAGAACGGCGCGATGATCAGGACTTCGGCCCCTGGTTCGACCAGCCCGATCACGGCCGAGGCGATGGCCTCGGTGCCGCCGACGGTGACCAGTACCTCGGTGTCCGGGTCGTAGTCGATGCCGTAGTGCCGCTTGCGCTGCGCGGCGATGGCCTGACGCAGCGCCGGGATGCCCGGGCCGGGCGGGTATTGGTTGATGCCGTCCGCGATGGCCTGCTGCGCCACCGTGAGCATCGGCGCCGGGCCGTCTTCGTCGGGAAATCCCTGGCCGAGATTGACGGCGCCGACCCGCGCGGCCAGAGCCGACATCTCGGCGAAGATGGTGGAGGCGTAGGGCCGCAGGCGGGCGACCATCCTCGGTGGCGTCACCCCCGGATTGTCGCAGAACTCCTGACGTTGTCGGCCGCGCCCTGATGCCGCTGCTGCCGGGCGATCACCGCGAAGTAGAAGGCCAGCGCGAATGCGCAACTGGTGAAGAGGCTGCTGACGAAGAACAGCCACGGGTGCCGGATGCCGCGCCGCAGGCCGTCGGCGATGGTGAACAGCGGGAGCAGGATGACGTTGATGATCGTGTAGTCCTGGCCGGCCGAGGACGCCGCGGGGTTGACGAACATCAGGCGGATGTAGTCCGACCAGCTGCCGGGCCCGGTGATCGGATTGCCGTCGGCTGGTTGGTAATCCATGACGAACTTGGTGTTGAAGTAGTAGCCGAGCGCTATCGAGGCGATGCCGATGACGTAGTACGCCGACTCGAGTGCCGAGAACGCGGGCCCGTCGGCCGGTCGGCGGAAGACGGCCGGATTGAGCTTGACGATGAACGCGATGGTGATCAGTCCGAGGACGGCGTGGACGATGAGCGAGACCATGTCAGCGGAGTCTGCTCGCCGCATAATGTTTTGTCAATCATGACAAAACGTTCTGCGGTACGGTACTGGGATGCCCCGGCCGCCACAGACCGTCCGCAGTGAGCGCACGCGTGAGGCGTTGCAGCAGGCGGCGTTGGTCCGCTTTCTGGCGCAGGGTGTGGAGGGCACGACGGCCGAGGAGATCGCCGCGGATGCCGGGGTTTCGCTGCGCACGTTCTACCGGCATTTCACGTCGAAGCACGAGCTGTTGTTCGCCGACTACGACGCGGGCCTGCACTGGTTCCGCACCGCGCTGGCCGGACGTCCGGCAGACGAACCGGTGTTGGCGGCCGTACAGGCCGCGATCTTCGCCTTTCCGTATGACTTTGGCGCCGTCACCAAGATTGCCGCGCTGCGGGAACAGGAGCTGGACGCCGACCGGATCGTCAGCCACATCCGGCAGGTGGAGGCTGATTTCGCCGAAGCCATCGCCGAACACCTGGCGCGGTGTGGCAGGTCCGATGACCGGCTGCGCATCGCGGTGAGCTCGCGGACCATCGCTGCCGCGGTGTTCGGCGCGATGGAGGTGTGGATGTCGGGCGCGGAACGGTCACTGGCTGATCTGGCGCGCATGTGTCACCAGGCGCTGGATCAGCTCGCGGCCGGGCCGGTCTGATTTCATCGGCCAATGTTTTGTCACTATTGACAGAACTTTGTGACGAGTGCCAAGGTGCCATCATGGCGCAATTCGATGCGATCGTGATCGGGGCAGGGCACAACGGGCTGGCGTCGGCGGTGATGCTGCAGAAGGCCGGCCTGCGGACGCTGTGTCTGGAGTCCAAGCTCTACTCGGGCGGTATGGCCTCGACCGTAGAGCTGTTCGACGGCTTCAAATTTGAGATCGCCGGGTCCGAGCAGTTCCCGACGTCGCTCAAGGTGAGCCAGGAGCTGGGCCTCGACCAGGTGCCGAGCGTCGAGCAGGAAGTCATGTCGGTGAACATGCGGGGCATCGGCGATGAGCCGTTCCTCTTCTACTCCGACCCCATGAAGCTGCTCACGCACATGAACGAGGTGCACGGCGCCGAGGCCGTCAACGGCATGGCCGGGCTGATGGCCTGGAGCATGGCACCGGCGCGCGCCCTCGGACGCTTCGACGCCGGGCTGCCGCCCAAGACCTACGACGAGATGTATGCCTGCGCCACAAACGAATTCGAGCGGTCGGCCATCACCGACATGCTCTTCGGCTCGGTGACCGACGTCCTGGACCGCTACCTGCCGGACAAGGACAAGCACGGCGCCATCCGCGGCATGCTGTCGGTGCTGGCGTGCAACACCACCTACCGAGGACCCCAGACCCCGGGCAGTGCCGCCGCACTGGCCTTCGGGCTCGCGGTCCCCACCGACGGTGCGTCGCTGATGCGCAAGCTCAAGGGCGGCATCGGGGCACTGGCCCGCCACCTCGAGGACGCGTTCGTCGCGCACGGCGGTGAGGTCCGGCTGCGCAGCGCCGTCGCGGCCATCACCGTGGACGACGGCCGGGTCACCGGTGTCCGGCTGGAGGACGGTACGGAAATCGCTGCGCCCGTGGTGGTTTCGTCGCTCGCGCCGTCAGTGACCGTGGACAAGCTGCTCGGCGGTGCCGTACCCGACGACGTGCGGGCCCGCTACACGCGCGTCGACCACCGCGGCAGCTACCTGCAGATGCACTTCGCGCTCGACGGCATCCCCGAATTCGCCGAGCCCTACGAAATCCTGAACAACCCCGAATTACAGGGCACCATCGGCCTTTTCAGCACGCCGGAGGAACTGCAGCAGCAGTGGGAGGACAGCCGCCGGGGAATAGTGCCGGCCGACCCGTCCATCGCCTGGCAGATTCCGTCGGTCCAGGATCCCGAGCTGGCGCCACCCGGAAAGCATGCGTCGTCGGCGTTCGCGCTGTGGTTCCCGGTCGAAGGGGACGGCGACTACGGTTCGATGAAGCGGGAGATGGGGCAACGGGTCATCGACAAGATCACCCGGGTGGCACCGAACTTCGAGAAGCTGATCCTGCGGCACACGACGTTCACGCCGCGGCACATGGACCGCATGTTCGGCGCGCCCGGCGGCGACTTCTGCCATGGCCTGATCCACCCCGAGCAGATGGGCCCGAACCGGCCCGGCCCGCGCGGCTATCTGGACCAGGAGCTGCCGGTCGAGGGGCTCTATCTGGGCAGTGCCGGCTGCCACGGTGGCCCGGCCGTCAACTTCATCCCGGGCTACAACGCCGCGCACGCCGTCCTGAACGAGTGACTCCGCTAACGCAGTCGAAACGTCGCTGAAACGGGGTCGGCAACAACGCGATCTACTGTGCGGGTATGCGGCCCCACCGGCGTTCTGTGCTGCTCGGACAGCTGGTGGCGGACCGGACCGCGCCGTCACAGCAGGGCGTGCTGAATGAACTGCGGCGTGCGGTCCTCGACGGCGGGGTGCCGCCCGGTACGCCGATCCCTCTGGCTGACGTCGCGGACGTGTTCGGCGTCAGCCAGATTCCGGTGCGCGAGGCGCTGAAGACGCTCATCGGCGAGGGGCTGGTGGAGCACCGGCTCAACTTCGGCTACACCGTGGCGCTGCTGACACCGCAGGAGCTACGCGAAATGTACATCGTGCGTGAGGCTTTGGAATCGGCGTCGCTGGGCGTCGCCGTGGCCAACGCCACCGATGCCGACCGCGCGGCCGCGGTCGCGGTCAATGTCAAGCTGCAGCAGGCGATCCGCGACGACGACGCGGGTGCCTACCACCGGCAGAGCCGCGAGTTGCATGCCGCTCTCACCCGACCCTCGCGCATGTATCGGCTGCTGCACATGCTGGAGGCGGCGTGGAATGTCACCGAACCCGTGCAGTCCATGGTGCATGTCAGTCGTGACGACCGGGCGGACCTGCACGCGGACCATTGCGCGATGGTCGACGCCTTCGTCGCCGGTGACGCAGAACGCCTGATCACCGTCGCGGAAAACCATGCCGTCCGGCTCAACGCGGTGATCGCGACGCTACCGACCGACACCGGGCTGCTGGCGTAGCGGCGGGATATATCTTTTTCGCAATTGCCGCATATCCCCGGGGAAACAGCAGGGAAACGTTGTCTTCTTAGCGTTTTCGAGCATGACTGACACCCTCGTTCCCAAGGAAATCACCCCACCGGGCGCGGTGGTCGGCGCAGGTGACATCGTCGAGGCCGCCGGCCACCCGGTCGGCAGCGGCGTCATCAAACCGGAGTACGACCCACGGTTGACCAACGAAGACCTGGCGCCGCTGGGCAAGCAGAGTTGGTCGGCGTACAACATCTTCGCGTTCTGGATGTCCGACGTCCACAGCGTCGGCGGCTACGTGACGATGGGTACCCTCTTTTCCATCGGCCTCACTGCGTGGCAGGTCTTCGTCTGCCTGATTGCGGGCATCGTCATCGTCCAGGTCTTCTGCAACCTGGTCGCCAAACCGAGTCAACAGGCCGGTGTTCCCTATCCGGTCACCTGCCGTGCGTCGTTCGGCGTGTTGGGCGCCAACATTCCCGCCATCATTCGTGGCTGTATCGCGATCGCCTGGTACGGCGTACAGACCTACCTTGCGGCTGAGTCTCTGAACATCGTGCTCATCAAACTCTTCCCGAGCATGGCCAGTTTGAACACTCACATGTTCTTGGGCCTGTCGGCTCTCGGCTACATCAGCTACGCGATCCTGTGGGTGCTGCAAGCGGTGCTCTTCCTGCGCGGCATGGACATGATCCGCAAGTTCATCGACTTCGCAGGACCCGCGGTGTACGTGGTCATGGTCGTGATGTGCGTGTACATGCTGAACAAGGTCCACTGGCATGTGAACCTGAACCTGTCGAAGGAGGCACTCACCGGGGGAACCCTGGTCGCGGCGATGCTCGCCGCCATCGCCTCGGTGGTGTCCTACTTCTCGGGTCCGATGCTCAACTTCGGTGACTTCTCGAGGTACGCGAAGGACTTCAAGGCCGTCAAGCGTGGCAACTTCCTCGGCCTGCCGCTGAACTTCATCATGTTCTCGCTGCTGACCGTGCTCACTGCCGCGGCGACGGTGCCGCTGTACGGCGAATTGATCACCGACCCGATCAAGACCGTGGAGAAGATCGACAGCACATTCGCGATCGTTCTGGGTGGTTTCACCTTCGTGGTCGCGACCATCGGCATCAACATCGTCGCCAACTTCATCTCGCCGGCATTCGACTTCTCGAACGTCAGCCCGCAGCGGATCAGCTGGACCAAGGGCGGCATGATCGCGGCAGTCGGCTCGGTGATCCTGACGCCGTGGAACTGGTACAGCAACGACGAGGCCATCTTTTGGACGCTCGGTCTGCTGGGCGCGCTGATCGGCCCGCTGTTCGGCATCCTGATCGCGGACTTCTACCTGATCCGGAAACAGAAGATCATCGTCGACGATCTGTTCACCATGGAACCCAGCGGCGCGTATTGGTACGACAATGGCTATAACCGCGCCGCCGTCTATTCCGTTGCCATCTCTGGTGTCATCGCGTTCGCCTCGGTGCTCATCCCGAAACTGTTCCACGTGTGGGACGGTGCGTACGGCATCACCAAGTACAGCTGGTTCATTGGTTGTGCGGCCGGCTTCATTGCCTACTATTTCTTGGCGAAGGCAGCCAACGTAGCCGGCTGCAATGACCAAGAAATTGAACCAGCAGCGGCTTGACATGCGCATCCTGGTAATCAACCCGAACACCACCCGGGCCATGACCTCGACCATTGAGGCATGTGCCCGGGCGGTAGCGCTTCCGGGGACTGAAATCGTCGGTGTCACTTCACCATTCGGCCCGCCGTCCATCGAGAGCCACTACGACGAAGCTATGAGCGTGCCGGGGCTGCTGGATGTCATCGCGCGCGGGGAACAGTCCGGGGCCTCTGGCTACGTCATCGCCTGTTTCGGTGATCCCGGCCTGGACGCGGCGCGCGAGGTGGCGGCAGGCCCGGTGATCGGCATCGCCGAGGCAGCCATGCATACCGCCAGCCATCTGGGGCGCGGATTCTCGGTCGTGACCACATTGAGCAGGACCGTCGGGCGGGCAGCCGAACTCGCCGAGCGCTACGGGATGGACCGGTTCTGCCTGGGCATCCACGCGTGTGAGATCCCCGTGCTGGATTTGGAGTCGAACCCGGACGCGCTCAAGGAGGTCACGGCAGCGTGCCGCGCGGCCGTCGAGCGCGACGGTTCCGACGCGATCGTGCTGGGGTGTGCGGGCATGGCGGACATGTGCCGGACGATCTCGGCGGAGATCGGCGTGCCGGTCGTCGATGGCGTGATCGCCGCGACGCTGACGGTGCAGTCGCTGGTGACGATGGGTCTGCGTACCGGGAAACTCGGCGAGTACGCCTATCCGCCCGCCAAGGAGTACACGCAGCGTTAGGCCGGATGTACTGCGCGCCAGTGGTTCGCGATCTCGATGCGCCGGGCCAGCCACACCCGGTCATGACGCTGCACGTGGTCGAGGAATCGTTCCAGCGCGGCACTGCGGGCCGGTCGGCCGACCAGGCGGCAGTGCAGCCCGACCGAGAGCATCTTCGGGCTGCCGGCCAGACCCTCGGCGTAGAGCACGTCGAACGCGTCACGCAGATGGGCGAAGAACTCCTCGCCGTTGGAAAAGCCTGCCGGAGAGGCGAAGCGCATGTCGTTGGTGTCGAGCGTGTACGGCACCACGAGATGGTCGGTGTCGGCCACCCGCACCCAGTACGGCAGATCGTCGGCGTAGGAATCCGAGTCGTACACGAACCCGCCGTGCTCGACCACCAGCTCGCGCGTGTGCGGTGAGTCCCGGCCGGTGTACCAGCCCAGTGGTGCGGCGCCGGTGAGCTCGGTCAGAATGCGGACCGCCTCGGCCATGTGCTCGCGTTCGGTGTCGCGATCGATCAGCTGGTACGACTTCCACCGCAGACCGTGACAGGCGATCTCGTGTCCCAGTTCGCCGAACGCGGCCAGCGCCTCGGGATTGCGCTGCAGGGCTCGGGCCACCGCGAAGATGGTCAGCGGGATGCCCCGGCGCTCGAAAATCCTCAGTATCCGCCACAATCCGGCGCGCGAGCCGTACTCGTAGAGCGACTCCATGCTCATGTGCCGGTCGGGGAACGCGTCGGCCGGGGTCATCTCGGACAGGAACGTCTCCGAGGCCGGGTCCCCGTCGAGCACGTTGTTCTCGCCGCCCTCCTCATAGTTGAGGACGAACTGCACGGCTACGGCCGCACCCCCGGGCCACTGCGGGTCCGGCGGGGTGCGGCCATAGCCCACCAGGTCGCGTGGGTAGCTCACGCGAGTTCCCCGAACAGCCGCAACCGGGCCAGCCCTCCGTCCGGATAGATGTCCAGTCGTGCCTCGGACACCACGTCGTCGGCGTCGACGAGGAAACGGTGACGGGTGTCGGGCAGCAGTTCGGTGCGGGGCAGCAGTTCGACCCACTGTCCGTCGGCTCCCAATGCGGTCAGTGCCGCGGCGCCGGGGCTGTTCCCGATGAAGTACGACGTGTCGATCTCGGCGAGCCGCACCCGGCCCGGTCCGGCCAGCCGGATACGCACCCAGTCGTTGGAATCGTCACGGCGCCGGGCGGTTTCCCAGCCATCGCCCATCACCTGCGCCTGTCCGGGGAAGATCAGATTCTGCGGAGAACTGTAGAAGCGATTCGAGGCGTCCAGCACCAGACCGCCGTTCTCCAGGGCCGCCAGGTCCAGCGGACCGACGCCGAAGAATCGGGTGTCCGGGCGGCCTTCGCCGTGCACCCGCAGTCGCGCCACCCCGCCGTCCGGGTAGATGTTGAGGCGCACGTGCGTCCAGCGCTGCTCCGAGGAGACCTCGAAGTTGTTGCGCGTGTCGCCGTACACCCGCGACCGCTCGATGAGCGGTACCCAGTCCGGGGCGTCGGCCAATTGTTCGGCTGTCGGGTACCCGTCGACCTCGATGGCGTCGATGGAGACGGCCGGCGGATAGTTGCCCTTGAACCATGCGGTGTCGACGACCACGCCGCGGATGACACCCGGCACACCGAGCCGCACGATGGCCGTGTCGTGGCCGTCTTCGCGCCGCCGCCGGGTCTCCCAACCGTCGTACACCTGTCCCTTGTGCCCGAACGACGCCGGCCGATACACCGAGGGACCGGGGGAGATGAGGTTCTCTTTCTCGGCGAACAAGTCGTCGTTCGCCCAGATGACGGCACCACCGAGGCTCCGCAGCGCGAGATCCGGCAGCCAGGTGAAGTCCGGCAATGATTCAGTCATGACAGCTTTCGGTTCTTGAGGTTTCGCAATACTTCAACGGTGGCGCCGGGCGCAACCGCGAGGACATCGTCGGGGCCGAATGCACCGCAGTCCAGCCCGCGCAGCACCACCGCGGCCAACGCCTCGGCGGTCGCGGGTTCGTCGACGATCGGGCCGCCGGTGCGGTCCAGGTAGGCCTGCAGGCGTGGCGCCGCGGCGGCCATGGCGGCCCGGAAGAACGTGAAGGTGGCCAGCCACCGGGTCACCAGGTGGCCGGGATGCATGTCCCAGCCCTGGTAGAAACCGCGCGTGAGGGACCGGGTGACCAGCCGATGGTGGCGCCGGATCGCCTGCACCACTTGCTCTTCGGTGCCGGTCGGGGCCACCTGCGTCGAGCCGTCGGCGACCCAGACCCCGGTTTGCGCGGCGGCGGTCTGCATCACCGCTTTGGCGTGGTCGGCCACGGCGTGGTCGAGCGCCTGATGTTGCGGTGCGATGCCGCAGGCGGCGCTGTAATCGTATGTGCCGTAATGCAATGCGCTGCACCGGCCATCGGCCAGGTGGATCGCGCGGGCGAGGGTCGCGGTCCCGTCCGGGCCGAGTACCGCCTGCGGGCTCTCGATCTGCAGCTCGAAGCGCAGCGTGTGATCGGCCAGGCCGTGCGCGGTTTCCAACGCCTCGCACAGCCAGACTGCTGCGGTGACCTGTTCGGCCGCACGCAGTTTCGGCACGGTGAAGACGAATCCGTCGATGGCGCCGGCGTCGAGCACCAACTCGAGAGTGCGCAGGGCCCGACGGCGTTCCGCGGTCGTCAGTCCCTTGATGCGAATCCCGTTGTGGCTCAGCCCGAGTGCGGGGAGGGTCACCGCCGCCCGCGCCGCGTCACGATCCTCCACGTCGTCGCCGCGGTGGCCGTAACCGTCCTCGAAATCTACCCGCAGGTCGGCAATCGGCGCTGCGGCGAGCTGGTTGCGCACGAGTGCCAGAGTGGTCGGGTCACCGAGTTCAGCGAAGACCTCCAGGTGCCGGTCCAGCAGTTCGAGCGCGGCCTGACCCCACTGCGCGGGAGTGTCGGGAGTCGCGTCGGCCGCGCTGACATAGACGGTATGTATCGGCTGGACGGCAGACCCGTCCCCCGGAAACCGGGCCGCGAGGTCGGCGTCGACGCGGGATAACAGGCTGTCGATTCGATGGAGCGCATCCGCTGAGATGCGATGGTGGGGGTCCGACACCCGCCTATCGTGCCGTGTCGACGCGATCTCAGCACGTCGAGCCCCCCGCCGGTGCCAGAGGAGCTGATCTAGTCTCGGCACAGCAATGTCGCACAAGGAGGCCCCATGACCAGCGCCGAACGGATCGACGATCCCTTTGACGGTTCTATCCCGGAGACCGCCACGTACGCGGGCCCGGAATGGATGGGCAAGGCCAACTGGCATTCGGTCGCTGAGATGTACCTGCTCAAGGCCATGAAGCCGCTGCTGTTCCTGCTGACCAAGCTGATGCTGGCCATCAACAAGCGGTTTCCGCAGGCGCTGCTGAACCGCGCCTACGACGGTTCCGAGCGGGTCATGCACTGGATGCCCGGCGTCAGCGGGTCGCGGACCGAGAAGGTCGAGCTGCCGAACTGTCCGGCGGAATGGGTCTGGAACGAGAAGACCCCGCCGGTCGACGGTCGCGTCATCATCTACTTCCACGGGTCGGCGTTCATCGCGCTCGGCATCAACAGCCACCGGCCGCTGGTCAGTCACATCGCCCGCGACAGCCGCGCCCGCGCGCTGAGCGTCGCCTACCGGTTGTGCCCGCGCAACCTCGTCGAGGACGCCGTCGAAGACGGCGTCGATGCCTACCGCCATGTGCTGGCGCAGGGCGTGAAGCCCGAGAACATCGTGCTGGCCGGTGACTCGGCGGGTGGCTTCATCGCGGCCATGACGGCCGTCGCGGTGCGCGACCTGGGTCTGACTCCGCCCGCCGGCTGCGTCCTGATCTCCGCGGCCACCGACAGCGACATGACGCCGAAGTATGAAGCAGCCGCCCGCATCCCCGATGCCACCTTCCCCATCGAATTCCTGCGGATGATCAGTGAGGTCTTCCTGCTGCGCAACGGTGGCCGCGGCCCCATCCCGTCACCGGTCGACGCCGACCTGCGCGGCCTGGGCCCGTTCCTGCTGCAGGTGGGTTCGGAAGAGGCGCTGCGGCCGGACTCGGAGCTGCTGGCCGAGCGGCTGGCGGCAGCCGGCGTGCCGGTGCGGCTGCAGGTCTTCGACCGCGCAGTCCACGTCTTCCAGGCCTTCGCCTTCTCGAACCCCGACGCCCGTCGTGCCGTCGACGAGATCGCGACTTTCGTGAAGGACGTCGCCTAGCTGAACCGAGTGTTGGCTTGTGTTCGACGATCCACGAAATCGTCGAACACGAGCCAACATTCGACGCTGGGCAACACAGCCGGGAATGAACCGGCGTCGTGCGGCGGTTGCCTACTCCGTGACTGCCGCTCCCTTCCGCCTTTCCACCGACGCCGCACTGCTCAAGCCCGTTCAGGTCGGTGACACGCTGGCCACCAACCGTCTGTTCATGGCGCCGCTGACGCGGTCGCGGGCCGACGCCGACGGCACACCGTCGGACCTGGCGGCCGAGTATTACTCGCAGCGCGCCGCCGCCGGGATCATCATCTCCGAGGCCACTGCCGTTTCGCGGAGTGCCAACGGCGCCTACATGAACACCCCCGGCATGTACACCGACGGGCACCAGGCCAAGTGGGCTGAGATCGCGCAGGCCGTGCACGAGGCCGGCGGAAAGATGTTCGTGCAGTTGTGGCACGTCGGCCGCATGGGGCATTCGGAGATCAGCGGTGCCCAGCCGGTCGCGCCGTCGGCCATCGCCGCCGACATGGTCACCCACACACCCACGGGCAAGAAGCCTCTGGAAATCCCACGGGCGCTCGACATCGAGGAGATCCCCGGGATCGTCGCCGACTTCCGTGCCGCCGCGCGCCGCGCGGTCGACGCCGGGATGGACGGCGTGGAGATTCACGGCGCCAACGGTTACCTGTTGCACGAGTTCGCGTCCGACGTGGTCAACCAGCGCACCGACGCGTACGGCGGATCGCCGGAGAACCGGGCCCGACTGATCGCCGAGGTCGTCGAAGCCGTCGTGGCCGAGATCGGACCCGGTCGGGTCGGGCTGCGGATATCCCCCGGAAACTCCGCCGGCGACATGCGTGAGAACGACGCGTTCAGCGCATATGAGGCCCTGCTGAACCGGATCGATCCGCTCGGTATCGCATACCTGCATGTGCTCATCGACCCCACCGAGGCGCTGTTCGGGGCGATCCGCGCATTGTGGTCGGGCACCTTCGTGCTCAACACAGGCCGGGCGTCAGGTACCGATTTCTGCCAGCTGAACAGCTTCGTGGACCTGGGTGCCATCAGTGCCGCCGCGGTCGGGCGGTCCTTCCTGGCCAACCCCGACCTGGTCGACCGCCTGATCCTGGGGGCCGAGCTCAACGAACCCGACGTGGCGACGTTCTACGCGCCGGGTCCCGTCGGCTACACCGACTATCCGTTCCTCACCGAGGCCGTCGCTTAACGGCAGGCGCACGGGCCACTTTTTGCGCAAGGGCCACTTATTGCACGTCAGGTCGCCGCGGACGTGCCGTAGGTGGCCTTTTGTGTGCCTCTGGACACTCTCCCAACCACCTGGTTGGGAGGGCCTGTTACGCTTCCGGGCAGGGGACCGTCTACCCGCGGGTAGCCGCACCCACAACCCCATCTCAATAGGACCTGGAGCAAACACATGTCCGAAGAAGCCTTCATCTATGAGGCCATTCGCACGCCCCGTGGCAAGCAGCGCAACGGTGCACTGAACGAGGTCAAGCCGGTCAACCTGATCGTCGGCCTGATCGACGAAATGCGTCGTCGCAACCCCGATCTGGACGAGAACCTGATCAGCGACGTCATCATGGGCGTCGTCTCGCCCGTCGGTGACCAGGGCGGCGACATCGCCCGCACCGCCGCTCTCGTGGCCAAGCTGCCCGAGACCACCGGTGGCTTCCAGCTCAACCGCTTCTGCGCCTCCGGCCTCGAGGCCGTGAACCTGGCCGCCCAGAAGGTCCGTTCCGGCTGGGACGACCTGGTGTACGCCGGTGGTGTCGAGTCCATGAGCCGCGTCCCGATGGGTTCGGACGGCGGCGCGTGGGCCGGTGACCCCGAGACCAACTACCGCATCGGCTTCGTCCCGCAGGGCATCGGCGCCGACCTGATCGCCACCATCGAGGGCTTCTCGCGCGAGGACGTCGACGCCTACGCGGTGCGCTCGCAGGAGAAGGCCGCCGCGGCGTGGTCCGGCGGCTACTTCGCCAAGTCGGTCATCCCGGTCAAGGACCAGAACGGCCTGACCATCCTGGACCACGACGAGCACATGCGTCCGGGCACCACCCTGGAGAGCCTGGGCAAGCTCAACTCCGCGTTCGCGGGCCTGGGCGCCATGGGCGGCTTCGACGACGTGGCGCTGCAGAAGTACCACTACGTCGAGAAGATCGACCACGTCCACCACGGCGGCAACAGCTCGGGCATCGTCGACGGTGCCGCGCTGGTGCTGATCGGTTCCGAGGCTGCCGGCAAGTCGCAGGGCCTGACCCCGCGTGCCCGCATCGTGGCCACCGCCACCAGCGGTGCCGACCCCGTCATCATGCTGACCGGCCCGACCCCGGCCACCAAGAAGGTGCTGGACCGCGCCGGCCTGACGGTCGATGACATCGACCTGTTCGAGATCAACGAGGCCTTCGCCTCGGTCGTCCTGAAGTTCCAGAAGGACCTGAACATCCCGGACGAGAAGCTGAACGTCAACGGTGGCGCCATCGCGATGGGCCACCCGCTGGGCGCCACCGGCGCCATGATCACCGGAACCATGGTCGACGAGCTCGAGCGCCGCGGCGCCAAGCGTGCCCTGATCACGCTGTGTATCGGCGGCGGCATGGGCGTGGCCACCATCATCGAGCGCGTCTAGGGAGAATTGAAAAACAATGGCTGAGAAGACAATTCAGTGGGACAAGGATGCCGACGGCATCGTCACCCTGACCATGGACGACCCGACCGGTTCGGCCAACGTCATGAACGAGCACTACAAGGAGTCGATGCACTACGCGGTGCAGAGCCTCATCGCCGAGAAGGACTCCATCACCGGTGTCGTCATCACCAGCGCGAAGAAGACCTTCTTCGCCGGCGGTGACCTCAAGGGCATGATGCAGATCGGCCCGGACGACGCCGGCGAGGCGTTCGCCATGGTCGAGGACATCAAGCGCGATCTGCGCGCCCTGGAGACCCTGGGCAAGCCCGTAGTGGCCGCCATCAACGGTGCCGCCCTCGGCGGTGGCCTGGAGATCGCCCTTGCGTGCCACCACCGCATCGCCGCCGACGTCCGCGGCAGCCAGATCGGCCTGCCCGAGGTCACCCTGGGCCTGCTGCCCGGCGGTGGCGGCGTCGCCCGTACCGTGCGCATGTTCGGTATCCAGAAGGCCTTCATGGAGGTCCTGAGCCAGGGCACCCGCTTCACCCCGGCCAAGGCGCAGGCCACCGGCCTGGTCGACGAGCTGGTCGACACCGTCGAGGAACTGGTCCCGGCCGCCAAGGCGTGGATCAAGGCCAACCCCGAGGCCCACACCCAGCCGTGGGACGTCAAGGGCTACAAGATGCCCGGCGGCACCCCGTCGAGCCCGGGCCTGGCCGGCATCCTGCCGTCGTTCCCGGCGCTGCTGAAGAAGCAGCTCAAGGGTGCCCCGATGCCCGCGCCGCGCGCCATCCTGGATGCCGCCGTCGAGGGTGCGCAGGTCGACTTCGACACCGCGTCGCGCATCGAGAGCCGCTACTTCACCACCCTGGTCACCGGCCAGACGTCGAAGAACATGATTCAGGCGTTCTTCCTGGACCTGCAGGCCATCAACGGCGGTGCGTCGCGTCCGGCGGACATCCCCAAGCAGGACATCAAGAAGATCGGCGTGCTGGGCGCGGGCATGATGGGCGCCGGTATCGCCTACGTGTCGGCCAAGGCGGGCTACGAGGTCGTCCTCAAGGACGTCACGCAGGAAGCTGCCGACAAGGGCAAGAACTACTCCGAGAAGATCGAGGCCAAGGCCCTCGAGCGGGGCAAGACCACGCAGGAGCGCTCCGACGCGCTGCTGGCCCGCATCACGCCGACCGCTGACCCGGCCGACCTCAAGGGCGTCGACTTCGTCATCGAGGCCGTGTTCGAGAACCAGGAACTCAAGCACAAGGTGTTCCAGGAGATCGAGGACATCGTCGAGCCCAACGCACTGCTCGGCTCGAACACCTCCACGCTGCCGATCACCGGTCTGGCGACCGGCGTGAAGCGCCAGGAGGACTTCATCGGTATCCACTTCTTCTCGCCCGTCGACAAGATGCCGCTGGTGGAGATCATCAAGGGCGAGAAGACCTCCGACGAGGCGCTGGCCCGCGTGTTCGACTACACCCTGGCCATCAAGAAGACCCCGATCGTCGTCAACGACAGCCGTGGCTTCTTCACCTCGCGCGTGATCGGCACCTTCGTCAACGAGGCGCTGGCCATGCTGGGCGAGGGCGTCGCGCCCGCGTCCATCGAGCAGGCCGGTTCGCAGGCCGGTTACCCGGCGGCGCCGCTGCAGCTCTCGGATGAGCTCAACCTCGAGCTCATGCACAAGATCGCCGTGGCCTCCAAGGAGGGCGTCGAGGCCGAGGGTGGCACCTACGTGGGGCACCCGGCCGAGGCTGTCGTCGAGAAGATGATCGAGCTCGGTCGCCCGTCGCGCCTCAAGGGTGCGGGCTTCTACGAATACGTCGACGGCAAGCGCACCCAGCTGTGGCCGGGCCTGAAGGACGCGTTCAACTCGGGTTCGACCGAACTGCCGCTGCAGGACATGATCGACCGCATGCTGTTCGCCGAGGCACTCGAGACCCAGAAGTGCATCGACGAGGGTGTGCTGACCTCGACCGCTGACGCGAACATCGGCTCGATCATGGGTATCGGCTTCCCGCCGTACACCGGTGGTTCGGCGCAGTTCATCGTCGGCTACCAGGGCGAGCTGGGCGTCGGCAAGGAGGCCTTCGTGGCCCGCGCCAAGGAACTGGCCGCCAAGTACGGCGACCGCTTCCTGCCGCCGGCTTCGCTGGAGAGCTAGCCTCTAGCCACTGGTTGCGAGACCCCCAAATCCCCAGGGATTTGGGGGTTTTCGCGTATCTGGCCGGGTTTCGTCGCCAATGTGCAGTCAGAGCGCGCCAACCGCGGATCTGGCGATCTGCGTGCACCCTCGGCGGGGCTCTGTGGGTCAGCGCGCGGGGTTCGAGTAGATCCGCGTAGGCGTGATCAGTACCGCAGCCCGGCCTTCTTCGCGCATGACGCGGTCGTAGGTGTCCCAGTCGTCGTGCGTCCCGCCGGCAGCCGTAAAGACGTTGCGCAACAACACCCTCAGGGTTTCGGCATCGGTGTCGTCCGGGCCGATGACTTCTGCCGTGCCCTCGACCGTCAGCCATTGCCAGCCCGCGTGCGCGACGACCGAGGTGCGCGGGTCAGCACGCAGATTGCGCAGCTTGCGGGTGGAGCCGATGGCGACGAGAGCGACGACCTCGTCGCCGGTCTGCGGATGCGGCATCACCCCGGCATTGACCACCGAGGACTGGATGCTCCCGTCACCGCGCAGGGTGTTGAGCACAACGAGCCCGTGGTCTCGAGCCGACAGGTCAGAGAAGGCGGCGAGGTCAGTCACCGTCGCCACGCTACGCCGCTCAGTCGAAGACGACGACGATCTTGTCGGCGGCGCCGGGCGTCGAGGCCGTCGCCAGGGCCTCATTGACCCGATCGAACGGGATGGTGTGGCTGACGATGCGCGCGTACTTCTGCCAGTTGGCGACGAGATCGCTTGTAACGTCGAAGATTTCGTCGGGGTAGCCCAGGGATCCCAGGATGGTGATCTCATTGCTCATCAGGGACAGGAAGTCGACCGGGACGGGCGCTTTGTGCACGGCCACCACGCCGATGGTCGCGCCCCGCTTCGCCATGGTCACCGCGCTCTCGATGACGGCGGGGACGCCCGCGGCGTCGAGGTAGATGTCGGTGTCGGCCTTGCCGGGGAACATCGCCGCGCCCGTGCCGTGCAGCTCGACAAGTCGCGCGGCAAGGTTCTCCTCAGCGGAATTGATGACGGCGTCGGCGCCGATCTCCAGTGCCGTCTCGAGTCGGGACGAGATGATGTCAGCGACGACGACATGTTGCACACCAAGGGATTTGAGCGCCAGGACCGCGCCGAGGCCGATGGGCCCGGCGCCGAAGATGAGCACCTTGTCAGTGGGCTTGGGGTGGCAGCGGTTGACGGCGTGCCGGGCGACGGCCATCGGCTCGTTGAGCGCGGCCACCTCGAACGGGATGTGGTCGGGGATGACCTCGAGATGTGTGCCGCGGACCGCGTCGGTGAGGAGCAGGTACTCGGCGAGGGCGCCGCGTCCGCCGCCGTTGCCGATGATGTCTCCAGGGGTGGCCATGGGGTCGACGACGACGTGGTCGCCGACGGCCAGGTCTGTCACCTCCGCGCCGACCGCGACGATCTCGCCGGCGGGTTCGTGCCCGAGCGGCATGCGGCCGTGGTGCGGCGGCAGCCCGCCGATGGCGATGTAGAGCGCGTCGCTGCCGCAGATACCGCAGGCGCGAATCTTCACCAGCACGTCGTGCGGGCCGACCTCGGGTCGGTCCACCTCGATGACATCTGTTGTCCCAGTGCCGGTTACGACTGCTGCCTTCATGATCCGACTCCATGTTGTTCGATGCGGCGGGCCGCGGCGGAAACCTGGGCGCCGATGTCGGTGACCTGGGCCTCGGTGAGTGCGGAGAACGGCGCCGCGCTCACCGACATGGTCACCAGCCCATCGGCGTCCCGGACCGGCGCGGCGATGGTGGCGATCTGGTGGGGGCCCGAGTCGTCGAGTTCACCGGGCAGGTAGTCGACGAGCGTGAGGTCGGCGAACGACCAGGCCAGGCGCCGGGTGATGGCGTCGGGTTCGCCGTCGATCGCCAGGGCGCGCAGCGCCGAATAGACCCGGATGTACTCGGGGCTCAGTCGCTCGATCACGTAGCCGCGGCGCCGTGTCTCCTGCAGTACCGCGGCCAGGCGTTTGCGCAGTTGCGTGGCCGGTTGGCCTGCGCCCAGCCACACCTGTTGTGCCGATTCCGCGGCCCAGGCGACATAGTCGCGGCCGAAGGGCGCGACGAGCGGGACGCGGAAGCCGGGGCCGAGGCTTGGTGCTGTGAGGGATTCGCCGACGGTGTCGACGATCTGCAGTGACGCCCCGTCACGTCGGACCAGAAGAACTTGCGTACCAATGGATTCGGACAACTCAGCCAACACCGGCCGGAACGCGCGATTGTTCGACGGGCGGCCCAGCGCCGCGATTGCCGGCCCGCAGGAATAACCCGCGCTCGCCTCGTCGCGCAGAACCCATTGGTGCGCAGCAAGAGTCGTGAGGATGGCGTGTCCGGTGGCGCGGCTGATGTCGAGTCGGCGGGTGATGTCGGCGAGGGAGAACGAGCGGTCGGGCTCGGCGGCGAGCAGCTGCATCACCGCGATCACGCGTTCGGTCGGAGGTGATGGCACTTGACTGGCAACGTCGGGCGCGTCTACCTTCGGTGTCATACTTTCGAACAGTACGTCGAATATTCGACAGTGACAAGTCCGATCTGAGGAGTGGTCAATGGCGAGCGCCCCGGGCAACACTGACGTCGTCGACATCGACGACCTGGTCGCACCGCGGCTCACCGACATCCAGCGGCAGATTCTGGAACACACCGAATCGCAACGCATCGAACTGGACATCGAGACGATGCTCGCCGAGGCGGTGGCTCAGGCCGGGGTCGACGATCTGGCTGACACCGACGGCTTCGGTGACCGCTTGGCGGCCCACGTCGCCGCCATCGAGGCCGACGAGGGCCTGCGGCAGCTGACCCGGATGACGTTGCGGAACAGGATCATTCGCCTGTTGCGCAACCGGCTGTCGCTGACCGAGCTGCTCAAGCGTCATCCCGAGATCGAGGCCATCGAGATCGAGCGGCCCCTCATCGTCGTCGGGATGCCGCGCTCGGGCACCACGCACCTGGTGAACCTCATCGCCGCCGATCCGGGCCGACGGGCGTTGCCGTACTGGGAGAGTCAGGAGCCCATCCCGGCGCCGGGGCAGGGGCCCGACATCCACGGTGTCGACCCGCGCTACGCCCGCGCGAAAGCCGAACACGATGCCATGATGGCCACCACCCCGCTGGTGGCCGCCATGCACGACCGATTCCCCGAGGCCATCGAGGAAGAGGTCGAGGTCCTCGACCTGGACCTGGCCTCGTATGTATTGGAATGGCATGCGCGCGTGCCGGATTGGCGCGACTACTACCTGGCACTCGACCAGACTCGGCACTACGCCTACCTCAAGAAGGTGCTGCAGGCGCTGACGTTCCTGCGCGGACCCCGTACCTGGGTGCTCAAGAGCCCGCAGCATTCCGAGCAACTCGGTCCGCTGATGGCGACCTTCCCCGACGCCGTCGTGGCCTTCACGCACCGCGATCCCGTCGCGGTGATCCAGTCCGCGGTCACCATGATCGCGTACGGCGACCGGATGCGCCGCACGAGCATCGACCCGGCGGGGCTGATCGAGTACTGGGCCGACCGCGTGCACCGCCTGCTCAGCGCGGGCGTGCGCGACCGTGAACTGGTACCCGCCGACCGGAGTATCGACATCGGCTTCCACGACCTCAATGGCAACGAAATGCCGCTGCTGGAACGGCTGTACGCGGCCGGCGGGATCGAGCTGACCGGCAAGGCGCGCAAGGGCTTCCAGCGGTATCTGGACGGCAATCCGCGCGGTAAACACGGTCGGATCCGCTATGACCTGCAGGGCCATTTCGGCGTTTCGCCCGACGAGCTGCGGCGCCGATTCGATTTCTACTTCGACCGGTTCGACGTCCGGCCCGAGAACTGAGGAGCCACTGATGGAACCGATCTACCGCAGCCGGCCCGGCGCCGAGGAGATGCTGCCCGCGACCGCCGAGGCCGCCGAGCAGGTCGCTCCCGGCGTGTGGTGCTCGCCCGGCCTGTCGAACTCCTACCTGCTGACCACCGACGACGGCCGGGTGGTCATCAACAGCGGCATGGGTTTTGAAGGGCCGGTGCACCGCGCCAACTTCGACGCCGTCGACTCCTCGCCGGTCCGCTACGTCATCTTCACGCAGGGGCACGTCGACCATGTCGGTGGCCTGAACAGCGTGCGCGATGCCGACACTCAGGTTGTCGCCCAGGCGAACTGGACGACGTGGCGCGACGACAACAACCGGCTGATCCCGTACCGCGCGAGCCGCAGCGCCTTCGCCTTCAGCGACACACTGGCCACCGGTGTCCGCCGGATTCAGCAACGGCTGGGCACCAAACATCTTGCCGGGCAGAGCGTGCCCGCCGTCGACATCGAATTCGAGGACACCCTGACCCTCGAGGTCGGTGGACGCCGACTGGAGCTCATCTCGGTGCCCGGCGGCGAGACCACCGACTCGCTGGTGGTCTGGCTGCCCGACGAGCGAATCTGCTTGGCCGGGAACATCTTCGGTGCGCTCTTCGGGCACATCCCCAACCTGGTGACGATGCGCGGCGACCGGTACCGCGATGCACTGACCGTCATCGCGTCCATAGAGCGCGTACGCGCGCTGCAGCCTGAACTGCTGCTGACAGGGCATTTCGGGCCGATCGCCGGGGCGGACCTGATCGAGGCCGAACTCACGCGGCTGCGCAACGCCGTCGAGTACATCCACGACGCGACCGTCGCCGGGATGAACGCCGGCAAGGAAGTTCGGACCTTGATGCGCGAGATCACCCTGCCCGCCGAGCTCGAAGTGGGGCAGGGCTACGGCAAGGTGGCCTGGGATGTGCGGGCCGTCTGGGAGAACTACTCCGGCTGGTTCCATCACCGGTCCACCACCGAGCTGTACCCCGTCGGACCCGACGCGGTCACCGCGGACATCGTCGAACTGGCGGGGGCCGACGCGCTGGTCGCGAGGGCCGGCAAGCACCTGGACGCCGGCCGCCCGCTGGAGGCGATTCACTTGGCCGAGCTGGTCGGCCCGGACGATCCGGGCGCACGCGAGGTACTGCGGCGGGCCCACGAAGCGCTGCTGGACGACAGCAGCAACTTCTGGGAAAGCGCTTGGCTCAGAAACGTTCTCAACAAACTCGCAGAGGGGCAGAAATGACCGCACGCGTCACCTTCGACTTCACCGGAACCTCGGTTCTGGTCACCGGCGGCACCAGCGGTATCGGTCACGCTACCGCGACGTTGTTCCGCGACGCCGGAGCCGACGTCACCATCACCGGCACCAAACCCGCGGCGACGGACTATGAGACCGACCTGTCCGGGATGACGTACCGACAGTTGCAGATCACCGACGCCGACTCGGTGAACGCGCTGGCCGCGCAGTTCGACCGGCTCGACGTCCTGGTCAACAATGCGGGCGCGAACTTCCCTGGCGGACTTGATGAGTCGCAGCCCGACGGCTTCGACGCGTCGGTGGCGGTGAACCTCACCGCGCCGTACCGGCTGACCGTGGGGCTTTACAAAGCGCTGAAGGCGTCGACCGCGGCCGGCGGTGCCAGCGTCGTCAACCTGGCGTCGATGTCGGCGCTGCGGGCGGTGCCGCTGGTACCCGGTTACGGTGCCGCCAAAGCCGGGATCATCGGCATCACCCGCAATCTCGCCGTCAAGTGGGCCGACAAGGGCATCCGCGTCAACGCCGTGGCGCCCGGGGTGATCGACACCCCGATGACCGCGCCCATGAAGTTCGCGCAGCAACTGGTGGACGCCGAACTGGCCCATGTGCCGTTGCGGCGCTTCGGATCCGTCAACGAGATCGCGCCGACCATCGCGTTCCTGTGTACCGAGCAGAGCGCCTACACCTCGGGCGCGCTCTTCGTCGTCGACGGCGCGTCGGACTGCGTGTGACCATGCTGACCGTTTTGCGGTTCAATTTCGCGTCCCCGCAAGGAAATCCACGCACGCGGGGTAAGTTGCTCTCTGCCGCACTGGAAATGGCGCAGTGGGGTGAGTCCAGGGGCATCACCTCGGTGAGCGTCGACGAACACCACGCGACCGGGCACGGCTGGAGCAGCAACCCGATCCTGGCGGCGTCCATGTTCCTGGCCCGGACGTCGAAGCTGGTGGCCAGTGTGGACTGCGCGCTCGGGCCGCTGTGGCACCCGGTGCGGATGGCCGAGGACATCGCGCTGGTGGACAACATGAGCCGCGGGCGGCTGTTCACGACCGTCGGCCTCGGCTACCGCGAATGCGAATACGACGCGCTGGGAGTGGATTTCAGTCGGCGGGGCAAGCTTCTGGACGACCTCATCACACGGATGCTGGCAGTCTGGGCCGAGAACGGCACCTGGACCCGGCCGCATCCCATGCTGTTCGTCGGCGGTGGGGTCAAGGCGACGGCACAGCGCGCGGCGCGGTTCGGGCTGCCGCTGAGCCTGGTCGACCATCTGCCGGAGGTCGCCGATCACTATCGAGAGTTGTGCGCCGAGAACGGTATGACGCCGTTCGTGATGATGCCCGGAGAAATCAACCGCGGCATGATCTATCTGCACGAGGACCCCGACCAGGCCTGGGTCGAACTCGGCGAACACATCCTCTGGGAGGCCGTCACCTACGGCGGCTGGTCCGCGGAAAGCCGTTCCCTCATGCACATTCCGGGCGTGCAGACCATCGACGAGGTGCGGGCGTCGGGCAAGTACCGCTTCCTCACGCCGGAACAGCTGATCGCCGAGGTCCGCGGCGCCGATCAGTACGGCCCTCTCGTCATCCATCCGTTGGTCGGTGGCATGCCCGTCGACGCCGCGTGGAAGTCCGTCGAATTGCTCACCGAGAAAGTGCTGCCCGCACTGACCTAGGAGGTAGTCCCATGGCATCTGTCGAACAGATTCAGAACGTTGTCGCGCGGTACGTCGAACTGCTGTCGGCACGCCAACCCGAGACGATCGTCGATCTCTTCGCTGACAACGCGACCATCGAGGATCCTGTCGGCACCGAACCCAAGACCGGCCGTCAGACCCTGATCGACTTCTACACGGTGCTCGCGTCGATGGACGAGATCGACGTCGAACTCCTGTGGAGCAAGGTCGCCGCCGACACCGCGGTGTTCTCGTTCGAACTCCGCAGCGGCGCCGGCGGCCACCGCTTCGAACTCCGCCCCGTCGACATCATGATCTTCGACGACGACGCGAAGATCGTCAGCCTGCGCGCGGTGTTCGACCCGGCCACCGACATCACGCCCATTTCCTGACCGCGGGTACTCAGGTGCGGCGCCGCACGAAGTGGTAGTACCGCGCCGGGTTCTTGCCGCCCCGGTCAAGCCCCGGTTCATTACCGCTGGACAGCAGCGTCCATCCGAGGGCGAACCGCCGCTTCACCTCGTCGGGGTCGATGCCGGGCACCCCGAAGGAGGCGCCCGGGACAAACGCGACGATCAGCAGCCGCGCGTCGGGGGCGGCCACCGCCGTCACCTCGCCGACGTAGGCGTCGCGGTCGTCGGCGCTCATGCCGTGCAGGCACCCGTTGTCGACGATCAGATTGAAATTCGCGCCGATGCCCTGCCCGGTCAGGCGGGTGGCGTCGGCCTGGTCGAACCGCACCGCGCCGGGCGCGGAGGCGTCCCGCTTGGCGGCTTTGGCCCGGGCCTTCTGCACTGCCGTCGCGACGTAGTCGATGCCGGTGACGTCCCAGCCGAGCCCGGCCAGATACAGCGCGTTGTCGCCCGTGCCGCAACCGATGTCCAGCGCGGTGCCCGGCGTCAGGGCGGTAGCGCCCTCGACCAGCTCACGCAGACTCGACGCGAGCGGGTGGCCGTCCCACGGGGTGAATCCGAGTCGGTAGAAGACCCGGAACAGGCGCTGCCTGGAACTCACAACGCTCCGAGGTCCGCCGACAGCCAGTGCTTCGGGTCGACGGTGACGGTCACGCTGGCGCCGTGCTCGCGCCGCGCCATCTCCAGATAGGCCGGGGCCTTCTCCTTACCGAGGTACCGTTCGGCCATCTCGACCAGCTGCTCGTCGGTGCCCGGCTCGATGCTGAGCACCGGACCGTCGACCGCGACGTAGCGGACCGTCGGCTCGAGGCGTTCGGCCATCAGCGACAGGTGCCCTGCCGCCTCGATCAGCTTGTGTTTGCGGGAGTCGAGGCCCGTCAGCAGCCACAGCTTGCCGCCGGGCGTGTACTGGTACCAGATGGGCACCGTCAGGGGACCACGGTCCGCGCCGGCGTTGACCGACAGTGCCCCGATGTGTGGTTCGGCCAGAAACTGTTCGCGTTCATCCTTGGAAAGCGCCATGAATCCAACGTAGCGAAAATAGGTGACGCTGCAGAGGCCATCGGCATCGGAGAACCGCACCCGTCCGCGTCGGTACGATTGCCCCATATCGGTCTGAGCGATCGACGTCGAACGCAACGGAGAGTGCCTGTTGGAGATCCCCTTTATCGGGCCACTGACGCTGTCCGGGTTCTCCAGTGCCTGGTTCTTCCTGTATCTCATCGCGGTCGTCGGCGCCGTCGCCATCTACCTGCTGCTGCGCAAGGCCCGCCGGAAGCGCGTGCTGCGGTTCGCCAACACCGAGCTGTTGGAGCAGGTCGTCGCGGCCCGTCCGAAGACCCGCTCGCGGTGGCGGCATGTGCCCGCGGTGCTGCTGGTGATCTCCCTGGTGCTGCTCACCACCGCCATGGCCGGGCCGACCCACGACATCCGGATTCCGCGCAACCGCGCCGTCGTCATGCTCGTCATCGACGTCTCCGAGTCGATGATCGCCACCGACGTCAAACCCAGCCGCATCGAGGCCGCGAAAAGCGCCGGTAAGACGTTCGTGAAGGGCCTGACCAACGGCATCAGCGTCGGCCTGGTCCAGTTCTCCTCGAGCGCCACCATGCTGGTGGCGCCGACCAGTGACCACGACGTCGTCGCACGGACCATCGACACCCTCGAACCCTCACCCCGCACCGCGACCGGTGAGGGCATCTTCACGGCGTTGCAGGCCATCGCCACCCTCGACGCCGTGATGGGTGGCGGTGACGGCCCGCCGCCGGCGCACATCGTGTTGATGTCGGACGGCAAAGAGACTGTCCCGGCCGACCCGAACGACCCCCGCGGCGCGCTGACCGCGGCGCGGGCCGCCAAGGACCAGGACGTCGTCATCTCGACCATCTCGTTCGGCACCCCGTCGGGCGTCATCACCTACGAGGGCCAGGAAGTGCCGGTCCCCACCGACGACCTGTCGCTGCAGAAGATCGCGAAGGTGACCGGCGGCGAGTCGTTCCGCGCCGAGACCCTCGATCAGCTGACCCGCGTCTACGCCAACCTGCAGGAGCAGATCGGGTACCAGACCATCCGTGGCGACGCCAGCGGCAGCTGGACCCGCGTCGGGTTCTTCGTGTTGGTCCTGGCGCTGTTCGCGGGCCTGAAGATCAACAACCGCCTGCCGGGCTGATCAACGCCTAAAGTCGGGGCCATGCGCTTCGGACTGTTCATCCCGCAAGGCTGGCGTCTCGATCTGGTGGGCATCGCCCCGCAGGACCAATGGCAGGTGATGCGCGACCTCGCCGCCTACGCCGACGCCGGGCCGTGGGATTCCCTCTGGGTCTACGACCACTTCCACACCGTGCCGATGCCGACCGCGGAGGCGACGCACGAGGCATGGACGCTCATGGCGGCGTACGCGGCAACGACCTCCCGGATCAAGCTCGGCCAGATGTGTACGGCCATCAGCTACCGCAACCCGGCTTACCTGGCGAAGGTCGCCGCGACGACGGACATCATCTCGGGCGGCCGGGTGCAGATGGGCATCGGCGGTGGCTGGTACGAACACGAGTGGCGCGCCTACGGTTACGGCTTCCCATCGGCCGGCGTACGGCTGGCCCGGCTCGATGAGGGCGTGCAGATCATGCGCACCGCCTGGCGCGACGGCGTGGTGAGTTTCGACGGCAGGCACTACCAGGTCGACGGCGCCATCGTGCAGCCCACGCCGTTGCAGGACAAGGGCATTCCGTTGTGGATCGCCGGCGGCGGCGAGAAGGTGACGCTGAAGATCGCCGCGAAGTACGCGCAGTACACCAACTTCACGTCCGAACCCGACGGCTTCGCGCACAAATCGGATGTGCTGCAACAACATTGCCGCGAGGTCGGCGCCGACTACGACGGCATCGTCCGCTCGGCCAACTTCAATGTGGTGCTCGGGGAGTCCGACGCGGACGTCGCGGCCCGCATAGGACGCATCCGGGAGCGTCAGGTCACGGTCGCGCACGAAGCCGCCGTCGACGCGATGGTCAAGAACCTGACGTCACCCGATTCGGCGTGTGGCACAACCGAACAGGTCATCTCGAAACTGCAGAAGCTCAAGGATCTGGGCTGCGGGTACGCGATCCTGTACTTTCCGGAGGCCGCGTACGACAGGTCGAGCATCGAGGCGTTCGAGCGCGACGTCATCCCCGCGCTCAGTGACTAGCCGGCGTGGACGGCTTCCTGGTCGACGCACCGCCGCTTCAGCCGCCGGTGTGGGTCGAACAGTTCTGGGGTGACCTCACCTTCCTGCACTGGCCTGTCGACCCGGCGAGTGTCGCGCACCTGTTTCCGCCAGGTACCGCGCCGGACGTCTTCACCGACGGGCTGACGTACGTCGGCCTGGTGCCGTTCGTCATGCACCGCTCGGCGGTGGCCGGCCGGATGCCGCTGCCGTATTTCGGGGCCTTCCCCGAAACCAATGTGCGGCTGTACTCGGTCGACGCCGCCGGCCGGCACGGCGTGCTGTTCCGGTCGCTGGAGACGACGCGGCTGGCGGTCGTGGGGGCGACGCGGCTCGGCATGGGTGTGCCCTACACCTGGGCCAAACTGCGCGTCACCCGCACCGGTGACCGGATCACCTACTCGGGCACGCGCCGGTGGCCCGAGCGGGGCCTGCGCACCCTGGCCGACGTCGCGATCGGTGCGCCCGTCGAACCCACCCCGCTGGAAGTCTGGCTGACGGCGCGGTGGGGCGCGCACACGCGCAAGGGCGGCCGGACGTGGTGGGTTCCCAACGAACATCCGACGTGGCCGCTGCGGCAGGCCGACGTCGTAGCGCTGAGTGACGAACTGGTGGCCGCCAGTGGTGTGGTGCCGGTGGGGCCGCCGTTGCGTGCGTTGTTCTCCCCGGGGGTGCCGGCCCGCTTCGGGCGGCCCGTCGTGCTCCGGTGAGCCTTTACTCGAAGGTGTCCGATTCCGGTCCGAAAAATGAACGGCTGGTAGCGCAAAGGTGTGGTCTCGGTGATCATTGCGCCATGTTGCCGACGATGCGCGAATCCGGACTCCGAGCCGGCGCGGTGCCGATCCCTTCCAATGCCGTGTCCACGCGGCGCACGGTCCGCCCCGGCGTCGTGAACGGCCGGCCGCGGGTCAATGCCGGTCCCGCTCCTGCGCACCGCGCCGACCTGGCGCAATCGCGCCTGTTCGCGGCCCTGCTGCTGGACGAGATCGCCGATCTCGAGGACCAGATGACGTTGGCGGAGCGGCGATCCCGGCGCGCTCAAACCATCACCGGGGCGACGTCGGAGCTACCGTCGGAGACGCTGCTCGCGCTGCGCCGCAGGCTCCTGGAGGTGCAGCGGATGCTCGACGCACTGCGTCGTCGCTTCCCTGGCGACGGGGATTCGCTGCGCGTGATTTAAACCGTCAAAGGGTTCCGGCGGGCATTGCTGAAGCGGATATTTGAACTATGGAGAAAATCTCGCTGACCGCCCTGGCGCGCCAGCATCTCGATATCGCGCGTGATGGAAATGGCGGGCGCAGCGCTCACACGGTCTTCGGCGGCCATGAGCACGCGTTGCGGCAGACGCTGATCGCTCTCGCCGACGGCAACGAGTTGGCCGAGCATGAGAGCCCCGGCGAGGCCACACTTCAGGTGCTGCAGGGCCGGGTGCGGCTGGTCGCCGAACAGGCCAGTTGGGACGGCATGGCGGGCGACTACATCACCATCCCGCTGACCCGCCACAGCCTGAAGGCGCTCGCCGATTCGGTGGTGCTGCTGACCGTGGTCAAACAGCCTGCGCGTTAGACAGCAGGTCCCAGCAGGTCGTCGGCGTCCTTGATGACGTAGCCGTAGCCCTGCTCGGCGAGGAAGCGCTGCCGGTGTGCGGCGTACTCGGCGTCGAGGCTGTCGCGGGAGACCACCGAGTAGAACACCGCGCCACCGCCGTCGGCCTTGGGGCGCAGCAGCCGGCCCAGGCGCTGGGCCTCTTCCTGTCGCGACCCGAACGTCCCCGAGACCTGAACGGCCACAGAGGCTTCCGGTAGGTCGATGGAGAAGTTCGCGACCTTCGACACCACCAGCGTGCGGATCTCGCCCGACCGGAATTTGTCGAACAGTTCCTCGCGCTCGGCATTCTTGGTCGAGCCCTGGATCACCGGGGAGTCCAGCTCCTGCCCGAGTTCCTCCAGCTGGTCCAGGTAGGCGCCGATCACCAGCGTCGGCTCATCGGGATGCCGGGCCAGGATGGACTTGACCACCGCGATCTTGGTGTGCGCCGTCGAGCACAGCTTGTAGCGCTCCTCGGGCTCGGCCGTCGCGTAGGTCATGCGCTCGTTCTCGGTCATGGTGACCCGGACCTCGACGCACTCGGCCGGCGCGATCCAGCCCTGGGCCTCGATGTCCTTCCACGGCGCGTCGTACCGCTTCGGGCCGATGAGGGAGAACACGTCGCCCTCGCGGCCGTCTTCGCGAATCAGGGTGGCGGTCAAGCCGAGTCGACGCCGGGACTGCAGATCGGCCGTCATCCGGAACACCGGCGCGGGCAGCAGGTGCACCTCGTCGTAGATGATCAGGCCCCAGTCGCGGCTGTCGAACAGCTCCAGGTGCTTGTACTCGCCCTTGGTGCGCCGGGTGATCACCTGGTACGTGGCGATGGTGACGGGCCGAATCTCCTTGCGCTCGCCGGAGTATTCGCCGATCTCCTCCTCGGTCAGCGACGTACGGGCGATCAGCTCGCGCTTCCACTGCCGGCCGGCGACGGTGTTGGTGACCAGGATCAGGGTCGTCGCCCCGGCTTTCGCCATCGCGGCAGCGCCCACCATCGTCTTGCCGGCGCCACACGGCAGGACCACGACGCCGGACCCGCCGGACCAGAACGAATCGGCGGCCAGCTCCTGGTAGTCGCGCAGCTTCCAGCCGTCCTGCTCGAGCGCGATCGGGTGCGCCTCGCCGTTCACGTAGCCCGCCAAATCCTCTGCGGGCCAGCCGATTTTCAGCAGCATCTGCTTCACGCGGCCGCGCTCGGACGGGTGGACGATGACGGTGTCGTCGTCGATCTGGGCACCCAGCATCGGGGTGATCTTCTTGTTCCGCAGTACCTCTGCGAGCACGGCGCGGTCCAGGCTCACGAGTGTCAGCCCGTGCGCCGGGTGCTTCACCAGCTGCAGGCGCCCGTAGCGGCCCATGGTGTCGACGATGTCGACCAGCAGCGGCTGCGGCACGGCGTAGCGGGAGAAGCTGACCAGAGCGTCGACGACCTGCTCGGCGTCGTGGCCCGCGGCGCGGGCATTCCACAACGCGAGCGGCGTGATGCGGTAGGTGTGCACGTGCTCGGGCGCGCGCTCCAGTTCGGCGAACGGCGCGATCGCCGCCCGCGCCGCCCCGGCCTGCTCGTGGTCGACCTCGAGCAGCACGGTCTTGTCCGACTGGACGATGAGCGGGCCCTCAGTCATCCGCGATCCACTTCGTTGCTCGCTGCCCAGTCATGCGCCATCCACTCCATCAATCGCTGCCCAGTCATGCGCGACCCACTCCGTTTCTCGCTCGCCGGCCATCCGATCCATTATCCAGACTCGGCCGACAGTCCCGACTGTGCAGCTAGATCGCTCCGCGGGCCGCATCGGCGGTCTGAGTGCACACTCGACGCCCAGGACAACAAGGACCTCGGCGTCCGCGTTATTCCGGCGCCACCACCGAGGTCACCCGGTGGATGGCGAATTCGCGGACCCGCCCGGCGGCCGGGTCGTAGGCCGTCAGCTGGCCGCCACGGACGTTCACCGGCGACACCACCCGCTGGGTGGCGACGCCGGCGGCGTCGACGTAGCCGATCACCACCGAGGCCTGTGTCAGCGCGGCGTCGGTCAGCAGGGAGATGGCGGCCGCCGGATCCAGCCGCTCGCCGCTGGTGCCGCGGCCGGTCTGGCGCAGCACGGCGACGATGGCGCCGAGCGTCTTCGCGTTCGGCGCCTGCGGATGACGGAAGGTGCGACGGTGCATCGGCATGGACACCCGGGCGCCGAGCGGGCGCAGGTCGACGATGGTGCCCGACCAATCCTCCGCGGCCGGGGCGAAGCCCGCGGTGCGCAGGCCGGCCAGCACGTCGGCGATCGGCGCGGGTGACACCGCGACAGTGGGTGCCAGGGCCCGCAGGCTCAGCTGCTCCAGAGTGGGGGAGGCCAGTGCCTGCGCCAACAGGGCCGGGTCTTCACACCGGATGAACGACGACGCCATGCCGACCCGCAGCTGCCCGTGCCGCCGCGCCACGTCGTCGATCAGGTAGGTGAGCCCCTGCGGCACCGGTGTTTTGGAGTGCCGGGCGAACAGGGTGTGGATTTCGCTGGCGGTCTTGCCGGTGTCCAGGGCGCGCCGGATGGACTGCTCACTGATGCGGTAGACCGTTGCCGCGCCGGCGGATTCGATGTCGGCGACGGTCGCCAGCTGGTCAGCGAGATCGCGTTCCAGCGGCCCGGGGACGACGACCGTCAGGTCGGCCTGCAACAGGAAATGGTCGATGGGGTCGGGCAGCGCCGCCGCCATCGCGGCCGTGACCTCTTCTTCGGGCGCACCCGCCAGCAGCAGCCGGATGGGTCCGGCAATGGCGCCGCGACCGACCATGCCCAAAGCATGTGCCTCGGTGAGCAATTCGTCGGTGGGCTCGGGCTGTAGCCGTGCGGTCCAGCGCGGCCGGCGCCACAGCATCGCGGCCGAGGCGGTGGCGGTGTCCATGGTGGTGCCCGGTGGCAGCTCGGCGAGCACCGTCAGCAGCAGCCGCCGATCCAGTGGCGCCGCCGACGAGTACAGCGAATTGGTCAGGGCTGCATAGGGTTTGCCGTCGGGTCCGCGCTTGCCGACCAGGCCGGGCCGGCACGGCAGGTCCAGCCAGGTGCCGGCCAGCAGGTACCACCGCGTCGCGGCGCTCGATTCGATGAAGCGATCCGCGCCCACGGTCGGCGCCCAGTAGGGGCCGTCGTCGTAGTCGTCGGAATCGGGCATGCCCGACGCGATCAGCGTGGCCGACGCGCACAACTCCAGGATCAGGGACAGCCGACCTTCGTCGATGCCGGTGACCTTGGTCAGACGTTTGGCGTCGCGCACCCCGAGGCCGCCGCTGCGCAATTCGGGAACGGGTGTGGCCGAAAGGGTTTCGAGGACCAGCTCGACCTCACGCAGCAGGTCGATGGCCGAGCCCGCGGCAGCCGCGTCGACGTCCTTCTCCTCCAGCACGGGAGTCGACGGTGTCGGCGGCGTCAACGTCGTCGGCCCGGGCGCCTGGCCCCGCAGCACCTGCGCGACCAGCCGCGGCAGGATCACCGTCTCGTCATCGATCCGGCGCAGCAGCCCGGCCGCGATGAGTTGCGGCACCGGGCGGTCGGCCGGAGTACTGGGCGCCGCATCCTTGGTGCGCCCGATCGGTGATCCGTCGGCCAGCCGCTCCAGCAGTTCCCGCTGCGGCGCGTCGATGCCGGCCAGCTTCCCGGCGATGCCGTCGCTGTCGGGGTCTTCCACCGTGACCTGACCCGGGTACCAGGGCAGCACCGACGCTGCCTCCGAGACCACCCGCACCGAGTCCCCGCCCCACACCAGGCCGCGGGCCCGCAGCTCGTCGAGCGCCGAGGTGACGACCTTCTTGGTGGCCCGCCCGGCCAGCAGTTTGAACAGCGCGCCGGTCGGCACGGCGATGCTGGAGGCTTGCAGCGTCAGCAGGGCGTCGAGCACCGCGAGCTGCAGAAAATCGAGATCGTCGGTCGCGGCCTTGACCGATTGCCGGGACTGGGCCCGGGCCGCCAGCGCCGACAGGGTTGCCGGCGGCGGTTGGGTGAGGTCGGGCCGGGCGCTGAGCAGCTGCACCAGCTGTGCGTCCGACATGTCGGCCAGCCAGGAGCCCAGCGGCACACCCGGGGATTCGTCGATCATTGCTGACCAGCGTAAAGCAGGTGACTTTGTCCTCCTCGCGTCCGGGACGCCCGGCCTCGCCAGCGGGCGCAGCGCCTGCCACAATGTCTGCGTGGCTGAGAAGAAGAAGAACCAGTACGTCGACAACGGCTGGCCCGAGGTGTCCGGTGACGACCACGCCGTGAGCGAGCTCGCAACGGACCGCACCGGCGCGCTGTCGCCTTTCGGCGAATTGGAGTTCCCGCTGCCGGCCGAGACGCTGCCGTACACGCACCCGGTCACCGTCGTCAACAAGTAGCCGTGGAGCTCTCGCACCTGGACGAATCGGGTGCGGCCCACATGGTGGATGTGTCCGCCAAGGACGCCACCCGGCGCACCGCCGTCGCGGCGGGCGTCCTGCACACCCGCGCCGACGTCGTCGACCTCATCACCAGCGGTGGCCTGCCCAAAGGCGACGCCCTCGCGACGGCCCGCGTCGCCGGCATCATGGCGGCCAAGCGCACCAGCGACCTGATCCCGCTGTGCCACCAGCTGGCGCTGACCAAGGTCGAGGTGGCCTTCGAAACCGGCGCGGGCGGCGACGCCATCGGCATCACCGCGACGGTGCGCACCACCGATCGCACCGGCGTTGAGATGGAGGCGCTCACCGCCGTCAGCGTCGCGGCGCTGACGCTGTACGACATGATCAAGGCCGTCGACCCGGCCGCGCGCATCGACGACATCCGGGTGTTGCGCAAGGAGGGCGGGAAGACCGGCCTCTGGGAACGAGCATGAGGCGCACCGCCCGTGTCGTCATCGCCTCCACCCGGGCCGCCGCCGGCGTGTACGAGGACCGCACCGGCCCGCTGATCGTCGCCTGGCTCGCTGAGCATGGGTTCGACGTGCCCGCGCCCGTCGTCGTCACTGACGGCGCACCGGTCGGTGCCGAACTCCGCCGCGCCATCGCCGACGACGTCGACGTCGTCCTCACCTCCGGAGGTACGGGCATCTCCCCGACCGACGCCACCCCGCAGGCCACCGTCGAGGTCCTTGACTACCAGATCCCCGGATTGGCCGACGCGATCCGCCGGTCCGGGCTGCCGCACGTCCCGACGTCGGTGCTGTCCCGCGGCGTCTGTGGCGTGGCCGGCCGGACGCTGATCGTCAACCTGCCGGGCTCGTCCGGGGGAGTCAAGGACGGGCTGGGCGTGCTTGCCGGGGTCCTGGACCACGCGCTTGACCAGCTGAGTGGAAAGGACCATGCCGGGTGATCGTGCTGCGTGCCGACCTCAGCGAATCGCCGATCGACGTCGCCTCCCATGAGGCGCTGGTCGACCACAGTGCCGCGGGCGCCGTCGTGAGCTTCGCCGGCGTCGTGCGCAATCACGACGGCGGCCGCGGGGTGACGCGGCTGGAGTACTCGGCGCACCCGTCGGCCGCGCAGGTCCTCGCCGAGGTCGCTGCCGACGTCGCCGCGGCCTCCGAAGGCGTGCGGGCCATCGCTGTCAGCCACCGCATCGGCGTCCTCAACATCGGCGACGCCGCCCTCGTTGCGGCGGTATCTGCCGACCATCGCGCTGCGGCGTTCCGGACCTGCGCGCTGCTGGTCGACACCGTCAAGGAGCGGCTGCCGGTGTGGAAGCACCAGTTCTTCACCGACGGCACCGAGGAGTGGGTCGGCTCGGCCTGAACTGAGCTGGCCGGGCTCGGCGGAGCGCGGTTCATGCCGCAGACGTTCGGCGTGTCGCCTCTCCTGCGGCACTTGCGATTTCGGCCAGTCAACTTCGGTGGCTCTTCTGACCAACATGTGGGTCTTCATCCACTGGGTCAGCGAAGCTGACGCTGTATCAGCGAGCAGTGCTGAACACAATGTGACCCTGACAGCGCCGTCACGGATGCATTTCACATGAACACGCTCTCAGCGTCACATTGTGATCAAGCATCACCCCCGAAGCGGTATCCACCGATGGCATGCAGCGGCGGCATCCACTCTCCGAGACACTTTTGACCGATCGTCGCAGCCGATGCCCGTCAAACAGCGCACCCAGTCAGAAACCATCAGCACGGACCCGTCGGCATGTCGCGCCCGGCGTGTCGTTCTGTCTTGTGGCGCAAACGGTTTGGAGGCGTCAGGAAAGCCGGTTGACAATGTCACGATTTATGACAGCTCGTGGCCGGACGTGCCGGGGTCAGAGAGAATTCGGCGTTGCCGCCGTGCCATTCATGGCAGTGGCCATCCGACAACGAAAATCGCCCCGGTCGATGACCGGGGCGATTTCTCGTAGGTATTACTCAGCCGGAGCAGGTGCCGGCTCGATCGGGGCAACCGGGGCCGGGCCGGGGGCCGGAGCGTTCGGCGGGGCCGGGATGCTGGCTTCCGGGCCGCCGGTCCGCGTCGAGGCGACGGCGAGCAGGGCGTCACGACCGGAGATGTCGTTGTTCTGGACCGCGTGCCAGAGCTGCCGCAGGTAGCTCATGTTGGCGCTCTCGCCCGTGTCGGTCGGCTCCATGGTCGAACCCGGGGGCAGGTTGGTCGGGCTCGCGAGGTGCGGCGTGCCGTTCGGCGGGGTCTGCAGCGCGACGGGCGCTGCCGGGGCGGGAGCCGCGGCGTCAGCAACCGGAGCCGGGGCCGGAACCGGGACAGCCGGATCGACCGGCAGGTCCTGCTTGCCGTGCAGGGCCCAGACACCGGGCTGGGCGGGAGCTTCGGTGGTGTCCCAGTTGGCGGCCTGGATCACGGGAGCGGCCTCGACAGGGGCCTCCGGGGCAGGGACCTCGACGGAGGCCTCGACAATGGGAGCCTCGACGGGCGGCGCCTCGACGACGGGGGCTTCAGGGGCCGGGGCGGGAGCCTCGGGTACGTCCAGGACCGGCGCCTCGGGGGCGGGGATCTCGTTGACGACGTTGACGATCTCCGGAGCCTCGGGGGCGGGCGCGGGCGCATCCAGGGGAGCGGCGGCTTCCTGCACCGGGGCCGGATCGGCCGGGGTGTTGAGCTCGGGGTTGTCCAGCGTGGCGGCCGGGGCGGGCTTCGGGGTGTTCACCACGTTGCGGGGGGTCGAGCGGGAAAGGCCCGTGCCGCAGACCGGCCACGCGCCGCGGCCCTGGCTGGCCAGGACGCGCTCCGCGACAGCGATCTGCTGGTCCTTGCTGGCCATGTTCGCGGCCGGGGCGTACTCGCCACCGCCGTGGGCGCTCCAGGTGCTGGGCGAGAACTGCAGCCCGCCCTGGTAGCCGTTGCCGGTGTTGATGGCCCAGTTGCCGCCGGATTCGCAGCGGGCTACCTGGTCCCATTCGCCGTCGGTTGCGGCGGTGGCCTGCGCGGCGAGGGCGATGCTGCCGCCGCCCAGAACGGCGCCGGTGAAGGCGATCTTCGCAACGCTGACGCTGGACGTGGTGGGTTTACGGTGGCGTCCACTCATAGGAAAAGCAGTCCTCTCATCAACGCCTACGAGGTCAGCTGTCGGGTTCGGGCTGGAGAGGTTGCCCGGCCTGCAAGCAGGCTTCACCCCAAGGAGCTTGCGGCTCCTGGTCCTGATTTCTTCGGTGGACCGGTTGGGTCCCCCGCCTCCATCCACGGGTTTGTCGTCGGCCGCACTTGATGGATGGAGCTAGGCGTTTCAAGTGCGGGTGCCAAAGGGTCGCTCTGGCTTGAGAGATGACGGTATCGGGTCTGGTGGGTTCCGTCACCTCGACCGATTTTGGGCGTTTCGGCCCCGAGCAAATTATGAGAGGACGTTAAAGCCGCTGGCTGATTCGGCGTTTTCGCAGGTATCACTGCCGGTCAGGGGCGCTGCAGCCAGGTTGTTACCGATTCGTTATGTGAGGCATTTCACAATTAGCCGCCGGCGAAGGGGGGTAACACATCGACGGTCTGATCTGTCGCGAGCGCCGAATCCAGATCGCGCACCGCGACGCCGTCGCGCAGAAACGAGCAGCGTGTGAGCACTTTTGCCACATCTGCCCCACGTGTCCCAATGGAGTTCACCAGATCGCGGACGGTTACACCCTCAGGAAGCTGCAACGTTTCGGTCTCGATTCCGGTTGCGGCCTTCGCAGCAGCGAAATAGCGCACCGTCACCAGCAAGTCGGACAACCTCAGCCGCCGATCGCACTCATCGGCCGGGCCGGCTGGACGAACCCGGGATCGTTGATTCCGTGGCCCGCCGGCTTGGCCCACATCGCGGCCCGCCACGCGGCTTCCAGCGCGTCGTCGTCGGCGCCCCCGCGCAGCAACGCGCGCAGGTCCGTCTCCTGCTGCGAGAACAGGCAGCTACGCACCTGGCCGTCGGCCGTCAGCCGGGTGCGGTCGCAGGTGCCGCAGAACGCCGCGGAGACCGACGCGATGACGCCGACGGTGCCCAGCACGGCGCCGTCTTCGTGGACCTGCCAGAGCTCGGCCGGTGCGGAGCCGCGCGGAGCCGGGTCCGGGCGGAGGCTGAATTCGCGTCGCAGCGCCGCCAGGATCTGATCGGCCTGCAGTACCGAACCCCGCTGCCAGTGGTGCCCGGCATCCAGCGGCATCTGCTCGATGATCCGCAACTGGTAGCCGTGCTCGAGGCAGAAGCGCAGCAGCGCCGGAGCGTCGTCCAGGCCCGTTTCCGGGTCGAGCACCGCATTGACCTTCACGGGGTTCAGCCCGGCGTCCTTCGCCGCAGCCAGACTCTCCAGCACCTCGGGGAGCCGACGGCGACGGGTGATGGCCGCGAACCGGTCCGGATCGAGGGTGTCCAGCGAGACGTTGACCCGGTTCAGCCCGGCCTTCTTCAGCGCGGCGGCCCGCTTGGCCAACCCGATGCCGTTGGTCGTCACGGCGATTCCGGGCCGCGGCTGCAGCTCGGCGGCCGCGGCGACGACGTCCTCCAGATGCGGCGACAGCATCGGCTCACCGCCGGTGAACCGGATGCCCGTGATGCCCAGGCGCGTCACGGCCACGCGGATGAGCCGCGTCAGCTCTTCGAGAGTCAGCAGGTCGCGGCCGGGCAGCCAGTCCAGCCCCTCGGCCGGCATGCAATAGGTACAGCGCAAGTTGCACCGGTCGGTCAGGGAGACCCGCAGGTCGGCGGCGACGCGGCCGTACGTGTCGATCAATGGCCCCGTCGCCGGGGCCGGACCGACAGGCCGCGCGATGGTCGGGAGGCCGAGTGGCGTGAGTGTCATTGCTGCCAGGCCGGCGCGGGGTGCGTCTGATCGACCGGGACGATCTGCTTGCCCAGGGGCAGCAGTGACACCGGGATCAACTTGAGATTGGCCAGGGCCAACGGGATACCCACGATGGTCAGGGCCTGGGCGATGGCCGTGGCGATGTGGCCCAGGACCAACCACCAGCCGCACAGCACCAGCCAGATCACATTGCCGACCAGCGCCCCCGGGCGCGGGCCGGGTTTGTCGACGACCGTCTGCCCGAAGGGCCACAGTGCGTAGACGCCGATGCGGGCCGCGGCGACACCGAACGGGATGGTGATGATCAGAACGAAGCAGATCAGAGCGGCGAGGAAGTAGCCGAGCGCCAGCCAGAAGCCGCCGAAAACCAGCCAGATGATGTTCAGGACCAGGCGCATGTCACCTCCTACAGGTAGAACCTTCAGCCTACCGAGTAATGGGGATGCTGCGATCTGAGGTGGCCGAGTAGAATCAACAGCCAACGCGTCCTGCGTAGGCGGGGCGCTTTCGTTATGTAACCGTATGTTGAGAACGAGCAGGTGAGACCAGTGCCAAGCGGCCGGGTTAAGTGGTACGACACGGAGAAGGGCTTCGGCTTCCTCTCTCAGGAAGAGGGCGAGGACGTCTACGTCCGGTCTTCGGCGCTGCCCGCCGGGGTTGAAGGTCTCAAGGCCGGCCAGCGCGTCGAATTCGGCGTCGCCGCCGGGCGTCGGGGTCCGCAGGCGCTGAGCCTCAAGCTGATCGACCCGCCGCCGAGCCTGTCGCGCACCCGCCGCGAGGCGTCGGCCCCCGAGCACAAGCACACGCCGGACGAGCTGCACGGCATGGTGTCGGACATGATCACCCTCCTCGAGGACGTGGTGCAGTCCGAGCTGCGCCGGGGCCGCTACCCCGACCGCAAGACCGCCCGCAAGGTGTCCGAGGTGGTCAAGGCCGTCGCGCGCGAGCTCGACGCCTGATCCCTGCGCCGAACGTTGGCTTGTGGTCGCGAATCGACTGATTTCTCGCACACAAGCCAACTTTGGGCGGGCAGACTGGGGCGGTGTCCTACGTCAACCCCGGTTCTGAATACACCCGCGACACGAACTACATCAGCACCCGGATAACGGCCGACGGCCGTGACGGGTACCCCGTCGAGCCCGGCCGGTACCGGTTGATCGTCGCCAGGGCGTGTCCGTGGGCCAATCGCGCGATCATCGTCCGCCGGCTGCTGGGGCTGGAAGATGTTCTCTCCATTGGTTTTTGCGGGCCTACGCACGACCAGCGCAGCTGGACGTTCGACCTCGATCCCGGTGGTGTGGACCCGGTGCTGAAGATTCCGCGGCTGCAGGACGCCTACTTCAAACGCGATCCGAACTACCCCAAGGGCATCACGGTGCCGGCCATCGTCGATGTGCCCAACGGAGCCGTCGCGACCAATGACTTCCCGCAGCTGACGCTGGACCTGTCCACCGAATGGACGCAGTACCACCGCGACGGTGCGCCGCAGCTGTACCCCGAGCACCTGCGCGACGAGATCGACACCGTCGCCAAGCGCGTCTACACCGAGGTCAACAACGGCGTCTACCGCTGCGGGTTCTCGGGGTCACAGGAGTCGTACGACGCGGCCTACGACAGGCTGTTCACCGCGCTGGACTGGTTGGCCGAAAGGCTCAGCGGCCAAAGGTATCTGGTGGGCGACACCATCACCGAGGCCGACGTGCGGCTGTTCACCACCCTGGCCCGGTTCGATCCGGTCTATCACGGGCACTTCAAATGCAACCGGTCCAAGCTCAGCGAGATGCCGGTGTTGTGGGCGTACGCCCGGGACCTGTTCCAGACGCCCGGCTTCGGCGACACCGTCGACTTCGTGCAGATCAAGCAGCACTACTACATCGTGCACGCCGACATCAATCCGACGCAGATCGTCCCGAAGGGACCCGAGCTGGCGGACTGGTTGACACCGCACGGCCGGGAAGCGTTGGGCGGCAGGCCTTTCGGTGACGGTACTCCGCCGGGTCCGGTCCGCGAGGGTGAGCGGGTGCCGGTCGGCCACGGCGCCTCGTAGCGCGAACAGTCCCCCGCAAGCGGGCGGTACCCCCAGTAACACTGTCGTTCTCGTCCGGGAAATGACAGTTTTACGTCTTCTCGCGAGGGGACTACGGCCAGACGGTCCGCACCGACCATTCGGCGTGCGGCAGCGGGAATTCGTTGCCGTCGGAATCGCGGGCCAGCGTGGGCAGCTGGACGGCGAGGCCGAGCAGCTTGCCGTGCAAGGGGTCGACGGTCGGGATGGTGACCGCCAGCCGCTGGTTCGGCCGGAACTCGCTGACGGTGGAACCGCCGTCCTCGTAGGCCAGCAACAGCACCCAGGGCGCCCGCGCGACGGGCTCGGGCACCGACAGCTGAATGGGGTGCCGCGCCGTCACGTCCAGCTCGCCTGTGGTCGCGGGGACGTCGCAGGACTTCAGGTGCACGTCGCAGTAGCGGTAGGGCCCGACCCGGGCGAGCTGGCCGTCGGTGAAGGCACTGATCTCGGGGAAGTCGGGACCCTGGTGCCGCGTCAGCCGCCAGACCAGGACACCTGTGGCCGTCGCCGACAGCACCGCGACCACTGCCAACAGCGCGAGAACTCGTTTCATATCCATCCTTGACGCGCCCCGGGCATTGCCGCGGGATCGGGCCGTGGTCCTTCCTGCTCGGCGAGTACGGGCCGGTTGCCGCCGAAGCCCGGGATCAGTGAGCCACCGTTGTAGCTCACGAGGGTCTGGGCGAGCCCGGGGATCAGCAGGGCGCTGACCGCGGTGAACCCGACCCAGAGGTCGGTATAGATCAGCACACCGACGGCGCCGCCGACCACCCAGGCCAACTGCAGCACCGACTCGGACCGGCCGAAGGCCGACGCCCGGGACGCCTCGGGCAGGTCGTGCTGCAGCGAGGCGTCCAGCGACGCCTTGGAGATCGCCGTGGCGGCCGAGGTGATCAGCGCGGCGGCCGCGGCCACCATCAGGTTGCCGGCCACCGCGGCGGCGATTGCGGCAGCGGTGACGATGACGGTTGCGCGCACGACCACCTGCGCGGGATGCCCCAATTTGAGGCGGGCACTGGCGATGTTGCCGGCGAAGTTCCCGATGCCGGCGGCGGCGCCGATGAGGCCGAGGATCTTCAGCTGTTCCCACGCACCCGCGTCGTGCGACTTGGCGACGAACGCGGGGTAGAGGAACAGAAAGCCGACGAGCACCTTGATGGTGCAGTTGCCCCACAGTGACGTGATGATGTTGCGGCCCAACGGCTGTCGCGGGGACTTGTCGTGATGCGGATGTCGCAGCTGCTCGGTAGGCGCGTGATACGACAGCGTCGCCGGCACCTCACCCTCGGTGACCTCGACCCACTTGGGGATGCGCATTGTCAGGACGGCGCCCGCGACCGCCACGACGGCGACGACGTAGAGCGCGCCCGGCAGATGCATCAGGCCGAAGGTGTACTCGAACGCGGCTGCGACGCCACCGCCCAGACCGGTGCCACCGAGCAGCCCGAACATGGTGAGCCGGGAATTGACCCGGACCAGGTCGATCGTCGGTGGCAGCACACGTGGCGTCACGGCGCTGCGCAGCACGCTGAACGACTTGGACAGCACCATCATCCCCAGCGCGCACGGGTAGAGCACCCACGGGGGATAGCTGCCCGTGGCGCCGTCGTAGTTGCCGATCAGCACCAGCGCCAGCACCACGCGCAGCGCGAACGACACCGCAAGGGCGACGCGCCGGCCGTGCTGCACGCGGTCCAGCGCCGGCCCGATGAGCGGGGCGATCACCGCGAACGGCGCAATGGTGATGAGCAGGTACAGGGCCACCTTGCTCTTGGACTCACCTGAGGCCGCCGCGAAGAACAGCGTGTTGGCGAGCGCGATGCCCATCGCCGCGTCGAGCGCGTTGTTCGCGACGACGGGCCACGTCAGCGCCGTCAGACCGGATTTGTCGGCGCCGTCGGCCGTCGCGGCCCGGTGCACCAGGCCATACACCTTGGTGCCCATCTCACGGCTGCGCTGCGCGGCGGCCCGGGTGACGGTGATCTTCTCGCCGCCCGCGGGGCCGCGGCGCCGGTCGTCGTCATCGCGGCGCCGGTCGTCGTAGCCGTCGTCGTATCCACGGTCGTAGCCATGGCCGTCGTGGTGATCGTCGTCGAGCGGCGGCAGCCAGCGGTTGTCGCTGTGCGACGACGACCCCCGCGGCGGCGGCCGGCGGCGGGCCTGACCAGGATCGCTCGGGTAATTGGCCATGCCCGGATGCTCTTCGTCATCGCGGCGCGGTGGGCGCGGCGGGTAGTAACGGGGATCCCCCGACCTCCCGGCATCCCGCGGTCCACTCATGAGCACGATTGTTCCCCATGCTGCCGACGGCGGCGCGCAGGCAGGCGGTGTGGCCTTGTCCTGGGTGGTCAGGCAGTATTGATCACGATGGACATGCCCAATGACACCGAATCGGCAGCCGTGACGCCGGACGAGTCGACGCCGCCCGAGGCGCCGGTCGAGGTGCCGACCCCTGAAGCCGCCGTGGAATCCGTCGACGCCGTCGAAGCTCCCGCCGAGGCACCGGAATCGGCCGAAGTGCCCGAGACCGTCGATGAGCCGCAGGCTGAGGAACCCGCCGCGGCTGCCGAAGCCCCCGAGGACGTCGCCGTGGTCGAAGAGGCACCGGCTGACGACGAGGCGCCGGCCGTCGAAGAGGCCGAGCTGCCCGACCTGACCCCGATCCTGATGGGCGCGGTCGATCAGGCCCGGGCCGCCATCGTCGAATTCAGTGGCGACGGCGTCGTCGGCGACTATCTGGGCGCGACCTTCGACGACCCGGCCTCGGTGACGCATCGGTTCCTGGCCTCGCTGCCCGGCTACCACGGGTGGCAGTGGGCAGTGGTGCTGGCGACCTACCCGGGCGCCGACCACACGACCGTCAGTGAAGTGGTGCTGGTGCCGGGCCCGGATGCGCTGCTGGCCCCGCAGTGGGTGCCGTGGAACGAGCGGGTGCAGCCCGGCGACCTGAGCCCCGGTGATCTACTGGCCCCGCCGCCCAACGATCCCCGGCTGGTGCCCGGCTACCTGGCGTCCGGTGACCCCGAGCTGGACGAGATTGCCGGTGAGATCGGCTTCGGGCGCAAGCAGGTGCTCAGCGAATGGGGCCGGACCGATGCCGCGCAGCGCTGGCACGAGGGCGACTTCGGGCCGAACTCCGCCATGGCTCGCGCCACCCGCCGGACCTGCCGGGGCTGCGGCTTCTTCGTGCCGCTGTCGGGGTCGCTCGGCCTGGTGTTCGGTGTCTGCGCCAACGAACTGTCCGCTGACGGACGCGTCGTGTCGGCGGAGTACGGCTGTGGCGCCCACTCGGACACGCCGCCGCCGGAGCCCATCGGCTCTCCGGCGTTCGAGCCGTTCGACGACGGCGTGCTCGACCTCGGTACTTAGTTTCTAGGCGCCCTCGGCCGTGGCCTTGATCCGGCCGAGCGAGGTTTTCATGCCCTCGACCAGTTCCACTTCGAAGTTGGGCACTCCGCCCATGAAGCGGTTGATCAGCGTGCTGGAAATCGGTTTGACGGCTTCCGCATGCCGGCTGACGGTCACCTTGGTGCCGGTGCCGGAAGGCTCGAGATCGTAGGTCCACTCGGTGTTGTTGGTATTGACCCGGAACGACAGCTTCTTCTGAGGGTCCAGCGCGGTGATGGTCGCGGTCGTCGGCCAGAACAGCGCGCCGCGCCGGTTGACGTTGACGGTCTTGGTGCCGACCTTGACGGCGCCGACCGCCTTCATGGCCCGGCACTGCGGGCTCCACTTGGGCATGTTGTCGAGGTCGGAGATCAGGGCCCAGACCTTGGCCACCGGCGCGTTGATGGTGATGTCTGCCTGCAGCAGAGGTGCTTCTCCAGCCATCGGACTCTCCCTTACGTTGGATTCAGCGCAGGCCGCGTTGCGCACCTCGTGCGCCCCGACGGGCCGCGCTACGTTGCCACAGAAATATAGAGGTGCCCAGAACGCCGACGCCGAGGCCCGCGATGGTCACCGGCCGCCAGTCGTGCAGGGCAGGAACAGTGAAGGCCAACACCACCGCCACCAGCCAGCTGACGGCGATGACCACGATCACCGGAACCGGGTCGAGCAGGCGATCAGGGAGAGCCGGCGGTTCGAGTGCCGCCGGTTGTTCGGGCGTAGGCGTGGCCATCTCCTCTAACGCTAGTCGATCGATCGGTACGCTATCTGCTCGTGACGGACGCCGATGACCGCTTGGCCAATGACCTGTCGCTGGCCGTCGTGCGGCTGGCGCGTCAGCTGCGCTTCCGTCGTCCCGATTCCCCGGTGTCCCTGACCCAGCTGTCGGCACTGGCCACCCTCGCCAAGGACGGCCCGATGACGCCGGGCGCGCTGGCGACCCGCGAGCGGGTCCGGCCGCCGTCGATGACGCGCGTCATCGCATCCTTGGTCGAGCTGGGACTGGTGGAACGCAGTTCGCATCCCGACGACCGGCGTCAGGTGCTGGTCGCAGTCTCCCCGGCAGGCGACGAGTTGTTCGAAGCCGAGCGCCGGGCCGGCATGGAATGGCTGCAGGGCCGGCTCGAAAAGCTGAAGCCGCAGGACCGGGCGACCTTGCTGGCCGCGGCAGACCTGATGTTCGCGATCATCGACGAAGCCCAGTGAGCGCTGCCGCAGACATCGACGCGGTGGACGACGTCATCGTTGTCGACGTCTCCGATCCCGCCGACCCGCGGCTCGACGATTTCCGCGACCTCAACAGCGTCGACCGTCGGCCTGATCTGCCGTCGGGCAAGGGGCTGGTGATCGCCGAAGGCGTGTTGGTGGCGCAGCGGATGCTGGCGTCGCGCTTCAGCCCGCGCGCTTTCCTCGGCACCGACCGCCGGCTCCGCGAACTGGCCGACGATCTGGCCGGCTGCGGCGTGCCGTACTACCGCGCCAGTGCCGAGGTGATGGCCGAGGTCGTCGGCTTCCACCTCAACCGCGGCGTGCTGGCCGCGGCGCCACGCCCCGTCGAACTGTCGGTGCCCGAGGTGCTGCGGGACGCGCGGACCGTCGCGGTGCTCGAGGGCGTCAACGACCACGAGAACCTGGGTTCGATCTTCCGCAACGCCGCGGGGCTCAACGTCGACGCGGTGGTGTTCGGCACGGGGTGCGCCGATCCGCTGTACCGGCGCGCGGTCCGGGTGTCGATGGGCCACGCCCTGCTGGTGCCCTATGCCCGCGCGGAGTCCTGGCCGGGTGATCTGAAGTTCATGCAGGACAACGGCTTTCACCTGATTGCGATGACGCCGGGGGCGGGTTCCGTGCCGCTGGCCGAGGCCCTCGCGCCGCTGGCGGACGAGAAGATCGGCATCCTGGTCGGCGCCGAGGGCCCCGGCCTGACCGAACACACCATGCGGGCCTGCGAGGTGCGGGCGCGCATTCCGATGTCGCGGGGGACCGACTCGCTGAACGTCGCTACCGCGGCCGCCATGGCGTTCTACGAACGCAGCCGGGCGGCGGTCTAGATTGGCTCAGATGACCACGCCGTCGCGCACGCCATGGGGCACCGGCCTGACGGTGTCGGCGTTCGTCGCCGCGGTGACGGCAGCGGCCATCATCGTGCTGTCCCTCGGTCTGCTGCGGGTGCATCCGCTGCTGGCGGTGGGCTTGAACGCCGTCGCGGTCGGTGGCCTGGCCCCGACGGTGTGGGCTTGGCGGGTGCGCCCGGTGTGGCGCTGGTTTGTCTGGGGCAGTGCCGTCGGGGTTGCGTTGGGCTGGATCGCCACGCTCGCCATTGCCCTGGGGCGCTAACCCACCCGCCGTTGATCCTGTAGCTACGGCGCGAAAGTGCGAGTGGCGAAGGCCCTCAGTACAGGGTCAACGCAGAGGTAGCAGAGGTATCAGCGCTGGCCGTTGGCCCGCACGCCCAGCAGGACGTCTTCCCAGGCCGGAATCTCGGGCTTCTTCTTGCGCGGGCGCGGCGCGGGAGCGGCCGGTTCGGGCGTCTCGACGACGGCGGCCGGCTCGGGAGCCGGGACGGGCTCGGGTGCCGGCGGGGCAACAGGTGCCGCGGGCACCGGAGGCGCGACCGGGGTGGGCGTCATGACGACGACGGGTGCCGGCGCGGGTTCCGGAGCGGGCTCGGGCTCCGGCTGGATGGCGGGCATCGGAATCTCGGCGACCGATTCCTCGAAATGCAGCTGCGCGAGCGGCGCGACCGACCGCAGGGCCGGGCGGGTGTAGTTCGGGTCGATCAGCTCGGTCGCAGCATCGTCGAATGCGGTGGTCGTGCCGCCGTGCGCGCCCGGGCTGAACCGGAAGTGGGCCACGTTGTCGGAGCGTCCGGCCTTCCAGCCGAACTGCACCGTCCACCGGCTGTCCTCGTTGCGCCAGGCGTCCCACTTGGTCGCCTCGGGGTCGAGGCCGCGGGAGATCAGCGCGCCGGTCACGGTCTCCAGTAGCGTCAGCACCGACGGGCCGTCGGGCAGGATCGGGTGCGACGCGGTGGCGAGCTCGGCGGCGCGCGACCGCTCCAGCAGCACGGGGTGGGCGAAGCGCATGACGCGCTCGGGGCTCACGCCGGCGGCCGCGGCGAGCTGCTCGACGGAGGCGCCGGCCCGGATGCGGGACTGGATGTCGCGGGGGCGCAGGGAGTTGGGCACCTCGACCTCGATCTGCGTCTGGTTGCTGACGGCGCGGTCACCGCGGACGGCGGCCTTGAGACGATCATCGACACGCAAGACAAACTTGTCTGCGGTGGCCGAACCGTTGGCGGTTTCGCAGATGATGAGCTTGCCGTCGGCGTCGAGTCCGACGACCTTGAGTTCCCTCATTGGTGACCTCCTAGGACGCGGCTTAACGGCTCACCCTAGCGCGTTATCGTCTCGTAACCCTTCTGACACACCGAGGCGCGCAGCCCGTTCTGAGCTGCGCGCCTCGGATTGTGTTCAGCGTGGCGATCAGAGCCTTTCCACGACCCAGTCGACACACGCCGTCAGGGCGCTCACGTCGTCGGGGTCGACGGCCGGGAACATGGCCACGCGCAGCTGGTTGCGGCCCAGCTTGCGGTACGGCTCGGTGTCGACAATGCCGTTGGCGCGCAACACCTTTGCCACCGCGGCAGCGTCGACGTCGTCGTTGAAGTCGATGGTGCCGACGACCTGCGAGCGCAGCGCCGGGTCGGCGACGAACGGGGTGGTGAACGGACGCGACTCGGCCCAGGAGTACAGCCGCTGCGACGAGTCGGCAGTGCGCTTCACGGCCCAGTCCAGGCCGCCGTTGCCGTTGAGCCAATCCAGTTGCTCGGCGAGCAGGATCAGCGTCGCGATCGCCGGGGTGTTGTAGGTCTGGTTCTTGAGGCTGTTCTCGATTGCGATGGGCAGCGACAGGAAGTCGGGCACCCAGCGGTCGGCGGCGGCGATCTGCTCGACGCGGGCCAGCGCGGCCGGGCTCATCACGGCGATCCAGAGCCCGCCGTCGGAGGCGAAGTTCTTCTGCGGCGCGAAGTAGTAGGCATCGGTGTCGGCGATGTTGACCGGCAGGCCGCCGGCGGCCGAGGTGGCGTCGATGACGACGAGCGCGTCACCGGCCGGACGCTGGACGGGCACCGCCACTCCGGTCGAGGTCTCGTTGTGGGCCCAGGCCACGACATCCACGTCGGGGTCCGACTGCACGGCGGGCGCGCTGCCGGCGTCGGCCTTGATGACGATCGGGTCGCCGACGAACGGGTTCTTGGCGACGCACGACGCGAACTTGCTGCTGAACTCGCCGTAGGTGAGGTGCAGCGAGCGCTTGTCGACGAGGCCGAACGCGGCGGCATCCCAGAACGCGGTCGAGCCGCCGTTGCCGAGGATGACCTCGTAGCCGTCGGGGGTGGAGAACAGTTGCTGGACGCCGTCGCGCACACGTCCGACCAGGTTCTTGACCGGGGCCTGGCGATGCGACGTGCCGAACAGGTCGCCGGCGGCGGCCAGCGCGGTCAGCTGCTCGGGGCGAACCTTGGACGGGCCGCAGCCGAAGCGTCCGTCGGCGGGCTTGATGTCGGCGGGGATGGTGAGCTCAGCCATGGGTGTCAGCGTAGTTGCAGGTCGACGGCCCGCTGTCGTGGGGATCCGGCTGCTTGCCCGACCGTTTGGCCCGACCGCGTGATGGGCATCACTATTTCGTCCAGATGTGTGACGACGGGCACTAGTTTTTAGGTGGTACCTCCGGTACCGTTCGACACAAGACAGCCGATTGTAAAGCTGACAAAAAGCCTTGGGAGGCTCGAAATGGCTCGTCCCCGGATGATCCGTCGCTGGCGCCGGAACATGGACGTGCTGGATGACACCGCTTACGTGGAGAAGCTCGCCACGCTGTCCGAGGGGTCGGTGCGGCGCAACTTCAACCCATACACGGACATCGCCTGGGACTCGCCGGAATTCGCTGTCGTCCCCAACGACCCGCGCTGGATCCTTCCGGACACCGACCCGCTCGGTGGCCACCCGTGGTACCAGGCCCAGTCGCACGAGCGGAAGATCGAGATCGGCATCTGGCGCCAGGCCAACGTGGCCAAGGTCGGCCTGCACTTCGAGAACATCCTGATCCGCGGCCTCATGGAGTACGCCTTCTGGGTCCCGAACGGCTCGCCGGAGTTCCGCTACTGCACCCACGAGGCCATCGAAGAGGGCAACCACACCCTGATGTTCCAGGAGATGGTCAATCACATGGGGGTTGACGTCCCGGGGATGCCCACGCTGCTCAAGTGGATCCAGCCGCTGATCCCGCTGGCCGCCGGCCCGGCGCCGATCCCGTTCTTCTTCGGCGTGCTCGCCGGTGAAGAGCCCATCGACCACACCCAGAAGAACATCCTGCGTGAGGGCAGCGAGCTACACCCGATCATGGAGCGGGTCATGGCCATCCACGTGGCCGAGGAAGCCCGTCACATCTCGTTCGCCCACGAGTACCTGCACAAGCGGGTCCCGGAGCTGAGCCGCTGGAAGAAGTTCTGGCTGTCGCTGTTCGTGCCGCTGACCATGCGCATCCTGTGCTCGGCGATCATCGTGCCGCCGCGCGTCTTCTGGAAGACATTCGACATTCCGCGCTCGGTGCGCGACGAGCTGTTCTTCGACGCCCCCGAGTCGCGCATGTTCCTGCGCAACATGTTCTCGGACGTCCGCATGCTGGCGTACGACACCGGCCTGATGAACCCGCTGGCCAAGATCATGTGGAAGATCTGCAAGATCGACGGCCCGCCCAGCCGGTACCGCAGCGAGCCGCAGCGCCAGCACGTCGTGGTCGCCGCCTGATTCTTTCGAAAGAACTAGAGACCGCACGACATGCCTCATGTGATAACCCAGTCGTGCTGTAGCGATGGTTCATGCGTCTTCGCATGCCCGGTGAACTGCATTCACCCGTCCCCGGACGAGCCGGGTTTCGCTACCGCCGAAATGCTGTTCATCGATCCCGCCGCCTGCGTGGACTGTGGTGCCTGCATCACGGCCTGCCCGGTCGGCGCGATCAAGCCCGACACCAAGCTGACCGAAGCGCAGCTGCCGTTCATCGAGCTCAACGCGTCCTTCTACCCGAAGTACGAGGGCAAACTGCCGCCGACGTCCAAGCTGGCGCCGGTGCCCGACGCCCCGGCCGTCGACCAGCGGCCGCACGGTCCGCTGCGGGTCGCCATCGTCGGCTCCGGGCCGGCCGCCATGTACGCCGCCGACGAGTTGCTGACCCAGCGCGGGGTCCGGGTCAACATCTTCGAGAAGCTGCCGACGCCCTACGGGCTGGTGCGTGCCGGGGTCGCCCCCGACCACCAGAGCACCAAGGGTGTGACGCGGTTGTTCGACCGGATCACGGAGCGTCGCGGGCTCAACTTCTACCTCAATGTCGAGGTGGGCCGGGATATCACGCACGCCGAGCTGCTCGAGCATCACCACGCCGTGCTGTACGCCGTGGGCGCGCCCAACGACAAGCGTCTCGACATCGAAGGCATGGACCTGCCGGGAACGGGAACCGCCACCGAGGTGGTGGCCTGGTACAACGGGCACCCCGAGTTCTCGCACCTGCCGGTCGATCTGAGCCACGAGCGGGCAGTCATCATCGGTAACGGCAACGTTGCGTTCGACGTGGCCCGCATCCTGACCGCCGATCCGGATGCGTTGGCGCGTACCGATATTTCGGATCACGCCCTGGCCGCACTGCGCGACTCGAAGGTGCGCGAGGTGGTCATCGTGGCCCGGCGTGGCCCCATCCACTCGGCATTCACCCTGCCCGAGTTGATCGGCCTGACGTCGACGTGCGACGTGGTGCTCGACGCCGCGGACCACGAACTGGTCCGTCGGGACCTCGAGGCCGTCGATGACGCACTGACGCGCCACAAGCTCGAGATCCTCACCAAGCTGGCCGACAGCTCCGCGCCCGCCACCCGGCCGCGAATCCGGTTGGCTTACGAGCTGACCCCCGCCCGCGTGCTCGGCTCGGACAAGGTCACCGGCATCGAGTTCACCGTGACCGGCACCGACGAGGTCCGTCAGCTCGACACCGGCCTGGTACTGACATCAATCGGCTACCACGGCAAGGCAATTCGCAGTCTGCCGTTCGACGAGGCGGCCGGCGTGGTCCCCAACGACGAGGGCCGCGTCATCGATCCGGCGACCGGTGAGCCTGTCCGGGGCAGCTATGTCGCGGGTTGGATCAAACGGGGGCCGACGGGCTTCATCGGCACCAACAAGTCGTGTGCCGCGCACACCGTCGACCGACTGGTCGCCGACTACAACGCCAGCCGGCTCAGTGAGCCCACTGCGAAAAGTGGTGCGCTGCAACATGTCATCCGGTCTCGTCGGCCCGAAGTGGTCGACATGGCGGGATGGCGGGCCATCGACGCGGCGGAGATCGCCCGCGGCGGCGCCGACCGTCCCCGGGACAAGTTCATCGACGTGTCCGACATGCTGGCCGCTGCGGCGGGCGCACCGAGGCCGACGCTGCTGCGCCGTATCTTCTCGTGATTTGTGCACGATTTTCCGCGGTCACCGCGGAAAATCGTGCACAAATCCCGGTCCGCGCAACGGTTCTCCGAACGTCATCCGATGTTTGAGCAGCGCGTCGATGGTCCGGATTGCGACATCGACGCGCTCGTCGAGTGAGCCGGTGAGCAGCACCCAGGAGTGGCCGGCGGCGGTGAGTGCGTCCGCGAACCATCCGGTCATTTCCTCGCGCACAATGAGGTCGCCCTCGCGCATGCCGTCGTCATGCCAGGGCACGCCGACATGGTCGGTGAGTAGGTAGACGGCCCGCGGCGGCACTCTGGTCCAGGGTTGTGCGGTGCGCGCCGCGTCGCCGAGATAGCGGCGCTCCCAGACTGCGGTGGCGAAGGCATCGGTGTCGCAGATCAGAATCGGGGAGCCCGATGCCGCGGCGGCCTCTTCCAACCTGGTCTGCTCAGCCGCCACGGCATCGAAATCCTCAGCAGTCCAGGTCAATTCGTCGAGGGGTAGCTCGGGGTGGCGCGCCCACTTCAGCGAGGTGTAGGCGCGACCGTATTCAGGCACCAACTCGGTTGACGGCCAGACCTGCGCATAGTGCTGGGCGAGCAGGTCGGAAACCGTTGTGGTGCCGGTTGATTCGGCGCCCAGCACGACGACTCGAGTGGTCAGCCCGGCGCGGGTGGCGGGTGCAAGCCAGTCCCAGTGAGCCGCCAGGTCCTGTCGGATTGCGGTGGAGTTGAAGCCGTCCCGCGCGGTCCGGACGTGCTTCGCATCGAACCATCGGGCCAGCTCGGAGCCGTAGTCGTCGTTGGAGAACACCACGTCGACGTCGGGTGGTGCGCCCGCCGCGCGAATGCCCGCCCGCATCGCCGCGACCTGGGCGGCCCACACGTTGTGGTCGGTCACGTCCATTGGTGCATCGCACCGGATTCCGGCGACCCGGACGTTCTCGTCGGCCGCGTGCTCAGCCTGCAGCCAGCCGACACGGTCCTCCAGTGACAGTGTCTCCACCGCCGCGGCCATCACCAGCACGGTGACCTGTTCGCACTGTGCGGCTGCGGTTCGGATGACGGCATGATGACCTCGGTGCGGCGGATAGAACTTGCCGATGAACAGTCCGTGCCCGCTCACACGGCCGCCATCGCAGGCGCCTCGGGTGCGAGGCTGCGCCGCCACGAACGCCAGCCGGCCACGCACAAGCCAAGAAACAGCACGTAGACGATGGCGGTGAGATTCAGTCCCTTGCTGATGTACATCGGTATGTAGATGCAATCGGCCACGATCCAGAAGTACCAATTCTCAAGACGTTTGGCATTGAGCAGCCATTGCGCCGCGAGCGACAGGCAGGTGGTGAGCGCATCGAGGAACGGTGCTGAGTCGTGCGTGACGCGCAACAACGCGAACAGGGCGCCGGTGCCGACGACGACGAACACCAGACAGCCGGCGACCTCCCGCTGCCCAGCCCGCGTGACGATCAGCGGTGTGCGCCCGGCATTTCCGTACAGCCACTGCCACCACCCGATGAAGCCCAGGGTGATGAACAGGACCTGCAGCCCGGCGTCCGCCCACAGCCGGCTGGACACGAACAGCACCAGGAAGAAGGCGGAGTTCGCGATCCCGACGGGGAAGTTCGCCACATGGCGGCGGACGGTGAGAAAGACGCACAGCCCGCCGGTGATGAACCCGAGCAGCTCGGCCCAGGTGACGGCGTCGTTGCCCAGCGTGAACAGCGGCGTCGTCAGCGATTGCAGCATGCGGTTCCCCCGAATCGTGTCGTCGACATTCTGGTCGATGACACGGTCCCGGGCCCGGTGGAACGCGAATTCAGCGCTGGAAGTACCTGATATTCCGATCGGTGATCCGCCGCATTCAGACCGCACTTACTTCTGGACTGCGATACCACCGGCGATATCGCAGTCCAGAAGTGGTCAGGCCAACAGAACGTCGACCCAACCAGGTGCCGGCTAGCCCTGCTGGGCCGCCATCGCCTCGGCGATCTCCTCGGGGCTGACCACACGCACGATCTGCGCCAGCGACCAGTGGTGCCCGAACGGGTCCTCCACCTGGCTGTAGCGATCACCCCAGAACATGTCCTGCGGGGCCATCAATTCGGTGGCGCCGGCGTCGAGGGCGCGCTGGTATGCGGCGTCGACATCGGTCACCTGCAGGTGGATGGTGACGGGCGTGCCGCCAAAGGCCTTCGGGGTCTGCGACTTGCCGCCACACATCTCCGGGAAATCGTCGTTGAGGTAGACGTTCGAGCCGTTGATGGTCAGCGCGGCGTGCATCAGCTTGCCATCAGGGCCCGGTACCCGGCCGAGTTCGGTGGCGCCAAAAGCCTTGACGTAGAAGTCGATTGCAGCGGCACCGTCGCCGACGACGAGGTGCGGGGCGAGGAAGGTCTGGGATTCGGTCATCTTGTTCTCCTCTGAGCGGTACTGCGTTGATTGGGGTCATTGGTTATGACCGTCTCCAACGCTACTTCTCATCGGTGACAAAAAATCGAGCCCGAAGTGTCAGCTGTGCGCGATGCTGTCCCAGCCGGCGACGGTGTCCGCGCTGCGCGGCTCCGGGCCGACGTAGATGGCCGCCGGGCGGACCAGCTTGCCCAGCCGCTTCTGCTCCAGGATGTGGGCGCACCAGCCTGCGGTGCGGCCGCAGGTGAACATCGCGGGCATCATCGCGCTGGGCACCTGAGCGAAGTCCAGGATGACCGCGGCCCAGAACTCGACGTTGGTCTCGATGGCCCGGTCGGGACGACGCTCGCGCAGCTCGGCGAGCGCAGCCTGCTCCAGCGCGGCGGCGGCCTCGTACCGCGGGGCGTCCAGGCGCTTGGCGGTCGCGCGCAGCACGCGGGCCCGCGGGTCCTCGGCGCGATACACGCGGTGGCCGAAGCCCATCAGCTTGTCCTTGCGGTCCAGGATGCCCTTGACGACGGCGCGGGCGTCGCCGGTGCGTTCGGTCTCCTCGATCATCGGCAGCACCCGGGCCGGGGCACCGCCGTGCAGTGGGCCGCTCATGGCGCCGATGGCGCCCGACAGCGACGCGGGCACGTCGGCTCCGGTGGACGCGATGACGCGCGCGGTGAAGGTGGACGCGTTCATGCCGTGTTCGGCGGCGCTCACCCAGTAGGCGTCGATGGCCTCGATGTGCCGCGGGTCCGGCTCACCCTGCCAGCGGGTCATGAAACGTGCTGTCACCGTGGGGCATTCATCGACGATGCGCTGCGGCACCGCGGGCTTGTAGATGCCGCGGGCCGACTGCGCGACGAACGACAGCGCCGTCACCGACGTCAGGGCCAGCTGGTCGCGGGCGGTGTCGTCGTCGATGTCGAGCAGCGGCTGGAAACCCCACAGCGGGGCCAGCGTCGGCAGGGCGGCCTGGACGTCGACGCGGACGTCGCCCGAGTGCACGTGCAGCGGGAAGGGCTCGGCGGGCGGCAGACCCCGGCCGAACTCGCCGTCGACCAGCAGCGCCCAGACGTCACCGAACGTGACGCGGTGGCTCACCAGGTCCTCGATGTCGACGCCGCGGTAGCGCAGCGCGCCGCCGTCCTTGTCCGGTTCGGCGATCTCGGTCGTGAAAGCCACGACGCCTTCCAAGCCCGCGACGAAGTCCTCGGGGATCTGCGGCGTCGACACTGACGTTGTTCCGGTCATGCCGAAATTGTTCCACTAGCCGATGGGCACGAGGCTACCGGCCGGTAACAAGTGGTCAGACCACGGAGAAACCGGCAGGTAGATCACCACGCCCGGTGAGCGCGGGCAGCACCGCCGCGGCCTGGCCGGTCAACGCCGCGATCTGCGCCGCCAGCACGGTGGCGTCGCGTAGTGCCTCGTCGGGCAGCGTGAAATCGATGCCGGTGGCTCGCGCGATGTCGAGGCTGTGCACCGTCAACTCGAACACCCGGGTGGGCAGGTAGTTGGTCAGCCGGATCCCAAGCCCGCCGATCACCGCGATCAGGGGGTCGCCGGCCCCGTCCAGATCGGTCAGCACCTGGCGCAGCAGGTCGGCGACCGTGGCGGCCGGGTCCGACCCGAGATTGCGCCCGGCTTCCCGGCCGCGTTCGACGATGTCGGGGCTGTTGGCAACATACTCACGCATCAGTGCGTAGTAGTGCGCCGGCCCGGTGACGTCCTCCCGGTCGGCGGCCGTGCGCAGGTAGGTGCTGACGGTGATCAGTGACCGTGAAGTGTGCCCCACCAACGCCCGCAGGTCCCAGTCGCCCAGTCCGGGACCGTCCCAGGCCGTGGCCGGGATCCGTGTCACCAGGTCCGCGAAAGCTGTTGCGGCCGAGGCGAACACTGAATGGTCGGGCGGTGTGTCTGACGCCATGTCTGCATTGTGTCACCGCGTGGGCGTACCGTCGCCGTTCATGGTGTCGGACCACAGTGATCATCTGGCCCGGATGCGGGCCGAGTACGGCTCATCAGAAAAGGACGGCAGCGTCGACCTCGACGTCGACTGGCTGGACCGCGGCTGGTTGGCGTTGTTCCGTGACTGGATGGCCGAGGCCGTGCAGGCCGGGGTTTCCGAGCCCAACGCGATGGTGCTCGGCACCGTCGATGCGCAGGGCCACCCGGTCACCCGCTCGGTGCTGTGCAAGTCCATCGAGGAGACAGGCATCTCCTTCTACACCAACTACGACTCCGACAAGGGCGACCAACTGGCCGCCGTGCCGTACGCGTCGGCGACCTTCCCCTGGTACCTGCTGGGCCGTCAGATCCATATCCGGGGCGTGGTCACCAAGGTCGACGCCGCGCACACCGCCGAGTACTGGTCCAAGCGGCCGCGGGGTTCGCAGCTGGGGGCGTGGGCGTCCCACCAGTCGAAATCGATTGCCTCGCGCGCGGCGCTGCTGGAACAGTTGCGTGACGTGACCGAGCGATTCGCCGACGTGCCCGAGGTGCCGGTGCCGCCGAACTGGGGCGGCTATCTGATCGCGCCGGAAGTGATCGAGTTCTGGCAGGGCCGGGAGAACCGGGTGCACAACAGGATTCGCGTCACCGGCGACCGCGTGGAACGGCTCCAGCCGTGAATTTCCCCGTCGCTTCGCTCGCCCTCCGATGAGAAGTCTGATCGCCGACACCGCACCGCTGCGCAACCCGGATTACCGCCGGCTCTGGTGGTCCAGCGTCGTCACGGTGATCGGGGCGAACCTGACCATCTTTGCGGTGCCGGTGCAGCTGTACGCGCTGACGCAGAACTCGGCGTACGTCGGTTTGGCGGGTGTGTTCAGCGTGGTGCCGCTGATCGTGTTCGGCCTGTGGGGCGGGGCCTGGGCCGACGCGATGGACCGTCGGCGACTGCTGATCATCGCGTCCTGCGGGTTGGCCGTGGCGTCGGTGCTGCTGTGGGTGCAGGCCGCCGCGGGCTTCAACAACGTCTGGCTGGTGCTGTGCCTGTTGTCGGTGCAGCAGGCGTTCTACGCCATCAACTCGCCGACGCGCTCGGCCGCCATCCCGCGGATGTTGCCCGCCGAGCAGCTGCCGGCGGCCAACTCGCTCAACATGACGGTGTTCCAGGCCGGCGCGATCATCGGCCCGCTGCTGGCCGGCGTGCTGCTGCGCTGGGTGGACCTGTCGACGCTGTACTTCATCGACGCCCTCACCACGATCGCGCCCATCTGGGCCACGTTCCGGCTCAGCCCGATGCCGCCCGAGCACTCGGCCGACGACGACACCTCACGCTGGGGCTTCGCGGCCGTGCTGGACGGCTTCCGTTATCTGTCCGGAAACCGCGTCGTGCTGATGTCGTTCGTCGTCGACCTGATCGCGATGATTCTCGGCATGCCGCGGGCGCTGTTCCCGCAGATGGCCCACGAGAACTTCGGCGGGCCGGTCGCGGGCGGAACGGCGATGGCGCTGCTGTCGGCGGCAATGGCAGTGGGTGCGGTGGCCGGCGGCGTGTTCTCGGGGTGGCTGCCTCGGGTACGCCGGCAGGGGTTGGCGGTCGTGGTGTCGATCGTGGTGTGGGGTGCGGCCATGGCCGGTTTCGGGCTGGCAGTTGGTCACGCCACGGGGCGGCCCGACGGTTTCCTCTGGATCGCGCTGGTGCTGTTGGCCGTCGGCGGTGCGGCGGACATGGTCTCGGCGGTGTTCCGGAGCACGATCCTGCAGGAAGCGGCCTCTGACGAGTTGCGCGGACGGTTACAGGGCGTCTTCACCGTCGTTGTCGCAGGTGGTCCTCGCATTGCTGACGCGGTGCACGGTGCGGCGGCCGCGGTGGTGGGAACGACGGTCGCCGCGACGGGCGGCGGCGTCCTGGTGGTGGTCGGTGTCGTGGTGTCGGTCCTGCTGGTCCCGGCGTTTGTGCGGTACCGGGTGACGCGCGCGTAATGCTGGACAGTGGGATTATGGCGACCCGCGCAAGCACATTGTTCTCTTAACGACTACCGTCTAGTCCCGGACGTTTCTCCTGTCGACACCGCAAAAGGGGTTCTAGTGGCCGACACCTCCAGCACTGACGACGTCGCCAACCTCCGGTATCCCGGAGGCGAGGTCGATCTCAAGATCGTGCACGCTACCGAGGGGTCTGACGGTATCGAGCTCGGCTCGTTGCTGGCTAAGACCGGTTACACCACGTACGACGGTGGTTTCGTCAATACCTCGGCCACCAAGAGCGCCATCACCTACATCGACGGTGATGCCGGCATCCTGCGTTATCGCGGGTACCCGATCGAGCAGCTCGCCGAGAAGTCGAACTTCATCGAGGTCAGCTACCTGCTGATCTACGGCGAGCTGCCGACCGCCTCGCAGCTCGAGGCGTTCACCACCAAGATTCAGCGGCACACCCTGCTGCACGAGGACCTCAAGCGGTTCTTCGACGGCTTCCCGCGCAACGCGCACCCCATGCCGGTGCTGTCGTCGGCGGCCAATGCGCTGAGCGCCTACTACCAGGATTCGCTCGATCCCAAGGATCCGGAGCAGGTCGAGCTGTCGACCATCCGCCTGCTGGCCAAGCTGCCGACCATCGCGGCGTACGCCTACAAGAAGTCGGTCGGTCAGCCGTTCCTGTACCCGGACAACTCGCTGAACCTGGTCGAGAACTTCCTGCGCATGACGTTCGGCCTGCCGGCCGAGCCGTACCAGGTGGACCCGGAGCTGGTCCGCGCCCTGGACATGCTGTTCATCCTGCATGCCGACCATGAGCAGAACTGCTCGACGTCGACGGTGCGTCTGGTCGGCTCGTCGCAGGCCAACCTGTTCACCTCCATTTCCGGTGGCATCAATGCGCTGTGGGGCCCGCTGCACGGCGGCGCCAACCAGGCCGTGCTGGAGATGCTGGAGAAGATCCGCACCGAGCACGGCGATGTCCGCGACTTCGTCAAGAAGGTCAAGAACCGCGAAGACGGCGTCAAGCTCATGGGCTTCGGCCACCGGGTCTACAAGAACTACGACCCGCGGGCGCGCATCGTCAAGGAGCAGGCCGACAAGATCCTCGGCAAGCTCGGCGGCGACGACGAGCTGCTGGACATCGCGAAGTCGCTCGAGGAAATTGCCCTCACCGACGACTTCTTCGTCGAGCGCAAGCTGTACCCGAACGTCGACTACTACACCGGCGTGATCTACCGGGCCATGGGCTTCCCGACCCGCATGTTCACGGTGCTGTTCGCCCTCGGCCGGCTCCCGGGCTGGATCGCGCACTGGCGCGAGATGAGTGCCGACCCGAGCACCAAGATCGGCCGCCCGCGCCAGATATACACCGGCTACACCGAGCGGGACTACCCCGCCCACTAGAGCCTGTTCAGACAGGGCCCCTCGCGCACTTTCGCGAGGGGCTTTCTCTTTTCCCGCGAGCGTGCGTGTTTGTACGGCAACACGCCGCCTTTTGCGTGCAATTCGAGGCCGCTCGCGGGCGCCGAGCGTGCGCATCGTGCCCATGTCGCGAATGTCACGCCGAAACTCCGTTGCTTCAACGACGGTTGTAGTTTCACAATGGTTGTGTGAATACAACCATTGACGCGCTCAGCTCGCGGCGCAAGACGATCATCCTGATCTCCTGCTGCCTGAGTCTGCTCATCGTGTCGATGGACTCCACCATCGTGAACGTCGCCATCCCGTCGATCCGCCGCGACCTCGGCGCGAGCGCCACCCAGATGCAGTGGGTCGTCGACGTCTACACGCTGGTGCTGGCCTCGCTCCTGATGCTCTCCGGCGCGGCCGGTGACCGCTTCGGCCGCCGTCGGGTGTTCCAGATCGGCCTGACGGTCTTCGCGTTCGGCTCACTGCTGTGCAGCCTCGCACCGACCGCCGACGCGTTGATCGGGGCTCGCCTGGTGCAGGGCATCGGCGGCTCGATGCTCAATCCCGTTGCGCTGTCGATCATTTCGCAGGTCTTCACCGGAAGGGTGGAACGGGCGCGGGCGCTCGGTTTCTGGGGCGGCGTGGTCGGTATCTCGATGGCCCTGGGCCCGACGATCGGTGGCCTGCTGATCCACGCCGTCGGCTGGCGGTCGGTGTTCTGGATCAACCTGCCGATCTGTCTGGCCGCCATCGTGCTGACCGCGATCTTCGTCCCGGAGAGCAAGTCGGGCACCATGCGCGACGTCGACCCGATCGGCCAGGGGTTGGGAGTGCTGTTCCTGTTCAGCCTGGTCTTCACCCTCATCGAGGGGCCCGGCATGGGCTGGACCCATCCCCGCACGCTGGCCATCGCGTCGCTGGCCGTTGTCGCGCTCGTGGCCTTCCTGCGCTACGAGCGCCGGCGCCACGACCCGTTCATCGACCTGCGCTTCTTCCGCAGCATCCCGTTCGCCGGCGCCACCGTCACCGCGGTGCTGGCGCTGACGGGCTGGGGTGCCTTCCTGTTCATGATGTCCTTCTATCTGCAGAACGAGCGGCACTACTCGGCGATGCACACGGGCATCATCTACCTGCCCATTGCCATTGGCGCCCTGGTGTTTTCGCCCTTGTCGGGCCGGATCGTCGGGCGCTACGGCGCTCGTCCGTCGCTGATGGTGGCCGGCGTCCTGATGGCTTCGGCCGCGCTCATGTTGACGACGCTGACCGCGACGACGCCCATGTGGCGAGTGGTCGTCATTTTCGCGGTGTACGGCATAGGGTTCGCCATGATGAATGCGCCAGTGACCAACGCCGCGGTGAGCGGCATGCCGGTGGACCGCGCGGGCGCGGCGGCGGCGGTGACGTCAACCAGCCGTCAGGTCGGTGTGAGTATCGGTGTGGCACTGTGCGGTTCGGTCGCCGGCTCGGCACTTGCCGGTAGCGGTGTCGACTTCGCGACGCAGGCCCGGCCGCTGTGGTGGATGTGCGTCGGGATCGGTGTGGCGGTCGCCACGCTGGGATTCGTCTCGACCTCGCCGCGGGCACTGCGCTCGGCCGAGCGGTTGGCGCCGCTGATCAAGGGGCCGCGTGAACCGGAGCCGGCCGGTGTCCACTGATTCCTTGGCCGACGAGGTCTGGCAGGCCATGGCCGCCGTCGTGGTCGAGAACCGCGACAGCTGGAAACGCGCGGTGGTCGAGCAGTCCGGGCTGCCGTTCAGTCGCGCCCGGATTCTGCGCCGGTTGGAGGCCAAGGCGATGACGGCCAAAGAACTCGCCGCCGCGACCGCCATGGATGCGCCGGCCGCCACCGTGGCGATCAATGATCTGGAAGAACGTGGATTGGTTGTGCGCCAGCCGGATCCGGACAATCGCCGGTGCAAACTGGTGTCCCTCACCGACGACGGCGCCGAGCTGATGCGCCGTATCCGGCAGATCGACGACCCGGCACCGCCGGTCTTTGCGACGCTGGACGCCGACGAGCTCGCCACGCTCCGTGACCTGCTGAGCCGCCTGCGCCGCCACTAGGGACGTGGTTCCCGTCCACGCGCGGCGGGGGCCCGACTACGGTGGTGCCCGTGGCTAACACCAAACCTGAGATCGAATTCCCGGACGGCCCGGCACCTGACTCGCTGGTGATCGAGGACCTCATCGTCGGCGACGGTGCCGAGGCGGTGCCCGGCGGCAACGTCACGGTGCACTACGTCGGCGTCGAGTACGACACCGGCGACGAGTTTGACAGCTCCTGGAACCGGGGCGAGACCATCGAATTCCCCCTGCGCGGCCTGATCCAGGGCTGGCAGGACGGCATCCCCGGGATGCGCGTGGGCGGCCGGCGCAAGCTGACCATCCCGCCCGCCCAGGCCTACGGCCCCGCCGGTGGCGGGCATCGCCTGTCCGGCAAGACGCTGATCTTCGTCATCGACCTCGTCGGCGTGCGCTGACCCGGATCGACTTTTGTCGGGCTTAGGGCCCGATGGTTGTGGCGTGTCATGGCGGCAACGTGCCGTCCCACAGCCGTCGGGCCCTAGGCTCGAATTGTTTTCAGGAGGGTTTTGCATGCCGGACACAGCTGACGTCACCACCGAGCCGTCCGGCATTGTGCGTCGACTGGGCACGCGGGGCAAGGTGGCCGCGGTCGGTGTCGTGGTGGCCGTCGTCGCGGCCGTCGCCTGGTTGGTGTTCGGCAGCTCCGATGAGCACCGGGCCCCGAGTTCCATCGCGGCGTCCGCAGTCCCGACTCCGGCACAGCCCGCCGAGCTGACGTCAGCACCCTTCGCGTTGACCCGCGACGGCACCACCGTCACCCTGACGGGCAGCGTCGCCAACACCCGGTCGAAGTCCGAACTGGCCGCCGCGGTGAAGGCGCAGTGGCTCAGCGCCACCCTCGACGACAAGACGACGGTCGTGGACGGCGCCGGGACCCCGGACATGTCGGTCATCGGCAACGTCCTGTCCGCCGCTGACTCGATCCCGGATTTCGGGCTGTCCATCGACGGCGCCACCATCACGCTCATGGGAACGGCCCCCAACCTCGGCGTTGCCTCCGAGGTGCAGAACGCCGCGGCCCTCTCGTTCCCGGGTGCCAAGCTGTCCAACAACATTCAGATTCCCGCGCCGGGTGGTCCGGTGGCACCGCCCGCATCGGAGCTGTCGTCGGCGCCCGGTCCCGCGCCGGCACCCGCTCCGACCGGTGGTCCCTGCGCGAAGGTGCAATCCGAAGTCACGGACCTGCTGCGCACCCCGATCAGTTTCGTCACCGGCGGCTCTCAGATGACGGGGGAGTCACGCCGGGTGCTGAGCCAGATCGCGGACAAGATCAAGGGCTGCCCCAACGGTGCGGTCACCGTGGTGGGCTACACCGACAACCAGGGCAGTGACGCGGTCAACCTCAAGCTGAGCGACACCCGCGCCAAAGCCGTTGCCGCCGCACTGGTTTCGAATGGTGTGCTGGCCGCGAAGGTGACGGCCCGTGGCGCCGGCTCCGCCGACCCTGTCGCCGACAACAGCACCGAGGAAGGCCGGGCCAAGAACCGCCGGGTCGAGATCACCGTCGGCTGAGAGGCCGGGCGGTTGAGTGTGCGTCCTCGCGAGGTCTACTGGCACATCTACGCCCAGGATGCAGGGTCAACTCGACTCCAGAGCCGAGGACGGTTGACCCTGAACTGACGGCGCACCGCACTCGAACAAATGCGCCCTGGATACAGGGTCAATGTGGAAGTCCTCAGCGATGCCCGGGCAGGCGCAGCAGCAGCCGCGTCCCGCCGAGCGGGCTGGTCTCCAATGTCGCCGTCCCGCCGTGGATCTCGGCCTGTTGCGCCACCAGCGCCAGGCCCAGGCCCGAGCCTGAGTGCGACGCGGTGGAGCCGAGGCTGAACCGACCGAAGACCTTCAGGCGCTCCTCTTCGGGCACGCCGCAGCCGTCGTCGTCGACGGCGATCTCGACGCCGGCGCGCGAACTGACCGCCGACAGTTGCACTTTCGAGGCGCCGCCGTGCTTGACGGCGTTGGCGATCGCGTTGTCCACCGAAAGCCGGAGCCCGGCAGGCAGTCCCACGATGATGATGGTCGGCGCCGGCACCAGCGATACCTCCAGGTCGGGGTAGACGCGCATGGCGTCGTGCGCGGCACGGTCCAGCAGTTCGGTGATGTCCACGGGCACATGGTCATCGACGGTGGACAGTTCGCCCTGCGCCAGCCGCTCCAGCGCCCACAGTGTCGTCTCGATGCGCGACTGGGTGCGCACGACGTCGCCCAGCACTTCCTTGCGCTGTTCGTCCGGAAGATCCAGTGTGGTCAGGATTTCGACGTTGGTGCGCATCGCGGTGAGCGGGGTGCGCAGCTCGTGTGCCGACACCGCGGCGAAGTCGCGCGCCGAGGCCAGCGCGGCCTTCGTCCGGCCCTTCTCCTCCCACACGCGGTCCACCAGACCCTTGACCGCGTCCGCGATGTCGACGGCCTCGGTGGCACCTCGTACGTCGATGTGTGGGGCATCGCCTTCCGGGTCGATGTCGCGGGTCTGCTGCGCCAGCCGTTTGAGGGGACGCACCGCGAACGCGGCGAGCGCCCAGCCCGCCACCGCGGCCGCGCCAATGGCGAACGCGCACAACGCGATCACCCGGCGGTGCAGATTGTTGGTGTCGACGATGGTCGCGTCGTAGGTGGCGCCCACCGCGACCAGCATCGGGTCCGGCATGTGGATCTGCACGGTCCGCACCCGGTAGCGGACGCCCTTGACGTCGGTGTCGGCATAGCCGACGGGCAGCTCGGGCAGCACGACATTCGAGTTCGAGCTGACCTGGCCGTTCCGGCGTGCGGTGATGACGACGTTCTCGTCGTGCGGCGGCCGCGGAATCTCATCCAGCCCGCGGGGCAGGAACGGGATCGCGAACCCGGCCGCTTCATCGAGACGGCGGTCCAGCCGCTCCTTGCGGTCGTTGGTGATGCCGATCCACACGATGGTGCCGACGATCCCGACCACGATGGCCGCGGCGATACCGGTGGCGAACGCGACGCGCGACTGCAGCGACGGGGTGCGACGGAAGACCCGCGCCAGCGTGTTCACGGGCTACTGCTGCCTGAGCACGAACCCCACACCGCGGACCGTGTGCAACAGTCGCGGCGCCCCGTTGGCCTCCAGCTTGCGGCGCAGGTAGCCGATGAACACGTCGACGACGTTGGTGTCGGCGGCGAAGTCGTAACCCCACACCAGCTCGAGCAGCTGGGCGCGGGACAGCACGGCGGTCTTGTGCTCGGCCAGCACGGCCAGCAGGTCGAACTCGCGCTTGGTCAGGTCGACGTCGGCGCCGTTGACGCGGGCCCGCCGGCCCGGGATGTCGACTTCGAGTGGTCCGACCGAGATGGTCTCCGACGAGAACGTGGCCGTCGCCCCGCGGCGGCGCAGCAGCGCCTTGACGCGCGCGACCAGCTCGGCCAACACGAACGGCTTCACCAGGTAGTCGTCGGCGCCGGCTTCCAGCCCGGCCACGCGATCATCGACCGAGCTGCGGGCCGAGAGCACACACACGGGCACGTCGTTGTCCATGGCGCGCAGGGCGGTGACGACGCTGACGCCGTCCAGCACCGGCATGTTGATGTCCAGAATGATGGCGTCAGGCCGGAATTCGGTGGCACTGCGCAGGGCCTCGGCACCGTCGACCGCGGTCGACACCTCGAAACCGGACAGCCGCAGTCCACGCTCCAGTGAGGCCAGCACGTCCGGGTCGTCGTCGACTACGAGCAGGCGGGGGGAGGCGCTTCCGCTATCCATATGCCTCATCTTGCCCGATGGCCCACCGTTATTGACGGAGGCACGTCTGGCAGCCGCTATTCGGTGCTAGCATCCCGCGCTTATGGGGCCTGAGTCGCCGCGAGTCATCGTCCAACCCGATGACGGCGTGCCGCCGGTGCGCGATTTCATCGCGTCGGCGCAGAAATCGCTGCTGATCAAACAATTCACGTTCACCGAGCCGTCGCTCGTGCAGGCGGTGATCGAACGGCACCAGGCGGGCGTCGCGGTGCGCGTCATGCTGAACCCGGCCCGCTCCGGGGGCGACCGCGCCAATGACGAGACGTTCGAACAGTTCTCGGACGCCGGTGTGAACGTGCAGTGGTCCAATCCGTCGTTCTATGTGACGCACGAGAAGTCCATCGTGGTCGACGAGACGGCCGCGCTGGTGGCCACATTCAACCTGTGTGAGAAGTACTTCACCCTCACGCGAGACTACGGCGTCATCACCACGGAGCCCGATCACGTCGCGCAGATCGTCGAGGTGTTCGACGCCGACTGGTCGCACACCGACTGGGAGCCGTCGCAGTATCACGGGCTGCTGTGGAGCAACTCGAATTCCCGCTACCACATGGCGAAATTCATCGACACTGCCGAACACCGGCTGCGCATCCAGCACCCCAAGTACGTCGACGCCGTCATCCTCGACCACATCGCGGCGGCAGTGGGCCGCGGCGTGAATGTCCATGTGTTGTGCGGCGGAAAGCACGGCATCAGCGACTGGGACATCCTCGACACGTTCGCGTCGCTGCGGACGTTGCGCCGGTTCGGCGCGAAGGTCCGCAAGCAGAAGAACCTGCGGGTGCACGCCAAGCTGGTGATCGTCGACGACCACGAAGCGCTCGTGGGCTCGATGAACATCGACCGCAGCGCCTTCGACCTGCGCCGCGAACTGGGCGTGATGGTCAAGGACCCGGACGCCGTCGCGCGGCTGTCGCAGGTGTTCGACGCCGACTGGGAGACCTCGCACCACTACGAGCCGCCGGATCCGCTCGACTCGTCGCAGCATCACGAAGACGACTTCCCGCACGATCCCGAGTTGGTCCATGAGTGAGCAGATCGACTCGACAGCCCAACGGGTTTCGTTGTTCGAGTTGGTCCTGACGTTCAACCACATCGCGCTGGCGTCGTTCGGTGGCGGGCTGTCGGCCTGGTCTCGTGAAGTCCTGGTGGTGGAGAAGGGCTGGCTCGGCGACTCCGAGTTCCTCTCGGCCACAACGATGTGCCGCATCCTGCCGGGCGCCAACCAGGTCAACATGGCGGTGTTCGCCGGCACCAAGATGCGCGGCTTTCCCGGCGCCGTCGCCGCGGTATTCGGCTTGTGCGCCATGCCTCTGGTCATCGTGCTGGCACTGTCGTTTGCCTACTTCCGGTTCAAGGAGGTACCCGCCGTCAAGGGCGTGCTGCACGGCGCGTCGGCGGCCGCGGTGGCGCTGACCCTGACGATGGTGCTCAAGACGGGCCAGAAGTGCCTGACGGGCGTCGTGCCGGTCCTGCTGTTCGCCGGGGCCTTCGTGCTCAACGGCGTCCTGCGGTTTCCGTTGCTGGGCACGCTCGCGATCCTGGCGCCGCTCAGCTTGATCTGGGCGTGGCCGCGGGATCGCGCCACAGCAGCGTCATGAGCGCCGCGGCATGAGTACAGCAGCGCTCTCAACGTACGTCCAGCTCATCGGGCTGTTCGGCATGTTGTCGCTGTTGTCCATCGGTGGCGGCAATGTGGTCCTGCCGGAAATGCACATCACCGCCGTCAACGGCAGGCACTGGTTGACCAACAACCAGTTCGCCGACCTGTTCTCGATCTCGCAGACTGCGCCGGGCCCGAGCATCCTCATCGTGTCGATGGTCGGGTACGGCGCCGGCCTGAAAGTCGCCGGGATTCCCGGGGCGATCATCGGCGGCGTCGTCTCGATGGTCGCGATGGTGGCGCCGGCGGCGGGTTTCGTCTACGTCATCACGTTGATCTGGCAGAAGGCCGAGCGCTCGAAACTGCGGCGGGCGGTCGAGAAGGGCTTTGCGCCGCTCACTGTGGGTCTCATCCTGGCGGCGTCGCTGGTCATGAGCCGCGCAGCCGACCACGACTGGCGGGCCTACACCGTCACTGCGGTGTGCACCGTGATCTTCATGGTCACCAAGCTGAACCCGCTGATCGTGGTGGCTGCAGCAGGCGTGGTGGGGTACCTGGGTTTCATCTGACCATTTGTCCTGGTCAACCTGCCGCGCCGCGGGATGTCGGTGGCCCGTGCGAGCATTGAACTTGTTGTGACTGATCTAGCGACGTCCAAATCGGTCGGGCCCCTGCGTTCGGCTCCGGCGATTGCCCCGGTGCCGCGGCGGCAGCGTGCGTCCGCGGACCTGCTGCGGCTGCTGCCGTATCTCGGGCCCTACCGCGGTCGCTGGGCCGCCATGCTGCTGACGGCGTTCGTCGGCTTGGGCGTGACGGTGTCGATTCCGCTGGTGACCAAGGCCGTGATCGACGGCCCGGTGCGGCACCAGGATCAGCAGGGGCTGTGGGTGCTCGGGTCGGCCGCCTTGGCGCTGGGGCTGGTCGAGGCGGTGCTGTGGTTCATCCGGCGCTGGCTCGGGGCCCGCGCCACCATGGGCGTCGAGGCCGATATCCGCAAGGTGCTCTACGCGCGGCTGCAGATTCTGCCGATGTCGTTCCACCGGCGGTGGCAGTCCGGCCAATTGCTGTCCCGCGTGATGAATGACCTTGGCACCATTCGCCAATTCCTCGGGTTCGGCCTGCTGTTCCTGGTGCTCAACACGATTCAGATCATCGTGGTGACCACCATCCTGCTGGCCATGTACTGGCCGCTGGGTGTGGTGGTGCTCGCGTCGGTGGTGCCGGTGACGGTGACGATCTTCCGGTTCCAGCGGCAGTTCACCAAACTGTCCCGGCTGGCGCAGGACCAATCCGGCCACGTCGCAACACATGTCGAGGAATCGGCGCTGGGCCTGCGGGTCATCAAGTCGTTCGGCCGCGAGGACTACGTCTACCAGCGGTTCGACGAGCGGGCGACGGCCCTGTACGACGCGGAGATCGGCAAGGTGGCGATGTCTGCGCGGTTCTGGACCCTGCTGGACGTCATCCCCAACCTCACGCTGATCCTGGTGCTCGGCTTCGGTGCCTATGCCGCCGGTCATGGGCTGGTCACCATGGGCACGCTGGTCGCGTTCATCACCATGATGCTGTCGTTGGTCTGGCCCATCGCGTCCCTGGGGTATCTGCTGTCGATGATGCAGGAGGCCATGACCGCCGCCAACCGTGTCGCCGAGATCTTCGACGCACCAGTGGATATCAGTGACGGTCCGGTCGACACCGTGCCCCGCGGCGGGCACCTCGAATTGCGTGACGTCGGCTTCCGCTTTCCCGACGCCGCCCCCGACGACTGGGCGCTGCGGCATGTCTCGGTGACGGTCGAGCCGGGGCAGACGCTGGCGCTGGTCGGTGCGACGGGGTCCGGGAAATCAGTTCTGGCTGCGCTGTTCTCGCGGCTGTACGACGTCACCGAGGGCGCCATCCTGCTCGACGGCCAAGACATTCGCGAGCTGACGCTGCCTGCCCTGCGCAGCGCCGTGGCCACCGCCTTCGAGGACCCGACGCTGTTCTCGATGTCGGTCGTGGAGAACCTGACCCTGGGCCGCGGCGCCGACAACCCGGCCACCGATGCGGAGATTCACGCCGCCATCGACATCGCGGCCGCGCAGTTCGTCTACGACCTGCCGTTTGGTCTGGACACCCGCATCGGCGAGCAGGGGATGAGCTTGTCCGGTGGTCAGCGACAACGTCTTTCGCTGGCCCGCGCCATCCTGGCCGCGCCGTCGCTGCTTGTGCTCGACGACACCCTGTCGGCCCTCGACATGCACACCGAGGCCGAGGTCACCGTCGCGCTGCGGCGGGTGCTGAGGGAGGTCACGGGCATCGTGGTGGCGCACCGGGCGTCGACCGTGCTGCTGGCCGACCGGGTGGCGCTGCTGACCGGCGGCACCATCACGCGCATCGGCACGCACGCCGAATTGCTGGCACAGGCACCCGAATACCGCTACCTGCTGTCCGCCGACGACGAGCTCGACGACGGCTGCGAACGCAGCTGTGACTGGGAGCAGGACGCCGAACGCGAGCGGCTCGAGCAGCTCTATCTGGAGCAGAGCGACGAGGCGGAAGAGGTGCGGCGGCGATGAGCGCTTGCGCGAAGAGCAGAGAACACAGATGAGCACCGAGAGCTGGCGCGGCCAGACGGTCGACAAGGTCGAGGACCTGCCCATCGACGAGAGCATCTCCCGCCGCCGTGAGGCGCGAGCCTTGCTGGGCTCGCTGCTCAAGCCCTACCGGGTCGCGGTGCTGCTGCTGGCGCTGGTCGTGGTGGTGGAAAACGGTGCGCGCCTGTCGGTTCCGCTGCTGGTGCAGCGCGGCATCGACCACGGCATCCCGCCGATCCTGCACGGCGGGTCGGCCCGCGAGCTGCTGCAGATCGTCGGGGCACTCTGCGGCGTGGTCGTGCTGCAGGCCAGTTTCCGGCTGTTCTTCCTGAACCGGTCGGGCCGCATCGGGCAGAAGGTGCTGCTGGAATTGCGGCGCCGCTTGTACCGGCAGTTCCAGCGCCTCGACGTGGCTTTCCACGACCGCTACACGTCGGGCCGCGTCGTGAGCCGGTCCACCAACGACATCGAGGCCATCCAGACCATGCTGTCGACGGGTTTCGACAGCCTCATCACCGCGGTGCTCACCCTCGGCGGCACAGCGGTCCTGCTCGTCTCGCTGGACGCGCGGCTCGGGCTGATGTGCCTGGGCGCCTTCCCGATCCTGGTGTTTCTCGTCGCCTGGTTCCGCCGCGAGTCGTCCCGGACGTACCGCATCGTCCGCGAACGCGCGGCGCTGGTGATCGTCCAGTTCGTCGAAACCATGACGGGCATCAAGGCGGTACAGGCCTACCGGCGCGAGCCCCGCAACCAGGAGATCTTCGACGACGTCGTCGACGACTACCGCGTCATCAACGAACGCACCATGACCCTGCTCGCGGTGTTCATGCCCGGGGTCAAGCTGGTCGGCAACGTCACCACCGCGATCGTGCTGCTGTATGGCGGATATCTGGTGCTGCACGGCCGGATGACCATCGGCACGCTCACCGCGTTCCTGCTGTATCTGCGGATGTTCTTCGAACCGATGCAGGAGATTTCGCAGTTCTTCAACACCTTCCAGTCCGCGGCGTCGGCGCTGGAGAAGCTGGCCGGGGTACTCGGGCAGCAGCCTGCCGTCACCGACCCGGCCGCCCCCGTCGCTCTCACGACGGTCAAGGGCGACATCGCTTTTCGTGGCGTCAGCTTCGGCTACACGGCCGGTCGCCCGGTGCTGCCCGAACTGGATCTGACAGTGCCCGCGGGGCAGACCGTCGCGCTGGTCGGTGCCACCGGCGCGGGCAAGACGACCATCGCCAAGCTGATCGCGCGGTTCTACGATCCGGTGACCGGCGCGGTGACGCTCGACGGCGTCGACCTGCGCTCCATCGCCCAGTCGGAGCTGCGCCAGCACGTCGTGATGGTGACGCAGGAGAACTTCATGTTCGCCGGCACTGTTGCCGACAACATCCGGTTCGGCCGGCCCGACGCCACCGACGCCGAGATCCGCGCCGCCGCGGAAGCCGTTGGGGCAGACCGGTTCATCGACGCCCTGCCCGACGGCTACGACACCGACGTCGCCAACCGCGGTGGACGGCTCTCGGCGGGCCAGCGGCAGCTGGTGGCGTTCGCGCGCGCGTTCCTGGCCGATCCCAAGGTGTTGATCCTCGATGAGGCGACGTCGTCACTCGACATCCCGACCGAGCGCCTGGTGCAGCGCGCGCTGGCCACGGTGCTCGCCGGACGCACCGCGCTCGTGATCGCGCACCGGCTATCCACGGTGCAGTCCGCGGATCGGGTCCTGGTTCTCGACGGGGGCCGCATCGTGGAGGACGGTGCGCCCGACGAGTTGGTCGCACAGAACGGGCGGTATGCCGCGCTGCACCGCGCCTGGGTGGACTCGCTGGCCTGACCGGTCAGGGAATCAGCCGCAGCTGCCGCGCCTTCGACACCGCCTCGTGCCGGCTGTGGGTGCCGAGTTTCGTCGCGGCACTGCGCAGATAGCTCTTGACGGTCTCCGGCTTCAGGGAAAGCCGTTGGGCAGCTTCGGTATTGGTGCAGCCCAGCGCGATCTGCGCCAGCACGTCGAGTTCGCGCGGGCTCAGCGGACCGGCCGGCGCGGGTCCACCGGCCAGGGCCTCGGCCAGCCGGTCGGCGAGGCCGTCGAGATCGCTCGGTGCGACGGGCGCGCCCCCGGCCGCCAGCCGTCGCAGTTCGGCGTGCACCTGGCGGATGTGTTCGGTGTTCACCGCCGTGTCGGCAGCCGGGGCCTGCTGCAGCCGCAGCCGGCGGTCCACTTCGTCGCGAATCGTCAGCTCGTCCGACAGGCGCTGCGCCGATGCCATGATCAGGTCGACGGCCCGGCCGCCGAACGGTGCACTGGACCGGTAGGCGCCGTAGAGGACCGCCCGGGCCCGGCCGTCGACGACGACCGGCACCGCCAGCACCGACCGGATGCCCTCGGAGAGCACCGGCATATCGTAGTCGTGCGTGATGGACGGCGCGTGCCGGTAGTCGGCCACCGCGAGCGGCTGGCCCGAGACCATGCTGGCCCCGCCGAGCCCGCACATCGAGCGCACCGTCAATCCCCGGAGGCCACCGCCGCGGGTGCCGTAGAACTCCGTGATCAGCAGCGCGTCGTCGTGCACCTCGCCGCCGAACATCACCGGCACCGCGCCCTCGGATCCGAGACGCCGCAGCTCAGCGCGGACCGCGTCGGTATCGCGCGGGCGCAGCAGGGACGGGCCGGTCGTCACGGTCAGTACCCTCTTTCGGGGGTAGCGGGCGGATGGGTGTGACGTAGATCCTACGTTCATGGCGACAGAGGCTGTGATCACGACCAACACCGAGCAGTACCGAGCGGCCCGGGACCGGCTCGTGGCGTCGATCGGTGACTACTCGCAGGCCGTCGATTCGTTCAGCTGGCCGCGGCTGACCGGCTCGTTCAACTGGGCCACCGACTGGTTCGACGTCATCGCCCGCGGCCCCGAGCGGGCCGGGCAGACGGCGCTCTGGATCACCGAAGAAGGTGGCGACGAGCAGCGCTACACCTTCGCGGAGATGGCCGACCGGTCCGACCGGGTGGCGACGTGGCTGCGGGCGCTGGGCGTTGGCCAGGGCGACCGCGTCATCATCATGCTGGGTAACCAGGTCGAGCTGTGGGAGTCGATGCTGGCGGTGGCCAAGCTCGGCGCGGTGGTGATGCCGACGACCGGGGCGCTGGGCCCGGCCGATGTGGCCGACCGGATCACCCGCGGCGGGGCGGGCTTCGTGGTGACCAACACCGCGGACGCGGACAAGTTTGCGTCCGTCGATGGGCAGTACACCGGGATCGTCGTGGGGGACGCGGTGCCGGGCTGGCACCGCTACGCCGATGCGTACCAGGTGGCTTCGGCGGGTCCGTTCACCGCCGTCACCGAGGTGGACGATCCGCTGCTGGTCTATTTCACCTCGGGCACCACCAGCAAGCCGAAACTCGTTGAGCACTCGCAGATCTCATACCCCGTCGGGCACCTGTCCACGATGGCCTGGATCGGGCTGAAGCCCGGCGATGTCCACCTGGCGATCAGTTCGCCGGGCTGGGCCAAGCACGCGTGGAGTTGCGTGTTCGCGCCGTGGATCGCCGAGGCGACCATCTTCGTCTACAACTACAGCCGCTTCGACGCCGCCGCACTCATGGGGCAGCTACGTCGTGCCGGCGTCAACACCTTCTGCGCGCCGCCGACCGTATGGCGGATGCTGATCCAGGCCGACCTCGGCGCCAAACCCCAAGGGCTGCGCGAGATTGTGGGCGCCGGCGAACCGCTGAACCCCGATGTCATCACCAAGGTGCAGGACGCCTGGGGGTTGACGATCCGGGACGGCTTCGGCCAGACCGAGACCACCCTGCTGGTCGGCAACACCCCGGGCCAGCCGGTGAAGGCCGGGTCGATGGGGCGGCCGATGCCGGGTGTGCCGGTGGTGCTGGTCGACCCGGTGACCGGTGAACTCACCGACGAGGGCGAGTTGTGCCTCGATCTGGGTGCGCACCCCCTGAACCTGATGACCGGTTACCTCGGTGACCCGCAACGTAATACGGTAGTCATGGCGGGCGGCTACTACCACACCGGCGACGTGGCCGCTCGTGACAGCGACGGCTACATCACCTACATCGGCCGCACCGACGACGTGTTCAAGTCGTCGGACTACAAGGTGTCGCCGTTCGAGCTGGAGAGTGTGCTGATCGAACATCCGGCCGTGGTGGAAGCCGCGGTGGTGCCCCAGCCCGATGACACGCGGCTGGCCGTGCCGAAAGCGTATGTCTGTCTGGCCGCCGGATGGAGTGCCGACGCCGAGACTGCCAGGTCCATCATGGAATTCGCCCGCGACCATCTGGCGCCGTATCTCAAGGTCCGTCGGGTGGAGTTCTTCGACCTCCCCAAGACGATTTCCGGCAAGATCCGGCGCGTCGACCTGCGCAAGCGCGAAGATCAAGCGCATGCCGCCGGCACCCCGATCGCATCGGAATACCGCTACGAGGATTTGGTGAAGTGATGCTGAGCTACGACGCGGGCCCGACCGACACCCCGATCCTGGAAGAGACCATCGGCGCCAACTTCGAGCGCACCGTCGCGGCCCACCCGGACTCCCTGGCACTGGTCGACCGCGGGCAGGGCCTGCGGTACACGTACGCCGAGTTGAACGCCGAGGTCGACCTGATCGCACGCGGACTGATGGCCCGCGGTATCGAAAAGGGCGACCGGGTGGGTATCTGGTCACCGAACTGTGCGCAGTGGATCGTGACGCAACTGGCGACCGCCAAGATCGGCGCCATCCTGGTCAACGTGAACCCGGCATACCGGGTGCATGAACTGGCATATGCGCTCAACCAATCCGGGATGCGCACGCTGGTCTCGGCGACGTCGTTCAAGACGTCCGATTACGCGTCGATGATCGAGGAGGTGCGTCCGCAGGTCCCCGGCCTGACCGACGTCGTCTTCCTGGACGGTCCGGACTGGGACCAGCTGCGGGCCGAGAGTTCGGCGGTGGGCGCTGATGAGCTGGCGGCCCGGCAGGCCACGCTGGCCAACACCGACCCGATCAACATCCAATACACCTCGGGCACAACCGGATTCCCGAAAGGTGCGACGCTGTCGCACCGCAACATCCTGAACAACGGCTACTTCACCACGGAGGGCATCAACCTGCGGGCCGGGGAACGGCTGTGCGTTCCGGTGCCGTTCTACCACTGCTTCGGCATGGTGATGGGCGTGCTCGGCTGCATGAGTCATGGTGCGGCGGTGGTGATTCCGGCACCCGGGTTCGATCCTGCCGCCACCCTCGATGCCGTCGAAGCCGAGCAGTGTGCGGGCGTCTACGGGGTGCCGACCATGTTCATCGCGATGCAGAACCACCCGTCGTTCGCCGACCGGGACCTGTCGAGCCTGCGCACCGGGATCATGGCCGGTTCGGTGTGCCCGGTCGAGGTGATGAAACACTGCGTCGCCGACATGCACATGGCCGAGGTGGCCATCGCGTACGGCATGACCGAGACCTCGCCGGTGTCCTGCCAGACCCTCATCGACGACGACCTGGACCGCCGCACCGCGACCATCGGCCGGGCGCACCCCCACATCGAGGTGAAGATCATCAACCCCGAAACCGGCGAGACGGTGGAGCGCGGTGAACCGGGGGAGTTCTGCACCCGCGGCTACTCCGTCATGATCGGGTACTGGAACAACGACGAAAAGACCCGGGAAGCCATCGATTCCGAGGGCTGGATGCACACCGGGGACCTCGCCGTGATGCGCGAGGACGGGTACTGCGCCATCGTCGGCCGGATCAAGGACATGGTGATCCGTGGTGGTGAGAACGTGTACCCGCGCGAGATCGAGGAATTCCTGTACACCCACCCGGACATCGAGGACGCTCAGGTGATCGGCGTGCCCGACGCCCGCTACGGCGAGGAGATCTGCGCGTGGCTGCGGATGCGGCCGGGCGCACAGCCGCTGGACGCCGACGCCATCCGGGAATTCACCGCGGATCGGCTGGCGCACTTCAAGATTCCGCGTTACATCCACATCGTCGACGAGTTCCCGATGACGATCACCGGCAAGGTCCGCAAGATCGACATGCGCGCCGAGAGCATCCGTATCTTCGGGCTGGAGCAGCCTTAGCGCGCCGGTCTCTCGCCGCGAAGGTGCAGCCAGGCCCTGCGCCGGGGAATCTTCGCGATCTGGTTGCACATTCGTGGCGTCGCCACGGTGGCCCGCGCCACGAATGTGCGTGGAGATCGCGATCTTCGACGAAATCGCGATCTGTTGGCACGCTCGCGGGGACCGGCCCGACCAATCGAGTTGACGGGTCTGGGCACCGGGGTTACCTTGGCTAGGTCAGCACCTCGCTAGGCGAGGCTCCTGGACGAACAGAAGCCACTGATCCGACGACGTCGAGAGACGCCCAGGGTCAGGACAGGTCTCCCCGGATTAAGGGTTGACCCAAAGTGGCTATCCGCCCCGCGGATTACGTCGTCCAGTGCCGAAGCTCTGACGAGAGGGGTGCGGCAGCGCCGAGTTTTAACAATCTCTTCACGGGGTATACGGGCGCTGCCATCTCCCTTTTGTGTTGTCATGGGACAGCCGACCCGAACGGGTCCGACGGCGAGGAGGTGAGGTACGACGTGAGATCTGGCGATGGCGATAGTTCCAGTCCGGAACGAAAACACCACGTAGACAGCATCATCCGAGCACTCCCGTTGCCCTGCCGACTGGCCGGTTCCGTCTGACGGACAGGTCACGGGATCAGATCCCGACAGGAGCCCTGTCATGACCGTATTTCGCAACCGCACCGTTCGCCGCCTCGCCCGGCTGGTGCACACCCGCACGCACCTGACCCCGCAGGAACGGCACAACCTGCAGTTGTCGCACACGCCGCTCGCGGTGATCTCGGCGTCTCTCGGGGCGCACCCCCACTTCTGATCGGTTCCAGCCGCACGGTCCGCCCACGTGTTCCACTGGGCGGACCGTGCGGCTGTCCGGACGTCGATTCCGCATTCTCGGCACGCTGTGCGACGTAGGCTGGCTTCCCGGCTTCTGAGTCGGCGGCCACGGCGAAAGGGGTTGGCACAGTGAAGGTGACAGTTTTGGGGGCCAGTGGCCTCATCGGGACCCTGCTTGTCGATCTCTTGGTTCGGGAGGGCGAGGATGTCGTCGCCGCGTCCCGGCGTTCCGGTGCCGACGTGTGCAGTGGTGTGGGCCTCAGCAAGGCACTACGTGGCGCCGAGGCGCTCGTCGACGTCACCAACTCACCGTCCTTTGCGGACGGAGAAGTGATGGATTTCTTTGTCGCATCGACCACCAATCTGGTGGACGCGGCCCGGGAGGCTGGGGTCGGCCACTACGTTGCACTGTCGATCGTGGGCGTCGACGAGTTGCCGGACAGCGGCTACATGCGGGCCAAGGCCGCCCAGGAGCGGATCATCGCGTCGTCGGGGCTGCCGTACACGATCGTCCGGGCCACTCAGTTCCGCGAGTTCGCGACAGCGATCGTCCAGTCGATGGTCGTCGAGACCGATACGGACGAGGACGGCGTGCACGACGTGCGGGTGCCGGATGCGCTGATCCAGCCGATCGCGGCCGACGAGGTCGCGGCCTACCTGGCCGAGATCGCGGTGTCGCCGCCGCGCAACCATGTGGTCAACATCGGCGGCCCCGAGAAGATCCCGTTCTCCAGGCTGGCTCACGAGGTGCTGGCCCTCCGCCACGACGATCAGCGGGTCGTGGTCGATCCGAAGGCGAAGTACTTCGGTACGACACTCAAGAAGGACAGCCTGGTCACCGGGGCCGGCGCGATGATCGCCTCGATTCCCTTCTGACCACATCACGCCAGTAGCGGCGCCAATTGCGTTGCGTAGTCCTGCAATACCGGTATCTGCCGGTGCAGTAGCTGATCCTGCTCAGCTCGCCCGGACATCGCCACCGCGGCCACCAAGGTCCCCGTGGCAGACCGGACCGGTACCGCCACGCAGGCGGAATCGGCGCGCAGCTCGCCGGTCTGGACGGCGTACCCGCGCTCTCGAATCTCCGTGAGTTGTTCGGTCAGAGCCGGTTTCGAGGTGACGGTGCGGTCGGTGAGCGCAGCCGGTGCGAGGCCGAGCAGGGCGTCGGCGTCGCGCTTCTCGGCCAGCAGCAGCTTGCCGACGGCGCTGGCGTGCAGGTGCCGGTTGAGTACCGATTCGTCGGCCGGCGGTGGGTATTCGCCGTCGGCGTCGGCGAGCCGCACCGAGGTGTTGGTGAAGTAGAACAGGTGCACCCCGAAACGCACCGACAGCCGCAACTCGGCCAGCGTCTCGCGCGCCTTGGTACAGACAGTTGGGGAGACCGCGGCGTCGATCAACAGCCCCATCCGCGGTCCCAGCGCGAACCCCGACAGGTCGGGCAGGCGCACGATGTAACCGTCGGCGACAAGGAGATTCAGCAGCCGGTAAGTGGTGGCCGACGGCATGGACAGGTGCTCGGCGATATCCTTCGCGGTCACTCCGGTGCCGGCCAGCGCGACCGCCTCGAGGACCTGCAGCGCGCTCTGTACCGCTTTGGGCTGGCGGCCCGACAGCGCGCCGTCGGCCGGGCTCACCGGCGCACTTCCCACGGGTTGTAGTCGGCGAACACATCGCCGGCGACGGTCTCGTCGAACACGCCGACGCGCTCGGCGAGATCGGGCACCGTGCGGCGGCGCACCACGAACGCCGCCAAACCCATGGCCAGCAGCACCGAGTACACCGCGGTGGCGATCCACACCGGCGAGGCCACCGACAACGCCGCCCAGATGATGATGGCGACCATGGTGGCGGCGGTGGCGAGCCCGACGACGAGCGGGACGGTGGTGAGCTCGCCGATGCGGCGCAGAAAGGCGGGAGTGGCGAGGCACACCAGCAGGTACGCCACGATGTAGCCGTGCGCCGACACCGCGAGTAGCCCGACGAGGACGTCGCGGCTGGACTCCGCGGCGAACAGGTAGGCGACCGGCACCGCGACGATCACCGGCATCGCGACGCTGAGCGCGACATGCGGGGTGCGGTACCGCGGGTGGGCGTGGCCCATCGCGTCCGGCAGCAGCCCCTCGCGTCCCATCGCGAACAAGGTCCGGGACAGCGCGGTGGTGGAGCCGATGACGCACGCGATCCAGGACGCGGTGATGCCGATCTCCATGGCGATGGACAGCGCGCCCGCCAAGGTATCGGCGGAGTCGGGCAGGGCGAGCACGATGGGCGTCGAACCGGTGCCGGTGTGGATGGTGCCGGTGGCCTGCAGGACGGCGGCGAAGGTGTACAGCGCGCCCAGGGCCAGCGGCGTCCAGCGGATGGCCCGGGTGACGGTGACGAACGGGCGCTGCGCCTCGCGGGCGACGGTGCTGGCGCTCTCGAACCCGACGTGCGACGTGATGGCGAGCAGCAGGGCGAAGCCGAGGGCCGAATGTGGCGCGTCCGCAACATCTTTCGACGGTGTGGCGGTGCCGGTGACGGCCCCGCCGAAGGCGATCATCAGCACGACGCCCGCCACCACGATGGCGAACAATTCGACGGCGAGCGAGATGCGCGCCGACAGCCTGATGCCCCGCACCATGAGGATGAGGGCGGCGCCACCCACCAGCACGGTGAGGCCGGCGATGACGGGTTTGCCGTCCGGTACTCCGACCCGGCCCAGCAGTGCCGCGATATAGCTGGCCGCGCCGAGCGCACTGGCCATCGCCGCGGCGGCGTAGCCGACGACCAGCGACCAGCCGGCCGCGACACCGGGAACCGGGCCGAGGCCTTTGACGGTGTAGCTGTACAGCCCGCTCACCGCGACCATGCGGGTAGAGAACTGCGTGATGCAGTACCCGACGGCGGTCATCATGAGGGCGGTCAGAACGAACACCGCGATGGTGCTGTGGCCGGCTGCCGGGAGGACCAGCGCCGGCAGCGTGACCATCACCGCCGACGGCGCCACCGCCGAGACCGACTGCCCGAGAACCTGGGTGAACGTCAGCTGCGCGCGCTGAAGTCCGGCGACCGGGGAGCGGCTCCGGATGGTTCGGGTGGGGCCCATTTGTCGGAAGGTAGCCGATCACCGCCGACCCCGACAGCGTTGTCGGGTAAACATCCAAAATCTTCAAATGAGAATCGGGGCGGCGGCCGGCTCCAGCGGAGCCCGCAATGGGCCTGGGAATCGACGCGAGCTGCGATTATCGGCAGCCCCGAATGAGAATGCGGACGCCATTTCAAATGAGAATCGGAATTCGTGAAATACCCATTCGGAATTAGTGGTGACGCGCACCACATCGAGGCGTAAACATGATTTCCATGACAGCCACGCTCAGCACCGACCTGGACCCGCGGACCGCCGATTTCATCTCCCGTCCGCAGCAGATGTACGTCGACGGCCAGTGGGTCGAGTCGGTGTCCGGCCGGCGGTTCGACACCGTCGACCCCGCCACCGAGCAGGTCATCACGACGGTCCCGCACAGCGGTCCCGAAGACGTCGAACGCGCGGTGCGGGCGGCCCGCCGGGCGTTCGAGGACGGGCCGTGGACGACGATGACGCCGGCCGAGCGGCAGCGCATGATCTGGCGGATCGCCGACGGTATCAGTGCCCGGGCCGACCAGTTCGCGGAGCTGGAGAGCATCGACAACGGCAAGTCCGTCGCCGTCGCCAAGGCTGTCGACGTGACGTGGGCTGCGGAAATCTTCTACTACTACGCGGGTTGGGCCACCAAGATCGAGGGCCGCACCATTCCGGTGTCGGTGCCCTGGGCGCCCGGTGCCACGTTCCACGCCTTCACGCTGCGTGAGCCCGTCGGCGTCTGCGCCCAGATCACGCCCTGGAACTTCCCGCTGGTCATGGGCGCGTTCAAAGTCGCACCGGCCCTGGCCTGCGGGAACACCGTCATCCTCAAGCCTGCCGAGCAGACCCCGCTGACCGCGGTGCTGCTCGCCGAGGTGATCGCCGAGGCCGGCGTCCCGGCCGGGGTGTTCAACCTGCTGACGGGTTTCGGCGACGTCGGTGCGGCGCTGTCCGCGCACGACGGCGTCGACAAGGTCGCCTTTACCGGGTCCACCGAGGTGGGCAAGAAGATCGTCAACGCCGCGTCGGGCAACCTCAAGAAAGTCTCGCTGGAACTGGGTGGCAAGAGCCCGCAGGTGGTCTTCGCCGACGCCGACCTCGAGGCCGCGATCCCGGGTGTGGCCAGCGGATTCCTGTTCAACCACGGCCAGACCTGCACCGCCGGCACCCGGCTGCTGGTCGAGGACGCGATCTTCGACGAGTTCACCCAGGGCGTCGCCGAGCACGCCGCCGGCTTGCGGATCGGCCCCGGCCTGGACCCCACCAACGACATCGGCCCGCTGGTCTCGCGCGAGCAGCTCACCAAGGTCACCGGTTACCTCGACGACGGCATCGCGCAGGGGGCCCGCGCCCTGGCCGGCGGTGGCCGCCACGGAGACACCGGCTTCTACGTACAGCCCACACTGCTGGTCGATGTGAACCGCGACTTCAACGTGTACCAGGAAGAGATTTTCGGCCCGGTGGCTGTGGCCGTGCCGTTCAACCGCGACCGCGGCGTGCGCGAAGCCGCCAACGACACCCCTTACGGCCTGGCCGCCAGCGTGTGGACGCGCGACGTCTCGACCGCGCACCGGGTGGCGCAGCAGATCAAGGCCGGCACGGTGTGGGTCAACTGCCACAACGCGTTCGATACCGCGCTGCCATTCGGCGGATACAAACAATCGGGCTGGGGCCGTGAACTCGGTGAGGGTGCCATCGCCGAATACACCCAGACGAAAGCCATCAACATCGCGCTGTGAATTCGGCCGTCAAATGAGAATTCGCCGGACCGGTAATTCTCATTTGAACTCACTGAAGCCTTACCGCACCGCAACCCATTCACATTCAATTCCAGCGAAGGTACCGCCATGACAACTGACGCAGTTCTCGATGCCGGTCGAAGCGCCGGCGCTCAGCCCAACCGGTTGACGGGCCGCCTCGGCCCGGTGGCCATCGTGTTCATGGTCGTCGCGGCCGCCGCCCCACTGACCGTCGTCGCCGGCACGTTCCCGATCGGCATCGCCGCCGGCAACGGGGCGGCGTATCCGGCGTCGTACGTGGTGTGCACCGCGGTGCTGCTGCTGTTCGCCGTCGGCTTCACCGCCATGGCCCGGCACATCACGGGCGCCGGTGCCTTCTACACCTACATCGCCCACGGCTTCGGCCGTCATGCCGGACTCGGTGCCGCGTTCCTGGCCCTGCTGTCCTACACCGCCGTGCAGGTCGGTGTGTACGGCTACATCGGCTCGTCCATCAACGAGCTCGTCACCGCGCACGGTGGGCCGTCGGCGCCGTGGTACGTCTACGCCTTCGCGATGATGGCGGTCACGGGCTTCCTCGGGTACCGCCACATCGAGCTGTCCGGCAAGGTGTTGGGCGTCCTGCTCGTCTGCGAGGTCGGCATCGTGCTGGTGATCAACGCCGCGGTGATCGGACATGGCGGCGCACAAGGGCTTTCGACCGCGGTGCTGCATACGGGCAACTTCTTCTCCGGGGCCCCGGGCATTGCGCTGATCTTCGCGCTGGCCGGCTACATCGGCTTCGAGGCGACTGCGGTGTTCCGGGACGAGGCCCGCGACCCCGTGCGCACCATCCCGCGGGCGACGTACGCCGCGCTGCTGCTGATCGGTGGCTTCTACGCGCTGAGCAGTTGGGCGCTGGTCACCGCGTGGGGTGACGCCGGCGCCGTGACTGCCGCGACGGACAAGCCGGGCACCATGCTGACCGAGACCGCGACGCACTACGTCGGCGCCGTTGCCGGTGACATGGTCCAGATCTTCTTGATCACAAGCCTTTTCGCGGCGCTGCTGTCCTTCCACAACGTGCTGGCCCGCTACATCTTCTCCCTCGGCAACACCCGGGCGCTGCCCGAGCGCTGTGGTCGCTCACACCCGCGGCACGACTCGCCGCACATCGCCTCGTTCGCCCAGACCGTCTCGGCACTGGTGCTGGTCGTGGCGTCGGTCCTGGCCGGGCTGGACCCGGTGACGCAGGTGTTCACCTGGTTCGTCGGCGCCGCCTCGGTGGGCATCGTGGTGCTGATGACGCTGACATCGGCCGCGGTCGTCGTCTTCTTCCGCCGCACCCGTCTCGACACCCGGCGGTGGCACACCGTCATCGCACCGACCCTGGGCTTCATCGGCTTGGCCATCCTGTCGGTGATGACCGCGGTGAACCTGCCGCTGCTGGTCGGCGGCTCGGGCACCATGGCCGCCATCCTGGGTGTCCTGCTGGTCGGCGCCTTCGTCGGCGGCATCGTCGTCGCGGTCGCGCGCCCACATGCCGGAGCTCAAATGAACGAAAACCCTGATATCGCAAAGGAGATCGCACGATGACTGCCACCATCGACACCAAGACCACGATCGATCACCCGCTCACCCCGCTGAGCGCCGACGAGATTCGCGCGGCACGCCGCATCGTCGACGCGCACGGCCTGCTCGGTGACAGCGTCCGCTTCGTGTTCGTCGCACTGGAGGAGCCGCACAAGAGCGAGGTACTGGCCTTCCGCCCCGGCGACGCGATGGACCGCCGGGCCCGGGTACTGCTGCTCGACCGGGCCACGGGCCAGGGCTCCGATCTGGTGGTGTCGGTGACCGAGGGCCGCGTCGTCAGCGAGACGGCGATCGACAGCACCCGCGACGGCCACGTGCCGATCCTGGACCAGGAGTTCGAGGACATCGAGTCGTTCCTCCTCGACTGCCCGGAATGGATCGAGGCCATGACCAAGCGCAAGCTGAATCCGACTGACGTGCGGGCGGTTCCGTTGTCGGCCGGGGTATTCGGCCACGAAGACGAGGTGGGCCGGCGCATCGTCCGCGTGCTGGCGTTCTACCAGTACGACGCCGCGGATCTGCCGTGGGCGCACCCGATCGACGGCGTCGTCGCCTACGTCGACCTCACGGGTCGCAAGGTCGTGAAGGTGATCGACGAGGTCGAGTTGCCGCTGCCGACCGAGCGCGGCGAGTGGGATGCCGAGCCGCATGCCGTGCCTGCCCGTACCGATCTGAAGCCCATCGAGATCACCCAGCCCGAAGGCGCGAGCTTCACCGTCGACGGCAACCAGATCACCTGGGCCGACTGGTCTTTCCGCTTCGGCTTCGACGTCCGCGAGGGCCTGACCCTGCATCAGCTGTCGATCGACGGCCGGCCCGTCGTGTACCGCGCGTCCATCGCCGAGATGGTGGTGCCCTACGCCGATCCGTCGCCGGTCCGCTACTGGCAGAACTACTTCGACCAGGGGGAGTACCTGTTCGGCCGGTACACCAATGCCCTTGAACTGGGCTGCGACTGCCTCGGAGAGATCAAGTACTTCGACGTCACCATCGCCGACGAGAACGGCGAGCCCAAGCTCATGAAGAACGCGATCTGCCTGCACGAGGAGGACTTCGGCGTGCTGTGGAAGCACACCGACATGTTCAACGGGATGGCCGAGGTCCGGCGGTCGCGGCGTCTGGTGATCTCGTTCTTCCTCACCATCGGCAACTACGACTACGGCTTCTACTGGTACCTGTACCTCGACGGCACCATCGAGCTGGAGGCCAAGGCCACCGGCATCGTCTTCGCGTCGGCTTACCGTGGGCCGGAGGGCTTTTCGACCGAGATGGCACCGGGTCTGGGCGCGCCGTTCCACCAGCACATGTTCTCCGCTCGTCTGGACATGGCGGTCGACGGACTGACCAACACCGTCGAAGAGGTGGACGCCGTCGGTGTCCCGATGGGCCCGGACAACCCGTGGGGCAACGCATTCCGCCCGCAGAAGACCAAGCTGACGCACGAGCTCGAAGCCATGCGCACCGCCGACAACCTCAAGGCCCGGGTGTGGCACATCACCAACCCCACCAAGCAGAACCGGCTGGGCCAGAACGTCGGCTACGCGTTGCATCCGGAGGGACAGCCCACCTTGCTGGCCGACCCGTCGAGCTCCATCGCCAAGCGCGCCGCCTTCGCGACCAAGCACCTGTGGGTGACGAAATACGATCCGTCCGAACGGTATCCGGCCGGCCAGTTCGTCAATCAGCATCCCGGTGATGCCGGCCTGCCGTCCTACGTCGCGCAGGACCGCAACATCGAGGGTGAAGACATCGTGGTCTGGCACACCTTCGGGCTGACGCACTGCCCGCGGCCCGAGGACTGGCCCGTGATGCCGGTGGATTACGCCGGATTCAAGCTCAAGCCGGTCAGCTTCTTCGATCGCAACCCGGCGCTGAATGTGCCGCCGTCACCGAAGAAGTCGCACTGCTGCAACGGCTGAGCGGGAAATGAGCTGCCGGGCCTGGTCACCCCCGAAGACCAGGCCCGGCTTTCCGCTGTCTGAGGTCAGGCCTCGATCTCGCCGGCGATATGGCGCTCGATGGCCGCGCGGGTGACCGCGGGCAGCGCGATGAGTCCGTCGAGTTCCCGGCGGGCCTTGTCATAGGCGTTGTGGCGTTCGCCCGGGGTGGCCGCCGGGTCGGCCGCGACCCGCAGCAGATGCTGCGCCCGGGCCAGCCGTTCCTGGTCGTCGGCCGAGAAGTCACTGCGCCGGCGGCGGATCGCTTCGGCCTCCGCGACGTCGAACGCCGAGGCGTATTCGTGGACGGCGTCACGGTATTCGAGCTGGGCGTCGCGATCGCCGACCAGATCGTCGGGCGCCGACGGGCGCAGTAGGTCGGCACGGCTCTTGGCCTTGTGGAAGCCGACGGTCAGCGGGTCGCGCAGATTCGTCATCGTCGGAAAGTCCAGCAGCTTCGCGACATCCAATTCGTAGCTCAGCCAACGGCTGTCGGTGTCGTCGTGCTGGGCAAGGATCTTGGTGACGGTGCGGCGTTCGGTGGCAGCATCGACGCGCCCCCGTCCGGCCGCTTCGGCGACGGCGATCTTGGTCTGCTGCTTGATGCGGTAGCGCTCGAGCCGGCGCTCGGCACGCCGGTCGCCCGCCACGGCAACGGCGCGAACAGCGCCGCCGATCACCCCGCTCAGCGGAAAGATGAGCCACCAGAAGTGCATTGCGGTTTGCACCCTGTCCAGCATGCCATCGCTTCGGCTCAGCTGTCAGGGACGCCGATCCGCCGGTAGCGCTGCAGCCGCACCCCGAGCCGCTGCGCGGCAGGCACGGTGTGCAACGCGTGCAGCTCGGCGGCGATGGCCGACGACATCCGCGCGGTGAACCCGACCGGATCGTCGGCGGCGTCGGGTTCCTCGGGCACGATGACGTCGACGATCCCGGCCGTCAACAGGTCAGCAGCTCGAACACCCTGGGCGGCAGCCAGTTCCGGGGCATGGTCGACGTCGCGGTAGACGATGGCGCTGGCGCCTTCCGGTGGCAGCGGAGCCAGCCAGCCGTTCTGGGCGGCCAGCACGCGGTCGGCCGGGACCATCGCCAGCGCCGGGCCGCCGCTGCCCTGACCCAACAGCACCGACACCGTCGGCGTATCGAGCGTGACGAGTTCGGCGAGGCACAGCGCGATCTCCCCGGCGAGCCCGTCCTCCTCGGCCTGCTGCGACAGCGCGGGCCCGGCGGTGTCGATCACCAGCACCAGCGGCAGCTGCAAGCCGGCCGCCAGCGCCATGCCGCGACGGGCCTCCCGCAACGCGCGCGGCCCGACGAGGCCGCCGATCACGCGGCGCTGACCGACCACCACGGCGGGCTGCCCGCCGAACCGGGCCAGCGCCAGCAGCGTCGTTCCCGATTCGCCGCGCCCGGTCCCGGACAGCAGCACCCGGTCCGTCGCCCCGTGCGCCAGCAGGTAGTCCACCCCTGGCCGGTCCGCGCGCCGCGACGCCTCCACCGACTCCCACGCCGGCACTTCAGGGATTTGTGCACGATTTTCCGCGCCCACCGCGGATTTTCGTGCACAAATCCCTGGGTCGGGCGGGTCCGCGACCACCGTCAAAACCCGATTCACGACGCCGCGCAGCTTGTCGAGCGGGACGACGCTGTCGATCACGCCATGGGCGAACAGGTGCTCGGCGGTCTGCACGCCGTCAGGGAACGGCTCGCCGTACAGGTGCTCGTAGACACGCGGCCCGAGGAACCCGATCAGCGCGCCCGGTTCGGCCGCGGTGAGGTGCCCGAGCGATCCCCACGACGCAAACACCCCGCCGGTCGTCGGATGCCGCAGATACACCAGGTACGGCAGGTGCGCCTTCTTGTGCAGCTCGACGGCCGCGGCGATCTTCACCATCTGCAGGAACGCGACGGTGCCCTCCTGCATGCGCGTCCCGCCCGAGGATGGCGACGCGATCAGCGGCAAGCCGAGGGCCGTCGCGCGCTGCACGGAAGCGGTGATCCGCTCGGCGGCGGCCACCCCGATCGAGCCGGCCAGGAAGTCGAACTCGCAGGCCAGCACGGCCACGCGCCGACCGGAGACGGTGCCCTCACCGGTCAGGACCGACTCGTCCAGCCCGGTGCGCAACGTCGCGTCGGCCAGCTCGGCGCGGTAATCGTCGCTGACGGCCACCTCCAGTGGCGGGCCGTCCCAGCTGCGGAACGATCCGTCGTCGAGGATGGCGTCGAAGAACTGACGGGCTCCGGTCCGACTCACCCGGACAGGCTAATCGGCTACCGCCCCGCCCCGGTCCACACTTCGTCGTTTCGCGTCCGGCGTCTGACCTCGGCGGCCTGATCCTTCACCCACATGTCTTCGAACCGCTGCCCCTCCGGCTCGCGGCGAATGCGGTTCATCGCCCGGCTCAGCCACTTCGGCGGGGTGGCCGGCTCGTACATCGGCAGCGCCGAGGCGAGGGAGTACAGCGTCTTGAGCACGACGAACACCCCGAACATCCGGGCGGGTGAGTTGGTCACCGCGGCGGCGAAGATGCCGAAGATCAGCGCGAGATGCACCACCCCGACCCGCCCGAAGCTGCGATTGGCGGTCTGCTCGAGCACGCCGAATGACCAGCGGCGCAGGTACGGCACATCCACCAGGAAATCGACCGCGACGATGACGAGCATCTGCAGGCAGCCGATGCCCGCGGCGCGCCAGTCCAGGCCGACCAGCTCGGCGTTCCCGTTGTGCGTGAGGATCAGCAGGATCACCGCGATGAAGACGCCGTGCGCCGCGCAGAACACCGCGTTGATGAAGAAGAACCCCTTGATGAAGGAACCGGGCTTGCCTTGGGGCCCCTTCGACTGCGGCGCTTCGTACCGGAAATGCCCGCGGCGCGGGTTCCACCGCTGCTGCAGGACGCCGCGGGCGTAGATGAACAGCAATCCGGCGACGGTCTCGAACCAGTAGACGATCAACGTCGTCGCCGCGGACCACTCCTGCGTGAACCAGCCGACCGCGGGGATCGCGTTGGCCGCGACCAGCGTCAACAGATGGGCGAACTGATTCGCCCGGGGTTGCTCGGGTGGACTGGGCGGCACGCGCCAATCGTCGCACCTGAACACCGGCGCTACTCCGCAACGCGGCTCGGCGCTCGATCGGCGCACCGCCTAGGCTGGCCCAATGATCGGAGTGACCCGGGACGGCAATGTCCTGACCCTGGAAATGCAGCGCCCCGAGCGGCGCAACGCGCTCAACGCCGCGCTCGTCGACGGCGTACGTGAAGAAATCGAGAAGGCCTCGCCGGCGGACACCCGCGCCATCGTGCTGACCGGGCAGGGCACCGTGTTCAGCGCGGGCGCCGACCTGTCCGACGCCGAGGGGGTGGCCAGGGAACTGCCGGACAAGGCGCTGGCCCTGAACCTGGCCATCGACGCCAGCCCGATCCCGATCATCGCGGCGCTCAACGGTCCCGCGATCGGCGCGGGCGTCATCCTGGCCATGATCTGCGACCTGCGGGTCGCCGCACCGGGCGTGTACTTCCAGTTCCCGATCGCCAAATACGGACTGGCGCTGGACAACTGGAGCATCCGCCGGCTGACGTCGCTGGTCGGCCACGGCCGGGCCCGCGCCATGCTGCTCGCCGCCGAGCGCCTCGACTTCGACACCGCCCTGCAGACCGGCATGATCAACCGCACCGGCACGCTGGCCGACGCGCAGGCCTGGGCCGCCGAGATCGCGGGCTACGCGCCGCTGTCGCTGGCGCACTCGAAGCGCGTCCTCAACGACGACGGTGCCTACGACACCGTCCGCGGCGAACACACCCGCATGTTCAACAAGGCCTGGGCCAGCCCCGACGTGATCGAGGCGCAGGTGGCCCGATTCGAGAAGCGGGCGCCGAGGTTCCAGGGCGCCTGATGCTGCGACGGGCACTGCGGCTGATGTGGGGAACGGCGGCGCTGGCAGCCGGCGGCTGGGTGTTGCGGGCGCTCAATGGCGCGCCCGCCGCACTCGGCGCCGGCCCCGTGGACATCAACGCGGTGGCGGCGAACTCGCCCAACTATCACGACGGGGTGTTCGTCAACCTCGAGCCGCCGTCGGGCACCGAACTGAGCCGCGAACAGCAGGCCGGGCTGGTGCGTGACCTGCTGGCCAGCAGCGCGCTGCAGCGCCCGCCGATGCCCATCCCGCTGGTGGTGCCCGATCCGGGCCGCCCGGCGGGCGACCTCGCGGTCACCTGGTTCGGGCACTCCTCGGCGCTGATCGAGATCGACGGCTACCGCGTGCTGGCCGACCCGGTGTGGAGCCGACGATGCTCCCCGTCCCGGCGGGTCGGACCGCAGCGGCTCCACGAGGTTCCGGCGCCGTTGGAGGCGCTGCCGGCCGTCGACGCGGTGATCATCAGCCACGACCATTACGACCACCTCGACATCGACACCGTCACGCAGCTGGCCAGCATGCAGCGGGCCAAGTTCTTCGTGCCGCTGGGCATCGGCGCACACCTGCGGTGGTGGGGCATCCCGGCCGAGCGCATCGTCGAACTCGACTGGAACCAGAGCGCCAAGCTCGGCGAGCTGACCCTGGTCTGCACCCCGGCCCGGCATTTCTCGGGACGCTTCCTGACCCGCAACACCACCCTGTGGGCGTCGTGGGCGTTGATCGGCCCGCAGCACCGGGCGTTCTTCGGCGGCGACACCGGCTACACCAAGAGCTTCGGGGACATCGGCGCCGACCACGGGCCGTTCGACCTGACCCTCATGCCCATCGGCGCGTACCACCCGGGCTGGCCGGACATCCACATGAACCCGGAGTTCGCGGTCCGGGCGCATCGTGATGTGACCGACAGCGGCCTGCTGGTGCCGATCCACTGGGCGACGTTCCGGCTGGCGCCGCACCCGTGGTCCGAGCCGGTCGAGCGGATGATCGTCGCCGCGCGCGACGAATCGGTGGACGTGGCCGTGCCCATGCCGGGCCAACGGCTGGAACCGGCGCGGCTGCCGGGGCTGGATGAGTGGTGGCGGCCGTCTCAATAGCGATTTGTGCACGATTTTCCGCGCCTGCCGCGGATTTTCGTGCACAAATCCCGACTCGGTGGGGGAATGACGGGTGACTGTCGACGATCCGGAACGTACGACGGATCTCAGCGGACTGTCGGATGACGAGGTCGCCCAGCGCGTCGCCGCCGGCCACACCAACGACGTCCCGACGCGGGCGGCCCGCAGCGTCTCGGAGATCATCCGCGCCAACGTCTTCACGCGGATCAACGCGATCCTCGGGACGCTGTTCCTGATCGTGCTCGCGACGGGCTCGGTGATCAACGGACTGTTCGGGCTGCTGATCGTCGCCAACAGCGCCATCGGCATCATCCAGGAGCTGCGGGCCAAGCAGACCCTCGACCGGCTGGCCATCGTCGGACAGGCAAAACCGTTGGTGCGCAGGCAGTCCGGTACCCAGGAACGGCCCGCCGGCGAGGTGGTGCTCGACGATGTCATCGAGCTCGGCCCGGGCGACCAGATCGTGGTCGACGGCGTCGTGCTGGAAGCCGCCAACCTCGAGGTCGACGAGTCACTGCTCACCGGTGAGGCCGACGCCATCGACAAGGCCGTCGGCGACACCGTCATGTCGGGCAGCTTCGTCGTCGCCGGGAGCGGTTCCTACCGCGCCACGAAAGTGGGTCGCGCGGCATACGCGGCCCAATTGGCTGCCGAGGCAAGCAAATTCACCCTGGTCAAGTCCGAGCTGCGCAGCGGTATCAACACCATTCTGCGGTTCATCACCTACCTGCTCTGGCCGGCCGGGGCGCTCATCATCTACACCCAGCTGTTCACCGTCACCGGCGTGGGCTGGAAAGAGTCGGTACTGCGGACGGTCGGTGCGCTGGTGCCGATGGTGCCCGAAGGCCTGGTGCTCATGACGTCGCTGGCATTCGCCGTCGGGGTGGTCCGGCTGGGCCGGCGGCAATGCCTGGTGCAGGAGCTGCCGGCCATCGAGGGCCTGGCCCGCGTCGACGTGGTGTGCGCCGACAAGACCGGCACGCTGACCGAAAACGGTATGCGGGTCAGTGATCTCAGCACTTTCACCACGGATGACGCCGCGTCCGTACTTGCCCAGATGGCAGCCGACGACGTCCGGCCCAACGCCAGCATGGCCGCCATCGCCGAGGCCTACAAGTTGCCACCGGGCTGGACCCAGACCGCGAACGCGCCGTTCAAATCGGCGACCAAGTGGAGCGGGGTGTCCTACGGCGAGCACGGCAACTGGGTGCTCGGTGCGCCCGACGTCCTGCTCGCGGCCGGTTCTCCCGAGGCCGAGCAAGCCGAACAGATCGGCGCCCAGGGCCTGCGGGTGCTGCTGCTCGGCTCCTCGGACCGCCCCGTCGACGCACCCGACGCACCCGGGGAAGTGACCCCCGCGGCACTGGTGACGCTCGAGCAGCGCGTCCGCCCCGATGCCGGCCAGACGCTGGACTACTTTGCGCAGCAGCATGTCTCGGTCAAGGTGATCTCCGGTGACAATGCGGTGTCGGTGGGCGCGGTGGCCGGATCACTCGGGCTCAACGGTGAGACACTAGACGCCCGTCACCTGCCGGACGATCCAGAGCAGTTGGCCGAAACCGTCAGCGAATACACCACTTTCGGTCGCGTCCGACCGGACCAGAAGCGTGCCATGGTGTATGCCCTGCAGTCGCGTGGCCACACCGTCGCGATGACCGGCGACGGCGTCAACGACGTGCTGGCACTGAAAGACGCCGACATCGGCGTCGCGATGGGATCGGGCAGTTCGGCGACGCGGGCCGTCGCGCAGATCGTCCTGCTGGACAACAAGTTCGCCACCCTGCCGTATGTGGTGGGGGAGGGCCGCCGGGTCATCGGCAACATCGAGCGCGTCTCGAACCTGTTCCTCACCAAGACGGTGTACTCGGTGCTGCTGGCAGTTCTCGTCGGGCTGGCGGGCCTGTCCGCCAGGTTCTTCGGCACCGAGCCGGTGCTCTATCCGTTCCAGCCCATTCACGTCACCATCGCGGCGTGGTTCACCATCGGCATTCCGGCATTCATCCTGTCGCTGGCGCCGAACAATGAACGGGCCCACCACGGTTTCGTGCGCCGGGTGATGACGGCCGCGCTGCCGTCGGGCCTGGTGGTGGGTGCCGCGACGTTCGCCTCGTACCTGCTGGCCTATCACGGGAAGTACGCGGACGCGGTCGAGCAGAACCAGGCGTCCACCGCCGCGCTGATCACGCTGCTGGTGTCGGCGGTGTGGGTGCTGGCGGTGGTGGCACGGCCGTACCAGTGGTGGCGCGTTGTGCTGGTCGCGGCGTCGGCGTTGGCGTATGTGGTGATTTTTTCGATTCCCTGGGCGCAGCAACAGTTCATGCTCGATCCGTCGAACCTGGCGCTGACCTCGGCGGCCGTCGGAATCGGGCTGGTGGGCGCGGGTGCGATCGAGGTGCTGTGGTGGCTGCAGGGTCGCTGGCTGGGCGAGCCGCGACGGTTGTGGCGAACCGATGAGCAATGAAGAATGAGCACGTTCACCGGACAATCCGGCAATAGATAGGGTGGGAATCATGGGATTTCTGGACAAGGTGAAGGACCTGGCGGCGCAGAACGCCGACAAGGTCGAGGCCGCTATCGAGAAGGTCGGCGACATCGTCGACGAGAAGACCGAAGGCAAGTTCAAGGGCGTTGTCGACAGCGCTCAGGAGGCGGCGAAGAAGGCCGTCGCAGGGGACCAGCCTGCCGCTGAGGCTCCTGCCGAGGGGACGCAAGAACAGCAGTAGCCATGGCAAAACTCGCAAGTTCCATCGAAGTACCGCTGTCGCCCGAAAAGGCCTGGGAGGCAGCGTCGGACCTCTCCCGGTATGACGACTGGCTGTCCATCCACCGGATGTGGCGCAGCCCGTTGCCCGAGACCTTGGGGAAGGGCACGCAGATCTCGTCCGTCGTCGAGGTCAAGGGCATGCTGAACCGGGTCGACTGGACCATCGTGCACTACAACCCGCCGGGATCGTTGACTCTCAACGGTGTCGGCAAGGGTGGGGTCCGGGTCAAGTTGATGGCCAAGATCACGCCGGCCGAAGCGGGTTCGAACGTGGCGTTCGACATCCACCTCGGCGGTCCGGCCCTGTTCGGGCCCATCGGCATGGTGGTGGCGGCCGCGCTGCGGTCCGACATCCACCGCTCGCTGGACAAGTTCAAGGAGCTGTTCGCGTCGGTGTAGACCCGTCAGAAAAGGTGGCGAGAATCTTCGGATTCTCGCCACCTTTTTCCTGTCGACCAAGCCGCGATGAGTTTTCGGCCGCGCCGTTGTCTGTACCGGTGACCACTCCGTCACTCGTCTAGGGAGAACATCATGGCCACTCGTACCGCAACCCCGCTGGGCGCGCCCGTCTGGATCGACCTCGCCACCTCGGATGTGGCCGGCGCCCAGGCGTTTTACCGCACAGTGCTGGGCTGGGACTACGAAAACCCCGGGCCCGGTTACGGCGGCTACCTCAACGCCCGGCGCGACGGCCGCTACGTAGGCGGCATGATGGCGAGCGACCCGGCGTGGAACGCCCCCGACGCCTGGACCGTGTATCTGCACACCGCTGACATCCAGGCCACGATCGACGCCGCGGTCGCCGCCGGCGCCACCACCTGCATTCCGGCCATGGAGGTGCCCGACAAGGGCTGGATGGCCATGCTGACCGACCCGACGGGCGCGTTCTTCGGCCTGTGGCAGCCGACCGGCCACCAGGGCTTCGAGGCGTACGAAGAGGCGGGTGCCCCGGTGTGGTTCCAGCTGACCACAACCGACTTCGCCAAGGCCACCGAGTTCTACACGACGGTGTTCGGCTGGCAGCTGCAGGTCGAGGCCGACAGCCCCGAGTTCCGCTACAGCAACGCCATCTTCGACGGCGAGCCGCTGATCGGCGTGATGGACGGCTCCGTCATCCCCGGCCTGGACCGTTCCACGTGGAACGTCTTCCTCGGCAGCGACGATGTCGACAAGACCATCGAACTGATCACCGCCAACGGCGGCTCTGTCGTGCGCGCCGCCGAGGACACGCCCTACGGCCGGCTGGCGGCCGTCACCGATCCGACGGGCGCCGCGTTCAACCTGTCGTCGATCAAGGGCTGACCGCCGACCCGAGCTTGTGGCCGAACGTCGCGCGGGGTTTCGGCCACAAGCTCATTTTCGATCCCGAAAAAGTGTCCCGATCAGACCGGCGCGGTGCTCCTACCGATATGAACATCCATTGGCGGCACCAGCACCGGGCAACGACGACCTACGAGATCGTCGACCAGCTCCACGATCGCCACGCCGTGGGCGTCACGGCAGACCGCGTGGCGGCGACGGTCGCCGGCTGGCTCGCCGAACTGGATGTGCAGAGCCCGTTGACCGACGAACTGGCCCGCGCGACGCAGCGCGGCGACTGGCCAACCACCCACACCATCTGCGATCAGCTGTCGATCGACCTCATGATCGCGGCGTGACGATGCCCCTACGCCGTCCGCTGACCGGTCAGCAGCGTCTCGATCAGCTCGCGGTACGGGCCGACCAGGTACGCGGTGTCGCCCGCACAGAGCCGGGCGTCGCGCCGCGGCCGCCGATGGGTGGTGCCTGCCCGGGTGAAGGCGATGACCCGGATCTGGGTCCGCACCTCTGCCATCTGCATGCCGTCGAGGGCGCTGCCGGCGTCGACGTGGACGGCGCCCACCGTGAACGACTGCTGTCCCACCGAAAAGGTGCCCAGCACCTGTAATCCCATCGCCGCGCCGACGAACCACGGGGCGGCCAGTTCGACCGTCGACCGGACGTGGGCGAAGCCGAAGCGCCCCGCGACCGCGGCTCCGAGCGTGCGGTCGTAGATGCGCAACACCAGTGGCACGTCGGGCCGGTCGATCTCCGGCAGCACCCGGGGGCTGAGCATCTCGCGCAGCACGATGCCGGTCTCGATGTTGACCATGTCGTCCTGGGTCAGCACGGCGACGGCGCGCGCCCGGTCCAGCCGCGCCAGCTCCAGCGTCTGCCGCAGGGTCGCGTCGCCGAAGATCACCGGGACGTCCAACTGGGCGGCCTGCGCCAGGAACCGGTTGGACTCGTCACGTTCGATGACGGCGACGTCGTAGCCGGCCGCCGCCAGATCGCTGACCACGCGGATACCGAATGAGCCGAGGCCCACCACGACGATGTGGTTGCGCAGATGTTGCACGCGCCGGCGCCCCGAGGAATTGCCCAGACGACGCGACAGCAGCGCGTCGGCGACGAACGCGACCAGGATCGCGGTGGTGGTGACCCCGGCGAACATGAGCCCGATGCCCCACAGCCGCAACCAGGTTGGTTGATGCATGAAGCTGAAGTCGCCGTAGCCGACCGTGGCGATGGTCTCGGTGGAGAAGTACAGCGCATCGATCCAGCTCATGCCGGCCGGGTTGTGATACGCGAAGCGCAGCAGCACCGTCGAGCCCAGCAGCAGTGATGCCGACGTGCCGAGGGCCCACCAGAAAATGGGATTGATGTCGTCGCGGATGACGCGCAGCGTGTCGATCACTCGGCGTGGCCACGGGCGGTGCGTCCGGCTGGACAGCGGGCGCGGCACCGTGATGCCGGCGTCCGCCAATTCGTCGGCGGTGCCGATCATGGCCGTCCAGTCGCCGGCATGCACCCCGAAATCCCTTCCAGGACAAGGCGTGACCTCACCGGGTGATTCCGCGTTCTCGCCGCGGATGACGGCGACGGGCGCCAGGTCGCCGAACATCTCCCGCAGCGTGGCGTCGCGCGGGGCCTCGGTGCCGGAGATGACGAAGTCGATGCCGGCCGCCGAGATGGTGTGTGTGGTGCGGGCCAGACAGGCTTCGACGACCGACGGCGCGGCCAGGTCGGCGACGTCCAGGACCGCGCCGGGGCCGTTGTCCTCGGCTACCGCAGCGCGCAGCACACTGTTGGCCAGCCGGGTCACCACCCGGACGGTCGGGTTGAGCTCCCTTGCCAACAGGGCGATTTCGAGGTTGACGGCATCGTCGTCACCGGCACACACGATGGCCGCGGCGCTGGTGACGATGGCCGCCTTGAGGCCGGCCGGTTCATGGATCGTCACCACCGTCGCACCCGCCGTCTGCAGCCCCTCGGTGATCCGGTTGGCCAACGCGTCGGTGCCGCAGACGATGACGTGTCCCTGCATGTGCCCTACTGCCCGGTCAGCGCGAAGTCGGCGAAGTCGAAGCCTGGCACCACAACACAACTGACCAGGGTGGGTTCCTCGTCCCCGGGCCGGGCGCGCTGCCAGTGCCCCGGCGGCACCAGCGCCTGCGGCCGCGCGCCCGCCGCGACGTCCGCGCCCAGCAGCACGGTGTCCGCGGTCGCCGGCTCCGGCCCGACCTCCAGCAGCAGCGGACTGCCGCGGTGGAAGAACCACAGTTCGGCGCTGTGCACGGTGTGCCAGGCGGACTGCTGCCCGAGCATCAGCAGGAACAGGATCGCGGTCCCGGCGCTGCGCGGGCCGGAATACTGCGCGGGCAGCGCGGATTGGGGGACGGTCAGGTCGCTGCGCCAGGTCTCGCGGTACCAGCCGCCTTCCGGATGCGGCGACAGGTCGAGCTGCCGCGCCCAATCGGGGAGATCGGTCATGGCACTTGAGGCTACGGCTGATCAGCTGTGTCGGCCTGCCGGATGGTCTATACGCTCGTGGCATGGAACGGTTGCGGCCCGCCTGGATCGTCGCGCTGTGCGCGCTGGTGCTGTTGGTCAGTGCCTGGTTGCCGTGGCTGTCGAGCCCGGCGGGGCATGCGAACGCCATCGGCGGCAAGGTCGGGCATATCACTGTTCCGCCACCGGGTTTCGGGGTGGGGCAGCTGATGGTGCTGCTGGCCTCATGCCTGCTCGTGGCGGCCACGATGGCCGCGCGCCGGCTGTCGTCGCGCGTCGCTTCCGTTGTGGCCCTGGTGCTTTCGGCCGGGTTGACGGCGCTCGGGGTCTGGTATCACGTGCTGTACGTGCACAGCCCGGTGGTCGCGTCGTACGGGTTGTATGTCGGGCTGGTCGCGGCTGCACTGGCGATAGTGCTGTCAGTGCTGGCCTCCGTCGTCGCCTGGCGGTCGTGATGGGGTTCGTCGAACCCGTCGTGCTGACGGGGCAGCGGTGGGTGACGCTGGAACCGCTGACCACCGATCACATTCCAGAGATCGCCGAGGCGGCGGCCGACGGTGACCCGGGCCGGTTGTGGTTCACCTCCGCGCCCTCGCCGACGACGGCGGCAGAGTGGGTGCAGGCCCGGTTGGCGGTGCAGCGCCCGGATACCGGGTTGACGTTCGTCGTGCGCGCGCTCGACGGCCGGCTCATCGGCTCGTCCAGCTACCTCAATGTGGACGGTCCCAACCGGCGTCTGGAGATCGGTGCCACCTGGTACGTGGAGTCGGTTCGGCGGACCGGGGTGAACACCGAAACCAAGCTGCTGCTGCTCGGGCACGCTTTTGAAGCGCTCCACTGTATAGCAGTTGAGTTCAGAACCCACTTCTTCAACTCGGCGAGTCGCGCGGCAATTGAGCGGCTCGGAGCCAAGCTCGACGGGGTGCTGCGCTCACATCAGTTGCTCGGTGACGGTTCTCGCCGGGACACCGTGGTGTATTCGATCCTCGACATCGAATGGCCCGCGGTGCGCAACAACCTGCAATTCCGCCTGAACCGGTAACTTCGCCCACCCCGGTGATCAGCATCTCTTGAGCAAAACTTGACAGTTTGCCAAGCTATGTTTTTGAATTCGTGTCTAATCGTGACCGAATTGTGATTTGATCCAAGCATCGGTTCGTTCGCTTGATCGGGGGGACGGATGTACGCAATGAGCTTCAAGTCGTATGCGGGTGTCGCGCTCGCGGCCGCTTTGATCGCCGCCGGCGGGATGATGACGGCGCCCGCGAGCAACGCTGATTCGGCGTCGTACGTCGACCCGATGTCCTACGGTCAGCAGACCGGTCAGCCTGCCGGCCAGCAGTACGCCGGCCCCGCCCGGACCATGGGCGCGGTCCAGGCCTCGAACTCCGGCTGGCCGGGCCAGTGCACGTGGGGTGCGCTGCAGATGGCTTTCCAGAACGTGGGCTACTACCCGGACATCCATGGCAATGCCAGGGTCTGGGCTGACGCCGCCCGGTCCCGTGGCTGGACCGTCGTGGACGAGCCGCAGGCCCGGTCCATCGCGGTATACCCGGCCGAACTGCCCGGGGTGAGCCAGTACGGCCATGTGGCCTGGGTGAATTCGGTGTCCGGCCGGTGGATCAACATCACCGAGATGAACAACGAGTCCCACGGCGGGCCGTTCGCCTGGTGGACCCGCGACACCCAGCACATCCCCGGGATGAGCTACATCCTGATTCCCTGACGCCGTTACGGCCGCGCTTCGAAGACGAGGTTGAACGGCGTCTCGGTGGCGCGCCGGAACCGGGTGAAACCGCCTTCGTCGACGACGACGTCGCGCAGCCTGGCCTCCCCGGCCTGCGCGCCGAGCGCCGGCCCATTGCGGGCGAGTGACACCGGCACGCAGATCTGCGACGAGGCGCCGTACATCATGCGGCCGATCGGATTCAGGTTGTCCTGCACCCGATCGTTGGCGAACGGCTCGACGAGCATCGCGATGCCGTCGGTTTTGAGTGCCGCGCGGGTGTGCTGCATGACCCCGACCGGATCAGCCATGTCGTGCAGGCAGTCGAAGAACGCGATCAGGTCGAAATCCTTGTCTTCGTAGCCTGTCGCGTCGGCGACCTCGAACTTGGCGTTGGGCACGCCCGCCTCCGCGGCGCGTTCCGCGGCGACCCGGACCGACTCGTCGTGATAGTCGTAGCCGATGAACGTCGAGTTCGGGTAGGTCTGGGCCATCAGGACGGTGCTGGCGCCGTGGCCGCAGCCGACGTCGGCGACCTTGGCTCCGCTTTCCAGGCGCTCGACCACGCCGTCGAGCGCCGGTAGCCATGAGCTGACGAGGTTGGCGTTGTAGCCGGCGCGGAAGAAGCGCTCGGTGCCGGCGAAAAGGCACGGGTGGTGATCGCCCCATTCCAGGCCGGCGCCGGTTCTGAAATTCTCCGTCGTGCGGTCGAGGACATGGAACACCGCCTCGATGATGTTGTAGGCGCCGGGGATGTCGACGGGTCCGTCCGGGTCGGCCAGACACGCCGCCTGTTCCGGACTCAGAGACCAGGTGCCGTCGTCCGCGTCGAACTGGACGTAGCCGCCGGCGGCCTGGTTGGCCAGCCACTCGCGGACGTAGCGCTCCACCGTGCCGGTCTTCTCGGCCAGCTGCGTGGACGTGAGCGGTTGGGCTGCCAGGGCTTTGTACAGCCCCAGGCGATCGCCGAGCAGGATCAGGCTGGCGCTCATCGCGGCACCCATGTCACCTATCGCCATGCCGAGAAATTCGTTGAGCTTGTCTTCATCCACGGGCATGTCTGGACCTCCAGAAATGTGGTTGCCAGCTTGACTGTACGGCTGCCGAAATTCCTGAACAATGCGTAGTTTTTCGACGGTTGAACGCGTGCTGCGGCAATTGACTTGGGGCGACGTGCGCTCCGGATTCGGGGCATCTCCGACCGATCCGCGGCGCCGAATGTTATTGATCAAGGGTGCTCGTATCGGTCGGCGTGGTTCAGGTTCGCCAGTGACTCATCAGATGTGGATCGTCGTCGGCATCCTGGCCGGTGCCATCGGCCTGTTCGTGTGGGGGCGTCCGCGCGCCGACATCGTCGGGGTGCTGGTCGTCGTCGCGTTGATGAGCACCGGAGTGCTGACCCCCACCGAAGCGCTGGCGGGCTTCGGCTCGCCGGTGGTGATTCTGTTGGCCGGCATCTTCATCGTCAGCGCGGGTCTGGTCAACACCGGAATAACGCAGCGGCTCGGTGAATTCGTCGTCAAGGTCGGTGGCCGTAGCGAAGCGCGGCTCGTTGCGTTGGTCATGGTGCTGTCCGCCGGCATCGGCTCCGTCATGAACTCGTCGGCGATCGTCTCGATGCTCATTCCGGTGGTGCTCACCGTCACGGCCGCAACGGGTTTGAACCGTAAGCGCATGCTGATGCCGTTGTGCGTAGCGGTGATGATCAGCGGCATGATGACGTCCATCGCGTCGTCGCCGAACATCATCATCGAGGGCATCCTCGGCGAACGCGGCATCACACCGACGCTCGGCTTCTTCGGCTTCACCCCGTTCGGCGTCGTCACGCTCGCGGTGAGCGTCGTGTTCATGCTCGTGATCGGACGTAACCTGTTGAGCCGCAACCGGACCGGTGCGGCCGATGCGCAGGAACCCTCAACCTTCGATGTCATCGCGTCCTACGGTTTGCGGCCCCGCTGGCACCTGCTGCACGTGTCCGCCGATTCGCCACTGGTCGGGCAATCGGTTGCCGCGCAACGCCAACCGCTGCGCGACCGCTACGGCCTCGAGCTTCTCGGCTTCGAGAAGCACACGCGCGGTCCGGCCCAGTACCTGTCGGCGCGGCCGGAAACCGTATTCGAGGCAGGCGATCTGGTCTTTACCCTGGTCGATGAACAGCAGACCGCTGCGGTGGCGGCCGACCTGCGCTGTCAGGTGACGGGTCCGCGCGCCGACGACGAGCGCCGCGAAGTGCTGCAGAACGTCGGGGTGGCCGAGGTGATGCTCGCGCCCGAGTCGAAGTCGATCGGTATGACGCTCGGTGACCTCGATCTGGCCGCCGCTCACAACGTGACCGTCCTGGCGGTCCGGCACCGCGGTCAGAACATCACCGAGAACCTGCCGAGCCGCACCCTCGACTTCGGCGACGCGATGTTGGTGGGTGGCAACTGGGACGACATCGAGCGGCTCAGCGATTCGCGCCGGAACTTCATCCTGCTGAACCTGCCTGCCGAATACGAACAGCGGTTGGTGGCGCCGGGCCGAGCCCGTGCCGCGGTGCTCATCCTGGTCGCCATGGTGGCGTGCATGGCGTTCGGCTGGCTGCCCAGCGCCGACGCGGCGCTGCTCGCGGCGCTCGCCATGGTCGGTGCGGGCTGCGTGCGTGTCGACAGCATCTACCGGCTGATCAGCTGGAACACCCTGGTGCTGATCGCCGGGATGCTGCCGTTGGCCACGGCGCTGGCCAAGACCGGAACGACGACGCTGATCGCTCGTCACCTGGTCGACACTCTCGGCGCCCTCGGTCCGACCGGCATGCTCGCGGTGGTGTTCCTGGTGACCGCGCTGGTCGCCCTGTTCATCTCGAACTCCGCGACCGCCGTGCTCATCGCGCCCGTGGCCATCGAAGCGGCCCAGGCATTGCACGTCTCGCCGCAGGGGTTCGCGATGACGGTCGCGATCGCCTGCTCCGCCGCGTTCGTCACACCCGTGTCGTCGCCGACCAACATGCTCGTGATGGAGCCCGGCGGCTACCGCTTCTCCGACTACGCGAAAGTCGGCGTGCCGCTCCTGGCGCTGACCATGGTGATCACGGTGGTCATGGCTCGGCTCATCTACCTACCGGGCTAGCGTCCTACGTCGAGCGTGGCGGCTGACGAGGCGACACGCGAGGGGGAATCACGGCAGCCGTCACGTTCGACGCAGCGACACGGAAAAAGTGCCCCCGGCAGGATTCGAACCTGCGACACCGGCTTTAGGAGAGCCTGCAAGCTCTCCTAGCTACCGATTCGAAAGCGGTGTTCAACTGGCGATATAACGCCATTTGATGCTAGTCAAAACCACGGCGTGTCGCGAATCCACCGACCAGGCACCGACCACAGATCAGCGTGGAATTCCGGGCTCAGAAACGAGCGAAGCCCCTCGGCTGCAACCAAGGGGCTCCACGGAGGCAACTATGAAAACCACCGTTTGCGCGCGCAGTCGAATCGTACCGCGGGCGCTGAACTACGTCATCGATCCTTCGATCTACGGCGGCGGGAAATGACGCCCGCGGATCAGTTCCCCGGACGCCCGAGCGAGGCTGTGGGTGAAGATCCGCCGAGCCATCTACTGGCAGGGCCTACGGATGAAGATCGTGCACAACTTAGGGCCAATTTAGTGACTCGGGCCGCGGAGGTCCGCGAAAACGGCTGGGACTCGTATCGCGGGATCTGGTCCACCGGGGAAGTCGTCGGTGTGGCCGTGGTCCTGGCGGATCACGCCGAACTCGCCGCGCTTGGCGAGACAGAACAGTCAGCGTTGGAGCGGTGGGCATTCGACCTCTGGGGCCTTCAGCGTGGGCCGGCGGATGTCGCGAACGGCTGCCAAGGCACGCGTGAGTGGTTCCAGAATACTGCCCAGGAACTGGCTAACGACGGCGCCCTGCGTGATCTATTACGGCGCGCTACCGATTCGCCGACTGTCAGACGGACACGACATCGCCGTACATCGGACTCGGACGGCAAGGGCGGCGCCGAATGACTATCGCGGGGTTCTCGGTAGGCGTACGGAAGTCTGAAGTCACCGTAGTGGCACCCAGATTCGCCGCAGCCGTTCGTTACGGACTGTCAGCAGAGGAAGCCAACGACCTGGCCGAGGCGCTTCAGAATGCGGCCGGCAGGGCTTCGCAATACGCAGAACGACGCGGCGGGCACCGGCGATCTGCGGTCAACGGGGACGGCCGACTGGCTCAGACCTCGTTCGACGACATCCAGAAGGGTTGGCTCGGATGAATCTGTCATTGCGCGACCCCGGTAGCCACGGCGACGCGGCGGCCCGGAGCGCTTGCGCGGAGGGCCAGAGCGTCGGCGGCGCGAGCGCAGCGAGCGCCCTTGGTAGTAATAGGAATGAGTGCCCCCCAGGTAGTTTGGCGGGATCAGACGCACAGGAGCGGAGACGAGTCCGGTTCGGCGCCCGTGCGATGCTTTGGCAGGCTTCAACGCTGAAGAGCGTGCGAATGTGCGGCCGAGTCATCCGGCAGGACGACTCGAAGGGGTCGGGTACTTCGGGAGCGGGCGTGACCGTGAAACGTTCGTACGACGGCACCTCGGCTGGCTACGGCAACCTGCTCACGTGCGGGTCGGTATGGGCCTGTCCGCGCTGCGCTGCGGTGATTGCATCGAAACGTTCAAAGGAACTCGGCAATGCGATCCGAGCGGCGCACGCGGCTGGCGCTACGTGCTACCTGCTGACTCTGACCATGCGCCATCACAGCCGTGATGCTCTGTCAGAACTATGGTCTGGTCTATCTGCTGCGTGGCGAAAGACGTTTGGTGTGACGGCCTGGACTGGTGACAAAGGATATGTCCGCAAGGACGGGACTCTGCGACCGCCGAGACTGGGAGACGCTGAGCGCTTCGGCGTGGCGGGCCTATGCCGCGCTGTAGAGGTCACACATGGCGACAACGGGTGGCACTTGCACGCGCATGTGCTTGTTGTGACGACGAACGGTCTCGGTATCGGTCTACGGGATGATTACAACGAGGTGCTGCGGAAAGCGCTGGGCCACGATGGCGCGACTCCTGATGTCCTCGTTGACCGGGAATGGCTTGGCAGTGCAGCGTTTTCGTGGACAGTGTGGCGGCGGTGGGCCAAAGGACTAGAGAAGGCCGGTCTCGAAGCGCCGACGTCGATTGGTGTCGACTTGCGGCTAATCAACGATGGGGGCGAGGAGGTAGTGGGGCGCTACCTATCCAAGGCCACGTACGATGCTGCGAAGAAGGCGGGGACGGAGATCGCTGCCGGCTCGATCACCAAACAAGGCAAAGGGAACGAAAAGAACGAGTCGCGCAATCGAACGCCCTTTGAAATTCTCCGTTCGCTAGCCGCGGGGGAGCAGCGCCGTTGGAAGCTGATTGTGGACGCTCGTGTAGTCGCTGTCGTAGCGGATCGCGAGGGCGTGCACCTTGCCGAACGCCTCACCGGCGAAGTGAAAACAATTCGACCGCCCGGGGATTGGCGACTATGGGCTGAATACGAGTCTGCGTCGTCTGGCCGTGCGCAACTCGTTTGGTCGCGTACTCGAAGGGACGACGAGAGTCATCGGCAGAGGCTATGGAACGTGGTCCTCGCATCGAGAGGGGATTCGGCCGAGAGGTCAAACGAGGAGCTGGCCGACGAACGGCAAGAGGGCGAAGTAATTGTGACGATCAGCCGAAATGGCTGGAAGTCGATGCTGCGCAGTCCGGCATGGCTCGCGGAATTGCTTGATCTCGTTGAGGCGAATACCTCTGCCGCCTATGGGTGGCTCCGAGACCGCGAGATAGAGTTAATTGAACCCGCCCACTCATCGGACGCGCGAGCGCGGGCTGCATAGCAGATGGTCGATGCCAGGTTCTGGAGCCTCCGCGGCTCGGTGACGCAGCTCGCCTAAATGGAGAGCGCCATTTGATGTGGAAGGTGAGCTGGCTCAAGGAGTTCGACGAGGTATGGATACGTCAACGTGGCGGAAAACGCGACGCGATGGGGTCGTTCCGTTGGGTTGCTGACTGATACACGCCGGACTACAGCCGTGACTTGCGAGGACCCAAGCTCGGTGCCATTGCGAAAGTTCCGGAGCTCGGATCGGTACAACAAAGGGCCGTCTGCGGAATCGTCGCGCAGCTCTTTGTTGCTTGAACAAACTAGAGCAAAATGCCGACGTTGTCGGCCGGGGGCGTAGCGGCTGGACACGACTGAATGTTCGGGCATCTCGAAGTCGGAGCCGTCCATCCCCTTGGCGGCCGACCACGTCGCGACAAACTGCGGGGACACGTCAATATTTGCTGGTGCTGAGAGCATTGGGGTGAACAGGATCATCGGAGACTTGGTAACGGATAGTAAGGCGGTCAGCGATGGCCAGATGCTGGTACCAATACCCCATAGGAAGACACCTCCATTCTTGTATCTCTCGCGCTCCTTCCGGGCGAGAATACTGCCTGCCTCCTCGCCGGCTTCAGTACCAAACTTGCTCCAACAGAAAGAATCTGGCAGCAGCACTCTCTCCCCCTTGTGGCTTAAAGGAAGCTCTAGCGGCGAGCATACGACGCACCGCCGACAAGCGGTGCGTGATTGTACGGGCATGTTGGCATAGAGTCGAACAGACGGTGTTCGCGGTCCCGTGGGAGGGCGGTATTCAGTAGATTGGCCGGTGTCGAGCAGTCGCTGCGTCGTGACCTGGAGAATGCCGGTCTCACGCGCGCGGCCATAGATGCAATCTGGCCGGAGTGGTGGAGCGCCGAGGCCGAGTCCTCGCTGTCGGCCTCAACCGAACTTCGATACACAGTCGCTAGGCGACTCGGGCTGTCGCCGCGCGCACTGATGGACGGAGAAACTCAGTTCGTTTGGCGTGACGAAGCGAAGTACAAGAACCTTGGGGCTACCACGCCAGCCGAGCAGGGAATACTCACGTCGTTCGGTGTGGCAGTCGGCAAGGCCCTCCTCTCAGTCGCGACTCCGCCGGCTGCATCGTTGCCGACGAACCCCACAGAGCTGCGAGCCGCGATTCTGAAGTCTGGTCGCCTCGTCGGACTATCGGAATTGCTTCTTTCTTGCTGGTCAGCGGGAATTGCAGTTGCCCAGCTGAGGGTATTTCCCTTAAGCGCAAAAAGGATGCATGCTATGACGGTCAAAGTCGGAGACCGTTACGCGATTCTGCTAGGCACCCGCTCGGCGTACCCACCACAGGCCTCGTTTATCGTGGCACATGAATTGGGTCATATAATGGCCGGTCATCTTCGAGATAACCCTGCACTGCTTGATGTCGAAGATCCGCTGGACATGGCCGATCGTGACGCCGAGGAAGTCGAGGCCGACGAGTACGCGCTGTCCCTTCTAACGGGATTTGCCGACTTACGTGTGGTAGCAGATGTAAGCAGATATAGTGCCACCCAGGTGGCTCGGGCTGCAATCAAAGAAGCCGCTTCCGCGCAAATTGATCCCGGAACGCTGGCACTTTGCCTCGCGCATTCTACTGGTAATTGGAAGCAGTCAGTCGGTGCTCTAAAGATAATCTACAGTGGACAGCCAGTTGGTGATGTGGGCTTGTTCGTTAACCATGTGGCGCGGACGCAACTAAACCTGTCGGGCATTGACGATCGCAGTCGATACCTAACTCGGATCCTTGATCTCGACGTAGCGGGTTAACTATTGGCGACCGTAATCGATAACGATGTCCTGATGAAGTTCGCTGCCTATGGCCTGATGCCAGAGCTTGGGGCCACTTTGGCGCCTTTGGGCTCCATGCACATTCTCGGTGCTGCTCGCTTCATTATTAGGCGTGCCTTGAAGCGAGCGGAAGGTGCTGATAGCGAGGCCCTGAAGTTGGCTTTTGCGGATTTTATCGAGGGCGTGAACGAGCTGGAACCGACCGAAGATGAAATTGCGCTAGCAACAGAGATAGAGGAGTTCGCAAATCGCAGCTTACTGGAGTTTGACGCCGGTGAGAGCCAACTATGCGCAATTGCAATCATCCGTGCAATGGACGCTGTCATCACTGGTGACAAGCGTGCGATACAAGCCGCCGAAGCGGTTAGCGAGTCTATAGCTGAGCTGTCAAGTCTATTCGGCAAGCTTGTTTGTTTGGAACAACTGATGATTGGTGTGATAACGGCCTTCGGTGACGATAACATTCGTCCGCAGGTATGCGCGTCGAAGGCAGTCGACACCGCCCTGTCGATATGTTTTAAGTGCTGGAGCCCTGAGATCGCCGACAAAGAGAGCATACGACTGGCTCTCCAAAGTTACATCGAGAGCTTGAGGTCGGATGCCCCGCGACTGCTGTACACGGGGATCGCGTTCCCTAGTTCTTGAGGAAAACCGCGTATGGCTCAATTAGTTCGGCGACGAACCCGATTGTCTTGATTACGTGGTCGGAAGGCGAGTCCACGTCGTTCGTGATTTCGAGGCAAGCCTTGTCCACTCTGCCTTGCACGTACTTGTTGCCGCGCTTGCCCTTGCTGTTTCCAACCGCGACGCGAGTCATCGCCAAGTCAAGTTCATCCTCGGTTTGCTCCAGCGATTTCACACATAGGGCGTAGCGAGATCCAAGGACGTTTATTCCTTTCGGAATTTCAGTCCATTCGATACCATCCGGAGAAGAGTATTCAGCGCGAACCTGTTCCGCAAAATGCTTGGAATTCATGGGTTCCATTGCAAGTATGATCCGTCCTCCTGCCGCAGTACGCGATCGAGCGAAGGGTTGGACCATGGTCGCGGGGTGGCAGGTGTTACCCCCATAGCCCCACATCGCCAGGCCGGTGTCCTCTATCTCCTTTCTTTTGCGCTCGATGATTTCAGTTAAGTCCTCTCGCGCGTGGGTGCCGATTTTCATATATAAAATCGAGTCGCCCGGATTCAGCATATTATTTCTCCTATAGTAAATCGAAGAAGTATTCTTCCTCACTAGCTTTCCCGTAGTCAACGCGTTTGCGTTCACGGACGTATCGCACGCGAGGACTCTGCGATTGCCCGTAGAAGTTTTCCAGCACGGCCGGATCATCGATACGGTCCGATTTTCCTCGATCGGCATTGCCGGGGAGCGACGAAACGATCAGGTTGCACGAGCGTAGTTCCGGATTGTCGTCAAGGTGGTAACTGTGTAGCTTCGGCATCATTCGACTGACGTAGAAGCCACCTGCGGCAGCAAACGACTGGACGCTGGCCAGCACGCTCTTTGGCCAGTCGAGATCCTCATCGTCGGCAATGACGATTACGCCATCGCCAGCGTAGCCAAGCGCCTCCATTCCGCGCTGCACAAAGACATTTACACTGCTGCCGTTGTTGCTAGCTCCCCAGGGTGGGTTCGTGTAAAAGCAGTCGAATCTTCGAAGGTCAGGGAGTGGGTCAAGGCAGTTGTAACGTATTCCCTCAAGGGACGCTAGTCGTTCGCGATCAGCGAAACGGTTTATCGCTCCTACAATTCGCTCGTCGAAGTCTAGGACTGTAATCTTGGACGGGCCATAAGGCACAATTTCCCGTGCGTGCAAATAGGCAACACAGACGCTGATGGAGTCTCCGTCGCCAATGAAGACCAATTGCTTATCTCGCGCCCAGTTGGCGATGAATTCGCTTTGCATCACCATGTCGCCGGTCTTCATGTAAATCTGATCAAACTCGCGGATTGGGCGCGGGCGGTTTTGAATTACGTCGGACACTGCATTGATTGCTGCTTTAAGATCAATTTCTGGTGCCACTAACTTGCCCCCCTTGATTCCGCCTCTCTCCACAGTATCTGCCGGCGTGCGCCGGTGGCAGTAGCGACACTGGTGCTTCGGCGCGCTGCGGCGCGGCGGGTGGGTTGTCAACCGTTGGTTTGCGGGGCGTTTGTGAGCCGTTCTGGTCTGGATGGAGACCTTCGGTTCAAAGCCGGACGTTAGGCGCCGCCTACCTACGTGATGCCGTGTCTCGTTTGTCGAGAATGAATTCGTCTTGCGTCTTGTCTCACCTGGCCACGGGTGGTTAGAGGCTCTGGTCAGCATGGAGCCGCCTGCCGGATTGCTTACTGCGACCTAGATCGCGATGAGCAATCGGCGTCATCGTGCGATTGGCTTCGCTGTTGTGTGTGCCGCTTCTCGCTGTGATGGGATGACTTTGAGGGCGACTGCGGCGGCGATGGCCAGCAGAGCTGCGGCGATGAGGGAGACGCTTTGGACACCAAAAGTGAAGGCGTGCTGGGCTTCTGCGAGGAGGGCGGGCGAGTTCGGCAGCTGGTAGGTGGCGGTGGCAAGCGAGTCGTGGAGGGCGTCGCGGTCGGGGGCGCTGACGTTATCGGGCAGTTGCAGGCTCGCCCGGTAGATGACGGTGTGCAGGGTGCCCAGTACGGCGATGCCGAGGGCGACTCCGAACTCGTAGGCGGTTTCGGAGATGGACGCGGCCGCTCCGGCGCGCTCGGGTGGCGCGGCGCTGACCACAGCATCGGTGGACAGGGTCATCGCGGCCCCGACTCCGAGGCCGATGACGGCCAGAGAGACGCCCATGCCCCAGTAGGTGGACCATCCTTCGGTGATGGCCAGGCCGACCAGACCAAGAGCGGAGAGGGCGAGGCCGGCGGCGATGGCGCGGCCGCGGCCCAGGCGGGTGAGCAGGTAGCCGACGATCCCGACGACCGCGATGGTGGCGACGGTGGCGGGCAGCTCAGCCAGTCCGGCTTGGAAGGGGGTCATGCCCATGACGAGTTGGAGATGTTGGGAGAAGAAGAACATGACGCCGATGAAGGCGAAGATGGCGATGGCGTCAGCGGCAACGGCGCCGCTGAACGCCGGCTGCCGGAACAGGCTGACATCGATAAGCGGTTGTGGCAGGCCGCGTTGGCGTCGCACGAACGCCCATCCCGCGCCGACGCCGAGTGCGATGGTGGCGGGCACGGTCCAATCGAGTCCGGTGCCGACAGCGTGTTTCACCGCAAAAACGATGGACACGATCGCGGTGACCGACAGCGCCGCTGAGGTGAGGTCCAACCGGGCGCCGTGAGGGTTCTTCGACTCGGGGATGAGCACGAGGCCGGCGATGACGACGATGATCATCAGCGGAACGTTGATGAGAAACACTGAGCCCCACCAGTAATGCTCGAGCAGGAACCCGCCGATGAGCGGGCCGAGCGCGGCTCCGCCGGTGGCGCCGGCGGTCCAGGCGGCGATCGCGGTGGTGCGTTGAACGGGGTCGTCGAACAGGTTGCGGGCAATCGAGAGTGTGGAGGGCATGATGGTCGCTCCGGCGACGCCGAGCAGTACGCGGGCGGCGATCAGCATTTCCGGCGTGGTGGAGAACGCGGCGAGTGCGGAGGCGAGGCCGAATCCGATGCTGCCGATCAGGAGTAGTCGTTTGCGGCCGATGCGGTCGGCGAGGTTTCCCATGGTGACCAGGAGCCCGGCCAGGGCGAAGGAGTAGACGTCGCCAATCCAGAGCATCTGGGTGGCGGTGGGTGCGATGTCGGCGGTCAGCGCGGGGACGGCGAGATAGAGCACGGTGCCGTCGATGGCCAACAGAACGGTGGCGAGCATCAAGACGCCGAGGGCCGACCACTCACGTAGCCCCGCTTTAACCGGTGCAGCCTCGACGCGAGGTGGGGTGTTCATGGGGCGGTGGGCTTTCTGGTGAGGTTGACGGGCAGGTGCGACATGCCGCGCAGGCTGACGTTGGGCCGGTAGGTCGGGTCGCCGGCGAGTTCGGCATGCGGGAACCGGCTGGTGAGTGCGGTGAGTGCGGTGACGGCTTCGAGGCGGGCCAGGGGTGCGCCGAGGCAGAAGTGTGCGCCGTGGCCGAAGGCGAGATGGCGGAACGCGGGCCGGTCGGGGTCGAAGTCGTCGGGGCGGTCGTATTCGGCGGGGTCGCGGTGCGCAGCCCCCAGCAGCATGACTGCGGAGTCTCCGGCGGGCACCACGGTGTCGCCGATGATCATGTCGCGTTCGGCGATGCGGTCCGACAGTTGCACTGGCGGATCCCAGCGCAGGGTTTCTTCGACCACGGCGGGCATGCGGTCGGGGTTCTCGGCGGCGGCGTTCCACTGGCCGGGGTGGGTGAGCATGGCCAGTGTGGCGTTGCCGATGAGGTTGACCGTGGTTTCGTGGCCGGCGACAAACAGCAGCTCGCAGGTGGCCACGATCTCGTCTTCGGTGAGATGCTCACCGGCCTCTTCGGCGGCAACCAGGGCAGACATCAGGTCATCGCGCGGTGCGCTGCGTCGCTCGCGTATCAGTTCGCGCAGGTAGTCATACATCCATGTGGCGGCATCGAGACGCTCTTGGCGGCCCGCGTCGAGGTCACCGACAGCTGGGAGGAAGTCGTCGAGGCCTTGGGCGATGAGCTTGGAGGCGTGCCCGAAGCGGGGCTCGTCCTCGACGGGGACGCCGAGCAGCCGGCAGATGACGATGACTGGCAGCGGGTAGGCGAGGTCTTCGATGACATCGCCGGTGTCGGCGACGCGGCCGAGGAGGTCGTTGACGATCGTGGTGATCTCGGGTCCCAGCTCGCGAATTCTCCGCGGGGAGAACGCTTTCTGGGCCAGTTTGCGGAGCCGGGTGTGATCGGGCGGATCGAGGATGAGGAAGCTGTGGGTGTCGAAATCCGCGGGGTCGGCGCCGCCGGCGATGGCGTTGCGGACGAGGGTGGATTTGCGGCGGTCAACGGCGCCGTCGGGGTGCCGCAGGATTTGGTCGCAGTCGGCGTAGCTGCCGAAGACGACCATGTTGAACTCGGGCAGCGCGAACGGTGCGGCGTGGCCGGCGGCGCGGAACGCCGGGTACGGGTTGGCGCGGACAGCGGGGTCGAAGATCGCTTCGAAGCGCGCCTGGGGGCTGGCGGGAATGGTCGGCACGGTCATCGTGGGTCAGCTCGCTTTCTGGATCGTCGTGGTCGCGCTGGCGGTCGGGGTGGGGGTGTCCCCGTGCTCGATGACGGGTAGCTGCTCCTCGGATGTGTTGGTGGTGGTGGGTGTTTCGCTCCAGCCGGGCGGCTTGAGTAGGTAGTTGACGCGGGCGCGCCAGGTCTTGGCGTTCCATACGTCGCGGGCTGCGCGGGCGAGTTCCCAGTAGTTGACCTTGATCGGGTTGTAGGTGGTGATCTGCTTGGTCAGGCCGTAGGCAACCTGCTCGGTCTCTTCGGCGTAGGTGCCGAACATGCGGTCCCAGATGATGAAGATGCCGCCGTAGTTCTTGTCGAGGTAGGGGTTGTTGACGCCGTGGTGCACGCGGTGGTGTGACGGGGTGTTGAAGATGAACTCGATCCAGCGGGGCAGCAGTCCGACACGTTCGGTGTGGATGGGGAACTGGTAGGTCAAGATGACGGCTTGCAGCAGGAACAGTAGCCACAGGGGCAGGCCGGCCAGCAGCAGCGGGACGTAGAACAGGAACGACGACACGATGTCGGTGGGCATTAGCCAGCCCAGCCGCAGCGCGGTGGTCTGGTTGAAGTGTTGGCTGGAGTGGTGCACGCTGTGCCCGATCCAGAACATGCGGATGCGGTGGTGGGCGCGGTGTTCCCAGTAGTAGACGAAGTCGACCAAGATCAACGCTGGCAGCCACCACGCCGCTGACCACTGCACCGGGGCCACTGCGGCAGCCAGCACCAGCACTGGCAGTTGCACGAACTTGGAGATGACGTCGGTGAATGCGCCGATGCCCGACATCGACAGGCTCGTCACCGCGTCTTTGGCGCTGACTCCGACCATCGGCCGCCGCGGCGGTTGCTCGCGACGCTTCTCGATCCAGTAGGCCAGGAACTCCACGGCGATCAGCACGGCGAACGCCGGAAGCGTCCACAGCGAGAGGTTGTCGAGCAGATCTGACACGGGCGTCCTTCTTTCTGACTGGCGCGGCGCTGGAAGCTGCGGTGCGCGACGACCCCAATCATCGCTAGGGCAGTTGCGTAGGTCAAGTGACCTAAAGTGTGATGTGTGTCCCCCTGCTTTCCGCTGTGGGCTGTGACCAGCAGTTTCGGCGGTCTGGCAGACTGGCGGCCATGACCAGCTCTGCGCCACGAAGCACCGAGCGTCGCGACACGAGTAAGCGTGATGCTTTCGTTGCGGCGGCGGTCAGAGTGATGGCTCGGGACGGCGTGGCAGCGTTGACCACCCGACGCATCGCCGAGGAAGCCAGTCTTCCGCAGGGGATATTTCACTACTGGTTCGCTAACAAGGCCGAACTGCTCGAAGCCGTGCTTCACGCGGTGATGGCCGATGCCGCTACCGCCACCGCACCGCCGGATGTCAACGACGACCCGGCCGCCAACTGGAAGGCGGCATTTCAGAAGATCCGTGAGGACGACGCTGGCCGCCAGCTCGGCGCCTACGAACTCACCGCCATGGCCCTGCGCAATCCCGAGCTAAAGGACATGGCGCAAAGGCTCTACCAGGGTTACCACGACATGGCCCGAACCGACCTCGCACCGCTCGTCGATGAACTCAACGCCGATGGGGCCGATCTCGACGTTAATCTCGTCGCTGCCCTGATCGCCGCGCTGTTCGACGGCCTCACCTTTTCCTGGCTCGCCAACCCCGACGCGCCACCCCCCGAAGAAGTTCTCGACCTAGCGTTTCAGCTGATACGCAAACAGTCTCGTTAAGCAAGCACGTACGTAGGTGCACTCGTCGATAGGCACATTCACGCCAGTCTCAAATCTGGAGAAACAAGGCGCTGCCAGGAACCGCCTACTGGTCCGGCATCGCTCCAGTTCGCGCTGTCTCGTTTCTGGTCTGACGAACCTGGCGGATCCGCCATCATTCCGCCAACAATGGTGCGATTCCGCCACATTCCGTGCGAACCTGCACAGTATCGGCCGTATTGGAGAAGGCAAAGAATGCGGCGAACTCAAACTGTCCGACCGCTTACGGTGCGTGTAGGTCAATGGAACAGGTCGGAAACAAGCGGTTGAGGTAGTGTCTGACGTGCTCTGTCTCTGCGTGTCCTACCGCGATCGAACTGTCGGAGGTAGACCCGTCCCACCAGTGCCAGCGTCCTCGCCGCCGAAAGCCGAACGGCCGTGGTACCTCTAATCCGGTGTGCGTGGCAACGAATGTGCGGGCAGCTCCGACGACGAACCACCAATCGGATCCGGCGAAGGTCACCGTTCCGTCATCGCTGCCCAGATGTGAAAGATTGCGCGACAGACGAACTCGCGCTCGGAAAGGCTCCGGTACCGGCTGCTGTGAGACCATGGCAGGTGTGCAGCCGCCGTCATCGCCAGGTCGATCGTGCCAAGACTCGAACCGGCTCGGGTGAACGATCCAGTTGTCAGCCGGCGCCGGCGTCATGACGGTGTTGCCCTAATGTCACCGCTCGGCCGGACGAAAAGTGTTCGCATCGTGTGATCTTGGAGCTCGTCCGCCTTATGCTCTAGAGGAACTGTACGCTTAGTGGTAGCGAATTCTTCGCAGTAGCTGTTCCATTCACGCATCAGGCGCAGGGCCTTTTCGCGGAGTGCGGGGCCTCGCTTCACTTCCTCGAACGGGCATACAAGCATCTTGCGCAGCGTGGAGGATGGGACGAAAACTAAAGCCTCGTCGCGAAATTCAGGGACATCGCGCGAGTGGTAGTACACGCGTTTGGCGTGATGAAGTCGAAACTGTTCCATAACTTGGCCGGTTTCCTGGCATGTTCTGGCGAACACTGAGCGTAGGGTATCGCGGCGTCTTACCAGTTCGTCGATCTGGTCTTGGCAGGCCCTGCGTGCGGGCCAAGGCATTGAATCAATTGCTCTGCTTGCCAATTCGGCTAACTGGTTGCCGACCAGATCGTATTCCTTCTGGAGGACGTCGACCTTTTTCTGGCAACGGTAGAACTCGTTTGCGATTGCGGTGTACTCGCGTGAGAACGCTTCGGTTTGGTCGAAGTAGGTGTGCAGTCGCTCGTAGTGACGTGCTCGTCCACAGACGGCGAGATACTGCGAGCCAAGCTCGACTGTGTCTTGTCCGGCCTCGATGCGTTGCGCTGTGTCGGCGCCGCCGATTAAGTCTTCTGCAATGTCCTCGGATGTAAGAACTGCCGCACGTGCGAGTGCGTCGATCTGGCGCAGTATCTGTTTGCGTGTCTTGCGGATCTCGACTCGATGCAGGCCGCTCACCCTTCGCACCTCAGCCGGAGCTACGCCCGCCGCGACGGCAAGCTTGGCTGCGGCAACGTTGAGGGCACGGTGCCACTCTGCGGCGACGCCCGGAGCCGGTGATTCGACGAGCATTCACTCAGGGTAGGGCCCGCGACTGACAAACAGCGGTGGCGCGGGATGGCGCTAAACCGTGCGATGTACCGGGGTTCCGCGCTCAATAGTCACCGCGTCCGTCGTGCCGGCCGGTCTGACCTGCGGTTTTCTCGGTTTGGTGACAAATGGCGACTGATGGCGTTCCAGCAATCAATCTTGACTCTGAGGAGCGCAGGTGGCGTCCCCGAAGTTGCAAAGGAACTCTCTCATGGCTGATCTGAATCGACTCGATGAACTCGTCCTAGACCCGACGCAGGTCTTAGCGTTCGGTACGGGCGGGGGCGCGCGAGCGCAGAGTGTGTACAAGGACGGAGCCGCCACGGACGAACCCGTATTGGTCGACGACGCGCAGCTCTACAAGGTGACGGGGCTTGCCGTGAGCGTCGGCGGGCGTGGACTGGACGGCGCAGAGGTACGGACCACCACGCCGATGGAATCCGTGCCAGCGGGCGTCCTGTTCCAAGCAGAGGGCCGCTGCACTCTGTCGATTCGCGCCGATGCGCGTCCGGGATGGGGCGATCGCGGGCCGCGAGGTGTGCTAGCCGTGACGGTCTACATCCAAACGCTCAAACCTGTCGGTTCCGTGACCGATATCCTGCGAGGGGCGAACAGTGGCGCACGCCGCGGTGGCGGTGAATGATGTTCAAAAAGAACCAATTTCGAGAATCAGATCCGTTCCGCCTGTCCACCCTCGGGCGTGGTCGGGCATTCGTGGCCTGGCTTCGCGGTCCAGCACTGATGCGCCGATGGCTGGTCCTGCTGCTCAGCGCGACATCTATGATGTGTCTCGTTGTCGTGCTGGTCCTCGCTTTCGTGATGCACGGTGCATCACCGTCAGTGCCGAGTCCGGCTGACATGACGTCGCGGGACATCCAAGCAGAAGCGTTCCGGGCCGGCCCCACGGCGTCAAAGGTGGTTGATCGCCCTGGATTCGACTGCCACCCCATGCCAGATCTCGGGCTGAAGTACTTGAACCCCATGAATACCGGCCCATCAGTAGTGGCAATAGGAAAAGACGGCGTGGTGTGGGGGCCTATGTGCATCGTGACCGACGGATGGGCCGGTTCCTGAGATGAACGATCCTTTGGCCATCTTCCCGGCGCATCGCCAGCCAATGGTGATTCGGACACTGGTGTGTCGACGTGGCGTCGAGCGGGTCGAGATACCCGGCGTACGTTCGATTTACCGCTCATCGGATGAAGTCCGAACGGTCATCGTTGAACTCAGCAAGAAGCCTTGCTTTGCGCCTCCATCTGGCGAGCCAGGTGACCGCCCGAGCCCTTTCAAGAACTCTTCCCGTCAGCGGCTTTATCAGGCCCTGATTGACGAGTTCGGTCCGATGTGTCAATCCTGTGGACAGCGGTACGGCCACGTGGTCGACCACGATCACTTCTCGGGATTGGTTCGCGGACTACTGTGCCGCGTATGCAACACCTGGGTTGATACCTGTGTGCACGCCGATTCAGCGATCTGCCAGTATGCGTCGTACTTGAACGCACCGCCCGCTGAGAAGTTGGGACTTCAATACCCTGCAGGTCATCGACAACGGGCGATGGACGAAGTTCGCCGCGCAATCCTTGGATTCGATGTACTTGACCCAAGAACCTGGCCGTCGACTGAGCCGGTCGATTGGTCTTGGCCCGCTCCCGATAGCGCGAGCCTCAGCGAGGTGGCTTCCAGATGGTGGAGCGGACACCCTGGTGCGTCGGCGCCAAGGCGGATTCCGCGGGCGGCGGTGGAATGATGAGTGTGGTCCGCATCGCGATGTGCTGCGCAGCAGCAGCATTCATGTTCTGGGCTGTGTCGATGTCGGGGTATGGAACGCTGTTGGTCTGGATCGTGTCCGTTGTGGCACTTTCCGCTGCAACGGGTTACGGGATCTTCCGCGTGCAACGTCGCCGCTGCTGGTCGAAGTATGGACCCGATCTGCGGTTCGCAATGTCGGTGCTAACAAGTCGCCGCAAGTGGGCGGACGTCGCAGAAATTCTTGACCTCTCGGTTGACGCGGACCTACGTCGACCGCCGGTAACACGTGCAGTGGGCCTCGGCCGCGGGGAGCGGAAGGCAGTTCGATACATCCCCAAAATCACCGCAGTGAGGTGTGCGCCCTATGGCATGGCTGTGGCGGTGCTGGGTGCTCCCGGACAGAGCCTGGAGGGCTGGCAAAGACACTCGGGACAGCTCAAGTCCGCGTTGCGAGTGCCGGAAGTGACTGTCACAGAGCCGAGGGCGGGAGTATTCGAACTTGCACTTCGTGTGCGTGATCCACTCGCCGCGGCGATTGTTCTGCAATCACCGCTGAGGGCGGAAGGCTGGGAGATTCCCCTGGGCGTCGATGAGTACGGAGCACCTGTACGCGGCTCTTTTCGCAACGTGAGTGGACTCGTCGTCGGAGGTGTGCCCGGTGGCGGTAAGAGTGCGTGGCTGGCGTTTGCAATGGCTTCGCTGGCTCATCGCGACGACGTTCAGTGGCTGCTGATCGACGGCAAGCAAGGCTACGACCTGGAAGCGTTGTCGCCGCGCGCGTATCGGTACATCAGCGGTGAAGCTGCGGGCGACGTGGAGGTAGTGAGGGACGCACTCCAAGACGTGCAGACACTGATGCGGGAACGTTTGAGGTACTCGCGCGATCTATACGGACACCCGAACCTCTGGTCGACCAGTCCATCTCGTCTGCATCCGGCGGTCGTGGTCGTAATTGACGAGTGCCAGACGTATCTCGACCCGAAGTCGTTCTCAACGAAGGAGACGAAAGCTGCTGGTGCGGAGATTGACTCGATAGTGCGAGACCTCGTGAAACGTGGAAGATCGGCCGGAATCGTAGTCATTCTGAGCACGCAGCGCCCGACTGCGGACAGTATTCCGACCAGCACGCGTGACAACTGCGGATTACGCGTCTGCTTCTCCGTTCGGACGCGAGAGGCGGCAGCGGCAGTACTTGGCGAGTTCTCGACAGAAACTTCGGTGAATCCCATCGGTGCACCAACCGGCGTCGGTGTCAGTTCCGTTGCCGGTAGAGAAGTTCGGTTTCGTAGCCCGTTCGTGCCCGAGCATGTGATCCGCGGGCATATCGAATCGACCGCGGTTCTCGCTGCGAATCCGCTCGACCTCCTGTGCGGCGCGTTGATGGATAGCGTGTCTCGGGACGGCGAAGGGTGCGACGACACAACCATTAGCCATACAGACAGCTCGGACACAAGCCGGCCTCGGCCGGCGCGTGAGCCTCTGACGTGAGGAAGACGTGATGCGAGACGACGTGAAAAGCCGCCCCGGTGCACAGGGCAATTCGAACGACGAGCTGCTGAAGATCGACCAGGTGGCGAGTCTGTTGAAGGTGTCTGTCGGATGTATCAGGGCCTGGCGGCTCAGGGGCGAGGGGCCGCCCGCGATCCGGATCGGTGCAGCCCTGCGCTGGGATCCAGTCGAGGTCTTTGACTGGCTCGACGGGCGGCGCGAGTCGCGCCTGGAGGTGTAGCGAGTGATCGAGGCGAGGACTGGCCCGAATGGGTCCCGCGTGTATCGGGCTCGGGTGTACTACCGCGGACGCTACGTCGCCTCGCGGACCTTCTCCCGTAAGCGGGACGCGCAGGAGTGGGAACGCAAGCAGGTCGACACGTTGAAGACCGGAGCGTGGGCCGACCCGAAGGCAGGGGAGAAGCCGGTCCGCGAATGGTGCGAAATCTGGTTGGCTGCGCAACCGGCGAGGGCGGCGGCAACGGAGCGGAAGATCCGCGGTGTAGTGACGAAGCAAATCGCCGGCACCTTCGGCAGACGACCTTTGGTCTCGGTGCGTCCGTCAGAAGTACAGGCTTGGGCGGCCGACATCTCACGGAAGCAATCCGCCGCGACTGCTCGCCACTCGCTCGGCGTCCTGCGGAGAGTGTTCGACCACGCGGTGCGCGATGGTGCCATCCACCGCAACCCTGCCGCCGGCATACGGCTCCCGAAGGTCCAAGGCAACGACCCGCGCCCGCTGACTCACGACGAACTATGGCGGCTGGCCGATCACCTCAACGAGTTGCGCGACCGTGTACTGGTGCTCGTCGCCGGATATTGCGGCCTGCGGTGGGGTGAGTTGGCCGCGCTGCGGTGGAGCGACGTCGACCTTCGGAACAAGGTGTTGCGTATCTCCCGTGCTTACTCGGAGGAGGCGCCCCGCGGTGAGATGTCGCCAGTGAAGGACCACCAAGCGCGGACGGTACCAATTCCAGGGGTCGTGTCGGACGAACTCGCTATGTTGTCGGCATCCCAGAAATCTGATGGTCTCGTATTTCCCTCCGCAAGTAAGACACCGCTTCGCAACCGAAACTTCCGGCGTGACGTCTTCGACAACGCTGTCGACGCCCTGGACCTCGACATCACCCCGCACAACTTGCGCGATACGGCCGCCTCCCTGGCAATCCAAGCGGGTGCCTCCGTTGTGGCTGTGGCCCGATTGCTCGGCCACGAGTCCGCTGCAACGACCCTGAACCACTACGCCGGCCTGTTCCCTTCTGACCTCGACGACGTTGCGCAGCGGCTCGATGCAGCTGCGCGACGGGTTCAGCAAGGAGACAGCCGGGACGACGATGGGCAGATGGATCAGGAGCGCCGCTGGATTCCGGCGAATGAGGCCGCTGAAATTTTGAACAGCACGCCGGTCGACGATGGGCTCCATGAGGACATCTACGGTCCAGCGGAACCGGGGGACAGCGGTGAGGCGTCGGGTGAGACCGACTACTTGTTGAGGTCACCCGAGAATGCGCGACGCCTGTTGGAGGCCGTGGCGCGTGACAAACCCAGTCAGCCGGCACCATCCGATGCCAGCGAAGCACCGACCAAGCACCGACCAGAGGGGAGCGACGGGCAGTAGGGCAGCTGCCCGGAAACATGCGCTGATCTGCAAAAACACAAAGTGCCCCCGGCAGGATTCGAACCTGCGACACCGGCTTTAGGAGAGCCGTGCTCTATCCCCTGAGCTACGGGGGCGGGGACGCCTCATGGTAATCGGCAATCGGCCGACTGACGGTATCGGGGCGGCGCGGGTGCCTGGATCGTCTGCTACATCTCATGTGCTGACCGCATGCCCACCACGGCGAGTGCCTCATCGCAATAGAGCATGGACTGCCTGCAATTGCCGCAGTTGCTCGGTGAAACCGTCGGGGCCGAGGACGCCGATCCGACACACCAGGTGCCGCGCACCGGCATCGATGAAGCTCGCCAACTGGGCGGCGACGGTGTCGGTCGTCCCCGCCGCGTAAGTCTGGATCTGCTCGAGGACAGCAATGCCGGCCCCGTAGGTGTTGGTGGCGAAATGATCCAGCGCGGCCCGGCCACCGTCGGCGTCGTCGGTGACCAGCACGGTGACAAACAGCGCGGGCGTGACGGCGTCGGCGGCACGGTCGGCGCTCTGCGCCGCGGCCCGAACCTCAGCCAGACCTGACCGATATACCTGCGGCGTCGGCGGATACGGCAGCCAGCCGTCGTACAGTCGGCCAGTGCGGGCCCGGGCACCGCTGGTATCGGCGGCGAGCCACACGGGCGGGCCTGACTCGCTGAATGGCGTGATGCCGGCCGGGATGTCGTCGAGCTGCAGCACTGAACCGTGAAATGAACTGGTTTCCTTGCAATTCCAGAGCTGACGCCATAAGGCGACGGTGTCGTCGAGGCGTGCGAAACGCCGCTGCCAGGGCACCTCCGAGGCCGCATACTCCCTCTCGGACACTCCAGGAAAACCCGCGCCCACCGCCACAGTCAGGCGTCCGCCCGACAGCCGGTCGATGGACGCGAGTACCTGCGCCGTCTGCACAGGCCGGCGCAGCACCGGCTGCAACGCCGCGGTACCCAGCGTGATCCGGTCGGTGACAGCCGCGGCCGCCGACAGAAACGTCAGCGCTTCGATCCGTGGGCGCACCAGCGAATCGTTGGCCCACAGCGAATCAAATCCCAAATCCTCGACGGCCCTTGCCATCTCGAGGAGCTCGCGGAGATCGGTACTGGCCCACGGTTCGGCGGCCAGGGGTGGCATGACACCAAGACGGATTGACTGATCCATGCCACGAGCGTCGCGTCAGCGTCGCTGCGCGACAATTCCCCGCAGGGAATAGCGGTCAGCACCGCAATTGGGTTGACTGGTCGCATGACCGCTTCCGCGCTCGGTGACTTCGGTACGACGCTGCGACAGTGGCGCAATCTTCGTCGGCTCAGCCAGATAGACCTCGCGATCGATGCCGGCACCACCCAGCGACACCTGAGTTTCCTGGAGCAGGGACGTTCAGCGCCCGGGCGCGACATCGTCAGCCGACTGGCCGACTCGCTGAAACTGACGCTGCGGCAACGCAATGCGCTGCTGTCGGTGGCCGGCTTCGCGCCGTCGCATCCGGAGTCACCGCCTGACGCGCCGCTGCTCGAACCGGTGCGCAAGGCACTTCAGCATGTTCTCGACGGCCACTTGCCGTACCCGGCCCTGGTCATGAACGGCTTTGGCGAGCTGGTCGCCAACAACAGCGCGTTCGGCCTGCTGACCGACGAGGTCGCGGACTGGTTGCTCGAACCGCCGGTGAACGTTTTGCGGGTTGCCTTGCATCCCGAGGGCATGGCACCACGGATCGTGAATCTCGACGATTGGCGGCGCCACATCCTGCACGCACTCCGCGAGCGCGGCCCGCACCCGCGAATCGACGCGCTGATCGCGGAACTGGAGAGCTACGGCGTGCCCGCGCCGGGCAGTCAGCCAGTCGAATCTCTCGGCTTCGCGGTGCCACTGCACCTGTCCTCGCCTGACGGTGACGTGCGGCTCATCGCGACCATCGCGACGTTTGTGACCGCGCTCGATGTCACGGTGTCGGAACTGCGCCTGGAAGCATTTCTGCCAGCCGATGCGCAAACCGCTGCCATCCTCGCGCGCCGCAATGAAGACCGACGTCCCGCTGAAAACATTGTTGCAGAACATGTTTGACCGAGTCTTCGGGGTCAGGTCAGGTCAAATCGGCGCCGCCGGCGCGGCGTGCAGTGAGTCGGTGACCTATCGGTGGCATCGGGATTCTGATGTCGGTCACGGTGCCGCGTGTGCGGACGGTGCTGTCTGACTGTGCGACGCGGTGTCGGGTGCGCCGAGTTGATCTGCGACGGCGACAACCAGGCCGCCGAGCATGAAGGCCGTGATCGCCGCGGCCAGCGTCGGCGTACTGAGGCTGGGGATGAATCGCCGGGCTCCCGCGATGTCGGGACCGCCGCCCCCGTGGTACTTGTGCGTCAGTGCGTGGCCTTTGCCTTTTTGCAGCAGGTACCGGTTCACCGGGTAGGCGGCGAAGAAGGCGACAGTCAGCGCGATCATCATGCCGATCCAGAAGATCGGGTTGACCAGGCCGGCGTTCATCGCGCCCGGGATCACCGCCATGACCAGGTTGTCGACGACCTCCATGGTCGCGATCGAGAGGGTGTCGGCGGCCAGCACCACGCTGAGCGCCGTGCCGATCGCCAGGCCGGCCTTCAGCAGCGGCAGCGTCGAGAGGGTGTAGCCGAAGATGAAGGCCAGCGCGATGGCCAGGGCGATGGTGGCCAGGTTCGTCAATCCAAGGGCCGTGCCGATGATCAGACCGACGATCTCACCGATGGCGCAGCCGGTGAGGCAGTGCAGCGTCGCACTGACCGCCATCGCGTTGATGTCGGCGCCGTGGTGCGCATGATCCATGTGAGAGCTGTGGTCATGTTCGGCGTGGTGGTTGCCGTGGTGGTCGTGGGACTCGCTGGCCATGGTGTCGTTCCTCATCGTCTCGATCGCGGTATCGGAGTCGAGACCACCATACCCCCAGGGGGTATATATGGCTAGGCTGTGGAGGTGACGGTGCCGCCCTCGGCCTCGGCGCGGTTGGCCGCAAGTTGCGCGCGCGAGTAGTGGGTGCGCCAGCCGGGTTGTCCGAAGCGTCGGCGCACTGCGAAGTAGGCGGGCCCGAACTGTCCCGCGACCGGGATGGGGATCGCCCGCCAGATGGCGGCGTGGATGCGGCGCTCCAAGCGGTCGACTGCGGTCGTCCGCAGGCCCAGGCCAGCGTGGAACTTCTCCGGGACGCCGGCGAGTACCCCGACGCGGACGGTGCGCGTCACCGGCAGTGACAGCAGTCGCCACAGCGACATCGGGACCAGGTCCCAGCCGCGCGGCTTCGCGAGGTTCAGCGCATGGTCGACGATGAACTGCACCTGGGGATTGACTTCGAGGGTGTCGTCGACGATGGGTTGCCAGTAGTCGCAGAAGCCGGCATAGGTCTCCGGTAGGGCGCGGACGCCGTAACGGATGCCGACCTCCTTGAGTGCGCGGTAGGCCTGTTCGCGTTCGTCGTCGTTGGCGAACAGTCCGAACTCGTCGGCGATGTCGAGGACGCCTTTGAGGATGGATCCCCAGGTCCAGTTCCAGACGTCCTTGTTCCACGCGTGATACGGGCTGCCGTCGGGCATGGATCCAGAGATGGGGCGGTGCAGTTCGTACAGGCCGTGGGCGACCTCATCGGCTTCCGGCCCGGCGAACACGATGCCCATCACCATCTCGTAGGTGCTGATCAGACGGCGGCTCGCTGCCTGCAAGGTCGGGAGGTCCTCAGTGCCGTTGAGCGCGCGGTCCTTCTCGCTGAGGACATGGGCGATCTTCGGGTGCAGCGTCGGCATGATCAGTGCCGGCACGTTGGCGTACAGCAGCACCAGTGGATGGCCGACGACGTGGCGTCCCAGTGAGCCTTCGGCCAATGGGTCGGCCGTTGAGGCCGCGGGGCGCGCGGTGGATGCGGGGGTGGATGTCATTGCACAGACTCCCTTGTCGGCGTCGAGTATAGAGAAAACGGTCGTCTTCTCAACTGGGTGGACGCTAACACGACGCCGCGCAGTAGGCCAGTTCTGCCGTGACGCGCGGCTGTCAAAAAGGGGCTTGACGTGCGGTGATATCCCTTGTCAGAGGGCGATGGGCGAACGCTCCGCAGGGGTGAGGACGATGCGCTCGAGCAGGATTCGGGCCATGTCGAGGATGTCGAGCAGGGTCGCCACGGAAGCTGATCCAAGGTGTTGCACGACCAGCTCGTTGACGCCACCGAGGGCCCCGACCAGCAGCGCGCGATCGGACGACGTCGGAGCGGGATCGGGGCCCGCCGCGCCGCGGACCCGGCGCAGGTGCTGCACCAAGACGCCGGCGAAATCGGCCAGCCCCTGCGACCGGCGCGCCCGGATGCGATCCGTGGAGGCGACTGCCTCGATCACCAGACTCTGGGTGAATGCCGGTTGGGAGGCCAGGGTCCCCAAGTACGTCCGGGCACCCGCTTCGATCACCTCTGCCGCCGTGGTGGCGATGGCCGCTGCGTCGCGCATCCACTCGACCAGAAGATCCACCGCGGCGTAGGTGGCCAGGAAGGCGGCTTCCTTGTCGGGGTACAGCTCGTAGAACGTCTTGGTGGAAATGCCTGCGCGCGAGGCGATCTGGCGCACGCTCGCGCCGGCGTAGCCGTGCTCGGCCACCACTTCCACGGTGGCCACTTGCACCCGGGTCTCCTGCGACTGGCGTACCTCGTCGCGGGTCAGTCCGTGGCGGTGACGCGGCAGCACGGTGGCCGCGTGCCCGGCCTCGTCCAACAACGATGCTCCCGTTGCGGCACGTTGTCGGGCCGGCTCTGCTTCAGTCACTTGCCAGTCCTACGCCACAAGTGCGGCGATTCGCAACCGTGGGTAGTGACGCGATGTGGCAGGAATTCAATCGAGTTGGCAGGTGGCGCCGTGGATCGTGGGGGCTGCTGTGGATGAGACCGATTCGGGCCTGGTCCTGAAGTGCGGAAATTCCGCCATATTTACGCAATTGCAGAATCCTCCCCGCGGCCGGCGAATTGCAAGGTGATCGCCGGGCAAATGTCAAATCGCAGCAATCGTGGTAATGACGTTCTCTGGTTGTCTACACTTCCGTCCAAATGTGTGAATTTGACATGAACGCGTGCGATCCCGTCGATGTGGCGCAGCAGTTGGACGCGACCGGCGTGGCTCGGGTAGCAAACGCCCTGCAATGGGATTGGGTGATTGATTCCCGGGCCGAAATCGACCGGTGGTTGGCCGAGTACGGCGAGCAAGACCATTTCGTCCTGGCGCCACAGGACGGGCACCTGGAATCAATTCACGCTTTCATGGCCAGCGATTCGGTTCGCGCATTTCTCGACAATGTCGTTCGCCAGCGGTTCCCGGACCGCGCGCATGAAATGGCCGGCACCGCGGTGCGTATCGTGGCCGGGCCGCATGCCGACGGCGATGCCTGGTGGTTCCACTACGACGCCAGTGTCGTGACGATGGTGGTCCCGCTGTTCATCCCGGAAGCGGAACCGGGCCGGTCGGGCGAGTTGGTGGGGTACTTCAACAAGCGGCCGTTCCGCCGCTCGGTGCTGGTCAACATCTTCGACAAGATCGTCCACCAGAGCGCAACGTTCCGGCGGCGGATCCTGGACAGCCTCGGCCGGGCCGGCGGCCCGACCGTCGTCGACATGAATGTCGGTGACGTCTACCTGTTTTGGGGATACCGGAGCCTGCACGCCAACATGCCGATCGCCTCGGGTCAGCGGCGCGTGACGCTGCTCATTCACTACGGCCAGCCGCACGCGCCCAGCGGCGCACTGGCCGCGGCCAAGCGCTTGCACTGGGCTTTGCGTGGCCGCACCGACGCCGCGGACCAGCCGGCCGCCGCAGGGGCGTACTGACCGGCGTGGTCCGAGGCGGGTGCGGGCTCAGCGGCAGGTGTTGGCGCTGACCCAGCGGCCGTTCCAGCCGACGCAGCCCTGAACCGGCGGTGGCGGCGGTGGCGGCGGCATGTCCTCAGGTAGTGGCGCGTAGTAGGCCGGCGGCGGAGCGTACGGCGCGACTGCGCCGAAGTCGGTGCATCCGCTGACCGTGATGCGTCGTCCGGCGCCGAAGCAGACATCGGCGCCCGCGGTGCCGGCGGGGACGACCGCGATCAATCCGGGTACGGCGGCTGCGGCCAGTGCGGCGGCGAGCAGCCGGCGGCGGGGGCGTGGCGAGATGGCGGACATCAGTCGCCCAACAGCGGACGGTCGGGCTGCTCGAGGCCACAGCGCTCGCGGAAATCTGTCATCGGCTGACGGATCGCGCGAAGTTCGTTGTGCGCCTGCGGGTTTGCGTCGAAGAAGGTGCGCACGTCGTTGGCGACCTCATCGCGAGGCTTACCCTGCAGGCTGCCGTAGAAGTCGTTGACGTCCGGGTGCGTGAACAGATAGGCCGATGCGGCAGCGGCGACACCCGAAGCTACGCCGGCCAGATCCGCGGGAGTGCAGTTGGGGGCCGCCGGGGCGGCCAGCGCCTGACCCGACATCGGCAGGGCGACGGCCATGACGGCCACGGCGGCTCCTGCGGCAGCCACGACCGCCCGCTGGGCGACCGATTTGGTGAAGACCATTGCCGTATTCCTTTCCACAGTGCCAGCTCCGGGTCGATCGATCACCGGACACAGCCGGACTGTAGCAGGCGGATTGACCCCGCCGACATTTTCTGGGTGCGCGCAGTCCGGAGCTTGCCGGCAGTCAGTTCTGTGCGACGGCCTTGGCCGGGGCGCCGGCCGGGCCGGACGTTGCCGGCGCACCCGGCAACCGAGTGGTGTTGTGCGGTTTCGTGCTCGAAGGAGTTTGCCGGAATGCTTGGCAACGCCTCGAGGTGATTGGCATGCTTGGTCCACTATGGGTGACCTCGGAGTGTTCGGCGCGTGGCTTCTGCTTGCCATGGTTGTCGGCGGGGCGGTCTGCGTGGCGGTCGGCTGCGTGTTCGTGACGCGACGCATGATCGCCCGCGATGCGCGCCCCGAACAGAACTCGTTCCTGTCGCCGTTCCTGACTGTTGTCGGTCTGGTCTACGGAGCGCTCCTCGGATTCACCGTCGTCGTCGGCTGGCAGCAGTTCCTCAGTGCCGAGACGAACGTCGCCAACGAAGCGTCGACGTTGACGACGCTGTACCGCCAGACCGTCGCGATGCCGCAACCCGAGCAGGCGCAGGTTCGCGAGCAACTGCGTAAGTACGCCGCCGCAGTGCAGGGGCCCGCCTGGGGCATGGACGAGTTCGCCGACATCGGCAACAACGGCCGCGCCGCGCTCAGCGAGATGTATCGCATTGTGGGAACGCATAGTTCGGGACCGACGGCGAGCCCGATCGATTCGCAGTTTCTCAGTGAGCTGACGGTGTTGGCCTCGGACCGCAGCGAGCGCATCCTCAATTCCCATCAGCGCATCCCGGCGCTCCTGTGGAGTGCCCTGATCTTCGGTGGGACGGTTCTGATCCTGTTGACCTGCTTCATGCGGCTGGAGAACGCCCGCGCGCACGCGGTCCTGGTCGGAGCGGTCGCCGTCCTGTTGTCGCTGCTGCTGTACGTCATCTACACCCTCGACCATCCCTTCGGTCCGATAGGTGTTACGCCGCAGCCGTTTTCGCATGCGGTCAAGGTGTTCGACATGGTGGACCGCGGCAGCTGATCGCCGCTCCCGGAATCGATCGGCGGTCGACGGTCTATTATCTGCGTATGAATGCAGATAACCAGGTGCCGGCGCCGCTCGCCGACGACCAGGTGCGTCTGGTGGTGGAAGTGTTCCGGATGCTCGCCGACCCGACGCGGGTCCAGCTGCTGTGGGCGTTGAGTGCGTGCGAGCTGTCGGTCAACGAACTGGCCGAGCGCGTCGGCAAGCCCGCGCCGTCGGTGTCACAGCATCTGGCGAAGTTACGCATGGCGCGGTTGGTCCAGACCCGCCGTGCCGGTACGACGATCTTCTACAGCCTTGAGAACGAGCACGTGCGTCAGCTTGTCGTCGACGCCGTGCACAACGCCGAACACGCGGGTCCCGGGGTGCCGGCCCACCATCGGCAGGACCCGGGCGTGCGGAGTCTCGATGCCGACACCGCCGTGCGCAGGGGCGGCCGGCGATGAGCGGGCACCACCCTCACGGCGACCACGATCATGTGCACGAGCACGGCCACCAGCACGATCACAGCCACTCCCACGGCGGCTGGGGCGCGGTCAGAGGGCTGTTCGCTCCCCATTCCCATGACGCGGCGGACAGCCTGGACAGCGCGCTCGAATCGAGCGCCGCCGGTATCCGGGCAGTGAAGATCAGCCTGCTGGTGCTGGGTCTCACCACGGTGGTGCAGATCGCCATCGTGGTGGTGTCCGGGTCGGTGGCCCTGGCGGCCGACACGATCCACAACTTCTCCGATGCCCTGACCGCGGTGCCACTGTGGATCGCATTTGCGTTGGGCGCCAAGGCCGCAACGCGCCGCTATACGTACGGCTTCGGCCGGGTGGAAGACCTGGCTGGGTTGTTCGTGGTCGGCATGATCACGCTGTCGGCGATCGTCGCCGGCTATGAGGCGGTACAGCGGTTGATCCACCCGCAGATGATCGATCACGTGGGATGGGTGGCGCTGGCCGGACTGGTCGGATTTCTCGGCAACGAAACGGTGGCGGTCTACCGCATCCGGGTGGGGCGGCAGATCGGGTCGGCAGCGCTGGTCGCGGACGGCATTCACGCGCGCACCGACGGGTTCACGTCCCTGGCGGTGTTGCTCGGCGCCGGCGGTGTGGCCCTTGGATACCCGCTCGCCGATCCGATCGTCGGGTTGATCATCACGGTGGCGATCCTGGCGGTGCTGCGCACCGCGGTGCGAGATGTGTTCCGTCGCTTGCTCGATGGCGTCGACCCCGCACTCGTCGACACTGCCGAGCAGTCGCTGGCAGCCGAACCGGGGGTGCGGTCGGTGCACAGCGTGCGCATGCGCTGGATGGGGCACCGCCTGCATGCCGACGTCGAACTCGACCTCGATCCCGAGCTGAGCCTGGCGCAGGCCCATCGGATCGCCCACGACGCCGAGCATCATCTGGTGCACGCGGTGCCCAAGCTCACGACCGCGTTGATCCACGCATATCCCGCGCGCTAGACCCTGCCCACTGCGCCGAGTTGCTGCAGCTGCGACAAGGTGTCGACCACGCCCCAGACTTCGGCGATCAACCCGTCGGAGAATCGGATGATGAACATCTCTTCGTACACAACGGTTTTGCCGGTCGGCGCCAGTCCGCGGTACTCGCCGAGATGTGTCCCGGTCACCGTCTGGCGGGAGGCCAGCTTGTCATGGTCGACGACCATGTCGTCGACCATGACGTGAATGTCGGGGAAGGCACGCAGGAGCAGCGTCCAGATGAGCTTCATGGTGTCCGGCCCGGAACCCGCCGCGAGCGGTGAGTGGACCACGGCGTCGGGGAGGAAGACGTCGTCGATCGTGCTCACGATGTCGTCGATGTCGCCGCTGTTGCAACTGCAGTGGAATCGTTCGAAGGTCGCGACATTGGTGCTTGTGGGTGTGGTGGACATGGACCCTCCTTGCGATGTGGCGCAACGGTTCACGAGACCACCCGGCGCTCAGCTCGCGTCGCCCGTGCGGTCCGCCAGCCCCAGTCTCAGGTGCTCGCTGTGATAGACGGCTTCGTCGAGCAGTTGCGCGACGTGGTTGTCGTACAGGCTGTAGACGATGCTGCGGCCGCTCCGGGTGCCGGTCACCAGCCCGAGATTGCGCAGTAGGCGGAGCTGGTGTGAGACGAGCGACTGCTCGAGTCCGATCGCGTCGGCGAGGTCGGTGACGGAGCGAGCGCCCTGGCGTAGTTCGGTGAGGATCATCAAGCGGCTCGGAGTGGCGAGTGCCTGCAGAGTCGTGGCGACCTGAGCCGCGGCGTCAGCATCGAGCCGCCCGGTGGGGCGGTCACGCCCCTCGACACCATGTCCCACGGTTGTAGTGTACTCGTGCACACACATGAAGACGTATTCATTTGTTCTGATAACGTTGGGCGCATGTGTTTGCGAGGTTCGCCATGGCGACGGTGACTCAGGACGCTCGGCCGGCGATGGCCGGTGCGGCGGTGGCTCCGGCGCGCCGCGGATGGTTCGACCTGTCTGAGATGCGCTGGGCAGCAGCGGCTTTGGCGTTGTTCCTCGCCGGTTTGGTGGTGCAGCTGGCCGGTGGCCCGGCATGGGTTTGGTGGGCTCTGTATCTCGCGTGCTACGTCACCGGCGGTTGGGAGCCGGCGCTGGCGGGGCTGCAGGCGCTGCGTGAGAAGACCCTCGACGTGGATCTGCTGATGGTCGTCGCCGCGATCGGTGCGGCCTTGATCGGCCAGATCACCGACGGTGCCCTGCTGATCATCATCTTCGCGACCTCCGACGCGCTGGAAGCGCTGGCCACCGCGCGGACAGAGGACTCGGTGCGCGGCCTCCTGGACCTCGCGCCCGACACCGCGACCCGGTTGTCCGACGACGGCGAGTACGTGGTGCCGGCCACCGAACTCGAGGTGGGCGACGTGGTGCTCGTGCGGCCGGGGGAGCGCATCTCCGCCGACGCCACCGTGATCGACGGCGCCAGTGAGGTCGATCAGGCGACCATCACCGGTGAACCGCTGCCGGTCGCCAAGACCCTCGGTGAAGAGGTCTTCGCCGGCACGCTGAACGGCACCGGAGCACTGCGGATCCGGGTCGACCGGCGGGCCGCCGACTCGGTCGTGGCGCGCATTGCGGCGCTGGTGGAAGAAGCGTCGCAGACCAAGGCCCGCACGCAGCTGTTCGTCGAGAAGGTCGAGCAGCGCTACTCGATCGGCATGGTGGCCGTAACCCTCGCGGTGTTCGTGATCCCACTGCTCGTGGGGGACTCCGTGCGGGAGGCGCTGCTGCGGGCCATGACCTTCATGATCGTCGCCTCCCCGTGCGCGGTGGTGCTGGCCACGATGCCGCCGTTGCTGGCGGCGATCGCGAATGCCGGTCGGCACGGCGTGCTCGTCAAGTCGGCCGTCGTGATGGAACAGCTCGGCGCCGCCACCCGCGTGGCGTTCGACAAAACCGGAACATTGACCCGCGGGACGCCGGAACTCGCCGAGATTCGTCTGCTGGCAGACGATTTCACAGAAGATCAGGCGCTGACGCTGGCCGCGGCCGCTGAGCACCGCAGCGAGCACCCCTTGGGCGCGGCCCTCGTCCGGGCGGCGCTGGCGCGTCGACTGTCCCTGCCGCGCGTCGCCGACTTCGTCGCCGAACCGGGCCGCGGCGTGCGGGCCACTGTGGACGGACGCATCGTCACCGTGGCCGCGCCGTCGACCGAGAGTGCCGAAGCCGCGGCTCAGCTGGAACGACGCGGTTGCACGGCGGTCGTCATGGCGGTCGACGGTCGCGCCGTCGCGGTGTTCGGCATGACCGACGAACTTCGTCCCGACGCACACAGTGCGGTTGCCGCCGTCGCCACGCTGACGGGGCAGGCGCCCGTCCTGCTCACGGGCGACAATGATTCTGCCGCAAGGCAATTGGCCGGCCAGGTGGGTATCACCGAGGTACGCGCCGGGCTGCTGCCGCACGACAAGGTGGCTGCGGTCCGGGACCTGCAGGTCGATGGCGGTCGGCTGGTCATGGTCGGCGATGGCATCAACGACGCGCCCGCGTTGGCGGCCGCGCACCTGGGCATCGCGATGGGTGGCGCCGGTTCGGATCTCACGCTGCAGACCGCGGATGCCGTCGTCATCGGTGACGACCTGCGCACCATCCCCGCGGTGATCGCGCTGTCGCGACGGGCCCGCCGCGTGGTGCTGGCCAACCTGGCAATCGCGGCGACTTTCATTGCGGTGCTGGTGGTCTGGGACCTCGTCGGCACCTTGCCGCTGCCGTTGGGGGTGGCGGGCCACGAAGGTTCGACGATCATCGTCGGACTCAACGGGCTGCGGCTGCTACGGCGCGGTGCCTGGGGCGTGCCCAGCAATGACGCCACGAACCCGGGCCGATGACCCGGGTTCGCAGAGTGCTGCTCAGTCCTCGTAGGGGACGAACTCGTCCTTGCTGACGCCGCAGACGGGGCATACCCAGTTGTCGGGGATGTCCTCGAACGCGGTGCCGGGGGCGATTCCGCTGTCGGGGTCACCGTCGGCAGGGTCGTAGATCATGCCGCAGCGCACGCAGATCCACAGCTGGGCGGTTTGGGTCTCGTTCATGGTGTTTCCTCGGTAAGAAGTGGTGGGGTCAGGGCTCGACGTGTGCCGGGGCGAGGCTGAATCGGTTGGCCCGCTGGAAGGTGCCGAAATCGTTGAAGCGGACGCCGTTGTCGCGCAGCACTTTCTGGCAATCGTGCTTGATCGCTTCGCGGAGGTAGAACGGGTCGCGAACCAGGAAATGGTGGATCGCATGGGTCTCGCCGAAGTTGAAGCACAGGGCGTGGAAAGGCTTGAGCCACTTGGCCGTCCACACCTGCGTCTGCTGCATCACGTTGTGCTCCTCGACGTCGCCGTAGTAGTGCATGTTGGAGCTGACGAAGTGCAGGCAGAATGTGCGTACCGCGTTCGGCGCCAGCAGCGTGACGGCGACGAAGTTCAACGCGGTCACCCAGGAACCGGAAACAGTGTTACCGGAGACGAATTCGTACACGTGCAGGCCGATGAACAGATGCCACAACGCGTAGTGGATGGTCCCGAGCGGGAAGTACAGCGCCAGCGTCTTGGCGGCCAGTTGGCGGGCTTCTTCGGGTGAGCGGGCCTCGTGCTTGATGTAGGCGGTGACGATGGCGCGTTGCCGCAGCGGCTTGGAGTAGATGCCCAGCATGGAGTCCAGCAGGCTGAGCAACCGGTGGCTGCCCCAGCCTTCGCCGTTGGTGATGCCCCGTTCCTCGAGGTCGGAATCGGTGCCCGAGACCTCGTGGTGGTGCAGGTGCAGTGTCCGCCGGATCCAGGGGTTGATGGTGCTCGGCCGGAAGAACCAGACGCCGAACATCATCGCGTTGTGGACCACGCGGTTCTGCCGGAAGTACATCGAGTGGATGAGGTCGTGCTCCAGCTCGTGCAGCAATGACAGCCAGAACGCGGTGATCAGGATGGTCGCGTACCACGGCAGGATGCCGGCCGCGTAGAGCGCGGCGTCGACGACTACGCCGGCGATCGACATCAGGAAGACCGCCATCCCGATGCTGTCCTGGTGGGCGGCCAGGAACGGATGGCGCTCGCGCCAGTCGTTGCCGATGCGGATGAGTTCGCCCCGGACCGCAGCGATGCGGTTGCGGTCCTCCTCGGCCAGGTTGCGCTCACCCGGCAGGCGGGTTGCGATGCGTGCCATGATCTCTCCATTCAAGTTAGAGAACGAATGTTCCGTAAGATATGGTTGTCGATATGGCGAGGTCAATAGCTATAGTTGGTTTCGTGACAGGTAACACAGAGAACAAACGATCTCTATCTGTCGAGGCGGACTCCGGCACCGGGCGGGATCGGCATGGGCGCCGGACGCAGCAGGAGCGCCGTGAGCACACCCGCCGCGCGCTGATGACGGCGGCGCTGGATCTCACCGGCAGTGGTTCGAGCTTCGACGCGCTGAGTCTGCGGCAGCTCGCCAGCAAGGCCGGCGTCGCGCCGTCGGCGTTCTACCGCTACTTCCAGTCGCTCGATGACCTCGGCCTCGCCGTGATTCACGAGACGTTTCGCACGCTGCGCGAGATCATGGGCGAGATGGCCTCTCTCGACATCGATGCGTCCGGTGGCGCCATCCATGTCGGTGTGCAGGCCCTTCGTGGCGTGGTCGCGCGGGACCATGCGCACCTGGCGTTCCTGGCTCGCCAACGCGCAGCCGGTCATTCGGTACTCCGGCGCGAGATCCGATCCGAGATCCGCTTGTACGCCAGCCAATTGGCCACCTACATGGCCCGGTTCGAACCCATCCGGTCGTGGACCGTCGGTGACGTGGAGATGCTGTCGAGCATGTTGATGGCCACCATTCTCGCCGGTATCGACTCGATGCTCGAGGTCATCGCGCGCGGGCTCGACGACGAGACCACGGCGCGCGATCTGGACACGGCCGCCACGATGCTCGAGCGCCAGATTCGGTACCTGTACGTCGGTGCCACCGCGTGGCACAGCAGTTGATGGCCGGCAGAACTGAAACCCCCTTACTACCAACAGGAGTGGCATGACATTCTCACTACAACCCAGCGATGACGTCATCGAGGTGCGCGACTGGGTGCACCAGTTCGCCGCCGAGGTCATCCGCCCCGCCGCCGCGGAATGGGACGAACGCGAGCAGACCCCGTGGCCGATCATCCAGGAAGCGGCGAAGATCGGGCTGTACTCGCCAGAGCTGTTCGGCACTCAGGCCGCCGAGCCGAGCGGGCTCGGCATGCTCACCGTTTTCGAGGAACTGTTCTGGGGTGACGCCGGAATCGCGCTGTCCATCATGGGCACCGGTCTGGCCGCGGCGGCCCTGGCGGGCAACGGAACTCCGGAACAGATAGGTCGGTGGCTGCCGGAGATGTTCGGCTCTGCCGCCGATCCGAAGGTCGCGGCCTTCTGTTCGTCCGAGCCCGATGCCGGCTCCATTCGGGCTCGGGCCCGCTACGACGAGGCCACCCGCGAATGGGTGCTCACCGGCACCAAGACCTGGGCCACCAACGGCGGCATCGCCAACGTGCACATCGTCGTCGCGTCGGTGTACCCCGAACTCGGATCGCGTGGCCAGGCCAGCTTCGTCATCGGGCCGGACACCAAGGGGCTGTCCCAGGGGCAGAAGTTCAAGAAGCACGGCATCCGGGCGTCGCACACCGCAGAGGTGGTGCTCGACAACGTGCGGCTGCCCGAGGACGCGATCCTGGGCGGCCGGGAGAAGTTCGAGGCCCGGGTGGCGCGGGTGAAGTCAGGTGCATCCGCGGGTGGCCAGGCCGCGATGAAGACGTTCGAGCGCACACGTCCGACGGTCGGCGCGATGGCGGTCGGCGTGGCCCGGGCCGCCTACGAGTACGCCCTCGAATATGCCTGCCAGCGTGAGCAATTCGGCAAGAAGATCGGTGAATTCCAAACCATCGCCTTCAAGCTGGCGGACATGAAGGCCCGCATCGACGCTGCCCGGCTGCTGGTGTGGCGGGCCGGGTGGATGGCACGTAACAACGTGCCGTTCGAGAACGCCGAGGGCTCGATGGCGAAGCTGGTGGCCAGCGAGACCGCCGTGTACGTGACCGACGAGGCGATTCAGATTCTCGGCGGCAACGGGTACACCCGTGACTACCCGGTCGAGCGGATGCACCGAGATGCCAAGATCTTCACCATCTTCGAGGGCACCAGCGAGATTCAGCGGTTGGTGATCTCGCGCGCGGTGACGGGTCTGACGATCCGCTGAGTCACGACTCGTCGACCGGCGACCGGGCGCACGCGAATCCGCAAGTCGCCGCGCTCTGAGCCTGCCGTCAGACGAGTTCCGGCACCCTCAGGTGAGCGATCGCCAGCTCGAACTCGCAGATGTCGACCAGGCTGCCACCCAGCTGAGCGAGCTTCTCGGTGCGCAGCGCACTGGCCTGTTCACGGTTGTTGTCCAGCGCGGCGGCGTTGTCGAACGTCACCGACGACACAGCGCGTCCGGAGGGCTTGTCGAGCAGGAGGCTGGCGCTGCAGAACCCCTCGAGTTTTTCTACGGCCGGCAGGACCAGCGTGCGGTAGAAATCGGTCAGCAGATCAGCCTGGTGGGGTTCGACCGAGAACCACGCGACCCGAAGGCAGGCGCCCTCCGGCGAACGGTGGTCGCGGTGCAGTGCGGTGACCTCCCACTCGTTGATCTCCTTGCGGGTGCCGTTCAGCAGCTCTGCGGCGCGTGCCCCGAGTGGCCGCGCGGCGTGCGCCGTCAGGTGCATCACCGCTTCGGACTCCCACGCGCTGGTGGCGATGCAGCGTCCCAATCGCCGGTCCACCATCAGCGACATACCGGCGGCGCCCAGCTCTTCGAGAGCGGGCAGCACGGTGTCGCGCATGTACGCAACGCCCGCGTCGATGGACGCCGGCTCGGCCTGAAACGTGGTTGAGCGTGCGTACACCAGGCGCTCCTCGGTTACGGCAGCGCCCGGTGGCGCTGCTGGTTCTTCCAACAGCGTCCCTTGTCGCCCCCGATGGTGCACGGGCTTTGCCGGAATCCACAGACTGCGTTAAGGAGCGAGCACGGCGGCGCGAAACCACTGGCAGAGCCGCAGCGGAACTCAGCAAACGTTTCTACGACAACGTCCGCAACTCGCCCTCACCGATCCGCGACTGGCTCAGGCGTCAATTGGCTACTGGCCGGTGGCGTAGGCCAGGGTGCGCGCACGTGCCGGCGCGGCGACGTGCGGCAGCGCGGCGGAGTGGACGGCGGCAGCGGCTGCGCTGCGGCGGGCGTTGAACCAGCGGACGCCGGCGGCGGTGACGACCAGCAGCAGCGGCCACAGGCCGATGGCGAAGAGAACGACGGCGTCGATGATGAAGGCGGGTTCGAGCATGGCAGTACTCCCGAGGTTGGTGGAATGTATTTGATCCGTTGGTATTTGGCGGTTCCCAACGGGGAAGCTGATACAAGAACGGTACGGCGCGGGCGCACGGCGACCCAGGTACCGCCGAGACAATCTTTTGGCGATCTCGCCCGAATCGTTGTCCGGAAGGAACAAAGGGACATCAATTTCCGCGGGTGGCCCCCATTCCGGCCTGCCGCGCCGACAATTGAGGGTGGCGACAGCAACCGAACCGAAGGCCTCCGACGTGTCAGAACCCGACGAAACGCAACGTGGCGTCGCGACCGGCATCGTCGCGGAGCTCGAAGCCGAGGGCTTCTACGGCGCCGAGCCCGTCGGACGCGGTGGGTTCGGCGTCGTCTACCGGTGTCGCCAGCCGGCGCTGGACCGGATCGTCGCGATCAAGGTCCTGGGCGCCGACTCGGACGACGTCGACCTCGAGAATTTCGAACGTGAGCAGCGGGCCATGGGCCGGGTGTCAGGTCACCCGAACATCGTGCCGGTGCTGCACAGCGGGCTGACGTTCACGGGGCGCCCGTTCATTGTCATGCCGTACCTGGGCCGGAACACGCTGTCGGCCTGGATCCGGCAGCACGGCCCGCTGGCCGTCGGGGAGGCGCTGACGGTCGGGGTCCGGCTGGCCGGGGCGCTGGAAACCGCGCATCGCGCCGGCGTGCTGCACCGAGATGTCAAGCCGCCCAACGTACTTCTCTCGGCGTACGGGGAGCCGCAGCTGTGCGACTTCGGCATCGCCCGCATCGCGGGCGGCCGCGAAGCGACCATGAACGTGTTCGTCGGATCGCCGTCGTACACCGCGCCGGAGCTGTTCGAGGGTGCGACGCCGACGGCCGCCGTCGACATCTACGGGCTCGCCGCTACCGTCTTCACCTTGATCAAGGGGGAGCCGCCGTTCCAGTTCCAGAAGGGGGAGAATCCCATCGCGTTCGCCCGGCGCGTTCTCGCCGGGCCGGTGCCCGACCTGCGCGGGAGCGGCGTCGCCGATCCCGTCTGCGCTGCGCTCGAGCAGGGACTGAATGTCGATCCCGCACAGCGCCCCGCAACGGTCGCGGAATTCGGCGAGTTGTTGCGGGCCGCGGGTGCGCGCGTCGGACTGAGCATCGCTGACGTCCCGCTGGAGCTGCCGGCAGTCGCGTACGACGCGGTGGAATCGTCGCCGGACACCGGCGGGCGCTCCACCGGAGGGATCGGACTACGGACCGACGGTTCCGGGCGGTCGACCTATCCGCCCAGTTCACCGGCCAGGTTCCGGCCGCCGACGTTCAGCCGCCCGCCGGTGCCGCGGCGAAACATCCTGGACCGGCTGGGTGCCGGGCGCAGGCCGAAGCTGGTGCTCATCCACGGACCGGCCGGCTACGGCAAGACCGTGCTGGCGACGCAGTGGGGCGAGGCGCTGGTCCGCGCGGGCCTGCCGACGGCCTGGCTGACGGTCGATGCCGACGACAACAACGCCTTCTGGTTCGTGGCGCACCTGATCGAGGCGGTGCGTGTCGCGCTGCCCGAGCTCGCGGACGCGTTGCAACAGGAATTCGATGAACGGCCGGACTCCGCGCTGCGGCAGGTGCCCAACCTGTTGATCGACTGGCTGCACTCCCGCAAGCAGACGCTGGCTCTGCTGATCGACGAGTGGCATCGCGTCACCAGCGCCGACAGCCTGGGCACACTGGCTTACCTGCTCGAGAAGGGCTGCCACCACCTGCACCTGGTCGTGGCCGGCCGAAGCGGCACCGGCCTGCCGTTGGGCACCCTGGGTGTGCAGGGTGAACTGGTCGAGATCGACGCGTCGCTGCTCCGGTTCGATGTCGAAGAAGCCCGGGCCCTCCTGGTCGACCGGTGCGGCCTGGATTTGTCGGGGGCCATCGTGGCCGACCTCGAAGAGTCGACCGACGGCTGGCCGGCCGCCCTGCAACTGGCATCGCTGAGCCTGCGTGACGGCGGTGATGCCGCCGCGCTCGTCGGTCGGCTCTCCGGCTCGGACAAGGTCATCGGCGATTACCTGACGTCCAATGTGCTGGACAGCCTGGAGCCCGAGCTCGTCGAGTTCCTGTCGGCGACGTGCATCACGAAACAGGTCTGCAGCGGTTTGGCGACCGCGCTCACGGGGCGCCCACACAGCCGGGAGATGCTCGAGGACATCGAGCGGCGGGACCTGTTCCTGCGGCGGACCGACGCGGACGGGACCTGGTTCCGTTACGCCAATCTGTTCGCCGACCACCTCCGGCACCGGTTGAAGCGTGCGGACGAAGACCGCGTCGCGGCGTTGAACCGAACGGCCGCACAGTGGTTCATGAAGCACCGGATGTACAACGACGCCGTCGATCACTGGATGGCCGCGGGCGATGACGACCAGGCGGTCGACGCCGTCGAGCAGGTATCGCCGGATCTCCTCGAACAATGCGAACTCATGGCACTCATCGGTCTGGCAGCCAAGTTGCCGCCACACCTGGCCGAGGAGCGGCCGCGGCTGCAGACCAACCTGGCATGGGCCAACGTCATTCTCCGCCGGCCCGCGGCCGTGGCTGACGCGCTGCAATTGGCCGAGGACAACATCGACCTGCTCAGCGACGACGAAAGCGACGACGTCCGTTGTGAATTGGACCTGTTGCGCGTGGTGATGGCCGGGCATGCCGACCACATCGACGCGTTCACCGAAACAGCGGCGCAGGCATGTGTGGCCCGGACCGACACCCTGGCCCCGTTCGTGCTGTGCCGCGCGGCGTACACCCTCTCCTACGTCGCGCTGCGCAAGTTCGACTTCGACGGGGCACTGCGCTGGCACCGGTGGGGGCACAAGTATCGCCGATCCATCGCGGGGCCGATGACCGTCGGCTACGGGTATCTCATCGCCGCCCTGGCCGCCAACGAGCAACTCGATGTAGCGGGCGCCGAGGCGCATCTGCGGCACGCGATCAGGATCGCCCTGTCGCCGTCGGGGCGGCCGACTTACATCGCCAAACTCGCCGGGGCGCTGCTGGGTGAATTGCTCTACGAGCGTGGGCAACTCGACGAGGCAGAGGTCCTGCTCGACGAGGCGTACGCCCTCGGGGCGGAGGGCGGCATCGTGGACGTGATGCTCGCGACCTACCGCGCGGGCGCCCACGTGAAGAGTGCCCGCGGTGACACGTCCGGTGCCGAGCACAGACTGTCGGAAGGACTGGGGCATGCCCGGGCGCTGGGGTTGCCCAGGTTGGAGGCGGCACTGAAGCTGGCCCTCATTAGCGCCGCGACCTTGTCCGGGAACGAGATCGACAAGACGCTGGCGCGGCGCGTCATGGCGCACGGTGTGCAGGACTTCGGTGAAAGCGGCGATCTGACAGCAGAATTCAGAGAGGACGCACAGATCAGACTGCTTTTGCTCGACGGGCAGCCGGCGGCATCAACCTCGGCGTGCGAACGGGCTCGGGTCCGGCTCGACAACACCGACAAGCTGCGGCGGCCACGCGCGCATCTGCAGGCCAGGATTCAATATGCCCGGTGCCTCGCGGTGGCCGGGCTGGACGAAAAGGCTCAATGGGTGCTGGCTCCGGCACTGAAAACCTTTGCTGCGCTTGGCTTGAGCAGGCTCCTCGTCGACGAGGGACCGGTAATGCTGCGCGTCGCACGTGACGTGGCGGCCGGCTGGGAAACGGTCGACGTAGCCACTGCGGCCGACATCAGCGACTTCGTCCACAAGCTCGAGGCGGCATCGTTGCATCACACGGGTTGATGGCGCCGGTGGCCCACTGTCACTGCAGACCGGCCACCGACGCCTGTTCATCGCCTGGCGGACCGGCGGCATCATCTATCCCGAGAACTTTTTGCACGACAGCATCGATGCTGGGGATGTCATCGAAGGTCTCGGTCGCAGGAGATGCGGTGTCGCTCAGCACTGTTGCGATGACGTCCCAGGTGTGGCCGGCGGCATGTGCCGACTCGACAGCCGCGCGCAGTTCGATCTGTGCGGCGCGCAGCGCCTGGTGAGCCGCGCTGATGCGTTCGATGTACGCGAGGTGCAACTCCTGCTTCTCTGTCGACATCTCCTGTGCTCCAAGCGTTCTTGAGGCTGATGACCGATTCGGGCGCCGAGACTGAGCTTGTGTGTCAAATCCAGCCCAGATCTGGCACACCAGCTCATGTTCGTCAGCTTCGCCTATACCTGTGCATATCCGGTAGTTTATCTGTGTCAACTGGCATAGATTTCTATATAGCACTGTGCCATGATTCAATGCAAGTAGTGGAACAGGAAATCTCATGAACGATGCAGATCGCCGGCTGATGCCGCCGAACGCAGGACCTTCCGCCGCGGGTCCGGCATCTGATCATGCGGTGTACGGGATCACGGTCGCTGCCGAACTTTCCGGCGCGCCAACACAATCACTGCGGCTGTGGGAACGCCACGGGCTTCTCACGCCGGCGCGCACCGATGGCGGTACCCGCCGCTACAGCGCAGACGACGTGGCCCGGATCGGGCGCATCGTCGCCCTGGTCGCCTCCGGCGTCAACATCGCGGGAATCGGCAGGATCCTCGAATTGGAGGATGACAACAGCGCGCTGCGCAGCGCTGCCGACCGGCGCAACCGGCCGAAGTGACGGCCGGCTGACCAGTTCGCGCGGTTGATGAGGTCAGGCTTTCTCCGAGAGTCCGCGGGTCGCGGGCCCCTCCAGAAGTCGCCCGTCAGGCGCGAACCGCGAGCCGTGTAGCGGGCACTCCCAGGCCCGGTCCGCATCGTTCCACCGCACCACGCCGCCCAGGTGCGGACAGATCGCCGACACGGAGCGTTGTTGTCCGTCGACCAGGCTGTTGGCGCGCAACTGCCACGGGGGACCGCTGACCACTCCGGCACCTTCGGCGAGGCCATCCGGCGAGGTGGCGATCGGGGCGATCCAGCCTTTGGCCAGGTTCAGTCCGACCTCGAGATTCGCGCGCAGCGCGGCAGTCATGCCGCGCAGTTCGTGCGGACTCCAACTGGCGAACGCGCGCGCCCACTCGATGTGGCCACCGAGTAGCTGTGCCGACAGGGCCAGCGCCGCCGCAACGCCGTTGGTCAGGCCCCACTTGTCGAAACCTGTTGCCACCCGGATTTTTTCGTAACCAGGAAGCAGTGGACCGACGTACGGCAACTCGTCGACGGGCGAATAGTCCTGCGCCGACCAGAAGTGTGTCGGATGGGCGCCCGGATAGTGCAGCTCCGCCCACTTGGCGAGTTCGGCCACGTCATGTGCGGGCGCGTGCCCACGGCCCACCGGATGGCCGGCACCACCGACGATGAGCTTCTCGCCGGCCGCAGTGGGTGCGTAGCGCACCGACCGGGTGGGTGAATCGACCGAGATGAACATGCCGCCCGTCGCCTCGCGAGCGACGTCAAATGCCATGCAGTAGGAGCGTTTTGCCGTCAGCCGGGCGAAGAATCCGCCGCGATCCAGGATCGGCGTCCCGGTTGCCAGGATGCACCGGTGTGCGGTGACCGACATCTCGGATCCGGCGGTATCGACGGTGGGGTGTGTTGCTCGCAACGCCACGCGTAACAGTCCGTCGTCGGCCACCGACACGGCGCGCACGCCCTGCAACAGCGTGCCGCCGTGGGTTTCGAGTTCGACCGCCAGACTGTTCAGCAGGGGCATCGGGTCGAGCTGCGCTTGATCACGCAGCCGTACGCCGCCGTGGAAGGGAAATGGGACATCGGCGGTGTCGATCCACTCGGCTTGCGTCAATCCCGCTTCCTGGCAGGCGCTGAACGTGTCGCGCGCGGTCGCGACGCCCGACAACGTTTGGGCGTAAGCGTGATCGGGTTCGGACTGCCATGGGATCGCATGGTTCTCGCAATGCCGGACCAGCCAGTCACGACCCTCGGCGTTGCCACGGACGTAGTCGCGCAAGACATCCGCGTTGTGCTTGACGGCGATGCGTGCCAGCTTGCTGCCCTGTAAGACGCTCAGTTTGCCGGTGGTGTTGCCGGTCGTGCCCGCACCCACATGCCGCGCTTCGACAACCGTCACGTTCTTCCCTGCCCGGGCCAGGAGCACGGCGGTGGTCAGCCCGGTGATGCCGGCGCCGATCACGACCACGTCGGCCGGCGACGCCCGGTCGGTCGACTCGGGCGCCGGCGGCGATGACGGCGACATCACGCGGTCGGCCAACCATAGCGACGTCAGATGGCAGCTTGCCGGAGGTCCGGTCATCGCCATGCCTAGCCGGCCATGAATTCTGCGTAGGCGCTGGCCATTTCGGGTGACAGCACCGTCACATTGCACCGCTGCTGAGTGTCACCGATCGGCGCCAGAATTCCGCGCAGGTCCTGATACTGCTGGGGGTGAGCGGTGAAGTACGCCCGGAGATTGGCCGATGCGACCGGCCGCGGCTGCGAATAGGACGCCACCACAACCTGATTGGCGTCGGGCTGCGCCGTCAGGTAATTGCTGGCCGCGCCGGTGGCCGAACTGACGGTATTCGCAACCGAATCCGGGCTGCAGTCGGTTTCTGCGGCGGCGGTTGCGGGCGTGACCAGGCTCAGACAGACCGGTACGGCGGCCAGCGCCGGGATCAGGCCCGTGATTCGAGTCGAGAGCTTCATTGCATGTCCTCCTCTGTGTTTCGCGGCCGATTGGATGCAGATCAGCCGAGATGGCCGCACGGCATCCGTCGGGCACCGGTGTCATATACCCGCGGTCGTGAATCTCAATCCCCGGCTTTGCTGCCTCTTCGTCACAGCGCATGTTTGAAAATCGTGGAGCGGGTATTCAGCCACCGTCAGGTGGATCCCGTACTCGACGTCCGCTGGAGTGGCTCCGACATCGCCGTCGCTTCTCTCCGGTTCCACAGATCCGGGCGTCCGGTCGGTCCGCACTGGCACCGCCGGGACGGTCCAGCCGCAAACAGGACCGTCCCGGCCACCATGTCAGCCGCGCGGGAGCGTGGCGTGCGGGCGGAACGGTCGGGTCGGGGGCTCTTCGTGCCGCACCGCGCGCATCCGGGTGGTGGGTTGCTCGGCGACAAACTGATGCGGGGGGCCGAGTTTGGTGGTGCGACTCTCGCGCCGGGCGGACTCCCGCTCGATCAGCAGACCGCTGGCGATGCGGTCGAACGCGCTCTGGACATGAATGCGCTCGGGCACGCCCTGGAATTCGTCTGACTGTGTGAGGGTTTCGGTGATCCAGCTGGAGATCACATTGCGTGCCCTGCCGACCTCGGCGGAGCCCGCGGCCGTCAGTGCGTATTCGCTTCCGGAGCGCGTCGCGAATCCGGTGGCCACCAAACGATCGAAGGTCGGTTCGAGCACCTGATGTGGCACCCGTCGATCATCCGCAATGTCGAGCAGGTCGGCTGCCCCTGTCACCGCGGCGTACCGGTAGATCAGCATCAGCGCCCACAGTTGCGCGGTCCCCAGGCGGCTGTTCGAGGTGCGCGCCACCGCTTCGAGGTCAATGCCGTTGCTGCGCTGCAACAACCGGCCGACGGCGACTTCGATGAGTTTCTCCGGCGACTCGGTGGTCGGCATGCCGAAGCCCTCGCCCATGTCGGTGCTGCCACTGGCGGCAGCGTCACGCAGCGGCACCTGTTTGAGGAACAGGGCCAGCACGAAGCCGACGACCGCGACAGGCGCCGCCAACAGGAACACCTGGCTCAAGGAGTCGGCGTAGGCGTTGATGATCGGGGCGGCGGAGTCGTGCGGAAGGCTGTGCAGCACTTTCGGAGACGTTGCCGCCTCGGGTGGCGCGCCGCCCGACCTCATGGCCGACGGGATGCGGTCGCCCAGGAAGTTCGCGAACATCGAGCCGAAAATCGCGGCACCGAAAGAACTTCCGATGGTACGGAAGAACGTAACGCCTGACGTGGCGACTCCGAGATCGGCGAAGTCGACGGTGTTCTGCACCACCAGAATCAGCACCTGCATGCTGAGCCCGATCCCGGTACCGAGGATCAGCAGGAACAACGATTGGGTCAGCGTCGAGGTGTCGGCGTCCATCCGGGACAGCAGCACGAACCCCAGCGCCATGATGGCAGTGCCGGCGATCGGGAAAATCCGGTATTGCCCTGTGCGGCCGACGATCGCGCCGCTGCCCAGTGAGGTGACGAGCAGACCGGCGACCATCGGCAAGGTGCGCAGCCCGGACGCGGTTGCCGAGACGCCGTCGACGAACTGCATGTAGGTCGGTAGGAACGTCAGCGCACCCAGCATCGCGAAACCGACGACGAACGACAGCACACAGCACACCGTGAATACCGGGTTCGCGAACAAGCGGATCGGCAGAATCGGTTCAGGCGCACGACGTTCCACCACGACGAAGCCGACGAGTGCCAGCGCCGACGCGACGAACAACCCGATGATCGTCGCCGAACCCCAGGCATAGGTGGTGCCGCCCCAGCTGGTCGCCAGCGTCAGGCCGGCGGCCCCGAGCCCGACCAGGACGATGCCCGCATAGTCGACGACGGGTCGTCCGGCGCGCGTCAGCTCCGGAATGGCCACTGCCGCAATCCCGATGACCACCACCGCCACCGGCACGTTGACCCAGAATGCCCAACGCCACCCCAGGTGGTCGGTGAACAGCCCGCCTAGCAGCGGCCCGACGACGGTCGTGACGCCGAACACGGCGCCCAAAGCGCCCTGGTACTTGCCTCTTTCGCGCAACGGGATGACCTCGCCGATCACCGCGACGGCCGTCACGGTGATCGCGCCACCACCCAGGCCCTGCAGCGCCCGCGATGCGACGAGCATCCCCATCGATTCCGAGAGTCCACACAGGACCGAGCCGGCCAGGAACAGCAGGATCGCGACCTGAAAGACCTTCTTGCGGCCGAAGATGTCACCGAGCTTGCCGACCACCGCGGTCACGATCGTCGAGGCGAGCAGGTAACTGGTGACGACCCAGGACTGATGGCCGGCGCCGCCGAGGTCGGCGACGACGGTCGGCAGGGCCGTCGCCACGATGGTCTGGTCGAGTGCCGCCAGCAGCATCCCGAGGACGACGGCCAGGAAGACGAAGTTGCGCTGCCGGATGCTGGGGGCCGCGTCCGCGACATCAGCAGGCGGATGAGTGGTCATGGTTGCCACGGTCCGGCCGATGTCAGGTCTGGGCCGGACTGCTCGCCAATGCCTCGGTGATGGCCTCGCAGAACGCCGGTAGATCGGAGGGCGAACGGCTGGTGATGAGATTGCCGTCGATACACACTGCTTCATCGACGACGGTCGCCCCGGCGTTACGCAGATCGGTGCGAACACTCGGATAGCTCGTCACCTTGCGGTCGCGCACGACGTCCGCCTCGACGAGGGTCCACGGGCCGTGACAGATGGCGGCGACGGGCTTGCCGGAGCGCACGAAGTCGCCGACGAACGCCACCGCGGTGTCGTCGACCCGCAACTTGTCGGGGTTCACCGTGCCGCCCGGCAGGATCAGCGCGTCGAACGCGTCGACGCGCACCTCACCGACGGTGCGGTCCACCGCAATGCTGCCCGCTGGTTCGAGGTCGTGATTGCGGGCCTGGATTTCACCGGCCTTGATCGACAACACCTCGACGGCGCCGCCGGCCTTCTCGACCGCGGCGCGCGGTTCCTCGAGCTCGACTCTCTCGACCCCGTCGGCGGCGAGTATGGCGATCCGGCGGCCTTGCAGTTCCTTGAGCACGTGGGTGGGCTACCCGTGTCCGCTACTCCGGAAACACGCGCGTCGCCGGTGGAGGACTGTCGACAATTGCCGGCAACACGAAGGTCCGGAGGTAGTTCCGCGCCACCGTCGGATCGCTACTGCCGGGCACCACGTCCAGCAGCAGGCTCAGTGCCGTCGAGATGAGGAACTGTGCAAGGTCATGCGGATGCAGGCCGGGCCGGAACTGGCCTGTCGTGCTGTTGGCGAGCATGCCTTCGACCATCGACTGGACCGTCCTGGTCAGCGAGCCGTCGTTGGCGATGAGGGTGGCGACGGCACCGTCGGGCGTCTGGTCGGCGATGGTTTGCAGCAGTGGATCGTGCACCAGCTGCGTCGCGACGATGACGAGGCTGTCGATCAGCAGATCGACCGGCGTGGCGTCGGCGGCCACCTGCTGCAGCATCGTCAGCATGTGCCGTTGGGTGGTGCGTTGCACCAACGCTGCGATCAGTTCTTTCCGGGTGGCGAACTGCCGGTAGATCGCGCTGCGCGAGTAGCCGGCCTCGGCGGCGATGACCTCCATGGTGAAGGTCGGACTGCCGCCGTCGATGAAGAATTGCTCCGCGGCGTCGAGCAAGACCTGCCGAGCCTGCTCGGTGTTGTTGCCGCCACCGACGGGACGCCCACGGGGCCTGCGCTGCGGAGCTGACACTCGACGGTCCTACCGGGGATGGGCCAATGGGACCATCAGTATGCCGTAGCCCTGACTGGTCGCCGGGCCGCACTTTAATGACACATGCAAACCAATTTGTTCATTTTCCCGCGGCGGGCAGCGACGCGGGCTAGCGTGCGGTTGATGACGAGGTTGTCCGCACAAGCGTGGGTACTGCTGGCCTCGGGAGGTCTGGCGCTATGGCTGCCGCTCGCGCCGGCGTTGGCCGACGACGCGACCGGTTCCCAACCCGGCGCAGCGGGTCCCTCGTCGCAGACAACGACGTCGGGGGCCACGACATCGCAGAAGTCCACGTCGCAGAAGTCCACGTCGCAGACCGGCAAGTCGCAGCCCGCGACCGACGCGCATGCGCGTAAGTCCGCCGGGCATTCCCCGCGCAACAAGAAGGCCGACGACCCGCCCAAGGTCGACAAGAGAAAGCCCGATGAGGGCAAGTCCGAGCGCGGCACGGCGCCGGCCGGCCCCATCCGCCCGGAGAAAGTGGTTCGGGCGCAGACGGTTCGGCTCAGGCCGACAGTGCCGCCGGTGAGGCTTCCGAACGCAATGGCGGTCGAGCAGCCCCAGTCCCCGGGCGTCGCCGCGCTGCCAGCCTCGGCGATGGCATCGCAGCCGAGCGCCACGACCGCCACCAGCGCCACGACCACCGCCGGCGCCACGACCACGGCCGTCAAAACCGCGCGGCCCAGCCTGATCAACGCCATCGGATCGTTCGTGTTCAACGTCATCGGCGGCGCCATGCTTGCGTTCGCCGGCCCGCCGGCATTGCCGCGGGGGAGCACGGTCACGGTCAAGGTGTCCAGCCTGACCATGCCGGACACCGGGCAAAAGGTTCAGGCGAACTGGTACTTCCCGCAGAACGCCGATACGACGACCCGGATGATCTACTTCCAGCACGGCTTCATGGCCGTCGCCCCGATGTACAGCTACACCCTCGCTGCGCTGGCGCAGAGCACCAACAGCATCGTGGTGGCTCCGACATTGTCCTCCAATGCATTTGATCCGAAAGCCCGATGGCTCGGTGGTTCGGCAGATCAGCAGGCCGTGGCGGACCTGTTCGCCGGTGACCGTTCGGCGTTGACCGAAAGCGCAAGTGCCGCAGCCGGACACCAGGTGACGTTGCCCACGAGTTTCGTCCTCGTCGGGCATTCGCTCGGCGGCGCGCTGGTCATCGGCGCCGCCGGCCGCATGGTGGACAACGGCGCCGTCGCGAACCTGCAGGGCGTGGTGTTGATGGACTCGGTCGACCTGAACAACGTGGTGCCCACCGCGCTGCAGAAGTTGACCGGCGCCGATTACCGCCCGGTCTACGACATTTCATCCGAGCCGTACGTATGGAACCGGGACGGTCTGGTCGGGCGGGAGCTCGAAGCGGCTCGGCCCGGGCAGTTCAACGGGGTCATGCTGGTCGGGGGCCGGCACATCGATGCGCTGCAGGGCGCGAACCCCGTGCTGCAATTCGCCGAGTACGTCGTGGCCGGCTTCTCGCGGTCACCGAACATCGAGGCGGAGAAGACGCTCGCCATCGGCTGGATCAACGACATGTTCGCCGGTACCCAGACCGGAATCTATGGCGCGCCAGGGCAGACCATCACGATCGACACCAAAGCCGGTCCGGCCACCGCGGTGGCGTTGCCGTTCGCGTCCGCTCGGCCCGTGCAGGCCACGCCGTGGGACGGCCTCGCGCAGCTGATCCTGAACACCGTGCTGCAGTTCGCCGTCTACGAGCCCATGGCACAGCCGAGTCCTGCGCGCGCCGTCAGCGCAGTTCTGCGATGACCTTCGCGAAGGCTTCCGAATGCTGTTGCTGGACAATGAAGTAACTCACCCCGTAGCGATCCCGTAGGTCGCGAATCCGGTCGGCCATGTCGGTGGTGCTGCCGCTGAGCACACCAGGGGTCGTCATCAGTTCGGCGTCGCTGAGTTCCGGCTGGAAGTGCCGGGTGATCGACAGGTTCGGAATGCCGGATTCATCGGTCGGCACCGCGGTGATGGCCAGGTTCAGCTCCAGCTCAGCGAAACGGTCGCCAGCGGCGTTGCGCACGAAAGAAATACGCTCGGCGAGGGGATCGTGCGCTTCGGTGCGCGGCCCGCCACCGGTCAGTCCGATGATCTGGGCCTGCTGGGCGGCGACCGTCAGCAGCTTGTCGCCGGCACCGGCGATCATCACCGGCACATCGGGCAGGTGGGTGCGCAGATACGAGGTGACGTGCGCGGTGTACTCGACCCGTTTCCCGGCGCTGGGGAACGGCAGCTCGGCGGCATCGAATTCTTCCTTGACGTACCCGGCGCCGAGGCCCGTCTCGAAGCGTCCCTCGGTCAGGTCGCGCATGGCCGCGATATCGCGGGCCAGCAGCGCGGGCTTGTAGAAGCACGCGTTGAACACGAAGGTGCCCAGGTGCAGCGTGCTGGTCGCGGTCGCGGCCGTCGCCAGCACCGGAAACGGGGCCGGAGCGCCCAGATGGTCGGGCACCAGCAGGACGTCGTAGCCGAGGTCCTCAGCGCGGCGCGCCGCGTCCTGGACCGCTGACCCACTGTCGGTGTGCCGCAGGCCCACGCCGAACCGGAAATCTCTCGTCATGTGTTCGACCTTACGGACGCGCGGGCCGCGCCCGCCGGTGCAAACTGCAGGTGTGAACGCCAGACTGACACTGACCGCGGTCTGTGTGGTGGTGTTCATGCTGCTGCTCGACATGACGATCGTCGCCGCGGCACTGGCCGATATCCAGGCGTCGCTGCACGCGCCCTTGTCCGGGCTGCAGTGGGTGGTCGACGCCTACGCGCTGCCGATGGCGGGATTGCTGTTGACCGCGGCGACGGTGGGAGATCGGTTGGGGCGCCGCCGGTTGTACCTCGGCGGACTGGTGGTCTTCATGTTCGCCTCGGCCGGGTGTGCGCTGGCCCGCAACATCGAGGTGCTCAACGGACTTCGGGCGGTGCAGGGCGCGGCCGGCGCGGTGCTGCTCGGGGTCTCGCTGCCGATGATCGCGGCCGCTTTCCCCGATGTGCGACATCGGGCGGGCGCCATCGCCGCCTATGGCGCGGCGATGGGCGCCGGCGGTGCCGTCGGGCCCCTGCTGGGTGGCGCGCTGGTCACCGCGTACGGATGGCCGTCGATCTTCCTGATCAATCTGCCCGTCGGAGTGCTCGCGCTGTACATCGTCATCTTCGCCGTCCCGGAGAGCGTTGTCGCACAGTCACGTCCGGTCGACGTCTGGGGCACCCTGGTGTTGACGGCGGCACTGTTCGCCGGGGTGTATGTGTTGATCGAGGGCAACCGCTTCGGCTGGAGCAGCCCGATCATGCTGGGGCTCAGCGCATTCTGCGTGGCCGCCCTGGCCGCCTTCGGGTCGCACGAGTTGCGCCGGACCGAGCCGATGCTCGATGTGCGGTTGCTTGCCGGCCCCGGTTTCGCCGGTGTCTCGCTGGCCGCGTTCGCCGCCAGCGGGACCCTGATCGCGTCGACCAACTACCTCGCGTTGTATTTCATGAACACGTTGGGCTTCAGTCCCTTTGATGCCGGGTTGCGGGCGCTGCCGTTGACGCTGGCCATCGTGGCGGGCGCTCCATTGGCGATGCTCGCGGCGCGGCAGATGCCGGTCGCCATGACCATCCCGGCAGGCGTCGCATTGATTGCCGTGGGCATGTGGATGATGACCACAGTAAACGCGGGCACGACGTGGACCCATTTCATCTCTGGCTCGATCGTGGCGGGTCTGGGACTCGGTGGCCTGTCTGCGCTGACGTCCGACGCGGCGCTGCGCTTCGTGCCCGTGGCCGATGCCGGGATGGCGACTGGCACCGTCAGCACCGCGCGCCAGATCGGCATTCTCGCCGGCGTTGCCGGGCTCGGTGCGCTGTTCAGCCGCCACGCCGGTGACCTTGCCACCGCGCGGCTTTCCGCAGCACCGGGCCTCGGCGCCGAAGCTGCCCGACAGTTGAGTGACGGGTTGGCCGCCGGTGCGGGTTTGCGGGCACTCGAGCTGGTGCCAGATCGGTTGCGTCCCGCGCTCGCAACGCTCGCGCGGGAAGCCAGTGCCGCCGGTATGCAGGCCGCACTGACTGCTGCCGCGGTGGCGGCCACCGTCGCCGCGGTGATCGTGGCGGGGCTGGTCCGGGCCGGGTCCCGGCAAACAGTTACCGCCGATACTGTGGATTAGCCAAAGTTGCTACGGCCGGGGCTGAATGCGGATACTTTCAAACCTTATGGTCGGCGCTGCTGTTCTCATCCCAGCGACCGATTCCGGCCGCTACAGCATCGTCATCTCCGACGACCCCGACGAGATCGAAGCGGCGCAGCGGCTGCGATATCAGACGTTCGCCGAGGAGTTGGGTGCCGCACTCCCACAAGCGATTCGCGGGCCCCGCACCGGCGAGATGATCGACATCGACCGCTTCGACGCATACAGCGACCACCTGCTGGCCCGCGACGAGCAGACCGGCGCGATCGTCGGCTGTTACCGGCTACTGTCCCCGGAGGGCGCCCGGGCAGCGGGCGGCATCTTCACCGACACCAACTTCGAGATGAGTGCCGGCATCGACGCGCTGCGGCCGTCGCTGGTGGAGTTGGGCCGTGCCAGCGTGCATCCGGAGCATCGCAGCGGCGCGGTGATGGCGATGCTGTGGGCCGGCATCCTGCGGTATCAGGAACTGACGGGCTATCGGTGGGCCATCGGCAGTCTGTCGGTGCGCATGGAGGACGGCGGTCCCCGCGGTGCCCTGGTGCGCGGGGTCCTCGACCGGGCGTTCCGGAAGCACCCGGCGCCCGAAGAGTTCCGGGTCACGCCGCGAAACCCGGTGCAGGTCAACGGGATTCCACTCGCCGAGCTGCCCGATCCCGGCCGGGTGCGGATTCCACCGATGGTGGCCGGCAGCATCCGGATCGGTGGGCTGATCTGTGGTGAGCCGTCGTACGACCCGGAATTCGACATGGCTGATTTCGTCGTCCTGATCAATCGGGACATGGTGCATCAGCTCTACCTCACCCGGCTCACTCGTGATCATGTCCAGACCTGAAAGCCCCGACATGCTCGGCATCGGCTTCGGGCCGTCGAACCTGGCGCTGGCGATAGCGCTGACCGAGCGCGGGGTGCACGGCCGATTCGTCGATGCCCAGCGCCGGTTCGGCTGGCACCGCGACATGCTGCTGCCCGGCTCCCGGATGCAGATCCCGTTCCTCAAAGACCTGGCCACGCTGCGCAATCCGCAGAGCGCCTTCACGTTCGTGAATTATCTGAACGCGCGGGGCCGGTTGATCGACTTCATCGGCCGCCACGACGTGTTTCCCAGCCGGCACGAGTTTCACGACTACCTGCAGTGGGCCGCCGACCAGTTCGTGGCCGACGTGCAGTACGGCCACCGGGTGGTCGGGGTGGCCGCAGCGGACACCGGATTCGAGGTGCGGTTGGACTCCGGCGAGGCCATCGCCGCGCACACGCTGGTGCTGGGCACGGGTCTGCACCCGGTGCTGCCCGCCGACACCCGCCCCAGCCGGCGGCAGTGGCACAGCCACCAACTGCTCAGTGCGCTGGCCGCTCTCGGTGGCCTGGAGCGGGGCCGGTTCGCGGTGGTGGGGGCCGGGCAGAGCGCCGCCGAGGTGGTCGCCTACCTGCACCACACCTATCCGAAGGCCGAGGTGCACGCCGTGTTCAGCCGGTACGGATACAGCCTGGCGGACGACAGCGCGTACGTGAACCGCATCTTCGACCCGGCGGCGGTTGACGAGTTCTACGGCGCCGACAGCGCGGAGCGTCAGCGACTGCTCGACTATCACCGGTCGGCGAACTACTCGGCCGTCGACGTCGACCTCATCGCGGAGCTCTACTCACGGGAGTACGGCGAGCGCGTGACCGGGGACCGTCGGCTCTTCATGCACCGGGCATGTGCCGTGGGCAGTGTCGACGAGGACGACGCCGAGGTCCGCCTCGGCGTGCGCAACCTCATCGACAACACGACCGAGACGCTGCACTGCGATGCCGTGGTGTACGCGACCGGATATGCGCCCATGGATGTACCGGCGTTCCTGGGTGAGCTGGCGTCCTGCTACGAGTTCGATGCGCAGGGCCGCCCGCTGGCCACCCGCGACTACCGGCTGGTGGCCCGGCCGGACGCTCCTGGCGACATCTACCTCAACGGTGCGACCGTCGAACACAGTCACGGGCTCGGCGCGACGTTGCTGTCGAACGTGGCCATCCGGAGCGGCGAGATCGCGGCGGCGATCAGCCCGTGACGGTCAGGTAGATCAGTACCACGTTGAGCGCCGAAATCAGCACGGCCACAGCCCATCCCAGTGCTGTCACGACGCGATGATTGATGTTCTCGCCCATCACCGCGCGGTTGCTGGTCAGCCGGATCAACGGAATCAGCGCGAACGGGATGCCGAACGACAGCACCACCTGGGAGATGACCAACGCGCGTGTCGGGTCGAATCCGACGGCCAACACCACGAGAGCCGGAATGACCGTGACGGCGCGGCGCAGCAGCAGCGGGTACGAGCGGTTGAGCAGGCCCTGCATGATCATCGCGCCGGCGTAGGCCCCGACCGAGGAGGACGCCAGGCCGGAGGCCAGCAGGCCGATGGCGAAGCACAAAGCGACGGCCGGTCCCAGTGCGTTGCCGACCGCGGCGTGCGCTCCCGCGATGGTGTCGGTGCCGTCGACACCCTGCAGGTGTGTCGCCGCCACCAACAGCATCGACAGGTTCACCGCGCCGGCGACCACCATCGCCAGGCCGACGTCGAAGCGGGTGACGCGCAGCATGTGCCGCAGCGGGGCGCCGCTCTCCGGCTTCCCGTGCCGGTCGCGGGCCAGCCCGGAGTGCAGGTAGACGACGTGCGGCATGACCGTCGCACCCAGGATCGCGGTGGCCAGCAGGAGGCTTTCCGGGCCGGCGAAATGGGGCACCATGCCGCCGGCCACATCTCCGGCCGCCGGTGGATCGACGAGCAGGCTGGTGAGGAAACCGATGGTGATGATCATCAGCAGCCCGGCGATGATCCGCTCGAACGCCCGTTGGCCGCCGCGGTTCTGCACCGACAGCAGGCACATCGAGACCACACCGGTGATCACGCCGCCCACCAGCAGGGGCAGATCGAACAGCAGTTGCAGTGCGATGGCACCACCCACGACTTCGGCAAGGTCGGTTGCCACCGCGACAGATTCGGCCTGCAGCCAGAACGCGAGCCGGGTCGGGGTGCGGCAGTTCTCGGCCACCAGCTCCGGCAGCGACCGGCCTGTCGTCAGCCCCAGTTTGGCCGACAGGTACTGCACCAGACCGGCCATGACGTTGGCCAGCAGGATCACCCACACCAGAAGGAACCCGAACTTCGCACCCGCGCTGATGTTGGCCGCGACGTTGCCCGGGTCCACGTAGGCGATGGCAGCGACGAACGCCGGCCCCAACAGGGACCAGGTGGGGCGCGACGGTGCGCGGGACTCGGTCAGCACTGCACTCACTCTCTATCCGGGTTCGCGAATAGAAAAGTTAGGATAGCCGAAATCTGTGCTTCGGATCAACGTGGGCCGCTGTACAGGCCTTTTCCGGTGACCAACGGCAGGTCCAGCGTCGTCCGGATACCCGGTTCGGCGGCGACCACCGCAGGGATGGCATTCACGACGCGTGCCGCCGTGGCCACCAGGCCGGCGTGGTTGTGGTCGCCCTTGCGGCTGCTGAGACAGAGGTCGAGGGCGTACGACGGCTCGCCCGTCACCTCGACCCGGTACGAGCCGCCCTCCTGCGCGGGCTGCGGCCAGTCGGGGCACAGGTCGTCGCGCAGGCGGGTGATGTGCTCCAGCACGACGGCCGGGTGGCCGTCCTTCATGCCGCGCACCTCGAATCGCATAGCGGCCGTGGTGCCCGCCGGGATGTGTCCCGACGCGATGTCGAAGTCCTCGGGCGCCGGTACCCGGGTGTGCTCCTCGGTCAACTCGTCGAGTTCGATACCGAGGCCCGCGGCCAGCTGGCGCACGACCGAACCCCATGCCAGGCTCAGCACGCCGGGCTGCAGCAGCATCGGCAGCTCGTCGATGGGCTTGCCGAAGCCCATCACGTCGAACATCACTGTCGCGCTGTCGTACGTGGCGTAGTCGACGATCTCCATACACCGGACCTGCTCGATGCTCTGGCAGGTGCCCATGAGGGCAAGGGGGAGAAGATCATTGGCGAAGCCGGGGTCGATGCCGTTCACGAAGAGCGACGAACCGCCGGCCTTGGTGGCGTCTTCGAGCGGTGCGATCAGTTCGGCGGGCAGCACCTGCCACGGGTACTGCAGAAATACTGCCGAGCTGGCGACGACGTTGACCCCGGCCGCCAGGATGCGGCGGTAGTCCTCCAGTGCCTCGGGCAGCCGGTTGTCTGCCATGGCGGTGTAGACGACACAGTCCGGTTTGGCGGCCAGGATGGCGTCGAGGTCATCGGTGGCCCTGATGCCGGTCGAAACCTCAAGTCCGGCAAGCTCTCCGGCGTCCTTACCGGCCTTGGCGGCTGACGACACCCAGACGCCGGTCAGTTCGTAGGCGGGGTCGTTGATCAGCTGGGCCAGGGCGTGGCGGCCGACATTTCCGGTACCGACCGCGGCGACTTTGATGGGCATGCGTTTCCTCACAGGTCCGGGATGGGCAGATCGAGATTCGGGAAGGTGAGGCCGCCGTCGACCTCGAGCACCTTGCCGGTGACGTACGCCCCGGCCGGTGACGCCAGGTACAGCGCGGCAGCGGCGATGTCTTCGGGATCGCCGAGGCGCCGCATCGGGGTGGCCTTCTCCATCGGATCGCGCAATGCGTCGTTGGAGGCGACGATGTCCAGAGCCGAGGTCAGGATCGAACCGGGGGCGATGCCGTTGACCCGGATCTTCGGGCACAGGTCCATGGCGGCGAGTTTCGTGTAGTGCGCCAGGGCCGCTTTGGCGGTGCCGTAGGCGGCGAATCCGCGGCCCGCGAGCCGGCCGACGGCCGAGGTGATGTTGATGACGCTGCCGCCGCCGGAATGCTCCAACATCAGTGGAACGGCCGCCTGAGTCAGCGCGTGCGCGGTGGCCACATTGAAGGTGAAGGCGTCTTTGAGGTCCTGTGCCGAGGTGTACATCAGCGGGCCGGGCATGGTCCCGCCGACGTTGTTGACGACGATGTCTAGTGTCCTGCGCCGTAAATTAGTTGATTAATTGTAGAATTGGCGGGTG
>NZ_JMHT01000074.1 GCF_001905655.1 Mycobacterium sp. ST-F2
CGGGACATCACCGGGTTGCAAGCGAGGGTTGTTGAACTGCTTGACAATCCGATCATGCCCACCCCGGATCGGCCCCGGCCGATCCCATGGCCGGCGTTTTGATCGCAGTTTGCAAACAGGTAACCGATTTACACCGCCCTACCCGTCGGTAGTGTTCTAGGCTCGTCCGCATGACCGACCACGACAGGGCCGCAGCCCGCCGCGAGATCACCGATGCCCTCCAGAAGGCACTCGACCGCAGGCACGAGGTGCTCGACGTCATCGTCGAAGCCGATAACAAGGACGCCGCCGTCGATGCCATCGCCAAGCTGCTGGGCACATCCCATGCCGGCGGCGAGCAGGTCATGGCCATGTCCTTCGACCTGCTGACCAAGGACGCCCGCAAGCGGATCGCCGACGAACTCGAAGACCTCAACTCGCAGCTGTCCTTCGCGGTGAAGGACCGCCCGGCCAGCTTCGGTGACGACCTGATCGTGCGCCAGTTCTCGGCCGGCGCCGACCGCGACATCTTTGCCGCGCGCACTGCCGACGTCGGCGCGGCCGGTGACGGTTCGGGCCGCGCGGCGGGCGATCTGGACGAGGAGATCAAAGCTGCCGTCGCCCGCGTCTCGGCGGAGGAGGCCGTCTGGCTCGTCGCCGAAGATGGCGGCGACAAGGTCGCCATGGTGTTCGGCGAGTTGCTGAACGGTGAGGTCAACGTCCGGATCTGGGTGCACCCCGAGTTCCGCCACCGTGGCTACGGCACCGCGGCCCTGCGCCGCTCGCGGTCGGAGATGGCGTCCTACTTCCCGGCCGTGCCCATGGTGGTGCGCGCCCCGGGCGCGACGCCGAAGTAGGCTGTGCCACAACGTAAAAGGGCTCCGGAAAACCCGGAGCCCTTTTGCGTTCCTGTCCTCGGATCAGCCGGAGTACGGCTTGGCCTTGACCGGCGGGGAAGCGACGGGGACAGGCTCGACGCTGCCGGGCGTCGTCGCGGTCGCGGTGGCACCGAAGTTCATGCTGCCGGTGGTCGGCTGGGTGTACTCGCCCGAGGCGGAGCCGTCTCCCGACCCGGCGACGGGCGTGACGGCCGGAGCACTGGCATGGATCGTGCCGTACCCGCCGAGCGCAACGCCCGCGACGATGCCGACCAATCCGAGTGTCTTCGCCACCTTCATGGCGTCCTCCTTCTTAATGGCTATCGCGTAAATAGTTGCTCAGATGTTATGAGCCCTATTTCGGCAGGACCTGCCAGCAGCCTGCAACGTGCCTGTGAATAGGCGGTTTCGGCTGTGACGTCCGCCTCGGCGATACTCATGGGCATGGAGGACAGCGGCAGGGCGCACAGCGATGTTGCGCTGGCCGCCGAGGTCGCGCAGGAGGCAGGGGAGTTCCTGCTGTCGGTGCGCGACCGCCTGGGCTCCCACGATCCGTACACCCTGGGTGCGGCCGGCGACCGGCACGCCAACACGCTGATCCTCGATCGGCTGCGGACGGCCCGTCCGGACGACGCCATCCTGTCCGAGGAGGCCGCCGACGATCTGGTGCGCCTGCGCTCGGACCGGGTGTGGATCGTCGACCCGGTCGACGGCACCCGCGAGTTCGGCCGCGGCCGGCCCGACTGGGCCGTGCACATCGCACTCTGGCAGCGCGACGGCAGCCCGCACGGGTCCATCACCGACGCGGCTGTCGCGCTGCCCGCGCACGGCGAGGTGCACCGCACCGACACCGTGACCGGCCCGCCGCCGCGTCGTCCCGGTCCCATCCGCATCGCCACGAGTACCTACCGGCCTCCGGCGGTGGTGTGGTGGCTGCGTGACGTGCTCGACATGGAGCTCGTCGGCATCGGCTCGGCCGGAGCCAAAGCCATGGCGGTGGTGCGCGGCGATGTCGACGCCTACGTGCACGCCGGCGGGCAGTGGGAGTGGGACTCGGCCGCCCCGGCCGGTGTGGTGCAGGCCGCAGGGCTGTTCGCGTCGCGCTTGGACGGCTCGCCGCTGCGGTACAACCGGCCCGATCCGTACCTGCCGGACTTCGTCATGTGCCGCCCCGAGTTCGCCGACACCCTGCTCGACGCCGTGCGCCAGGTGTCCTGATTCAGCCGTGTCTCGGGACACACCCTAAAGTCGATGTCATGCGATCGTGGCTGGCGCCCAGCGTCCCGAACCTGCCGGGCCGCGGCCCCGAACTTCGGCTCTATGACACTGCCGACCGTCAGGTCCGACCAGTCTCGGCCGGCCCGAAGGCCACCATGTACGTCTGTGGGATCACCCCGTACGACGCCACGCACCTCGGTCACGCCGCCACCTACCTGGCGTTCGACCTGGTTCATCGGTACTGGCTCGACGCCGGCCACGATGTCCGGTACGTGCAGAACGTCACCGACGTCGACGACCCGCTGTTCGAGCGGGCCGAGCGCGACGGCATCGACTGGCGCGCCCTGGGCGACCGGGAGACCGAGCTGTTCCGCCAGGACATGACGGCGCTGCGGGTGCTGCCGCCGCATGACTATGTCGGTGCGGTCGAGTCCATCGCCGAGGTCGTCGAGCTCGTCGAGAAGCTGCTGGCCTCCGGCGCCGCGTACGTCGTCGACGACGCCGAATATCCCGATGTCTACTTCCGGGCCGACGCCACCATGCAGTTCGGCTACGAGTCGGGCTATGACCGCGACACCATGCTGGCGCTGTTCGGTGAGCGCGGCGGCGATCCCGACCGCGTCGGCAAGGTCAGTCAGCTCGACGCCCTGTTGTGGCGGGTGCAGCGGCCGGGCGAGCCGAGTTGGCCGTCGCCGTTCGGTGCGGGCCGGCCGGGCTGGCACATCGAGTGCGCCGCGATCGCGCTGAACCGCATCGGTCCTGGTCTGGACATCCAGGGCGGCGGCAGCGACCTGACCTTCCCGCATCACGAGTTCTCCGCCGCGCACGCCGAATCGGTAACGGGGGAGCGGCGTTTCGCCCGGCACTACGTGCACGGCGGCATGATCGGCTGGGACGGTCACAAGATGAGCAAGAGCCGCGGCAACCTGGTGCTGGTGTCGCAGTTGCGGGCCGACGGTGTCGACCCGGGCGCCATCCGGCTGGGCCTGATGGCCGGGCACTACCGCGCCGACCGGTTCTGGAGCCCCGAGGTCCTCAGCACCGCGCAGGTCCGGCTGCAGCGCTGGCGCGCCGCCACCGCGCTGCCGGCCGGCCCCGATGCCACCGATCTGCTCGCCCGGGTGCGCCGCTACCTGGCCGACGACCTGGACACCCCGAAAGTCCTTGCCGCCCTTGATGGTTGGTCCACCGACGCACTCGAGTACGGCGGCCATGACGCGGCATCGCCACGGCTGGTGGCCGACGCGGTCGACGCACTGCTCGGGGTGACCCTCTAGTCACTTCACGGTGGGGGTACGTTTCGCAGCATGGGTTCTGTGAACGGGAAAGTCGTCTTCATCACCGGTGGTGCTGCGGGGGTCGGGGCAGAGGTGGCCCGCCGGTTGCACCGCAAAGGCGCCAAGCTGGTTCTGACCGACGTCGACGCGGCGGCGCTGGACGCCACTGCCGCCGCGCTCGGTGACGATGTCCTGACGGTGGTCGCCGACGTCCGTGACCTGTCGTCGATGCAGGCCGCGGCCGATGCTGCCGTCGAGCGCTTCGGCGGCATCGACATCGTGATGGCCAACGCCGGCATCGCCACCTACGGCTCGGTGCTGCAGGTCGACCCCGAAGCCTTCAAGCGCCTGCTCGACATCAACGTGCTCGGCGTGTTCCACACCGTGCGCGCCACGCTGCCGTCGGTCCTTCAGCGTCGCGGCTATGTGCTGATCGTGTCGTCGCTGGCGGCGTTCACCGCCGCTCCCGGTCTGGCGCCGTACAACGCCTCCAAGGCCGCCGTGGAGCAGTTCGCCAACGCCCTGCGTCTCGAAGTTGCTTACCGCGGTGTCGATGTCGGCTCGGCACACATGTCGTGGATCGACACGGCCATGGTCCGCGACTCCAAGTCCGATCTGTCGACGTTCGCCGAGATGCTCACGAAGCTGCCGTGGCCCATCAACAAGACGACGTCGATCGACAAGTGCGGCGAGGCGTTCGTGGCCGGGATCGAGGGCCGCAAGACTCACGTGTACTGCCCCGGTTGGGTCGCCGCGTTGCGGTGGCTGAAGCCGGTGCTGGCGACGCGCATCGGTGAAGCGCCGGTGGCCAAGTTCGTGCCTGATCTGCTGCCCCGCATGGACGCCGAGGTGGCCGCGTTGGGCCGCTCGTCCAGCGCGCACACCGAGGAGTTCGACAAGCGATGACGGTGCGGGTCGGCCTGGCCTCGTTCGGTCTCGTCGCACTGCTGTTGATGGTCACGGCCTGCTCCGGCCGCGACGCATCGAGTCCCACGCCGCTGCAGCCGCCCACCCCGGAGCAGGTACGGGCCATCGCGAAATCCGCTTACACGTACGGGTTTCCGATGGTCGACAACTACCGGATTCAGTATTCGTACTTCGCCGACAAGGCCGGTCCTGAGTACAAGGGCGCCTGGAACCAGGTCCATAACGTCGCTCGCGTCTACACACCCGAGGACAAGGCGATCCAGACGCCCAACTCGGATACGCCGTACTCGTTCCTGGGCGCCGATCTGCGCGCCGAGCCGCTGGTGCTGAGCGTCCCCGAAGTTGAACCGGGCCGCTACTACTCGCTGCAGTTCGTCGACGGCTACACCTACAACATCGCGTACGTCGGTAGCCGCGCCACGGGCAACGGCGCCGGCAATTACCTTCTGGCCGGGCCGAATTGGCACGGTGCGACGCCGGCGGGCATCGAGCGGGTGATCCGCAGCTCGACGGAGCTGGCGTTCGTGCTGTACCGCACCCAGCTGTTCGGGCCGAACGACATCGAGAACGTCAAGAAGATTCAGGCCGGCTACCAGCTGACGCCGCTGTCGGCGTACCTCAAGGAGCCGCCTCCGCCGCCGGCCCCGCCCATCGACTTCGTCGCTCCGCTGTCCGCGCAGGATGAGCGCACCTCGCCGAAGTTCTTCGAAATCCTCAACTTCGCAATGAAGTTCGCGCCGGCGCAGCCTGCCGAGGAAGTCATGCGGCAGCGCTTCGCGACCATCGGCATCGGTCCCGACGGTACCTTCCGCGCCGACAGTCTCACTCCCGAGAACCGCAAGGCCGTCGAGGCCGGGATGGCCGACGCCTGGGCGGCGTTCGAGACCTTCAAGAAGGACAAGTTCGACACCGGCGAGGTGACGTCGGCCCAGTTGTTCGGCACCGCAAGCGATCTCAAGGGAAACTACCTGTACCGCATGGCGGGCGCCGTGCTCGGCATCTACGGCAACACCGCGGCCGAGGCGATCTATCCGGGTGCGTCGAACGACAGCACGGGTGCGCCGCTGACCGGTGCGAACAACTACACCCTGCGGTTCGCCCCCGGACAGCTGCCCCCGGTCAACGCCTTCTGGTCGGTCACCGTCTACGAGATGCCGCAGAGCCTGCTGGTGGCCAACCCCATCAACCGCTACCTGATCAACTCGGCGATGCTGCCCACCCTGATCAAAGACCCCGACGGCGGCATCACGCTGAACCTGCAGAACAGGTCACCGGGGCCGGCGCGCGAAGCCAACTGGCTGCCGACCCCGACCGGACCGTTCGTCATCGCGATGCGGCTGTACTGGCCCAAACCCGAAGCACTCGACGGCACCTGGAAGGCCCCCAAGCCCGTGCGGGTCTAACGCCCTCTGCGCTTCAGGTACCGCTCGAACTCCGCGGCCAGGGCGTCGCCGTCGATCTTGCCGAGGGCCTCGTTCATGTCGACCTCGGCGTCGCCGCGCTCCTCGAGGGACTGCACATATTCGGCGATCTCCTCGTCGTCGGCCGTCATCTCGGTGACCGACTCTTCCCACTCCTCGGCCTGCGCCGGCAGGTCGCCGAGCGGCACCTCGACGTCCAGGGCGTCCTCGACGCGACGCAGCAGTGCGACGGTGGCCTTGGGGCACGGCGGCTGCGAGACGTAGTGCGGCACCGCGGCCCAGAACGTCACGGCCGGGATGCCCGCCTGCACGCACGCGTCCTGGAACACCCCGGCGATGCCGGTCGGTCCCTCGTAGCGGGTCTCTTCGAGCCCGAAGAACTTGGCCGAATCAGCCGAGTACGCCGCCCCGGACACCGGTACCGGGCGGGTGTGCGGCGTGTCGGCCAGTAGGGCACCCAGGATCACGACGGTGTGCACGTTCAGCTTGTCGGCGATGGCCAGCAGCTCGGCGCAGAAGGTCCGCCACCGCATGTTCGGCTCGACGCCGTGCATCAACACCACGTCGCGGTCCGATCCGGGCGGCCGGCAGTGCGAAATCCGCATGGACGGCCACACCAGTTCGCGCGTGACGCCGTCGATCTGCCGGATCACGGGGCGATTCACCTGGTAGTCGTAATAGCTCTCATCGTCGATCTCGACGATGGTCCGGGCCTCCCACATCGCGTCCAGGTGCTCGAGGGCGTCACTGGCGGCGTCACCGGCGTCATTCCACCCCTCGAACGCGGCGACGATGACGGCATCGTGCAGTTCGGGCAGGTCAGGGCCCTCGGGCAGGGGCCGGTCGGTGGAGCTCACACCGCCAGCGTAAGCCCTTATCGGCACCCGTGAGCGCTACCCCTGGGCGGGTCGGGCCAGTAAACGGTTTTGGCGCTCCGCCTACCATGTTCATGTGACTGCACTGGACAAACCGCTGTCCAACGTGGGCGTCCGAACCTCTGACAGCTGACGACGTAGACTCTTTGAGGTCGAGAGGCGTTGCAACGGATTCCAGTCTGGCTGGTATCCGCCACGCTCGGCAGAGTTAAGGACGCCTTCCGTAATGGAAGGAACGCATGTGACTGCCGCCCCCGGGAAAACCTTCGTACCCAACATCCGCCCTGACCGCACCGCCGAACTGACGGCTGCGCTGAACCAGCGGATCATGGTGATCGACGGTGCCATGGGCACAGCGATCCAACGGGACCGGCCCGACGAGGCCGGCTACCGCGGCGAGCGGTTCAAGGACTGGCCGAGCGATCTGGTCGGCAACAACGACCTGCTCACCCTGACGCAGCCGCAGATCATCGAGGGCATCCACCGCGAGTACCTCGAAGCGGGCGCCGACATCCTCGAAACCAACACGTTCAACGCGAACGCGGTCTCGCTCGCCGACTACGGCATGGAGGAGCTCGCCTACGAGCTGAACTACGCCGGCGCGGCCCTGGCCCGTGAGGCGGCCGACGAGTTCAGCACCCCGGAGAAGCCCCGCTACGTCGCCGGGGCGCTGGGTCCGACGACGCGGACCGCGTCGATCTCGCCCGACGTCAACGATCCCGGTGCCCGCAACGTCTCCTACGACCAGCTGGTCGCCGCGTACCTCGAAGCCGCAAACGGCCTCGTCGACGGTGGCGCCGACATTCTCATCATCGAGACGATCTTCGACTCGCTGAATGCCAAGGCGGCGGTGTACGCCGTCGAGACGCTGTTCGAGGAGCGCGGACGCCGCTGGCCGGTGATCATCTCGGGCACCATCACCGACGCGTCCGGGCGGACGCTGTCAGGTCAGGTCACCGAGGCCTTCTGGAACGCGATCCGGCACGCGAAGCCCCTCGCGGTGGGACTCAACTGCGCCCTGGGTGCACCCGAGATGCGGCCGTACATCGCCGAGATGGCCCGGATCGCGGACACCTACGTCTCCTGCTACCCGAATGCGGGCCTGCCCAACGCTTTTGGTGAGTACGACGAGTCCCCGGAGCGGCAGGCGTCCTATCTCGCCGAGTTCGCGCAAGACGGTCTGGTCAACCTGGTCGGTGGCTGCTGTGGCACGGCGCCGCCGCACATCGCCGAGATCGCCAAGGTCGTCGAGGGCAAGGCCCCGCGTGCGCTGCCGGACATCCCGGTGGCCACCCGGCTCTCGGGCCTGGAGCCGCTGAACATCACCGAAGACTCGCTGTTCGTGAACATCGGTGAGCGCACCAACATCACCGGTTCGGCCCGGTTCCGCAACCTGATCAAGGCCGAGGACTACGACACCGCCCTGTCGGTGGCCCTGCAGCAGGTCGAGGTCGGTGCGCAGGTCATCGACATCAACATGGACGAGGGCATGATCGACGGCGTCGCGGCGATGGACCGCTTCACCAAGCTGATCGCCGCCGAGCCGGACATCAGCCGCGTCCCGGTGATGATCGACTCCTCCAAGTGGGAGGTCATCGAGGCGGGCCTGAAGAACGTGCAGGGCAAGCCGATCGTCAACTCGATCTCCATGAAGGAGGGCGAGGAGAAGTTCATCCGCGAAGCGCAGCTGTGCCGCAAGTACGGCGCCGCCGTCGTCGTGATGGCCTTCGACGAGCAGGGGCAGGCCGACAACCTGGAGCGCCGCAAAGAGATTTGTGGACGCGCGTACCGGATCCTGACCGAAGAAGTCGGCTTCCCGGCCGAGGACATCATCTTCGACCCGAACTGCTTTGCGCTGGCGACCGGTATCGAGGAGCACGCGACCTACGGCATCGACTTCATCGAGGCCTGCGCCTGGATCAAGGAGAACCTGCCCGGAGTACACATCTCCGGTGGTATCTCGAACGTGTCGTTCTCGTTCCGCGGCAACAACCCGGTCCGCGAGGCCATCCACTCGGTGTTCCTGTTCCATGCCATCAAGGCGGGCCTGGACATGGGCATCGTCAACGCCGGCGCGCTGGTGCCGTACGACTCGATCGACCCCGAGCTGCGGGACCGCATCGAGGACGTCGTCCTCAACCGGCGCGAGGATGCGGCCGAACGGCTGCTGGAGATCGCCGAACGGTTCAACACCAAGGGTGCCGAAGAAGATCCCAAGGCGGCCGAGTGGCGCAGTCTGCCGGTTCGCGAACGGATCACGCACGCCCTGGTGAAGGGCATCGACGCCCACGTCGACGACGACACCGAGGAGTTGCGGGCCGAGATCGCGGCCGCGGGGGGACGGCCCATCGAGGTGATCGAGGGCCCGCTGATGGACGGCATGAACGTCGTCGGCGACCTCTTCGGCGCGGGCAAGATGTTCCTGCCGCAGGTCGTGAAGTCGGCCCGGGTGATGAAGAAGGCCGTCGCCTACCTGCTGCCGTACATCGAGGCGGAGAAGCAGCCCGGTGACGCCGACCGGTCCAACGGCACCATCGTGATGGCGACCGTCAAGGGCGACGTCCACGACATCGGCAAGAACATCGTCGGCGTCGTCCTGCAGTGCAACAACTACACCGTGATCGACCTCGGTGTGATGGTGCCCGCGCAGAAGATCCTGGACGCGGCCAAGGAGCACAACGCCGACATCATCGGGTTGTCCGGCCTCATCACGCCGTCGCTCGACGAGATGGTCAACTTCGCCGTCGAGATGGAACGCGAAGGCCTGGAGATTCCGCTGCTGATCGGTGGCGCGACGACCTCGCGTGCCCACACGGCCGTGAAGATTTCTCCGCGCCGTAGCGGTCCGGTGGTCTGGGTCAAGGACGCGTCGCGCTCGGTGCCCGTCGCTGCCGCGCTACTCGACGACAAGCAGCGTCCCGCCCTGATGGAGGCCACAGAGAAGGACTACGCCGCGCTGCGCGAACGGCACGCCCAGAAGCACGAGCGGCCGATGCTGACGCTGGAGAAGGCCCGCGCCAACCGCACGCCGATCGAGTGGGACGGCTACACCCCGCCGGTGCCGGCTTTCGGGACGGGGGTTCGTGAATTCCTCGATTACGACCTCTCCGAGTTGCGTGAGTACATCGACTGGCAGCCGTTCTTCAACGCCTGGGAGATGAAGGGCAAGTTCCCTGACATCCTCAACAACCCGGCGTCGGGCGAGGCCGCCCGCAAGCTGTACGACGACGCGCAGGAGATGCTCGACACCCTGATCAAGGAGAAGTGGCTGCGCGCCAACGGCGTCATCGGGTTCTTCCCGGCGAACGCCGTCGGCGACGACATCGAGGTGTACACCGACGACACCCGTACCGAGGTGCTGACCACGTTGCACAACCTGCGTCAGCAGGGCGAGCACCGTGACGGCATCCCGAACCGGTCGCTGGGTGACTTCATCGCGCCCCGGGACACCGGTCTGGCCGACTATGTCGGTGCTTTCGCGGTCACCGCGGGGCTGGGCAGCGCCGACAAGATCTCCGAATTCAAAGCGGCTCTCGATGACTACAGCGCCATCCTTTTGGAGTCGATCGCCGACCGGCTGGCCGAGGCCTTCGCCGAGCGGATGCACCAGCGGGTCCGTGAGGAGTTCTGGGGATACCAGCCCGACGAGAATCTGGACAACGAGGCGCTCATCGGGGAGAAGTACGTCGGCATCCGCCCGGCCCCCGGCTACCCGGCGTGCCCCGAGCACACCGAGAAGACGACGCTGTTCGGCCTGCTGGACGTGACCGGGCGGACCGGCATCGAGCTGACCGAGTCGATGGCGATGTGGCCCGGCGCCGCCGTCAGCGGCTGGTACTTCTCGCACCCGCAGTCGCAGTACTTCGTCGTCGGCCGGCTGGCTCAGGATCAGGTCGCCGACTACGCGAAGCGCAAGGGCTGGACCCTGCAGGAAGCCGAGCGCTGGCTCAGCTCCAACCTCGGCTACAACCCGGAGGACTGATTTGTTCAAGGCTGTCCTGTTCGACATGGACGGCACGCTCGTCGACTCCGAAAAGCTTTGGGACGTCGCGATGCACGCCTTCTACGCGCGGTACGAGGCCGTGCTGACCGACGCCGTGCGCGAGACGACGGTCGGCGGCTCGGCCGAGAACGTCATGCGCATCGTCTACGACGACCTCGGTCTGGACCCGACCCCGGAAGCCATGGCCGAGTCCGCGGACTGGCTACACGACTACACCGGTGAGCTGTTCGAGCAGGGGCTGCCCTGGCGGCCGGGGGCGCAGGAGTTGCTGAAAACCTTGGCCGCCAGTGACATTCCGCTGGCGCTGGTGACCAACACGCGTCGCGCGCTGACGGAGCAGGCGCTGAAAACCATTGGTAGTCACTACTTTACGGTCACCGTCTGCGGTGACGAGGTGCCCGACGGGAAACCGCATCCGGCTCCGTATCTGCGGGCTGCGGAACTGCTCGGGGTTGCTCCCGAGGACTGCCTGGCGATTGAGGATTCAGTGACCGGCGCTCAGTCGGCGGATGCCGCGGGCTGCGTCGTGCTGGTGGTTCCCAACGACGTCGAGGTGCCCGACGGACCGCGCCGCCGGCACATCGAATCGCTGGCGGGGCTGGGCATCGCCGATCTGCGGAACATCTACGTCGAAATGTGTTCGTAGGTGCCAGTTCTGGTCCGGTGACGCAGCCGCTGTGCGATTGTTGACGCACACCACGCAGCGCTGCGAAAGGACGTCCGATGTCCCATGGTCCTGTCGGCAACGACACCTCGGCGATCTTTGACGATGAAGAGTTCGACTCCGGCCGCAGCGCGGTGCGCATCGCGTCGGTCGCGGCGCTCGGTGGTCTGCTCTTCGGCTATGACAGCGCCGTCATCAATGGCGCGGTGAAATCGATCCAACTGCACTTTGCGATCGACAACAATTCCCTGGGGATCGCCGTTGCCTCGGCACTGCTCGGGGCCGCCGTCGGGGCCATGACGGCCGGGCGGCTGGCCGACCGCATCGGCCGCCTCGCCGTGATGAAGCTGGCCGCCCTGCTGTTCCTGATCAGCGCCATCGGAGCCGGGCTGGCGTGGAACATCTGGGTGCTGGTCGCGTTCCGGGTCATCGGTGGCCTCGGGGTGGGTATCGCGTCGGTGATCGCGCCGGCGTACATCGCGGAAACCTCGCCCGCCAGCATCCGCGGCCGGCTCGGGTCGCTGCAGCAGCTGGCCATCGTCAGCGGCATCTTCCTGTCGCTGGCCGTCGACGCCCTGCTGGCGCACCTGGCCGGCGGGGCGAGCAACATGCTGTGGCTGGGCCTGGAGGCCTGGCGCTGGATGTTCATCCTGATGGCCATCCCCGCCGTGGTGTACGGCCTGCTGGCCTTCACCATTCCCGAGTCGCCGCGTTACCTCGTTGCCACGCACCGGATTCCGGAAGCCCGCACGGTCCTCACCACCTTGCTGGGAGAGAAGAATCTGGAGATCACGATCGATCGCATCCAGCGGACGCTCGAGTCCGAACAGAAGCCCACCTGGCGCGACATGTGCAAGCCCGGCGGCGGACCCCTCAGCCTCTACGGCATCGTCTGGGTCGGTCTGGCGCTGTCGGTTTTCCAGCAGTTCGTCGGCATCAACGTGATCTTCTACTACTCGAATGTGCTGTGGGAGGCAGTCGGTTTCGACGAGAGTTCGTCGTTCCTCATCACCGTCATCACCTCCGTCGTGAACATCCTGACGACGGTCATTGCGATCATGCTGATCGACAAGATCGGCCGTAAGCCGCTGCTTCTCATCGGTTCGGCCGGGATGACGGTGACGCTGGCTACCATGGCCGTCATCTTCGGTACCGCCCCGCAAGTCAACGGTGTACCGCAACTGAGCGGCGTCGAGGGACCCGTCGCCCTGATCGCCGCCAACCTGTTCGTGGTCGCGTTCGGTATGTCGTGGGGCCCGGTGGTCTGGGTGCTGCTGGGGGAGATGTTCCCCAACCGCATCCGTGCCGCGGCGCTGGGTCTGGCCGCGGCCGGCCAGTGGGTCGCCAACTGGGCGATCACCGTCACCTTCCCCGAACTGCGCAGCATGCTGGGCGTCGCTTACGGCTTCTACGCGCTGTGCGCCCTGCTGTCGTTGGTGTTCGTCGCCAAGTGGGTGCGGGAGACCAAGGGCGTCGCGCTGGAGGACATGCACGCCGAATTGCTTGCGTAGCGCCGACAGCGAGCGTCTGCAATTGCAGTAGTGCACTACTGCAGCCGGCCACCGTTGCGAGCGTGACGATGAGTGCGGGGCGTCGGGCCTGCCCCGCGCTACGCACCAGCACCGCCCGCGTAGCGCGGGGTTCAGAAACGACCGAAAGCCACGGCGCGTCCATGCGCGAGTCAGCTGAAGGCGCCTGACGTCCCCGCTGCCGGCGCTGGGCAGCGGTCCACGTGGCACTGCCGTCGCGGCTTTGGATGCCGCGGCGGAATGCCGGATCAGTTTGTGGGACTGTCGCTTTCGCCGTCGTCATCGCTGCCTCCCTCTGGCGGGTACAGGGTGGGGTGCCAGTAGGTGTTGGTTCGTGGCTGTCCAACATCCAGTAGTGGTGGTGGGGTCCAGTGGGCGCGGCCGTTTGTCATGGCGCTGGTCCAGCCGGTGGTGTCTTCGAGGCGGTTGTCGCAGCCACAGGCCAGGGCCATGGTGGTGATGTCGGTTTGTCCGCCGCGGCTCCATCCGGGGATGTGGTGGGCCTGGCAGCCCGCGGCCGGGACGGTGCAGTCGGGGCGGGTGCAGCCCAGATCGCGGGTGAACAGGGCCAGGCGTTGGCCGGTGGTGGCGGTGCGCCGCGCCCGCCCCAGGTACAGCGGCACATCACCATGGTTGTCGAACACCGTGAGGTAGCAGGACGCGCCGGTGCGGGCGGCCAGGTTCAGTAGGTCTTTGACGGGGAGCTGGGTGCCGGTGTGCGTCACGGCGACCCCGGCCCGGTTCTCCAACTGCTCGAGGGTGCAGGTGGCGACGATGGTGACCGGGAAACCGTTGTGTTCCCCCAGATCGGTGGACAGCAGCAGCAGGCCGATGGTTTCCCAGGCATCATGCTGACGCTGCGCGGCGGTGCGGTGATCATGGTCGATCTGCTCCTGGGTCGGTGTCCCGGACGTGCACGGCACCGGGTCGGCGGGGTTGCACATGCCGGGCGCGGCGTATTTGACCATCAACGCTTCGTAGACGGCGCGGGCGGTCGGGGTCAGGACACCGCGCAGCTCGCTGCTGCCGTCGGGTCGCTGTTTGGACAACACCAGCGCCCGGTCGCGATCACAGTCCGGTTCCCGGTCCTCGGGTTCGGGACCATCCTGATCCAACTCGTAGAGCTTGCGCCGGACCACCGATCGCAGCGATTCAGGCGTGAGATTGCGGGCCGCGGCCACCAGCGCCTGCTCGGCGCCGTCGAGGCTGGCCAGGTCGGCCCAGGTGGGCAGTTTCGCGAAAAACGATTCGATGACATCAACATGATCACCATTGATCGCGCCTTCGGCGACGGCGGCGGCGACATGCGGGCGCAGCGGCGGCAGTAGTTCCCCGGTCAGGGACATGCGGGGCCCCAGCAGTTCGGCGTGCCGGACCCGGCGGCGGGCCTCGTCGCTGCTGAGCCGGTCCCGGATGCGCAGCGCGTCGGCCCAGTTCTTTGCCCCGATGTCTTTGGCCGTGGTCTGGGCCGCCAACGCGGCCTGGATGTGGTGATCGACCGCCGCGGAGGCGCACGCCAACCGTTGCCGCTCCGATTGCAGCGCCAGCAGCTCCGGCACCGACAATTGGCTGTAGTCCAGGGACGCCACCCGGGCCAGCGCCGTGCCGAGGCCGGTGTAGGCCTCGTCGACGGTGAGTGTGCTGGCGATGTCCATATTCGAACACTAGTACGAACCACCGACAAGTCGCTGTGCGGCGAATGAGTTGCCAGTTACCTGGTGTGACCATTGCAAACAGAATGGCAAAGGTTTCATTCGACCTGTGCCGCGGATGACGACCGGCCGCCGACCGGGTCTGAGGGGTGTCACGCGCTGACAGCTGATCGGTGGATAACTCCCAGGTCCCGCGACCTCATTTTTGACTACCGTGTTAATTGGTGGGCCGCTCGCGGTCGTCGCGGGTGGCTAGCCGGCATCCGGGCCGACGCCGCCGCTTAGACCAAGGGGCTGCCATGAGTACTGCTATCCGTCCGTGCATCAATTCATCTGTGGCGCTGTTGGTGGCAGGCGCTGTCGCCGCCACGCCGATCGTCATGCTGCCGGCGCATCAGGCGGCACCGGCGCTGAGTACCGTCGCTGTCCGTCCTGCTTCGTCGATAACCGACGCGCTCAACCTCTTCGGTGACCTCGTGGACTTCGGCTTCAATGTGGTGAGTGCTCCGGTCATCGGGATCGACGGCTTGCCGGAGTTCGCCATTGCGGCGGGTGTGGTGGCGCTCAAACACCCGGGGCTCGCGCCTAGTGCGTTGAGCGCTCTCGTGCAGTTGGCCCTCAATCCGGCGTATCCCGGTGCGGCGGGGTTCGTGTTGCTGAACCTCGAGCTTGTGAAGAACTTCTTGCCGCCCACGCTCGGGCCTTCGGTGTCCAAGGATCTGCAGAACTCGGCAGCCACGATCGGCGGACTGTTCACGGGCCTGCCCGACCCCACCACGGGCTTCGCCGCGATGGCCAGCTTCCTCAAGGCCCCGGGGCCGGCCCAAGTGTTGTCCGCGGTCACCCAGGTCGTTCCATCTGCATTGGCGGTGACTCATATGGTCGTGTCCTGGGCCGCTCACTTACCGGGAACCCTGGAGGCGACGGTCGAGTCGGCGATTCGCACGCCGGGCCAGATTCCAGGCTTACTGAGCAACCTGGTCACCGGCGTGCTCGGACAGACCGGACTGCTCGCCAACGTCGCGCAGAACCTTGAGCTCCCACTGGTCATGCTGCCGAAGCCGATCGGTGGCAACACCGGACTGGTGGCCACATTCGTGCAGAACGTCGTCAATGGTGTCTCGAGTTTCGTCGGCCATCTGCTGCCCACACCGGTGACGCCCAAGCCATTTGCCGCCGTTGCCCCGTCCAAGAGTGCCGCGCCGACGGCTACGGCGGCGTCGACGGCGGTCGCGGGCTCAACCCAGACCGGCACGAGTCAGCCCAATAAGAAACACGCAGATAAGCACAGTTCACACCACGTGACGTCGCCTACCGGTCACCAGGACAAGCACCACAAGTAGTGCGCCGTCGGCCCGGAGCGAGTGGCATTCGTTTCGCGCTGGGGCGGGCGTGAAACAATTGCAGCCCGTGAAGACCTTCGATGCGCTATTCGCCGAGCTCAGTGAGCGAGCGCAGACCCGGCCGGCCGGCAGCGGCACCGTCGCAGCGTTGGACGCCGGAGTGCACCATCTGGGCAAGAAGATCATCGAAGAGGCCGGCGAAGTGTGGATCGCCGCCGAGTACGAGAGCGACGACGAGCTGGCCGGCGAGATCAGCCAGCTCCTGTACTGGACGCAGGTGCTGATGATCAAGCGTGGCCTGACCCTCGACGACGTGTACGGCAAGCTGTGACCGGCGCATCGTCCAACGGCATGCTCCGCGTCGCCGTCCCGAACAAAGGAGCGCTCAGCGAGTCAGCGGCCCACATCCTGTCCGAGGCCGGGTACCGCCGCCGTACCGATCCCAAGGATCTGACGGTCGTCGACCCGGTGAACAAGGTCGAGTTCTTTTTCCTGCGGCCCAAGGACATCGCCATCTACGTGGGGTCCGGGCAGCTGGACTTCGGCATCACCGGCCGCGACCTGGCCGCGGAATCGATGGCGCCCGTCACAGAGCGGCTGGCACTCGGCTTCGGATCGTCGACGTTCCGGTATGCCGCGCCTGCGGGACGGGACTGGACCGTCGCGGATCTGGAAGGCAAGCGCATCGCCAGCGCGTACCCGAATCTGGTGCGGAAAGACTTGGCCGACAAGGGGATTGAGGCCACGGTCATCCGCCTCGATGGCGCGGTGGAGATTTCGATCCAGCTCGGGGTGGCCGATGCGATCGCCGACGTCGTCGGCTCCGGGCGGACCTTGGCGCTGCACAACCTGGTGGCGTTCGGTGAATCGCTGTGCGATTCAGAGGGGGTTCTGATCGAGCGTGCCGAGGTCGCGCCCGACCCGGCCCGCGATCAGCTCGCGGCACGCATCCAAGGCGTGGTGTTCGGTCAGCAGTACCTGATGCTCGACTATGACTGCCCGCGCAGCGTTTTGGAGCAAGCGACGGCCATCACGCCGGGCCTCGAATCGCCGACCATCGCGCCGCTGGCGGACGCCGACTGGGTTGCCGTGCGCGCCCTGGTGCCGCGCCGCCAGGTCAACGCCATCATGGACGAGCTGGCTGCCATTGGCGCCAAGGCCATCCTGGCGTCCGATATTCGGTTCTGTCGCTTCTGACCCACGCCGGTGTTAGCATCGCCGTAGGTTCCGCACCCTGACGGAGGTCACGTGACGCAAGCCCTGATACTGCTGTTCGCCTTACTCATCGGTGTGGTTGCGGGCCTGCGGGCCCTGACGCCGCCTGCCGTGGTGGCCTGGGGCGCCAAGCTCGGCTGGTTGCCGCTGGTAGGTACCTGGGCCGAATGGGTAGGCAACTGGATCACGGTGACAGTGCTGACCGTCCTGCTGGTGGTCGAGCTGATCACCGACCAGCTGCCCAAGACTCCGGCGCGCACGGTCCCATCGCAGTTCGGGGCCAGGCTGCTGACCGGTGCGTTCGCCGGTGCGGTCATCGGCGCCGGCTGGCACCACACGTTCATCGGCATGGGTGGCGGAATGATCGGTGCGGTGATCGGGACGCTGGCCGGCTACCACGCGCGTCGAATCCTGGTGGCGCGCAACGGTGGACACGACCTGCCGGTCGCGCTGGCCGAGGATGTCCTCGCGGTGGCCGGTGGCTTCGCGATAGCGGCTGTCGCTCTGAGCGCCATCGGTCCGTATGTCGTCCTCTGAGGCAATCGGATTCGACGCCGTCATCGTCGGCGCGGGGCAAGCCGGACCGCCCCTGGCGGGTCGGCTCAGCGAAGCCGGCCAGACGGTCGCGGTCGTCGAGCGCAAGCTGGTCGGTGGCACCTGTGTGAACTACGGCTGCATCCCGACCAAGACATTGGTCGCCAGTGCCTACGCCGCGCACCTGGCTCGACGTGGTGCCGTATACGGCATCAGCACCGGCGATGTCACGGTCGACATGTCAAAAGTCAAGGGCCGCAAGGACGGGATCGTCACCGCGGACCGCGACGGCGTCGAATCCTGGCTCGAGGGGATGGACGGCTGCACGCTGCTGCGCGGGCACGCCCGATTCGTGGACCCGCACACACTCCAGGTCGGTGACCAGCTGATCACCGGCAAGAAGATTTTCCTCAACACTGGCGGTCGCGCGACGGTCCCGGACATCCCCGGCCTCGCCGACGTCGACTACCTCACCAACGTGGGCATCCTCGATCTCGACACGGTTCCAGAGCATCTGGTCATCATCGGCGGCAGCTACATCGGCCTTGAATTCGCGCAGATGTTCCGCCGCTTCGGCGCCGAGGTCACTGTGGTCGAACGCGGGCCGCGGCTGGCCTCCCGCGAAGACGACGACGTCTGCGCCGCCATCAAAGACATCCTGGAGCGCGAGGGCATCACAATCCACCTGGACTCCAACGACATCCGGGTCTCGCGCGACGGCGACGGGGTGGCGGTCAGCACCGGCAGCGCCGTCGTCAAAGGCTCACATCTGCTGGTCGCCGTCGGCCGGGTACCGAACACCGACGATCTGGGCCTCGGAAAGGCCGGGGTGGCAACCGACTCCAGGGGCTACATCACCGTCGACGACCAGCTTCGCACCACTGCCGACCACATCTGGGCCATGGGCGACTGTAATGGCAAGGGCGCCTTCACCCACACGTCGTACAACGACTTCGAGATCGTCGCGGCCAACCTGCTCGACGACGAACCGCGCCGCGTCAGCGACCGCATCCCCACCTACGCGCTGTACATCGATCCGCCGCTGGGGCGAGCCGGGATGACCGAGGCTCAGGTCCGGGCGTCGGGGCGAAAAGCGTTGGTGGGCAAGCGCCCGATGACGCGCGTCGGCCGGGCCGTCGAAAAAGGGGAGACGCAGGGCTTCATGAAGGTCGTGGTCGATGCCGAGACCAATCAGATTCTCGGCGCGGCCATCCTCGGTGTCGGCGGCGACGAGGTGGTGCACTGCATCCTGGACCTCATGTCCGCCAAAGCCCCATACACCACGATGACGCACACCGTGCACATCCATCCGACCGTCGCCGAGCTGGTGCCCACCATGCTGGAGGGGCTCAGGCCCCTGCAGTAACAGCCTGTGCCACAGCACGTCCGGCGATCAGCTGGCGCGTGACGTCGGCGACGCGCCGGCCCAGGTGTTCGCATGTTGCGACGTCGGAAGGGTGTACCTCGTCCGGGTTCGCGTCGACGTCGGTGGCCGCCGCGGCGCCCAGCCAGAAGCCCAGCCGGTTCAGTTCGTCCTCGCTTGCGGCGGAGTGGTTCCAGCCCGGGCCCAGCCCCAGGTTCACCCAGTGCATGTGGTGTTGTGCGGCGAATACCGACAGTGAGACAAGGGCATTGAGCTTGTCGCCGCTCTTGCTTCCTGAGTTGGTGAAGCCCGCGGCGACCTTGTCGCGCCACGTGCCCTGCTGGCAGCGCCGGCCGGTCTGTTCGGCGAATGCCTGGAACGCCGCGGACACGTTGCCCATGTAGGTGGCGGTGCCGAAGATGATCGCGTCGGCGGCATCGAGGGTCTGCCAATCGTCTTCGCTCACATCGCCCAGCCGGATCAGGGTGACCTCCGCGCCTCCGGACTCCGCTCCGGCGGCGACGGCCGCAGCGAGAACCGCGGTGTGGCCGAATCCGGACTGGTAGGCGACGACCACCGACGGGGCATCATGAAAGGTGTTGTCTGACATCGTGTTCTCCTACGGACTGACGGGTGGGGCGTCGAGCGGGCTGTGTCCGGCGATCTCGGCGTATCGCTCCAGCCAGCCGGGTAGGGGAGTGCCGTCGAGCAGCGCCTGCAGCCGGTCGAGGAAAGCCTGTGTGCCAGGCCGGAATTCGTTGGCGTTGGGCACTCCGAGGCCGCGATGGGTCAGGCGCAGCAGGGTGCCGGTGCCGTCGGCCGTGAGTTCGTAGCGGACCACACCGGGTTCGACGATCTGCTGGTGCCATTCGTGTTCGAACACGTGCGGCGGATCCCAGACCAGGATGCGGCCCGTCATGCGCTTCATCTCCGGCGGCACGGGCGGGCCGGAGGCGACGGTCTCGATGGAGCCGCCTTCGCGGCCGTCGATGACGGTCTTGCCCATCCATGTATCGCGGTGCGCGGGCTCGGTGATGGCGGCCCATACCCGCTCGACGGGATGACGCAGTCGCCGCTCGAACGTCAGCGTCGCGCGGTCACCGTCGACGGTGACGACGCCCTCGAGTTCAGTGCCGGTCATGTTCCTCCTCGAATGTCGAATCCAGATGGCGCTCAAGGGCATCCAGATGATTGGTCCAGTAGCGGCGGTAGCGCTCGATCCACTGGTCCATCTCGACCAGGCCGTCGGCGCGCAGCGCGTAGATGCGTCGTTGGGCGTCGGGCCGGACCTCGACCAGGCCCACCTCCCGCAGCACGCGGAGATGACGGGAGACCGTCGGCTGCGTCAGGCCGGGGAGGGTCGCGACGAGTTCGCCTGCCGTCCGTTCGCCCTCGGCGAGTACGTCGAGCAGCGCGCGCCGGTTGGGTTCGGCGACTGCTTCGAAGACGTCCATGCGGCCAGTATGCCTAGACATCTATATAGATGCAACTGAATATTCTGCCGTCTGCTCAATCCGCCGTTTGCAGATAGGCGACCAGCGCGTTGGTCAACCCGCGCCGCGCAACATCGAGGTCTGCATAGGAACCCAGTTGCCGCTCGGAGACCAGGCCGCGCATCGCGCCCGGAATCAAGGTGGCGACCTCACGGACGCGTTCGGGGTCGGCGCCGAGGTCCTCGAAAGCGTTGCGGCAGATCTGCAGCCACGACTGGCCCCAGGAATGCAATTCGGCTGCGGTCCTTGGGTATAACCGCTCCAGTTCTGCATGATCGCGGGGCAGTGCGGCGCGTAGGTTCTCGATGGCCCGTGAATCGGGGGAGTCCAGGCCCGCGTAGAGAGTGTCGATGATGGTGGCGACGCGATTGCTCAGCAGGGCGTCGGAACTGATGGATGCGAACACGTCGGCCCTGCGTTCGGCCGTACGGTGAAGCACGGCGGCCCAGAAGCCGTCGGCGTCGCCGAATTGGTATTGCACGGCACCCCAGGTCGCGCCGATGTCCTTGGCAATCCGATTGGCCGAGACTGATCCGGGATCGCCCGAGGCCAGCGACTTCAGCGCGGCCTCCAGCATGTTCTCGCGGGTCGCCTGGCCGCGCCGATTCGTGCGCCGCGCCGGCGTCGACGCCTCCGTCGTATCGGTCATCTTCGAAGGATATCCCGCTGGAACCATTTTGATAGAGGGTGCTATGCAACTTTCATTGACTGTTCTATGCTTCGGTTCATGGCTAAGCCGCCTCTTTCGATGAGACCGACCGGCTGGTTTCAGGTTGCCTGGTCCGACGAGGTCGGCGTCGGTGACGTTCACACCATGAAGTACTTCGGTCGGGAGCTGGTCGCCTGGCGCTCAGAGTCTGGACGGGTCACCGTGATGGACGCCTACTGCGAACACCTGGGCGCGCACCTCGGGTTCGGTGGCACCGTGCGAGGCGAGGTGTTGCAGTGCCCCTTTCACGGTTGGCAGTGGAATCAGGAGGGGCGCAACGTCTGCATTCCCTACGAGAGCCGGCCCAACCGGGGGCGTCGCATCAAGACCTACCCGGTTACCGAGCGCAACGCATCGATCTATGTGTGGCATGACCTCCAGGACCGTGACCCGTTCTTCGATGCTCCCGATGTTTTCGCCAGTTTCGGTGACGGAAGCAGCGCAGCGGATTACTACCCGCAGCAGCGGTTGTTCGAGCAGGGCCGTGAGATGCACCCCCAGTATGTGCTCGAAAACGGCGTAGACTCCGCCCATTTCAAATATGTCCACGGGACACCGATCAATCCGGTCTTCACCCGGCACGACTTTGATGGCCCGGTGTCCTACGTCGATTTCACCATCACCTTCGAAGGCGACGACGGCCAGCGGATCGAGGACATCAACAGCGGAGTGGAGGCAATCAACGGCGGCCTCGGCATCGCGGTGACCAAGAGTTGGGGAATGATCGACAATCGCACGATCTCGGCCATCACCCCTGTCGACGACAGCACCTCCGATATCCGTTTCATGGTCTACATCGGGCGGCCCAAGGGCGACGTGCGTAACCCCGATCGGGCTCGTGTCAGGGCCGAGGAGTTCGGCGCCGAAGTCATCCGGCAGTTCCGCCAGGACATCCACATCTGGTCGCACCAGCGCTATTCCGATCCGCCCGCTCTGGCCAGCTCGGAACTCGAAGGATTCACCGCGATCCGCAACTGGGCATTGAAGTTCTACCCTGACGGCAAAGGTGGCAGCGCCGCCGACCTGGCTGCCCGATCCCCGCACTGATCAAGACCATTCTCGAGAAGGAAGGCATCGCCATGCCGATTACTGTTTTTCAGGTCGCGACCGGCAACGTCGGCTCCGAGATGATCAAGCGGATAGCGGATCGACCGGATCTCGAACTTGTTGGTGTGCACTGCTATTCGCCGGACAAAGTCGGCAAGGACGCCGGCGAACTCGCCGGCATAGCGCCGAACGGTGTGATCGCCACCGGAACGATCGAGGAAATCATCGCCGCCAAGCCTGATGTGCTGACCTTCCACGGCGTATTCCCCGACGAAGATCTCTATGTCAAGGTGCTCGAGGCCGGCATCAACATCGTCACCACCGCCGACTGGATCACCGGCTTCCACCGCGATACCAATCACCCGCACCACTCGGGTAAGCCCGTCACGCAGCTGCTCCAAGAGGCCTGCGAGAAGGGCAATTCCACGTTCTACGGCACGGGTATGAATCCGGGTCTCAATCAGATCCTCGGGGTGGTGTGTTCGGCCGACGTCGCCGAGATCGAGAACGTCACCACCATCGAGTCCGTCGACGTGTCCTGCCATCACTCGAAAGACACCTGGATCGAGGTGGGATACGGTCTGCCCGTTGATGATCCGTCGATCCCGGGCAAGCTGCGGAAATACACGGAGGTCTTCGCCGACTCGGTCTACATGATGGCCGACTGCTTCGGGCTCGAGCTCGACGAGGTGAAATTCGAATACGAGCTCGGTGCCTGCACCAAGGATGTCGACCTGGGCTGGTACACGCTGCCCAAGGGCTCACTCGGCGGCAACTACATCAAGTACCAGGGCATGGTCGACGGTGTGCCGCGCGTCGAGACCCACCTCGAATGGCAGATGACGCCGCACACCGAACCGCACTGGAACATCAAGGGCTGCTACATCACTCAGATCAAGGGCGATCCCTGCGTCTACAACAAACACATGATCTACCCGAAACCCGGTGTGGACCTGTCCAATCCGGACAACTTCGCCTCGATCGGCATGACGGTCACAGGAATGCCCGCGCTCAACGCCATCAAGTCCGTGGTCGCAGCCCGTCCCGGCATCATCACCAGCGCCGACCTGCCGCTGCGCGGCTTCGCCGGACGATTCAAGCTCTAGCCGTACTGGGCAGTGAGGCTGGTGACGGTCGCCTGATCGCTGGTGGACCTTCAAGGCTGAGGCGCGTTGTTACTTGTCAACGCGGGTCAGCGGGGTGGGTTTGTGCTACAGCCCGGCGAATGTCGATGAAACCCTCCGCCTGCGACATCGGCAATTCTCTATCAATTTCCGCGGCAGACCCATCCAACACGGCCTGGGCTTCGAATCCCGGTTGCTCGCTCTGGCGAACGGTGCCGGAACCGAGACATGTCCTGACCAACACGTACGCGCGCGGATCGTCACCGTGGCCGGTCTGACCGACGCGTACCCCGATCAAGTGCTACCTGACCCGTTGCCGGGACCAGGTGCCATGAGAGGACGTCCATGACTGCAAAGCTCAAACCTCACTTCGAGGACGTGCAGGCGCACTACGACCTGTCAGATGACTTTTTCCGGTTGTTTCTGGATCCCAGCCAGACGTACAGCTGTGCGTTCTTCGAGCACGACGGCATGACCCTGGAGCAGGCCCAGATGGCCAAGATCGACTTGGCTCTCGGCAAATTGGGTCTGAGACCCGGTATGACGTTGCTCGATATCGGCTGCGGCTGGGGTGCCGCGATGCGGCGGGCGGTCGAGAGCTACGACGTCGACGTCATCGGTCTGACGCTGTCGAAGAACCAGGCCGCCCACGTCGAACAACTTCTGGGCACGATGAACACGACGAGGTCCCGTCGGGTGTTATTGGAAGGGTGGGAGCAATTCGAGGGTTCGGTTGATCGGATCGTGTCCATCGGGGCGTTCGAGCACTTCGGCCACGATCGGTATCCGGCGTTTTTTCGCATGGCCTACGACGCGCTGCCCGCTGATGGCAGCATGCTGCTGCACACCATCTGCGGTATCGAACCGCGCCGGGCTGCGGAACTCGGCATACCTCTGACCTTCGAGTTGGCCCGGTTCGTCAAATTCATCCTCACCGAGATCTTTCCCGGCGGACGACTGCCATCGGTTCCGATGGTCCATGAGCTGGCCACCGCCGCGGGCTTCCGGATAACTCGGGTCCAATCGCTGCAGCCGCACTACGCGCGGACCCTGGACCTGTGGGCAGCGTCGCTCGAGGCCCACCGCGATGAGGCGATCGCCATCCAATCGGTGCAGGTCTACGACCGGTACATGAAATATCTGACTGGCTGTGCGGATATGTTCCGCCTCGGTCAAGTCGACGTGAACCAATTCACCCTGGAGAAATAGTGGATCGGACTGTGACTCATTACCGGACTGGCCTGAACATGCTGAGCACTGCTGTGCTCAGTGGGGAGGGAGAAATTCGTGGCAACTGATTCTCGTGACGATATGCGTCCGCATTTCGAGGACGTCCAAGCCCACTACGACCTATCTGACGATTTCTTCGCCCTGTTCCAGGATCCTTCACGTACCTATAGCTGCGCTTATTTCGAACCGGAGAGTTTGACCTTGGAGCAGGCGCAGATCGCGAAGATCGACCTGAACCTCGACAAGCTGGACCTCAAGCCGGGGATGACGTTGTTGGACATCGGCTGCGGCTGGGGCGCCACTGCCAAACGCGCGGTCGAGAAGTATGACGTCAACGTCATTGGACTGACGTTGTCGAAGAACCAACGAACCTATACCCAGCAACTCCTGGACACCATCGACACCACGCGAACCCGGCGCGTGCTGTTGCATGGTTGGGAGGAGTTCGACGAACCTGTCGACAGAATCGTATCCATCGAAGCCTTCGAGCACTTCGGGTTCGAACGCTATGTGGAATTCTTCAAGAAATGTTTCGATATTCTGCCCGGAGACGGCCGGATGACGATTCAGAGCAGCGTCGGCTATCACCCGTATGATTTGCACGCGGACGGAAAGCAGATCACCTTCGAGACCGCGCGATTCATCAAATTCATTGTCACCGAGATTTTTCCGGGCGGGCGGATCCCGACCACCGAGATGATGATTGAACACGGTGAACGAGCCGGCTTCGATGTTCCCGAGGCGGTGTCGCTTCGGTCGCACTATATCCGGACGTTGAATATCTGGGGCAACGCGCTGGAGGCCAATTACGAAAAGGCCGTCGAGGTCCAGTCAGAAGAGGTCTATCAACGCTTCATGAAATACCTCCGCGGGTGCGAACGCTACTTCACCGAAGGTTTGCTCGACGTCACCCTCGCCGCGTACCACAAACAGGCGAATTAGGGCGGATGGGCGGCTGTGGAGGCGGCTCGAGGCCGTCGCAGGCTTCGGGTCACCTCCACACAGCCGTGGCTAGCAGTTCCTCCGTGACGTGTGCGTGTCGCACGCGCCCGGGGATTCTCGTCGCGGGTCGGTCCACTGTTCCCAGAACAGCATGCGGGCTCGAAACGACGGATTGCCGACGGCGTCGAGTACGTGTAGTCCGGCACTGGCGATGGCCGGTATGCCGACCATCTTGTGGAACCAGCGGCCGCGCCGGTATTCCGTGCCCCAGGCCTCCTCTACCCGCTGGGTGTAGTTGGTGAAATCGTCGGGACCGCCGTTGGTCAGAGCCGCGATGGCGCATTCACCGGCGGCCAGCCCGGACTGCAGGGCTTTTGATATCCCCGCCCCTGATGCCGGCCGAGCGGCGCCGAGAGCATCCCCGGCGAACAGGACGCCGGGTCGCCACGGCGGCCAGGTGGTGAATCCCATTGGTAGTCGCCAGGCTTGCAGGGCTTTGGCTTTCATCAATTCGTGGGTCGTCGGCAGCTGCCAGTCGGCGGGGAGATCGGCGAGAAACTGGCCCAGCAGCTCTGTTGCGTTGATCTGATGCCATTTCTTGTAGCTGTTGACGTACCCCAGTCCGATGTTGACTCGGCCGCCGCCGAGGGGGAACACCCAGCCGTAGCCGGGCAGTTGATCGCCTCGGAACTTGAGCTGCAGATGGACGTCGAGGGAGTCGACGTCGGGGCGGTTGGCCGTCATTTCAGCGCGGATCGCGATGGCGGCGTAGCCGTTGTAGCGGGAGGTGAGGTTCAGCGTCCGCTTCAGCGGGGAATGGGCGCCGTCAGCCGCGATCACCGCATCGGCGCGGACCCGTTCTCCGCTCTTGAGGACCACCCCACAGACCCGGCCACGGTCATCGACGATCGCCGATGCGACTTCGGCGCCGCGGCGCACCTCGGCCCCGCAGTACTCGGCACGGTCAAGCAACATCAGATCCAGCTCCAGACGCCGCGCCACATGGCCGTGATCGGGCATTCCCGGACGGTCCGGGAATGCCAGGTCCCACCGGTTCGGGCTGTAGACGGTGGCTCTGTTGACTCGATGGAATTTCGCGACCTGCTCGGCCAAACCCATTTTCTGGATGAAGCTGACCGCCCGCGGCGTGAGACCGTCGCCGCACGGTTTGTCACGCGGAAACTGCGCCTTGTCGAACACCACAACCCGGGCACCGGTCTGCGCTGCCTGCCATGCGGCGGCCGCGCCGGCGGGACCGCCGCCCACAATCGCCACGTCGTAGTGCTGCGTCATGGGACCCTCACTTCCACCGGCGTCCTGAGCCTGCAGGTGCTCACATTGGTTATTCGGAACCGAGGTGAGTGCGGATGGGTGCGAGCGAACCTGCTTGGTTCAGGTGGCTGGTGCGCGTCTGGTTCGCGCAAGGGGCAGACGTGCAGCGCCTCCTCGGCGAGGTTGTCGAGTTCCTTGCCCTTGGTCTCGGGTCCCAGCAGGTAGCCGACGATGGCGAGTAACCAGATGGCCGACAGCGCCAGATAGGGCGTCTGGACGCCGTAATGGCCGATGGCCCAGCCGACGCCGGTCGGCGCGGCGCCCGAACCTGCCGGCCACGCTATCGGGTACCGATCACCGTCTGGATATTCAGAATCCGCCGGATCGCAAGGGCATTCAGATCTGCCCGTGGTTCGGCGGTGCCACGTGGGAAAGTTCCCACGCGCCGATGTGGTGGTACTTCCAGTCGACCGGGTCGTGCACGCTGTGGGTGCGGGCGTTGCGCCAGTGTCGGTCGAGGCCATGACGGCGGTCGGTTCCGCTGGCCCCGGTCAGTGCGAACAGCTGGCTGGCCACGTCGACGGCGACGTCGCTGGCGAAGGGCTTGGCCTGGGCCACTGCGATGGAGCCGTGCGCAGCGGCGTCGGGATCACTGACGTCGAGACCGATGTCTTCGAGTTCTCTTGCCGCCCAACGTAATAACTCGATGGCCGCGCGGGTGCGGGTGGCGAGTTGGCCGAATCGCAGCTGGATGTGCGGGTCTTCGCTTGCCGAGCCGGCGCGTCCGTACCGCACCGCCTCGAAGAACGGGCGGCTACGGGTGCGGACGAACTCTCCGGCGTCGGCCAGGGCGCCCTCCGCGATGCCGGCTTCGATGGCCGCGTGCACGAGCTGTGCGCGGGCGCCGAGAAGTTGCGGTTTCTCGAACGCCGACCAATACGGCACCACCAGGTTGCTGTCGATCGTGACGCCGTCCAGAGTGGTGGTGCCACTCACGGTGGAGCGTTGGCCCATGGCGGCCCAGTCTTCGTCGACGGTCACTCCGGGTGCGTCACGTTCGACGAACGCCAGCACCAGACGGTCATCGGGGTCGAGCGCACTGACGGCCAGCCACTGCGAGGTGATGGCACCGGTGCAGTAGTACTTGGTGCCATCTACGCGCCAGCGCGTGCCGTCGTTGCTCAGGCGCGTTTTCAGATCCTGGGCATGGTGGCCGCCGCGCTCGGCGAGCACAGGCGCGATCCGGGCACCGTTGACGACCGCAGGCAAGATGCGGGCGCGCTGCAGGGGAGTGCCGAGCAGGCACAGGATGTCCACGGCCAGGAGATGGCCTTGTGGGATCTGGGCAAGGGCCGGATCGGCCGCCGCGACGATTCTGACGACCTCGGCCACCGTCCGGGGCCCCAGCCCATCTCCGCCGTCCTCGACCGGCACCGTGATGGCCGGCAGGCCCAGGTCCCCGAACTCGGAAACTTCGGTGCGGGGCACAGCGCCGAGCCGATCACGTTCGGCTGCACCGGGTTTCACCGCTGCCGCGAATTCCTCTGCGACGGCGACGATGTGCGCGTGCGTCCGGGGAGCTGCCATGCTCAAGGCCGATCAGCGAGCAGTCCGCGTTCCGCGAGTATGGGAGTGACGCCCTCGCCGAAGGTATAGGCCTCTTCCAGATGCGGATAGCCGGACAGGATGAACTCGTCGAGACCGAGCTCGTGATACTCCGCGATACGGTCGGCGACCTGCTCATGACTGCCGACCAGGGCAGTGCCGGCGCCGCCGCGAACCAGCCCGATGCCGGCCCACAAGTTGGGGGACACCTCCAAGTTGTCGGTTCGGCCGCCGTGCAGGGCCGACATCCGCCGCTGGCCCTCCGACTGCGAATTACGCTGAATCTGTTGGGCGCGATTGATGCTCTCGGCATCGAGGCCTGCCAGCAGCTTGTCGGCCTGTGCCCACGCCTCCTCTTCGGTGGGGCGGCTGATGACGTGCAGACGAATCCCGAACCGCAGATCTCTGGTCGCCAGTCGCGGCCGGCCCAGGTTCTTGACCTGGTGGCGTACCGCATCGAGCTTCTCGGCGACCTGGGCGGGCGGTTCACCCCAGGTCAGGTAGACGTCGGCGTGTTCGGCGGCCACTTCCAGCGCTTCGGCCGAGGACCCGCCGAGGTAGATGTCAGGCCAGGTCTCGGCAGGGATGATGGTGGCGTTCTCCACCGACAGGTGTTTGCCGGTGAAGGTCACCGGTTCGCCGGACCACAGTTGCCGGAAGATCGTCAGGAACTCGGCGGCCCGCTCATAGCGTTCTGCCTTGCCGAGATGGTCGCCGTAGCGGCGCTGTTCGACGTCGTCGCCGCCGGTAACGACGTTGAGCAGCAAGCGATTCCGCGAGATTCGCTGGTATGTGGCGGCGGCCTGGGCAACCAGTGTCGGCGCTTGCAATCCGGGCCGGAAGGCCACCAGATACTTGAACCCTACGGTGCGTTGGGTCAGCGCCGCCGTGAACACCCAGGCGTCCTCACACCAGCTGCTGGTGGGAGTCAAGGCGCCGGTGAACCCGAGCCGCTCCGCGGCACCGGCCACCAGGGCGAGGTAGTCCAGGTCGGGGGCGCGGTCCGCGCCGAAGGCGTCCGCTCGGCTGCCGGCCGCGCCGACGGCGTTGCCAAGACTCAGGTCGCTGCGTGAGTCGCCGTTGGTGGGCAGGAACCAGTGCAGAGTGATCGCCATCGGTCTACCGGTGCCGCGAGAGCTCGGGGCGCGCAGGATCAGTGGTGGTCAGAACGGTCATGGCTCAACTCCCGGAAACGTAGCGCCGCCGCTGAAAATGCAGTCGCGAAATCAGGCGGTTCGCTCTGGAATATAGAACGCAGCACGGCCGCCCGGTGCGGTCCTTGATCCGGCTCCAGCGGTCGCGAGAGGCCTGACCACCGGCAGTGTCGTCGATCCGCTAAAGATCATTCTGATTCCAACGGTGGCCTGGTTTCGCGACAGTATCGGCGTGCAGCCGCTCAATTCGATCGAGCGAATGCCAACGCTCAGCGCCGCTGGACCAACAGCGTCTGCGCTGACGTCCCGATAAAGCCCTGCTCGTCGAACAACTCGGCCGTCGTCGACCCGAGGCCGTCGGGCCCGATCGAACCGCGCGCCCGCAGGCAGAACTCCGAGCCGACCGGAGCGCGGTGCAGGTGCACCGTCGTGTCGGTGTTCATGAACATGAACTCGTCCGGATCCAGCGCCGCGCCAACGCCATTCGCGGAATCGACGACCATCGCCAGCCGCTGCAGGTCGGTCGTCTCCTCGTCGTCCACCAGTGAGATCAACGGCCGCATCCACACCACCGCGGCGTTGGCATCGTCGGGCTGCGGCACCCAGGTGACGGTCTCCAGATAGCCTGGCCGGCCCTGCCACAAATGCCGGAAACCCGTGTCGGGCACGCGCCCCATCGGCGGGTAGCGATCCAGCGCGGCGTCCCGGGTGTCACTGGTGGCGATCAGCCACGCCGACATCCGCGCCACCGCGCGCTCGGACCCGTCAGGTTGGGTTGCCGTCATCTCCGCGGTCATCATGCAGATACGAGAACCCGGCCGCGACACCCAGGCCCGAACCGCAACGGGCACAACGGGAATGGCGCCCAAGATGTCGAGGGCCAGCCGGCCCACCTGCATGCCGCGGCCGGCAGCGAGCTCCTCGATCACTTTGGTCAACAGCGCCAGCGGCGGTGACCCGTGCTGAATGCTGGTATCCCAGTTGCTGCCGGTGCCTTCGGTCGATTCGAACCGTTGCAGATCGCCGCCAACGCCACCGCCGTCGAGCCGACGGTAATAGCAGTCGATCATGCGGCGCCGAAGTTGTCGGGCCAGCCGGGATACGGCGGGGGAGTGCCACCGAAGGCGGGACACAGGTCCTGATGCGTACACCAGGAACAGAGCTTGGACGGGTTGGGCCGGAAATCACCGGTCTCGCCCGACTTCTGAATGGCGTGCCAGATGGCCATCAGCGTCTTCTCGAACCTTTCCAACTCGGCCAGGTCGGGGCTGTAGTCGAGCACCTGACCGTCGGCCAGATACAGCAGCCGCAGCCGCGCGGGCACCACGCCGCGCATGCGCAGCAGAGCCACTGCGTAGAACTTCATCTGGAACATGGCCTTGAACTCGGCCAGGGCCCGGGCCGCGGGCGGGGCCTTGCCGGTCTTGTAGTCGACCACGCGCAGCTCACCCGTCGGCGCGACATCGATCCGGTCGACGAATCCGCGCAGCAGCGTGCCGTCGGACAGCTCGACCTCGACGCGCTGCTCGCAGCACTGCGGGTCGAACCGCGTCGGATCCTCGAGCCGGTAGTAGCCCGACAACAAGGTGCGGGCCTCGTCGAGCAGCGTCTCCCGTAGCTCGGGTGCGATCTCGTCAGCCAGCTCGGGCTTCTCCGCCACCACCGCATCCCAGGCCGGCGTGACCAGGGACAGCGCGGTCTCGGGCACCCGGTCCGTCGCCGGCAGCGCGTACAGCCGCTCCAACGCGGCGTGCACCACCGAACCACGCAACTGCGCGGTCGACGGCGGCTCCGGCAGCCGGTCGATGGCCCGGAAGCGGTAGAGCAGCGGGCACTGCTTGAAGTCACCGGCACGCGACGGCGACAGTGCAGGCCGTCGGACAGCGGCGGCCGAAGTCATGCGCGATCCGCCTTCGGTTCCTCGCTCGCGGTGGTCATGCCAGCAGCTTAGGGCCGCCCCACGACAGAATTCGCGAACCCCGGCCGTCTGCCCGGACGGGTCGGCTGGCAGGCTGGCCCGGTGAGAATCACCGGACCCTTCACCGTCGGCGACCGCGTCCAACTGACCGACGCCAAAGGCCGGCACTACACGATGGTGCTGGCGACGGGTGGGGAGTTCCACACGCACCGCGGCATCATCGCCCACGATTCGGTGATCGACCAGCCCGAGGGCAGCGTCGTCAAATCCACCAACGGCGACCCCTTCCTGGTGCTGCGCCCACTGCTGATCGACTACGTCCTCTCGATGCCGCGCGGCGCCCAGGTGATCTACCCCAAGGACGCCGCCCAGATTGTGCACGAGGGCGACATCTTCCCGGGCGCAAGGGTTTTGGAGGCCGGCGCCGGCTCGGGCGCGCTGACGTGTTCGTTGTTGCGGGCCGTCGGTCCGGGTGGTTCGGTGACGTCCTACGAGGTCCGTGACGACCACGCCGTGCACGCGGTGCGCAACGTCGAGACATTCTTCGGCGAGCGGCCCGAGAACTGGAACCTGGTCATCGCCGACCTGAACGACTACGACGGTGCGTCGGGGGCGAGCGAAGCGACGGGGGGTGGCGAGGTCGACCGCGTGGTGCTCGACATGCTCGCGCCGTGGGACGTGCTGGAGACGGTCTCGAAAGCGCTCGTCCCGGGTGGCGTCCTGATCGTCTACGTCGCGACCGTCACGCAGCTGTCCAAGACGGTCGAGGCACTGCGCGAGCAGCAGTGCTGGACCGAGCCGCGGTCGTGGGAGTCGCTGCAACGCGGCTGGGACGTCGTCGGCCTGGCGGTGCGCCCCCAGCACTCGATGCGCGGCCACACCGCGTTCCTGATCAGTGCCCGCCGGCTGGCCCCGGGGGCAGTGACGCCGCAGCCGCTGCGGCGCAAGCGCAACATCTAGTCGTCGCTGCTGATCAAACCCCGTCGCACAGACAACAATTCGATCTCAGGTCGCGCGGCGACCAGACGTTCGGCGGCGTCGAGAAGATCGACGACGTGCCGGTGGTCGGCCGCCACCGCCGACATTCCGATCAGGGCCCGCCGGTGCAGGTCCTGATTACCGCTTTCCGCCGCAGCGACCAGGAACCTGCGGCGCAGTTCGGCGATGATCGGCCGGATCACCGAGCGCTTCTCCTTCAGCGAATGCACGTCGCCCAGCAACACGTCGAACTCCAGCCACCCGATCCACACGCAGACTCAACGCGCGGGCGGCGCCGCAGTTCCCGGAGCGCCGGTTTGTCCCAGCTTCAGCAGCAGGGTCGCCGTCCGCCGGTTCAGCTGCCAGCCGTCCTTGATGGGACTGAACTCCATGGGGAACGTGAACTTGTTGTCCGGCGTGGCGACGGGACTCATCGTGATGGTCGCGACGATGTCGCCCGGCTGCCCGGACGACCACAGCAGGTCCGTCGCCGTCACCGTCATGGGATTGAAGCCGTTGTCGCGCAGCGCTCTGGTGAAGCTGTCGAGCGCGGCCTCGTCCTCGGCGGTGCCGTATTGGATCAGTCCGATCTTTTGTGCCGAGGGCACCGCCGGGTCCGCGATTTTGTACAGCACCGCGGTGAGCGCGTCGGGCGCCGGCAGCGGTGCGGCCTTGGGTGCCCTGGTTTCGGTGGTCAGCAGTGAACGGGGCATCGGGTCGGCAGGCGGCTCGACGTGTTCACTGCACCCGGTCAACCCGATCGCCGCCGCGATGGCGGCGATCAAGCTTCCGCGGGCTGGCTTCACCGGCTCCTCCTGGCGGCTACTTCACCGACGACAGCAGGGCCATGGCCGACCCCTTGGACAGTTGCCAGCCGGTCGGGCTGGGGCCGGCGACGAAGGTCAGCGGCTGCGCAGCGGTGGCTCCGGTGGCGGCCGTGGCGGTGACGTTGGCCGTCGCGGTGCCGTCTCCGAGGTCATCGATGTCGGCAACGGCAAAGCTCATGGGGAACACGCCCTGCTTCACGGCGTTGCTGTACGCCCGGTCGGCGGTGATGGCCTCGAGCCGGCCGACGCCGCCCTGGATGTAGCTGCCCTTGGACCCGGCGAAGCTGCCGGCGGCCGTCAGCCCGGTGAGCGTGGACACCAGCGACGCCTGCAGGCCGGGCGCGGGCGCCTGGGGCAGCGGCACCTGGCGAACAACGGGCGCGACCGCAGGGGAGGCCGGCACGGCCGTCTGGGAAGCCGACGTCGTACCGACGGCTGCCGCACCTACTAGGGCGGTGGCTGCGATGCCGGTGACGAGGGATTTGACGATCACTGCGGTCCTTTCGATGAGCCCGACTCGCGTATGAGGTTAACAGCGCGGTCAGGGCAACACCCGTGTGTCGCGATTCCTTGAGCGCCCATGAATGACGGATGGCCGGTAGCGTTGAGGTATCCGCCGCACCAACTTCCGGTGTGGGAAAGGAGCGCAAGATGTCTGAAATGGATCGCCCGGACGCCTTCGGCAGCCCGGGCCTACCTCGTCAGAACCCCATGTCCAGCACCGATGCCGCCGAGTTGGCGCGGCTTCGCAGCGAGACTGCGGCGCTGCGCGAGCAGCTCGCGACTGCCGCCGCGACGCACCGCGGACCGCGTGACGTGCAGCAACTCGAAGCTCGTATCGATTCGCTGACGACTCGCAACGGCAAGCTGATGGACACCCTCAAAGAGGCGCGGCAGCAGTTGCTGGCGCTCCGCGAGGAGGTCGACCGGCTGGGGCAGCCGCCGAGCGGCTACGGCGTCCTGCTGCTCACCCACGACGACGACACCGTCGACGTCTTCACGTCCGGTCGGAAGATGCGGCTGTCGGTGTCGCCGAACATCGAGGTGTCCGAACTCAAGCAGGGCCAGACCGTCCGTCTCAACGAGGCGCTGACGGTCGTCGAGGCCGGCTCGTTCGAGGCGGTCGGTGAGATCAGCACCCTGCGCGAAATCCTGAACGACGGAAAGCGTGCCCTCGTCGTCGGCCATGCCGACGAGGAGCGCATCGTCTGGCTCGCCGAGCCGCTGATCGCGCTCGAATACCTGGACCCTGAGGTCGCCGAGGTGCTCGAAGGCATCGACGACCTGGCGGACGAGCGGGCGCGCAAGCTGCGGCCGGGTGACTCGCTGTTGGTCGACAGCAAGGCCGGCTACGCCTTCGAGAGGATCCCGAAGGCCGAGGTCGAGGATCTGGTCCTCGAAGAGGTGCCCGATGTCAGCTACGAGGACATCGGTGGCCTGACCCGGCAGATCGAGCTGATCCGCGACGCGGTCGAGCTGCCGTTCCTGCACAAGGACCTGTACCGGGAGTACGCGCTGCGGCCGCCCAAGGGCGTGCTGCTGTACGGCCCTCCGGGTTGCGGCAAGACGCTCATCGCCAAGGCCGTCGCCAACTCGCTGGCCAAGAAGATGGCCGAGATCCGTGGCGACGACGCCCGGGAGGCGAAGAGCTACTTCCTGAACATCAAGGGCCCCGAGCTGCTGAACAAGTTCGTCGGCGAGACCGAGCGGCACATCCGCCTGATCTTCCAGCGGGCGCGCGAGAAGGCCTCCGAAGGCACCCCGGTGATCGTGTTCTTCGACGAGATGGACTCGATCTTCCGCACCCGCGGTACCGGCGTGAGCTCCGACGTCGAGACCACGGTGGTGCCGCAGCTGCTGTCGGAGATCGACGGTGTCGAGGGCCTGGAGAACGTCATCGTCATCGGCGCCTCCAACCGCGAGGACATGATCGACCCGGCCATCCTGCGGCCCGGCCGCCTGGACGTGAAGATCAAGATCGAGCGGCCGGATGCCGAAGCGGCACAGGACATCTTCAGCAAGTACCTCACCGAGGAACTGCCGGTGCACGCCGACGACCTGGCCGAGTTCAACGGCGATCGGGCGCTGACCATCAAGGCCATGATCGAGAAGATCGTGGACCGGATGTACGCCGAGATCGACGACAACCGCTTCCTGGAGGTCACCTACGCCAACGGCGACAAGGAAGTCATGTACTTCAAGGACTTCAACTCCGGCGCCATGATCCAGAACGTCGTGGACCGGGCCAAGAAGTACGCCATCAAGTCGGTGCTGGAAACCCAGCAGCGTGGTCTGCGGGTGCAGCACCTGCTGGACTCGATCGTCGACGAGTTCGCCGAGAACGAGGACCTGCCCAACACCACCAACCCCGATGACTGGGCGCGGATTTCGGGCAAGAAGGGCGAGCGGATCGTCTACATCCGCACCCTGGTCACCGGCAAGTCCTCGAGTGCCAGCCGGGCCATCGACACCGAGAGCAACCTGGGTCAGTACCTGTAGTACTCCCGCTCGCCGATCGCGGCTCAGCGTCCGCGGTCGGCGAGGTAACGGTCGCGCGCATCCAGCCGGCGGCGCAGGCTGTCGACCTGGGGGTCGACGAACTCGGCCCGGTATTCGGCGTCGGTCGTGGTGCGTCCGGTGATGTACATGAAGGTCAGTGCACCCAGGAACAGCGTCGTCTGGATCAGCGACTCCGGGATGGGCAGCGTCATGCCGAAGATGCTGCCGTCGAGCGAGCCGTTGTTGCGCGTCCATTCCGACAGCAGCTTGGGGCTGATCAGGATCAGCCCGAGCACGAGGAAGATGAACGCCGTCACCAGCGCGACGATCAGGAGCTGCAGTACCTGGGACATGGCCAGGACGAACACCACATTGACGCGTTCGATGCGGGACAGCGGGATTCGGTAGGCGGGCGCGGGCAGGTGCGCGAACGGTGTATCGGCCAGGATCGCGTTCTGGTCTTCGGGGGCATCGGGTTCGGTGGCCGTCATGATCGGCCGGGCCCGGTCGACGGTTGTCGCGACGACGAACGCCACGGCGATCAGTGCCAGGAAGCCCAGCGCGCACCACAGTCGCGTCCGGCTGATGATCGCCGCCATCAGCCAGACATAGGTGTTGAAGAACACCAGCACTGTCAACAGCATGATCGGCAGAGCTCGCACGAACAGGCCGCCCACGAGGGTCAGGTTGTGAGCCGTGGTGTCCAGGGCCCAGCCCACGATCGAGCCGATTCCGGTCGCCGTGCAGACCAGGATGACGGCGACGACCACGCCGACGTAGACCAGATTGCTGCCGACTTTCGGGCCCGGACCGCCGAACAGCGCGCCGACGACACAGACCGCAACCGATACCGCGGCGGCACCGGCGCGGTTGCGCCATGTCGAGATGCGCGACACGAGCCAGCCGACCAGCGCGGCGACCGGCGCCACCAGCAGGAGTAGGGCGAGGACGAACCATTCGGTCCGAGTGGGCTGACCCTCGATGTTGATGGTGTGCCGGCCCGTGACGGTGGTGACGAGGATCGAATTGGCCATGAACACCGCGAACCCGGCCAGGGCGGATGCCGATCGCTGCCACAGCCGCCGCACCAGCACCCCCGGACGCAACACTGCGGGCAGACCCCGGCGCAGGAACCAGGTCTCGGCGGCGACCCGGTCGGCTCGCGATGTCGTCATGCGGTTAATCGTGGCGTATCGACAGCCGTCTAGTCTTGGCGGCATGCAACGGATCATCGGAACTGAGGTCGAATACGGCATTTCTTCGCCGTCTGATCCGACCGCGAACCCGATCCTCACGTCCACGCAGGCGGTGTTGGCGTACGCGGCGGCCAGCGGCATCCAGCGGGCCAAGCGCACCCGGTGGGACTACGAGGTGGAGTCCCCGCTGCGCGACGCCCGTGGCTTCGATCTGAGCCGCTCCACGGGGCCGGCACCGATCGTCGATGCCGACGAGATCGGCGCCGCCAACATGATCCTGACCAACGGCGCCCGGCTGTATGTCGACCACGCGCACCCGGAGTACTCCGCTCCCGAGGTCACGGACCCGATGGACGCGGTCATCTGGGACAAGGCCGGCGAGCGCGTCATGGAGGCCGCGGCGCGCTACGTCGCCAGCGTGCCCGGCGCGGCCAGGCTGCAGCTGTACAAGAACAACGTCGACGGCAAGGGCGCGTCGTACGGCACGCACGAGAACTACCTGATGAGCCGGCAGACGCCGTTCAACTCGGTGATCGCCGGGCTGACGCCGTTCTTCGTGTCACGTCAGGTCGTCACCGGCTCGGGCCGTGTCGGCATCGGGCAGTCGGGGGATGAGCCGGGCTTTCAGCTGACCCAGCGCGCCGACTACATCGAGGTCGAGGTCGGTCTGGAGACGACGCTCAAGCGCGGCATCATCAACACCCGCGACGAGCCGCACGCCGACGCCGACAAGTACCGCCGGCTGCACGTCATCATCGGTGACGCCAACCTGGCCGAGACGTCGACGTACCTCAAGGTCGGCACCACCTCGTTGGTGCTCGATCTGATCGAGTTCGGCCAGGCCGAGGGCATCGACCTGTCGGACCTGGCGCTGGCCCGTCCGGTGCACGCGGTGCACGTCATCAGCCGCGACCCGTCGTTGCGCGCCACCGTGGCGCTGGCCGACGGCCGCGAACTGACCGGCCTTGCGCTGCAACGCATCTACCTGGACCGCGTGGCCAAGCTGCAGGAGCGGCGCGATCCCGATCCGCGCGCCGACCACGTCATCGAGACCTGGGCGCACGTGCTTGATCTCCTCGAGCGCGATCCGATGGAATGCGCCGAACTCCTGGACTGGCCGGCCAAGCTGCGCCTGCTGGAGGGCTTCCGCCAGCGCGAGAACCTGAGCTGGAACGCCCCGCGTCTGCACCTGGTGGACCTGCAGTACTCCGATGTTCGTCTGGACAAAGGTCTGTACAACCGCCTGGTGGCGCGCGGCTCGATGAAGCGGCTGGTCACCGAGCAGCAGGTGCTCGATGCGGTGGAGAACCCGCCCACCGACACCCGCGCCTACTTCCGTGGTGAGTGTCTGCGCCGGTTCGGTGCGGACATCGCCGCGGCCAGCTGGGACTCGGTGATTTTCGACCTCGGCGGCGAGTCGCTGGTGCGGATTCCGACGCTGGAACCGCTGCGTGGAAGCAAGGCCCACGTCGGTGCGTTGCTCGATTCGGTGGACAGCGCGGTCGAGTTGGTGGAACAGCTGACCACGTAACTGCTTGTGTTCCCGGGGAACCCGGGCGCGGACCGGTAGTGTGAAGTCAGAGAATCGAGCAATCAGGAGGCGGCGATGGCTCAGGAACAGACCAAGCGCGGTGGCGGCGGCGGCGAGGACGACGACCTCTCCGGCCCGTCTGCCGCAGGTCAGGAACGTCGCGAGAAGCTCGCTGAGGACACCGACGACCTGCTCGACGAGATCGACGACGTGCTGGAAGAGAACGCTGAGGACTTCGTGCGCGCATACGTCCAAAAGGGCGGCCAGTGACGGCAGCGTTCGGGCCTTTCTCTGATCGACTGGATGTCACCTCACCCCACCTGAACCTGTCCTCGTTTTCGGACTTTCTCAGCCGGCAGGCGCCCCATCTGCTGCCGGCGGTGGGGACTTCGGTGACTGGCGGTGCCGACCTGCCCCACGGCACGACCATCGTCGCGATCAAGTACCCCGGCGGCGTGCTGATCGCGGGGGACCGGCGGGCCACCCAGGGCAACATGATCGCCAGCCGTGACGTGCAGAAGGTGCACATCGCCGACGACTACACCGCGACCGGTATCGCCGGCACCGCGGCCATCGCGGTGGAGTTCGCGCGGCTGTACGCCGTCGAGCTCGAGCACTACGAGAAGCTCGAGGGCGTGCCGCTGACGTTCCGTGGCAAGGTCAACCGGCTGGCCATCATGGTGCGCGGCAATCTCGGCGCGGCCCTGCAGGGTTTCGTCGCGCTGCCGCTGCTGGTGGGCTACGACCTGGACGACTCCGATCCGGGCAACGCCGGTCGCATCGTCTCGTTCGACGCCGCCGGCGGCTGGAACATCGAGGAAGAGGGCTACCAGTCGGTGGGCTCGGGGTCGCTGTTCGCCAAGTCGTCGATCAAGAAGCTGTATTCGCATGTGACCGACGCCGATTCGGCGCTGAAGGTCGCCATCGAGTCGCTTTACGATGCTGCTGACGACGATTCGGCCACCGGTGGACCGGACTTGACACGTGGCATCTATCCGACCGCGGTACTGATCGGTGCCGAGGGCGCGGAAGAGGTCACCGAGGAGCGGATCGCCGCGCTGGCCCGGGAAGTGATCGCCGAGCGGACCCGCGCGAGAGGTAATGCCTGATGAGCTTTCCGTATTTCATCTCGCCCGAACAGGCGATGCGGGAACGTTCCGAGCTTGCGCGCAAAGGAATTTCGCGCGGCCGCAGCGTGGTTGTGCTGGCCTACGAGGGTGGCGTGCTGTTCGTCGCCGAGAACCCGTCGCGGTCGCTGCAGAAGGTCAGTGAGCTGTACGACCGGGTGGGTTTCGCCGCGGTCGGCCGGTTCAACGAATTCGACAACCTGCGGCGCGGCGGCATCCAGTTCGCCGACACCCGGGGCTATGCCTACGACCGTCGTGACGTCACCGGCCGGCAGCTGGCCAACGTCTACGCCCAGACGCTCGGCACCATCTTCACCGAGCAGGCCAAGCCCTACGAGGTCGAGCTGTGCGTCGCCGAGGTCGCGCACTACGGCGAGACGAAAGCCCCTGAGCTGTACCGGATCACGTACGACGGGTCCATCGCCGACGAGCCGCATTTCGTCGTGATGGGCGGTACCACCGAGCCGATCATCGCCGCGCTGAACGACTCCTACGAGGAGAACGCGAGCCTGGCCGACGCGGCGAAGGTTGCCGTCGACGCGCTGCACGCCGGTGCCGGCGATCGGGTGCTGGGTGCATCGACGCTCGAGGTGGCCATCCTGGACGCCAAGAAGCCGCGGCGCGCGTTCCGCCGGATCACCGGTGCCGCGTTGGACGCGATCCTGCCGAAGGCGGAAGCAGAGGCCGACGGCAAGGCTGAGGCGAAGGACGGCGTCAAGCCTGAGGGCGACGCGGCCGAGTAATCACTCGGCGCGATCACCCGGAAAGCGGGACCGCCGCCAGGCCGCGCAGCAGCACCGCGACGCCGAATTCGAAGGCGTCATCGGCACGTTCGGGTTTGGCGCTGCCGGTGGCCAGCGCCGCCGCGAACTCCGGTCCGACCTCGGCGCCCGTCTGCCACGGCTCGTCGGGTGCTGCGACATCGAGCGCCGAGCCCAGCACGAACGAGTCGATGAGCGTGATGGCGCGCAGCGTGTCCGCGGGATTGAATCCGGCGCGGCCGAAGGCGACGGCCAGCGTGTTGTACATCGTCAGGGCGTGGTCGCTGTTGACCGCGTGTGAGGTCAGCAGCGGGATGAGCCGCGGGTACCGGGCGTAGCTCTGCCGGTAGGACCGCATGATGTCGGCGACGACATCGGTCCACGGGCGTGCGGAGTCGTCGGCGGGCAGCGCGACGTCGGACATCGCCCGCTCGCGCAGCAGTTCGACGATCTGTTCGCGGCCGGCGACGTGGTTGTACAGCGACGACGGACTGACCTTCAGGGCCCGGGCCAGTTCAGGCACGGTGAAGCCGCCGGTCTTGTTGACCAAATCCATTGCTGCACCAGCGATGCGATCCGTGGATAGCAGCGGTTTGGAGGGGCGGCCCATGGAATCTTTCTACTACCTCTTTACAAGGACGGGTAAGTGGGGCCACAATAAAACGAATCCAATTCGTTTTAGGAGTCCCGCTGATGATCACCCTGACCGCCACCGCACCCGAGCCGCTCTCCCGCAGCACCGAGTCGACGCGACCCCCGGTACGGGTCGGCCTGGTGCAGCACCGCTGGCGTTCCGATGCGGACGAGCTGGCCAAGGTCCTGCGCGACGGCATCGACCGGGCGGCCGGCGAGGGCGCCACTCTGGTCTGCCTGCCGGAGATCACGCTGCTGCGGTACCCCGCCGACACCCCGGCCGGCCCCAACCCGGGCGACACCGCCGAGGACCTGCTCGAGGGCCCGACGTTCGCGCTCGCCGCCGAGGCGGCCCGCGCCAACGGCGTCTTCGTCCATGCGTCGCTGTACGAAAAGGCCCCCGCTGCAGACGGTTTGGGCTTCAACACGGCGATCCTGGTGTCACCGTCGGGTGAGCTGGCCGGCCGGACCCGCAAGATGCACATCCCGATCTCCGCCGGTTACTACGAGGACACCTACTTCCGGGCCGGCCCGGCCGAGGGCAACCCGTACCCGGTCTACGAGCCGGCGGGGCTGGGCGCCAAGCTGGGCATGCCGACGTGCTGGGACGAATGGTTCCCCGAGGTGGCCCGCAACTACTCGCTCGGCGGTGCCGAGATCGTCGTCTACCCGACGGCCATCGGTTCCGAGCCGGTCTTTCCCGCCTTCGACACCCAGCCGCTGTGGCAGCAGGTCATCGTCGCCAACGGCATCAACAGCGGCCTGTTCATGGTGGTGCCCAACCGCACCGGCGACGAAGGCGCCGTGACGTTCTACGGTTCGTCGTTCATCTCCGACCCCTACGGCCGGGTGCTGGTGCAGGCGCCGCGCGACGAAGAGGCGGTGCTGGTCGCCGATCTGGATCTCGACCAGCGGCGTGACTGGTTGGAGCTGTTCCCGTTCCTGCTGACCCGCCGGCCCGACAGCTACGCCGCGCTGACCGCGCCGGTCGATGTCCAGCGCCCGTACGGTGCCGGCCACGAAGCCACGGCGGTCGTGAAGTGACCCGCTATGTGATGCCTGCCGAGAGCGCGCCGCAGGACCGGGTATGGATGGCGTTCCCCTCGGAAGGTTATTCGTTGGGGGACAACGAGACCGAACACCACGAGGCGCGTTCGACCTGGGCGGCCGTCGCGCACGCGGTGCTGGAGTTCGAGCCGGTGACCGTGGTGGTGGACCCCGCGGAAATGGCTGCCGCGCGGCGCTATCTGTCCGCCGAGGTCGACATCGTCGAGGCCCCACTGAACGACGCCTGGATGCGTGACATCGGACCCACGTTCGTGCACGCCGACGACGGTTCGGTGGCCGCGGTGGACTGGGTCTTCAACGGTTGGGGCGCCCAGGACTGGGCGCGCTGGGATCGCGACGCGAAAATCGGTGCCGCAGTGGCTGATTGGGCCGGGGTGCCGGTGGTCAGTTCCAACCTGGTCAATGAGGGCGGCGGCATCCAGGTCGACGGGCAGGGCACAGTGCTGGTCACCGAGACCGTCCAGCTCGATCCCGGCCGGAATCCGGGTGCCACCAAGGCCGATATCGAAGCCGAGTTGGCCCGCACCCTTGGCGCCACGCACGCCGTCTGGTTGCCGCGTGGCCTGACCCGTGACTCAGAGCGGTTCGGCACCCGCGGCCACGTCGACATCGTCGCGGCCATCACGTCCCCGGGGCGCCTGCTGCTGCACGCGCAGCATTCCGACGCACATCCGGACCACTTGGTGTGCAAAGAGATTCGCGAAGCTCTCGCTGACACGACGGATGCCGCGGGCCGGCCCTGGGAGATCGTGGAACTGCCCGCTCCGGAGCTGTTGACCGACGCCGAGGGCTACGTCGACTACAGCTACATCAATCACCTGGTGGTCAACGGCGGCGTCATCGCGTGTGCGTTCGGCGATCCCCGCGACGCCGATGCGGCCGCGATCCTGGCCGAGCAGTACCCCGGCCGCCGGGTGGTCAGCGTCGACGCCCGGCCGCTGTTCGAGCGCGGCGGCGGCATCCACTGCATCACACAGCACCAGCCGTCGGCGCAGTGATCTGATCTCAGCCGTTTGGCTGATGCTCAGCTGCCCGAGTGGTGCTTTATTGAACTCATCGCCCCATGGACGCCGCTGATGTTCGGGAGGTCGCGACGGCTCCTCGGCCGCGACACGCAGTGCCCGACAAGTGACTTCAAAGGCGGCTTCTCATGAAATACCTGGTGCAATGGCATGCCATCGATCCGGCCCGGATGCGGGCGACGGCCGAACACTTCCTGCAGACGGGGGCAAAACCGCCCGACGGAGCTACCCAACTCGGCAGGTGGTTCGGCCTCAACGGCAGCGGCTGCTCGGTGATCGAGGCTGCTGACGCCAAGCCGGTGTTCGAGCTCATCTCCGAATGGCAGGAATATCTCCAGATCGAAGCCACCCCGGTACTCGAAGACGACGAGTTCGGGGGCATCGTGGCCAAGCTCTACGGGTAGCGCGTTTGATCGGGGCCGTGCTGGGTAGCATCCCGGCATGGCGATCAAACTCGAGAACGTCGGCATCGCTGTGCGCGATCTCGACGCGACCATCGCGTTCTTCACCGATCTCGGACTGACCGTCGTCGGTCGTACCACCGTCAGCGGTGAGTGGGCCGACACGGCCGTCGGCCTCGATGGCAACCACGCCAACATCGCGATGCTCGAGACGCCGGACGGCCATGGTCGCATCGAGCTGTTCGAGTACATCCATCCCGAGGCCATCGAGTCGGAACCCACGCGTCCCAACGACATTGGCATGCACCGCGTCGCGTTCTCGGTCGACGACATCGATGCCGCACTCGAGATCGCCGCGCGGCATGGCTGTCATCCGCTGCGAGGCGTGGCGACCTACGAGGACATCTACAAACTCACCTACGTCCGCGGGCCCAGCGGCATCATCGTGATGTTGGCCGAGGAGCTCAAGAAGAGCTGACCGCCATCAGCCGGCTGACCGCGGCGCTCACCCGGTCGCGGTTGCCGTCGCCGTTGCGCAGCACCCACGATGTCAGGTGCTCGAGCAGCTCGCGGATTTCCAGCAGTGCCTGAATGCGCCCGCTCTCATCGGTTTTGCCGGTCAGCACCTCGGCCCACAGGGCGTCGAGATCGAGGATGTCGCGCACCGTCGCGTAGGCCATCGCCACTTGCGACGTGCTCACCGACAGGCGTTCCTGCATGCGGTAGATGGTGCCCGGGCCGACGCGGTTGATCAGCTCACCGGCGACCGACGTCGCGACGATCTCGCGGCGCAGCGGATGATTCGCGATCTCGGTCCCGGCGTGCGCAGCGATGGTGGCGGGGAAGTACTGCTGCAGCCGGCCGACGAACATCTCGTGGTCCGGCACGTCGGAGGCAAGCAGTTCCCGCGACACCAGGTTCTTGGATTGCGCCAGCAGCACCGCGATTTCGGGCCGGGTCAGTCCGAGTCCGACGAGCCGGCGGCGATCCAGTTACTGCTTCGACGGCAGACCTTCGACGTCGGGATCGACACCGGCCTCGTCCTGCAGGTTGCCGATGAGCCGCACGTGCCGGTCCAGCAGGGAGCCGGCCTCGGCGGCAGCCATGCTGATCGCCAGAATCTGGTCGGCGTTGTCGGCCAGCACCCGGGCCGCGACATCGTCGGTGGCGCCGGCGAGCAGCGCATTGCGTTGCGCCGTGGCGATGTTGCCGGAGTCCAGCGCGATCTTGAGGTTGACCTCGAGATCCGAGGTGGCGACACCCGCGGCGTTGTCGATGAAGTCGGCATTGACGCGGCCACCGTTCAGCGCGAACGCGATCCGGGCCTGCTGCGTCAGTCCCAGGTTGCCGCCCTCGCCGATCACCTTGCAGCGCAACTGCGATGCGGTGACGCGCACCCGGTCGTTGGCCTTGTCCTGAGCGTCGGCGTCGGTCTCGTCATCGGCGCGGACGTAGGTGCCGACGCCGCCGTTCCACAGCAGGTCGACCGGCGCCCGCAGCACGGCGTTGATCAGCTCGTCGGGCGTGCATTCGGTGGCTTCGATGCCGAGGGTCGTCCGGGCCTGCGCCGACAGCGGGATCGACTTGGCGGTGCGCGGCCACACGCCGCCGCCCGCCGAGATCAGTGCCGGGTCGTAGTCCTGCCAGCTCGAGCGGGGGAGCGCGAAGAGCCGCTCGCGCTCGATGAACGATGCCTCGGGGTCCGGATTCGGGTCGAGGAAGATGTGCCGGTGGTCGAAGGCGGCCACCAACTTGATGTTGCGGGACAACAGCATTCCGTTGCCGAACACGTCGCCGGACATGTCGCCGATGCCGGCGACGGTGAACGGGTCGACGTCGATGTCGTGGCCGGCCTCGGCGAAGTGCCGGCGTACCGACAGCCACGCGCCGCGGGCGGTGATGCCCATGGCCTTGTGGTCGTAGCCTGCCGAGCCGCCCGAGGCGAAGGCGTCGCCGAGCCAGAAGTCGTACTCGGCGGCAATGGAATTGGCCAGATCGGAGAAGGTCGCGGTGCCCTTGTCGGCGGCCACCACGAGATACGCGTCGTCGCCGTCGGGGCACACGGTGCGGTCGGGATGCACGATCTTGCCGTCGACGATGTTGTCGGTGACGTCGAGCAGGCCGCGGATGAAGGTGCGGTAGCCCGCTGCAGGATCAACGGACGTGGGATCGGCCGCGGTCGACCGCAAGACGAAGGCACCCTTGGCGCCGGTCGGCACGATCGGGGCGTTCTTCACGGCCTGCGTCTTCATCAGGCCCAGCACCTCGGTGCGGAAGTCCTCGGCGCGGTTCGACCAGCGCAGGCCGCCGCGGGCGATGGCGCCGCTACGCAGGTGCACGCCCTCGACGGAGTCCGAGTGCACGAAGATCTCGCGGTAGGGGACAACGGGTCCGGTGATGGACAGGCGGGACGAGTCGATCTTGAACGACACGTAGTCCTTGGGGCTGCCGTCGGGTCCCACCTGGAACCAGTTGGTACGCAACGTCGCGCTGACGAACGCGTGCAGCGCCCGACGGATCCGGTCGTCGTCCAGTGAGGTGGCGGCGTCGACAAGGCCGGCAACGTCGCGGTCCGCCTGCTCGACATCAGCGGCTGCGTCAGGGTTGAAGCGGGCGTCGAACAGCACCAGCAGCGCGTTGACGAAATCGGGTGCGGCCACCAGGGATTCGATGATGTAGTCCTCGGAGAACCCCAGTCCCGTCTGCCGCACGAACCGGCACGCCGCACGGATCAGCACCGCGCGGCGCCAGTCGATACCGGCCGAGGCGATGAGCATCGCGTAGCGGTCGACGGTCCAGTGCCCCGCGATGGCTGCCTCGCAGGCCTGCGCGACCAGGTCGCGCGTCGAGTCGGTGAGCGAAAGGTCGCCGAACTCGTAGCAGTGTCCGTTGTCGTCCGCGTGGTAGGAGGCGACCCGCAGGCCGAAGTGCTCGAACATCGCGCAGACATCGGCGAGCAGCGGCGGGTGCCCGGGCCAGCGTATCAGGGCATGCATTTGGGCGTGGTTGTTCAGCCCGTCGGCGTCGGAAGACACCCGGGCAGCGTTGATCTGCATGGGAGGACTACTCCGGTCTATTTATTTGGAGGTCTGTTTGTTTGGAGGGGGAGTTACTGCAGGGCAATGTATTTGGTCTCGAGGTATTCCTCGATGCCCTCGCTGCCGGCCTCGCGGCCGATGCCGGATTCCTTGATGCCGCCGAACGGTGCCGCCACATCGGAGATGACGCCGCGGTTGACGCCCACCATGCCTGCTTCGACAGCCTCGGCGACCCGCAGGGCCCGGTCCAGGCCCTTGGTGTAGATGTACGCCGCGAGGCCGTACTCGGTGTCGTTGGCGGCGTCGATGCCGGCCTGCTCGCCGTCGAATCCGATGATCGCGGCGACGGGTCCGAAGATCTCCTCGCGCAGGAGGCGGGCGTCGGTGGACACGTCGGCGAGCACGGTCGGCGGGTAGAAGAAGCCTTCGCCTTCAACGGGTTTGCCGCCGGTGGCCACAGTGGCGCCCTTGCTGATGGCGTCCTGTACCAGCTCGTCGACCGTCGCCCGCTGCTTGGCGGTGATCAGCGGCCCGACCTGGCTGCCGGCCTGGTCGCCCGGCCCGGTGGCCAGTGCGGCCATGCGGGCGGCGAGCTTCTCGGTGAACTCGGCGCGCACCGCGTTGTCGACGTGGATGCGGTTGGCGGCGGTACAGGCCTCGCCCATGTTGCGCATCTTGGCGGCCATGGCGCCGTCGACCGCGGCGTCGAGATCAGCGTCGTCGAACACCACGAACGGCGCGTTGCCGCCGAGTTCCATCGAGGTGCGCAGCACCCGATCGGCGGACTGCGCCAACAGCTTCCGGCCGACACCGGTGGAACCGGTGAAGGTCAGCTTGCGCAGGCGCGGGTCGGCCAGCAGCGGGCCCGTCAGTCCGGCGGCATCGGTGGTCGGCAGGATGGACAGCACACCGGCCGGCAGCCCGGCGTCGGCGAACACCTGGCCCAGCAGCAGCATGGTCAGCGGGGTCTCGGCCGCCGGCTTGACGATCATGGTGCAACCGGCTGCCAGCGCCGGCCCGATCTTGCGGGTGCCCATGGCGAGCGGGAAGTTCCACGGCGTGATGGCCAGGGTGGGGCCGACGGGCTGCTTGGTCACCAGGATGCGGCCGTTGCCGGTGGGCGACTGCGTGTAGCGGCCGTTGATCCGCACCGCTTCTTCGGCGAACCAGCGCAGGAACTCGCCGCCGTAGTTGACCTCACCCTGGCTCTCTGCCAGGGGCTTGCCCATCTCCAGAGTCATGGTCAGGGCGAAGTCGTCGCGGCGTTCCATGACCAGTTCCCAAGCGCGCCGCAGGATTTCGGCGCGTTCGCGGGCCGGGGTGGCGGCCCACGATGCCTGCGCGGCGACGGCTTCGTCGAGGGCGCGGGCGCCGTCGGCGGGGGAGGCGTCGGCGACCTCGATGAGCACGGCGTCCGTGGCGGGGTCGTGCACGGCGAACCGGGCTCCGGTGGATGCGGGGACCTGCAGGCCGCCGAGCCACAGCTCGGTGGGCATGGACTCCAGCAGTGTGGTGCGGTCGATCATCGGGCTGCCGCCATTTCGCGCACGATGTCGCTCAGGACGGCGATGCCCTCGTCGAGCAGTTCGTCGCTGATCACGAGCGGCGGGAGCAGGCGGATGATGTTGCCGTACGAGCCACAGGTCAGGAGGATGACGCCGCGCTTGAAGGCCTCTGCCGCAATGGCTTTCGTCAGTACGGGGTCGGGCTCATTGGTACCCGGTTTGACGATCTCGATGGCCAGCATGGCGCCGCGGCCGCGGACGTCGCCGATTACTCCGGTGTCGGTCAGGGCCCGCAGCTTGGGCACCACCGAGGTTTCGATGGCGCGGGCGCGGGCCGGCAGGTCCATTTCGGCCATGGCGTCGAGCGTGGCGAGGGCCGCGGCGCAGGCGACGGGGTTGCCGCCGTAGGTGCCGCCCAGGCCGCCGGGGTGCACGGCGTCGAGCAGGTCGGCGCGCCCGGTGATGGCGGCCAGCGGCATGCCGCCGGCGATGCCCTTGGCCATCGTAATCAGATCAGGGATGATTCCTTCTTGCTCGGAGGCGAACCACGACCCGGTGCGGGCGAAGCCCGTCTGCACCTCGTCGGCGATGAATACGACACCGTTTGCCTTACACCAATCAACAAGGGTGGCAAGGAATCCCGGCGCGGGCACGATGAATCCGCCCTCGCCCTGTACGGGCTCGATGATCACCGCGGCCAGCGAGGCGGCGCCGATCTGGGTCTCGATGCGGCTGATGGCGGCCTTGGCCGCGGCTTCGCCGGTCAGTCCGTCGCGGTACGGGTAGGAGGCCGGCATGCGGTAGACCTCCGGGGCGAAGGGACCGAACTGGCTCTTGTAGGGCATGGCCTTGGCGGTCAGCGCCATGGTCATGTTGGTGCGGCCGTGGTACGCGTGGTCGAAGGCGACGACGGCCTGGCGGCCGGTCGCCAGGCGCGCGACCTTGACGGCGTTCTCGACGGCTTCGGAGCCCGAGTTGAAGAATGCGGTGCGCTTCTCGTGGTCGCCGGGCGTCATGGCGTTGAGCCGCTCCGCGAGCTCCACGTAACCCTCGTACGGGGTGATCATGAAGCAGGTGTGCGTGAAGCGGGCGGCCTGCTGCGCCACCGCCGCGGCGACACCGGCGTGCGATGCGCCGACGCTGGTCACGGCGATGCCCGAACCCAGGTCGATGAGCGAGTTGCCGTCGATGTCGACGATGACGCCGCCGTCGGCATCCGCGGCGTACACCGGCGCCGAGGAGCTGACGCCGGCGGCGACGGCGGCCTGCCGCCGCGCTGACATTTCGCCCGATCGCGGACCGGGCAGAGCGGTGACGATATTGCGCTTCTGCGCCAGGCGATAGGTGATGTCGGTCATCGGTTGCTCCTGGTGATCGAACGGCTTGTGTACTGCCGATTCTGTTCGGTTCGAGCCGGAATGACCATGTCCATCATGTTGATATGAAGATGGTTCGGCGCGCCATTTTGTCGTGTGTGTCGCGGCGCCGCCGAAACCACACTGTGAACACCGCCAACGACACGACCAGGGGTGAACAGTGACCGAACCAACTCGCCGCACCACAGCCCGCGGCACGCGCGCCGCCAAGGCCACGACCACGGTGAAAGCGCCGGCCAAGACACCGGTGAAGGCTTCGGCCAAAGCCCCGGCCAAGACTGCGGCGAAGACTCCGGCCAAGGCGCCGGTCAAGACTGCGGCCAAGACCCCGGTCAAGACTGTCGCGAAGACCCCGGCCAAGCGGGCCGTCACCCGTACCGTCAAGGCAGCCGCCGACGTGACGCCCGTCGTCCCGTCACCGGCACCCGAGGTCAGCGTGGGGACCGACGCCGCATTCGCGTCGTCGCCCTCCTCGACGCGGCACCTGCGGAACATGCGCAATATCTCAGAAGTCCGGCACTTCTTCCGCACCAACGACGTGCCCATCTACTTCGTCGGCGCCACCCCGTTCAACCTGCTGGGGCTGGACCGCTGGGTGCGCCGGTTCTCGTTCGTCACCTACTACGACGGCTGGGACGGCTCGCATCCGCACGTGTTCAGCCCCCAGCACAAGCCCTACCGCGAGTTCGAGAGCGGCGAGGAGATCAACAACTGGCTGCTGCGCAATCCCGAGGTGCGCGCCCACATGCAGCGTGGCCTTGCGCCGGGCGTCCGGCCCAAGGTGGCCATGGTGTTCTTCGACGCCGAGACCGAGGCCATCTGCGCCGAACTCGGCTACGACCTGATCCTGCCGCCGGCCGCGCTGCGCGAGCACCTGGACTCCAAGCTGGTCACCACCCGGCTGGGCAACGAGGCCGGCGCCCCCAGCGTGCCCAATGTGCTGACCAAGGTCGACAGCTACGAGCAGCTCACGGCCGCGGCCGAAAAGGCCGCGTTGGGCAATGAACTCGTCGTGCAGACGCCGTACGGCGACTCGGGCAAGACGACCTTCTTCATCTCCTCGGAAGCCGACTGGCGCAAGCACGCGCCGCACATCGTCGGTGAGGACATCAAGGTGATGCGCCGGATCAACAACCGGCCCGTCGCCGTCGAGGCGGTGCTGACCCGGTGCGGCACCATCGTCGGTCCGTTCATGAGCGAGCTGACCGGCTATGGCGAACTGACCCCGTACCGCGGCGGTTGGTGCGGCAACGAGATGTACCCCGACGTGCTGACACCTGAACGCCGCGCTGCGGCAACGCAATTGGTGCGACGGCTCGGCGACCGGCTGGCGGCCGAGGGTTACCGCGGTTACTTCGAGGTCGACGTGCTGATCGACACCGATGACGGCGAGGTGTACCTGGGCGAGCTCAATCCCCGCATCAGCGGCGCGACGTCGATCACGAACGTGACGGCTGGGGCTTACGCCGACGTGCCGTTGTTCCTGTTCCATCTGCTGGAGTACATGGACGTCGACTTTGATCTCGACGTCGACGAGATCAACGAGCGCTGGGAGCAATTGGCGTCCGCCGACGTGTGGAGCCAGATGGTGATCAAGGAGACCAGCGATACCGTCGAGCAGCTGGTCAGCACCCCGGCGACCGGGCACTACGCGCTTGACGCCAACGGCGCGTTGGTGTTCCGCCGGGCCGCACTGGACTGGCATCAGTTGCAGGATGAGTCCGAGGCGTTCTTCCTGCGGATTTACCCGGCCGGTGACTACCGGTGGAAGGGCGCTGATCTGGGCGTACTGGTGACCAAGGGCCGGTTGCAGTGGGACGCCGCGCAGGGCGGCACCGCGCTGACCATCCGCGCCCGGCACCTGATCGACTCGATCCGCGCGTTGTACCGCGGAGTTCCCTTGGCGCAGCCCGGGGCACCGGCGGTCCAGGGCGGGGGAGCGAAGTCTCTATGATGAGGGCATCGCGCCGGCTGAATCGGCGTCGGGCGACAGGAGCGGCCGTGCTTGGTGCAGACCCCGGCCGCACCCCGTCCGCGATCTCGCTGGCGAACTGGCAGTCCGCGCCGCACCTGCACTGGTCGTTCCAGCACGTCGCCGAATTGCTGCCCACCGCAACCATTTCCCGTGGTGCGGGGCCGGTGGCACCGCTGCCCGCGGCCCAGTCCGACGTCTCGGCCATCGCGGTCACCCTGCCCGACGGTGCACCGTCGACAGTCGGGCAGGTCATGGCGGCGACCGCCACCGACGGCTGGATCGTCACCCACCGCGGCCGGGTGCTCGCCGAGCAGTACTACGGCGGCATGCAGCCCGACACGGCGCACCTGCTGATGTCGGTGAGCAAGACACTGGTGGCCGCGGTGGCCGGTGCGCTCGTCGGTACCGGTGCGCTCAACGTCGACGCGCTGGCCTCCGATTACGTTCCGGCGCTGGCCAATTCCGGCTACTACGGGGCGACGGTCCGGCACCTGCTCGACATGCGCTCGGGCATCGCGTTCTCCGAGGACTACCTGGACCCCGCCGCCGAGGTGCGGGTGCTGGAACAGGCCATCGGGTGGGCGCCGCGGACACATCCCGACGTTCCCGGCACCATGTACGACTTCCTGCTCACCCTGCGGCAGAAAGTGCCGCACGGTGGACCTTTCGAATACCGTTCGTGCGAAACCGATGTGCTCGGCTGGGTGTGTGAGGCCGCGGCCGGCACCCGGATGCCCGAGCTGATGTCGCAGCTGGTGTGGAGCCGCATCGGCGCCGCCCACGATGCGAACATCGGCATCGATTCGATGGGCAGCGGCATGTTCGACGGCGGCATCAGCGCCTGCCTCACCGATCTGGTGCGGTTCGGTTCGCTGTATCTGGGCGACGGGGTCTCGCTGCTGGGTGAGCAGGTGCTGCCTGCCGCCTGGATCGCCGATACCCTTGCGGGAGGCGCGGATTCGCGCGAGGCGTTCGCCTACAGCCCGGGCGACAACCGGATGCCCGGCGGCATGTACCGCAACCAGGTCTGGTTCCCGTACCCCGGCAACGATGTGCTGTTGTGCCTGGGCATCCACGGCCAGATGATCTACGTCAACCGCCCCGCGGGTGTCGTCGCCGCCAAGCTGTCCAGCTGGCCGCTGCCGCAGCACGCCCACATGCTGTTCTCCACGCTGAATGCCTTCGACGCGGTGGCTGCCGCGCTGATGTGACCCGGGTTTCGGGCCGAGCTACTTCCGCGCCCTGCGGAAGTAGCTCGGTGCCGTGCCTTCCCAGCGCTTGAAAGCGTGGGTGAAGTTGGCCGTTTCGGCGTACCCCAGGTGCCGGGAAATCTCCTCCACCGAGAGGTCCTGCTGAAGCAGTTCGACGGCGAGGTGGCGGCGCACCTCGTCGAGTAACGCGCGATACGACGTGCCTTCGGCCGCCAGGCGACGGCGCAGGGTACGCGAATCGATGTGCAATTCGTCGGCTATGGTCTGCATCGCCGGTAGTTCACCGGGATTGTGCAGCAACCGGCTGCGGACCTGGCCGGCGACGCCGACGCGAGACAGCCTGCGTTCGAGCAGGTCTCGACACTGCTGTTCGAGCTTGCGCGCTGTGTTCGCGTCGGCGAGCGGCGACGGCATGTCCAGAACGTCGTGGCGGGCGGCAAGACGGTTGGTGCGCTGACCGCAGCGTACGTCGGATCCGGCTAGCCCCCACAGTTCGGCGAGCTTCGCGGCGCGCTCGGAATCGAGCGTGGTCTCGACCCACGTCGGCGTCAGCGCGAGGTGGGCGCCCTGTGTCGCGGCCACGAATCCGGCGAGGTCCCGCTCGACGATGAAGGACCGCACGTCCTTGGGTAGTTCGCTGTCGTCGGCGATGAGGTAGCCGTACTCGTCGTCGGTCTCCACCGAGAACCGCAGGTGCGTGGGAGACAGGGCCAAGTAGGGCAGGATCAGTTCCACGCCCTGGCGCAGCGTGGGACTGGCCAGGATCAGGAAGCCGAGCAGGCCTGCGCGTCCCAATGTCGAGTGCAGCCCCACCTCGATGCCCACGCCTGGTCTATCGCCAAGTCCCGCAATGATATTGCGTATGACATCGAATTCCTGGTGAGCCCAGATCTCGGCGTTCTCGTCGTCCAGTTCGGCCTCGGTCAGTCCGCTTCCCGCCAGGCAGTCCGCGGCCGTCATGCCGTGTGCAATTCCGCCCTGCACCATGATGCGGACGCCTTCGGTGCCCCGCGGCACCGCCCAGACCGGGGCCATTCCCACTGTCCGAAAATACCAAATCGTCGTCCCGTTGGAACATTCAATCGCGTAGGCCCCGTCCGTAGCGTTTTCTCCGGACGCAACCAACGGTGGTTGCCTGAAAGACGGAGTGTCGAATGCCGCCAATTGATGTGGTCGACCGGGCAGACAGCCAACCCGCTACGCGAACGGCGCTGCCGGATCCCGGCGAGCAGGTGCCCAAGCTGGCATGGCCGACGGTCGCGCTGTTCCTCGCGGGAGCCGTGGCATTCGTTGCGTCCACCGTGGCCTACCTCGTCGGCGCCGCGCCGACGTGGGTCCCCATCGTCGTCAATGCGGTGGTGACCTTCACGATGTTCACCGTTCTCCACGACGCGGTGCACTACGCGATCAGCTCCACCCGTTGGGTCAACGGGTTGGTCGGACGGTTCGCGGTGTTGTTCGTCCAGCCGATGATCTCTTTTCCCTCGTTCGGCTTCATTCACATTGAGCACCACCGGCATTCGAACGACGACGAGAACGATCCGGATACCTTCGCCTCCCATGGGCCGGTGTGGCAGCTGCCGTTCCGCTGGGCAGTGCTCGACGTCTTCTACGGTGGCTATCTGATTCGCAAGATACGTAGTCGACCGAAGGCGGAGATCGCCGAAACCTTGGTGTGCGCGACTCTTTCGGTGGTCGGACTCATTGCCGCGATCATGTCGGGCCACTTCTGGACACTGGCCGTCGTCTTCATCATCCCGCAGCGGATCGCGGTGGTCGTCTTGTCGTGGTGGTTCGACTGGATGCCGCACCACGGTCTGGAGGACACCCAGCGCAGTGACCGCTATCGGGCGACTCGCGCCCGCGTCGGTATGGAGTGGCTCTACACCCCGTTGATGTTGTCGCAGAACTACCACCTGGTGCACCACCTGCATCCGTCGGTGCCGTTCTACCGGTACACCAAGACCTGGCGCCGTAACGAGGAGGCGTACCTGGACCGTAACTCCGCGATTTCCACGGTGTTCGGTCAGGAACTCGACTCCGACGAATTCCGGGAGTGGAAGCAGCTCAACGGAAAGCTCGGTCGACTGCTACCGGTTCGGATGCCGGCCCGCTCGAGTTCCCCGCACGCGGTATTCCACCGGATTCCGGTGGCTGCGGTCGATCCGATCACCGCGGACAGCACCTTGGTGACCTTCGCAGTGCCGGAGGCGCTGCAGGATCAGTTCCGCTTCGAACCGGGTCAGCACGTCTCGGTGCGCACCAACCTCGGTGGCGAAGGTGTGCGTCGGAGCTACTCGATCTGTGCGCCGGCCACGCGGGCGCAGCTGCGGATCGCGGTGAAACACATTCCGGGAGGGACGTTCTCGGGCTTTGTGGCCGACCAGCTCAAGGCCGGCGACGTCCTCGAGGTGATGACCCCGGCGGGCAGTTTCAGTTCCGCGCTGCATCCGCTGCATCGGAAGCACTATGTAGGTCTGGTGGCCGGCAGCGGTATCACGCCGGTGCTGTCGATCCTGGCCACCGTCATGGAGCTCGAAACCGAGAGTCGCTTCACTCTCATCTACGGCAACCGAGACAAGGAATCGACGATGTTCCGCGTCGAACTCGACCGCCTCGAATCCCGCTATGCCGACCGCCTCGAAATCCGGCACGTGTTGTCGAGCGAGCCGCGGCACATCCCGGAATTGTCCGGCCGCATCGATGCGGAACGGCTGACTCGTTGGCTCACAACGGATCTTCGTCCCGACACGGTGGACGAGTGGTTCCTGTGCGGCCCGGCCGCAATGTCCACTGGTGCGTACGAGACGTTGATCGAGCGCGGCGTGGACCCGGAGCGCATCCACCTCGAGCTGTTCACGGGCTTCGACCGCGCCGATGCGCCTGCGCGTGACTACCAGCCTGCAACCGTCACCGTGCAATTGTCCGGAAGGAAACAGACTTTTGACCTACGCGCCGGCGACACGATCCTGGAAGGCGCACTGCAAACAGGTAGCAGCGCACCGTACTCCTGCATGGGTGGCGCGTGCGGTACCTGCCGGGCCAAACTGCTCACTGGCACAGTCGACATGGACCAGAATTTCGCCCTTGGGCGCAGCGACCTCGACGCCGGCTACATCCTCACCTGCCAGTCGCATCCGACCAGCCCGACTGTGTCGGTCGACTACGACGCCTGACGGCAGCCGCCGCGTTGACCCTGCGCCCACGCACACGGCTACTCGGTGTTTTGCGCCCAGGTTGCAGGGTCAACGGGCACAAGGCAATTGGCCCACACGATAAACGCCCCGCCATGCCGAAGCATGACGGGGCGTATCGAACCGACTCAGGGGAGCGGCGGTGTATCCATCGTCAGGGTCTCTCCGCGGAAGTACGCCGGCTGGGCAGCCCGCATGACGAGCATGAGGACAGCCCCGAAGAGCAGGATGCCGAAGCCGAGGTAAAACACCAGGCCGATGCCGCCGATCTCCGCGCCGCTGCCGCTGGCCGTCGGATCCATACTGACGAGCACCGACTTGACGAAGACGGAGAGCAGCATGACACCACCGAGCAGTGGGAACACCAGCTTGTAGATGATGTTGTGCAGGTTGAGGAACAGTTCCTTGCGGAAGAACCAGACACAGGCGAACGCCGTGATGCCGTAGTACCAGCAGATCATGATGCCAAGGGCCGCAATGGTATCCAGCAGCGTCCGCTCCGACAGCAGCGTCACGATGGTGTAGAACGCGGCTGTCACGACGCCTGCGACGACGGTGCTGTACACGGGAGACAGTGTGCGAGGGCTGATCTGGGCGAACTTCTTCGGGAACGCCCCGTAGGTACCCATCGCCAGCATGGTGCGGGCGGCCGGCAGCACGGTGGTCTGCAGGCTGGCGATCGACGATGCGAACACCGCCAGCAGGAGCAGGGGCCCGCCCCAGTCGCCCAGGACCGGATAGGCCAGCGCACCGAAGACGTTGGCGGCGTTGTCCTTGTTGCCCAGGCCCAGGCCCGTGTCGCCGATGCCGGCGTACATCATCACGGCGACCGCCACCAGGAGGTACGTCAGCAGAATCGACAGGACGCAGAGCAATCCGGCGCGACCGGGCACCTTGGTGGGGTCCTTGCACTCCTCGCCGAGGGTCAGGCAGGTGTCCCAGCCCCAGAACGCGAAGATGGAGCCGATGAGACCGATCACGAAGGCGCTCATCGTGAGTCCGGTGAACGGGTCGAACCAGTCGATGTCGAAGCTCAGGTGGCCTTCGACGCCGCCCGACCGCACGATCGCGACGATCGCGAACGTGATCAGCACGATCATCTGGAAGCCGACCAGCACGTACTGCACCTTCTCGCTGGTCGTGATGCCACGGCAGGAGATGTAGGTGGCGATGGCCAGCAGCGCGACGGTCGACCCGATGTTGATCCAGACGTTGTCGGCCGAGAGTGTGGCGAGCTTCTCGTTGTGCAGCACGCTGCCGAGGAACTCATACCCGAACTGGACACCGATGGAGGCGAGGTTGGACAGCACGATGATGGTGGCGATCACCATGCCCCAGCCGCACATCCAGCCGACGTACGGGCCAAAAGCCTTGGTGGACCACGTGAATGAGGCGCCGCAGTCAGGTGCCCGTGAGTTCAGCTCGCGGTACGCGTAGGCGGTGAGGAACATGGGGATGAAGCCGGCGATCAGGATGGCCGGCATCTTCAGCCCGACGGCGGCGACGATGAGCCCGATGCTGGCGGTGAGCGTATAGCCGGGGGCCACGGTCGAGATACCGAGAATGGCTCCGGTGAAGGTGCCGATACGGCCTGCGGCGAGGCCTTTGGCGACCAGGCCTTCTTCGCGCTCGGCGCGCTCCAGTTCGGACACGCTGTCAGTCATTATCAGCCCCTTCATCTTTCGGAACCACGATCATCGGGACCTGCAGGACGCGGAGCATCTTCGCCGCGGTGGAACCCAGGAAGAGCCGGCGCGGCTGCGCGAGCCGACTGGAGCCGACCATGATGACATCGCCGTCATGCCAGCCGAGCTTGTTGACGGCGTCCTCGACGGTGGGCCCGGTGGCCACCCGCGAGGTGACCGGAATACCTTCCGGGAGAAAGGCTTTTGCCTGGTCGAGGGCGTCCTGTGCGTGCTGCTGTGCCCGCTCCAGGTCGTCGGCGTCGTCGACGGCGACCAGTGACACCAGACGAAGAGGCGTCTCGGTGTCGCGGCAGAACCGGAGCGCGGTGTCCAGGAGGAGTTTGGCTCCGGCCCGGGTCCCGACGGCGCACGTGACTTCCCGGATGCGCTCGTTGCGCTTCAGGCGGGCGCCGCGCGGTGCGATGACCACCGGGATCGGGGACGCGTGGACCAGGTCGTTGACCACCGAGCCCAGCGACAGCGAGCCGGCGATCCCGCCGCCGGCACCACCGACCACCAGGACCTCTGCCTCTGCGGCCTCTGCCGCCGCGATCAGGCCCGCGGTGCTGGACTCGTCGAAGCTCAGATGCGTGGTGACGGCGAGGTCGCTCGGGAACCCGGCCGCGGCTGCGGCGAGCCAGCTTTCGGCTTCGCGCTGCAGGACGCCGCCCGGAGTGGTGGCGAGGGCCGATCGGTCGGCAGGCAGCACCATGCACAGGTCGATCTCTGCGCCCAGGGTGCGGGCGATCTGCTCGCCGACGGCGACAGCATCGTCACCGCCCGGTGTCGCCAGATAGGCGACGGCGATTCGCGGAGTACTCACGGATCAGCTCTCTTCACAGTCGGAGGTCATGTGGCAGGCCTTCGGCGGCGTCGGCGCGACATCGATCGAGGGATTGCGATCGAAGAAGCCGACAGGCTTGAGCCAGAAGTTGACGGTGTCGACCGGCATGATGGGCCAGTCTTCCGGGCGCGTGATGTGGTGGATGCCGAAGACGTACCACAGCACGACGTCCGTGTTCTCGATCGAGCGGTTGGCCTCGGTCCACATCGGCAGACCGGTGTCTTCCTTGCTCTGGGTGACGAATTCGCCAGCGGGCCAACGCTCGTCGGGCGAGTTGGGGGTGACCCACACGGTGTGCTCGATGGCCTTGCAGCGCGCCAGGACCGGCGAGTTCGGATCGAACATGGCAGGGAACGCGCCGCCGGGAACCAACTTGTAGGCCGGGGCGGTGCCGATGCCGTTGCGGACGTTGTCGTTGACGACCTTCCACGCCCGCTGGGTCTGGAAGTTCATGTCCTGCTTGCCCTCGGCCTCGGTGCGCAGCGGGGTGTTGCGTTGCCGCAGCGACAGGCCGTACGGGTTGTCCGGTCCCATCGGCTCGATCTCGGTCTCGGTGGCGTACACCGTGTTGTCGGTGCCGTCGATGTCGAGGTCGAGGCGGGCGACGAGGAAGTGCTGGTGGTACGGCGCGTAGGTGCGGTTGTCGACGAGCGTGCCGTGCGGGTGGGCCTGGCCCTCGGGGAAGTTGCTCACCACCATGATTCCCGTTGCGCGGACCTCACATTCGATGTTGCCGTCCTGGTAGAACCGCCAGTAGGTGAGGTACTCGTAGTTGGCGACGGTGACGTGGAACGACACCGTGAGCCGGCGCATGCGGCGCACCTCGGCGCCGCCGTGGTGGTCGACGTGCTTCCACAGCACGGCGTTGTCCTCTTCGTGGATGCAGATCGCGTTCTTGATGGTGAACGGTTCGCCCTTGCTGTTGTGCAGCACGGCGTCCAGGTACCGGATCTCACCGAGACAGTCGCAGCCCAGCTCCAGCGAGGTGGTCATGAAGCCGATGCCCCACTCGCCGATGTCGAAAGCCGTTCGGCGGTAATGGTCGGTGCAGTGATCGCGGTAGGGGACCATCATCTCGGCGAATGAGATCCGGTTGGCCACCGACCGCACGTTGCCGTTGTCGTTGTAGGTCACGGCGTGCAGCGTCATGCCCTCGCGGTAGTTGAAACCGACTCGCAGCGACCAGTTCTGCCACTTGAGCAGGTTGCCCTCGAGGGTGAACGAAACCCCTTCGGGCTGGGTGATGTTCAGCGGCTGCAGTGGTTCCCGGGTGCTCGCCTTGCGGATGCGCTCGGGAATGTGTTGCGGCACATACTCACCCATCATCTCCGGGCGATCGACGGTGAAGGTGTCCTCGATCTCCAGCAGTTCCATGGTGTTCATGTCGATCACGCAGTGGAACCCGTTGACGGGCCCGGCGTAGGGGTTGGCGCCTTCGGCGGCCCGCACCCAGGTGTCGGTCCAGCCCAGGCGGCGGTCCTTGTACTTCTCGGGCATCACGACGTCGCCGTAGGTCCAGGTGTCCATGAACACCAGGTCCATGTCCGTGATGCCGCGCTTGGCCAGCGCCGCAATGACATCGGGGTTCTTGCGCAGAACCTCGTCGGCCTCTTCCCACTCGTCCACGGTGAAGTTGGGCTGCACGCCCGGGATGTGGTCCCACGACAGCACCGACTCGTCCGTCAACGACACGACGCTCTTGTACGTGCGGTTGTTCGCGGTGTCGAGCAACGTCGCCAGCGCGCGACGGTCCGGCGCGGCGCCGGTCGCGTCGAATGCCGCGACGTCAGCCTTCGCCGGTTCCACCATCTCGACGGAGGTGTACCGCCAGCCGTCCCCGACGCCGTGCGCTGCCGCGAGAATCTCGGCGACCTTGGTGAATTCGGGTGCGGTCAGCGGGTCGAGAGGGTGGAAGGTGTCAGGCATGGGTGAGGCTCCTGTCGGCAGGGTGGATTCGGGGTGGAGAAAAACGAGAGGGAGACGGTGGATCAGTCGTGGGCACTCATGACGTGCTTGATCCGGGTGTAGTCCTCGACGCCGTAGATCGACAGGTCCTTGCCGTAGCCGGACTGCTTGAAGCCGCCGTGGGGCATCTCGGCGGTCAGCATGATGTGGCAGTTGATCCAGACACATCCGAAATCGAGTGCGCGGGTGAACTTCTCGGCGGTGGCGTGATCCTTGGTCCACACGCTGGACGCCAGCGCGAACCGCACACCGTTGGCGAGTTCGATGGCCTCTTCGTCCGTCGAGAACGGCTGGACGGTGATGACGGGGGCGAAGGTCTCCTCCTGGACGATCGCGTCGTCCTGGTGGACGCCGCTGATGATCGTCGGCTCGAGGTAGAAACCCTTGTCGCCGAGCCGCTTTCCGCCGGTGACGACGGTGGCGTGCGGCGGCAGGTTCTCCAGCTTCTTGATCACGGTGTTGAAGTGGTTGATGTTGTTGAGCGGCCCGTAGAACGCGTCGGGATCGTCGGGCAGGCCGGGGCGCAGGTTCTGCGCCGCCGCGGCGAGCGCCGCCACGAACTCGTCGTGGATGGATTCGTGCACGATCACGCGCGTCGCGGCGGTGCAGTCCTGTCCCGCGTTGAAACAGCCGCCTTCGGCGATGCCTGCCGCGGCCTTGGCGATGTCGACGTCGGGGAAGACCACCACCGGCGCCTTACCGCCCAGTTCGAGGTGGCTGCGCTTGAGCTGCTTGGCTGCCGACTCGGCGACGGCGATGCCCGCGCGCACCGAGCCGGTGATCGAAACCAGGCCTGGCACAGGGTGTTCCACCAGCGCGGCGCCGGTCTCGCCGGTGCCCAGGATCACGTTGAGCACGCCGTCGGGCAGGATGCCCTTGCTCAGCCGGGCCAGGACCAGGGTGCTCTCCGGGGTGGTGTCGCTGGGCTTGAGGACGACGGTGTTGCCGGTCGCCAGCGCGGGGCCGATCTTCCAGATGGCCATCAGGAAGGGGAAGTTCCACGGCGCCACCTGGCCGACGACGCCGATCGGCTCGCGCCGGACGTAGGACGTGAAGCCCTCCAGGTACTCGCCGGCCGAGAGGCCGTGAACCATGCGGGCGGCGCCGGCGAAGAAGCGGAGCTGGTTGGCGCCGGCGATGGCCTCCTCGGCGTGCACGATGGCCTTGGGCTGGCCGGTGTTGCGGCACTGGGCCTCGACGATCTCGTCGGCGTGGGCCTCGATGGCGTCGGCGAGCTTGAGCAGCGCGGCCTGCCGGTCGCCCGGCGTGCTGCGGCCCCAGGTCTGGAAGGCGCGTTCGGCGGCGGAAACGGCGGCGTCCACATCGGCGCGGTTGGATACGGGTGAGCGTCCCACTACCGACTCGTCGACGGGGCTGATCAGGTCGATCGTCTCCGACGATGACGACGCGACGAATTGCCCGTCAATGTAGTTCTGCAGTGTTTCGATCGACATCGCGCACGTTCCTCAGGTGAAGTTGGCAGACAACTGGCTGCACAAGTGTGCGCCAGGACACACCCCCGATCATCTGCCATTCTGGGGATTTTCAGTGGAGTTTTTCGACATTCTGTACATTCATGCCCGTGACAGTTCCGGTGCGATGGGTGCTGGACCAAGCTGATCTGCGGATCCGGCTGCGCGGCGGAGCCGGCGGCACCGCGCGCGAGATCAACTTGGTGCTGACCACCGAATTGGCCGACCCGGCCAAGTGGTTGTCCGGTGGTGAGCTGGTGCTGACCACCGGTATCGGGCTGCCGGCCGGTTCGGACGACCGGCGGCGCTATTTGCAACGCCTGCACGAAAGTGGTGTGGCCGGAGTCGGATTCGGTGTCGGCCTGACGTTCGACGAGGTACCCCAGGAGTTGGTGTCCGCCGCCGAGGAATTGGGTCTGCCGCTGCTGGAGATTCCGTTGCGGACGCCGTTCGCGGCGGTCGTGCAGCGGGTCAGCTCGCGGATCGCCGCGCTGCAGTACGACGCGGTGCTGCGGGCCTCGCGGGCGCAGCCGCGGATCACCCGGGCCGTCGTCAGCGGCGGTCCCCAGGAGGTGGCCGCTGAATTGGGCCGCGCGTTGCGGGCCAGTGTCGTGGTGCTCGATCCATCCGGCACGGTGATCGCCTCCCACCCGCGCAACCTCAACGTCACCACGGTCAATCTGGTGCGCGATGCGGTCGAGCCCGGCGCCGCATCGGCCGTCGCCGTGCTGGCCGAGGGTGTCACCGTGGCCCAGCAGTCCATCCGGGTCGGCGGCCGCTCGCACGGGGTGCTCGGTGTGGTGAGTGAGACGGCGTTGAGCCCCGTCGATCAGGTGCTGCTCGGGCACGCAAACTCTTTGCTCGCACTGGATTTCGAGAAGCCGGTGCGCTTGAAAGAGGCGCAGCTGCGCCTCAACGAGCAGGCGCTGGGCCTGATTCTCACCGGTGAATCCAACCTGGAGCCGGCGTGGGCACAGCTGTCCCAGGCCGCCGATCACCGGGGCCGGATCCGGGCGCTGGTCGTGCAAGCGGATTCGGACCCCCAGACCGAAGCCGATACCGCGCACCTGCTGCGGCGGGTGAGCGCGACGATCATGGATCAGCTGGACCAGGCCGGGCACCCGGTGTTCGTCCATTGCGCCGACAAATGGCTGACGGTCCTGCTGCCGGGCGCGGAGGCCGACGAGATCGCCGCCGCACTCGTGGGCGGCATCGATGGCTCGCTGCGCCGGACCATCCGCATGGGGCTCAGCGGCTTGCTGCCGCTGGCCAAGCTGGCCGAGGCTGTCGACAACGCCCGCCTCGCGGCGTCGGTCGCGGAATGTGGCCGGCCTCCGCTGGAGTTCTCGGCGATGGCCGGCAGCGCGCTGCTGTCGTTCGGCGAGAGCAGAGACGTGCTGGTGGCCCTCGGCGGGGCGGTGCTGACCCCGGTCCTCGACCACGATGCCGAATTCGGCACGGGGCTGCTCACGTCGTTGCGCGCATACCTGGAAGCCAACGGGCACTGGGAATCTGCGGCCGCGGCCGTCGGCGTGCACCGGCACACCATGCGCAAGCGCATCGAGACCGCCGAGGCCCTGCTCGGAGTCGACCTCGCCATCGCCCGGGTCCGCGCCGAGTTGCTGCTGGCGATCTTGGCGCGGACCCCGGGCGACTGATCACCCCACCGGGGTGGGTACCGCGACGGGTGCCGGCGCGGTCCGAGTGTGGGGCCGCAGCGGCCACCAGAACCACCGGCCCAGCAGCGCCGCGATGGACGGCGTCATCAACGACCGAACGATCAAGGTGTCGAACAACAATCCGAGTCCGATGGTGGTACCGGCCTGACCGATCGAGCTCAGATCGCTCGCTGCCATGGACATCATGGTGAACGCGAACACCAGCCCGGCCGTGGTGACCACGCTGCCGGTTTCGCCCATCGAGCGGATGATGCCGGTCTTGTATCCCGCGCCGATCTCTTCCTGGAACCGGGAGACCAGCAGCAGGTTGTAGTCGGAGCCGACCGCCAGCAGAATGATCAAGCCGAAAACCGGTGCGATCCAGTTCAATTCGAGGCCCAGTAGGTCCTGCCACACCAGCACCGACAGCCCGAATGCCGCGCCCAGCGACAGCAGCACGGTGCCGACGATCACCAGCGACGCGACCAGCGCCCGGGTGATGAGCAGCATGACGACGAAGATCAACGTCAGTGCGGCAGCCCCGACGATCAGCAGGTCGTACTGCGAACCCGACTGGATGTCCCGATAGATCGCGGCGGTGCCGGCGAGATAGAACCTGGCATCGGTGAGCGACGAGCCCTTCACCGACTGATGCGCCGCGTCCAGCGTCGGCATCACCGCCGCGATGCCATCCGGGGTCGCCGGGTCATCGGCGTGGGTGATGAGGAAACGTGCGGCCTTGCCGTCCGGCGAGAGAAACAGCTTCAGGCCGCGCTGAAAGTCCGCATTGTCAAAGGCTTCTGGTGGCAGATAGAAGTAGTCTCCGCTGCGAGACGCGTCGAAGGCCTGCCCCATGGCGCTGGCGGTGTCCGTCATCGCCGACATCTGGGTGATCAGACCGGAGAAGCTGCTGTGCAGCGTCAACAGCGTGCTGCGCATGGACTCCACCGTTGCGATCATCGGCGGGAACTGCGCCCGCATCTGCGGCAGCAGTGCCACGGTGCTGTCCATGTCGGTGCCCAGCGCGGCCATGTCCGAACTGAACGTGTCCACGTTGTCGATGGCGTCGAAGACGGATCTGGTTGCCGCGCAGACAGGTATGTCGGTGCAGTGCTGCTCCCAGTAGAAGTAATTGCGCAGTGGCCTGGCGAAATCGTCGAAATCGGCCAGGTGGTCGCGGAGTTCGTTCAACGTCGCGTGCATCTGGTGCACGTCCGTGGCCAGATGTGAAGTAGTGCCGCTCATCTGCTCCACCAGGGTCTGGAGCCGCTGCATCGGTCCGACCAGAGCGCCGAGGTCATCGCTCATCTTCAGGATGTCGCCCATCCGGTCCTTCATGATCTGCAGGTTCTGCTGGATCGGAATGGACTGGGCACTGACCTGGAAGGGGATCGACGTGTGCTCGGTCGGCCCGCCGAAAGGCCGGGTGATGCTCTGCACCATCGCGATACCCGGCAGCTTGAAGATGTCCTTGGCCAGCTTGTCCAAGATGATCATGTCGGCACTGTTGCGCAGGTCATGATCGGCCTCGATCATCAGGATGTCGGGATTCATTGTGGCAGCGCTGAAATGGCGTTCGGCGGCCTGGTATCCGACGGTCGACGGCAGATCGTCAGGGATGTAGAAGCGGTCGTTGAAGCTCAGTTTCATGGTGGGCATGAACATGATGCCGACGAGGGCGACCAGCAGCGACGCCACGAAGATCGGCGCCGGCCACCGGACCGTGGCGGTGCCGATGCGCCGCCAGCCCTTGGTCTTGATCATCCGCTTGGGCTCCAGCAGGCCACGGCGGGTGGCGACCGCCACCACCGCGGGCGCGGCGGTCAGCGCGCCCGCGACGACCACGACCAGTCCCAGCGCGGACGGGATGCCCAGGGCCTTGAAGTACGACAGCCGCGCCAGGTGCAGGCACAGGGTGGCCCCGGCGATGGTCAGTCCCGAGCCAAGGATGATGTGTGCCGTACCGCGAAACATGGTGTAGTAGGCCGATTCCGGGTCCTGCCCGGCCTGGCGCGCTTCGTGGTAGCGCCCCACCAGGAAGATGGCGTAGTCGGTCCCCGCGGCGATGGCCAGCGAGGACAGCATGGCCACCACGAACGTCGAGAAGCTCAGCAGGCCGTGGTCTCCGAGCAGCGCGACCAGTCCGCGTGCCGTGCCCATCTCGAACCCGACCATGACCAGCACCAGCATCACCGTGCCGGCGGAGCGATAGGCGAAGGCCAGCATGACGATGATGACGACGCCCGTCACACCCATCATCGTCAGCATGCTCTTGTCGGCGGCTTCGTTCATGTCGGTGGTCAGCGGCGCCGGTCCGGTGACGTAGGCCTTCAGGCCCGGGGGAGGGGCAACGTGACCGACGATTTCGCGAACCCGGTCGACCGACTCATTGCCCAGCGTGCTGCCCTGGTCGCCGGCCAGATTCAGCTGGACGTAGGCGGCCTTGCCGTCGCGGCTCTGCACACCGGCCGCGGTCAGCGGATCGCCCCAGATGTCCTGGACGTGTTGCACGTGCTCAGGGTCGGACCGCAGCGCGGTCACCAGGGCGTCGTAGTAGCGGTGTGCCTCGGCGCCGAGCTTCTCGTCACCCTCGAGGACGACCATCGCGATGCTGTCGGAATCCGACTCGCGGTACGTCGCGCCGATCTTCTTGGCGGCGATCAGCGCCGGCGCATCCTGCGGCGACATCGTGACAGCGTGGTCTCTGGCCACCGATTCGATCTGCGGCACAAGGACATTGAGGCCGACGGTCACCAGCAGCCAGCCGATGATGATGGGCCAGGCGAAGCGCCGGATGAACCGCATGTACGCGGGTCGGGTGTTGTTGTGGGCGCTCATGCGTTCTTGACCAGACATGAGGTTTGGGCGTGCTGTCCGGTCGACGACTGCTCCTGGCGGGCCTGGCCATCGACGATGATGCGGCATCCGAGGCGGTCGCTGTCACCTTGTGCCACCACACTCGCGATCACCGCGGGCGCGGTGGTGCTGATCTCGACGGTCCACGGCAGGCTGCTGAAGGTCGCCTGCACGGGCTGGGCGCTCTGGTCGAGGAAGTTGACGCTGCCCGCGGTGCCGGCGGGGCCGAGGATTTCGTAGACCACGCGCTTGACGTGCGTGGGTTCGAGGGGTTGGGCATGACTTCCGGTCGCGGTGAAGATCGGCTCGGAGCCGAACTCGCCACGCAGTTGAGTGACGGCCACGGAGCCGAGCGCAACGGCCACCACGGCCACGGTCGGCACCCAGATTCTCGCCAGGACGGTTGGCATCGCGGTCTCCCTTCGTATACCCCCATGGGTATCTGTATCGGAGCCGACGGTACCATACCCCCTAGGGTATAGAGGGTGCCGTGACGATCCGCACATCACCGTTGACCTATACCCCATGGGGTATGTATAAATGGGTGGGAACGAGCCGAGAAGGCGTGAAACGCAAAGGAGTGCAACGTGGCGACTGAACAAGTGAACGGCCCGACGGCGGTGACCCCGACTGCAGTGACCCCGACTGCAGTGACCCTGTGGCTGGACCCGGTCTGCCCGTTCACCTGGAACACCGCCCGCTGGCTGCAGGCGGCGGCCGAGGCCGGCGGAGCCGCCATCGATTGGCGACTACTGAATCTGGCCGTGCTCAACGAGGGGCGTGAACTGCCCGCGCCGCAACAGGCCCGGATGGCGGACTCCCGACTGGTCGGCCGGTTGATGGCCGCCATCCACCGCGACCTCGGCGTCGACGCCCTGGTGACCGCCTACTTCGCTTTCGGCGAGGCCTATTTCGATCAGTCCGCACCGGTCGATCAGGCGCTGGCCGCCAAGGTCCTCGCCGCGGTCGGGGCGTCGGAGCTCACGCCGGCGGTGTTGGACGACGCGTCGTGGGATGCACTCGTCACCCAGTCGCATGAGGCCGGGCAGGACGCCTACGGCGCCACCGGCGGCAGTCCGCTGCTGACCATCAACGGCCACACCTTCTTCGGGCCCGTCTTCACCGAGTTGCCGTCGCTCGACACCGTGGCCACCGATTTCGCGGCTCTGGTCACGCTGACCGCCATGCCGCAGTTCACGCAGATCGAGCGTCCGCGCGTCCACTGAAAGGCCCCAATCATGTGTCACCCCAAGCGTTGTTCGGTGTGCGGCAAGACCACCTGGTCCGGTTGCGGGATGCACGTCGACGCCGTCAAAGCCGCCGTGCCCGCCGGTCAGTGGTGTGAAGGGCACCCCAAGTCCCCGTCCCGTTTGAAGTTCTGGAGGTAGGAACATGTTGGACACCAAGTTGGTCATCCTCGGCGCCGGTATCGGCGGCCTGTCGGTCGTCAAGGAACTCGCCGAATCCGGTGTGGCCCTTGATGATATCGACATCACCATCGTCGACGAAGACTTCTCGCACTTCCTCGGTTTCACTCTGCCCTGGGTGCTGCGTGGTTGGCGCGACGAGGGCAGTGTGCCCATCGAGCCCACGGTTTCCGCCCTGCGCGGTGTCAACACCGTCACCGGCACCGTGGCCCTGATCGATCACTCTGCGCGCATCGTCACACTCGTCGACGGCACGGAGATCGCCTTCGACGCACTGATCATCGCCACCGGCGCCCGGAACGTCATCGACAAGGTCCCTGGCCTGCAGGAGGCCGTCGACGCCGGGACCGCGGTGCACTACTACAGCGCCGACGCCGCGGCCGCCGCGCACACCGCGCTGCAGCAATTCGACGGCGGCAAGCTCGTCTTCCTGGTGACGGCGCTGCCGTACCGCTGTCCCGTCGCGCCCTACGAGGGTGCGCTGCTGGCCGCAGATCTCTTGCGCGACAACGGCCATCGCGAGTCGACCGACATCACGGTGTACACCCCGGAAAAGCAGCCCATGCCGGCGGCCGGGCCGTATGCCGGGCTGGAACTGGTGGAGATGCTCGGGGCCAACAACATCGCCTTCCATGGCGAGCACGCCGTCGAGCGCATCGACGCCGACCAGAAGATGATCCATTTCGCCGACGGCACCGCTGCGGGGTTCGACCTCCTGGTGTTCGTCCCGCCGCACGAGCCGGCGGTGACGCTGGACGGCGCGGGCTGGATCGCCGTCGACACCGAGATGGCCACCGGGTATCCGGGCATCTTCGCGATCGGTGACACCGCCGCGGTGAACGCCGAGTCCGGACGGACGGTGCCCAAGGCCGCGATCTTCGCCAAGAACGGCGCAAAGACCGCTGCCCGCAACGCATTGCACTATCTCGGACGGGTTGCCGACGGTGCGGCGCTCTCGGGTGAGGGTTACTGCTACATCGACGTCGGCGGTCACGTGTCGGCCCAGGGCAAGGGCAACTTCTTTGCCACGCCGCATCCGGCGATCCATCTGACCGAGCCGTCCGAACTGCTGCACCACGACAAGCAGGCTGAAGAAAACGAGTGGCGCGCGCTGTGGGAGCGCACCGCCGCGCCCGCCGGCCGCTGATACCCTGTGGGGTATAGCACGTCGGGCTGGAAAACGAACGAAAGGTAGGTGCGACATGGTCGGTGATGAAGAGGCCATGGCCGCCGTCCTGGCCCGGTTGCGTCGGGCACAGGGCCAGTTGGCCGGCGTCATCTCGATGATCGAGCAGGGCCGGGAGTGCAAGGACATCGTCACGCAACTCGCGGCGGTGTCGAAGGCGCTGGACCGCGCCGGGTTCAAGATCGTCGCCACCGGGTTGCGCGAATGCCTGACCGGGAACGCTGAAGACGGTCGGGCGCCGATGACCGAGGCCGAGCTGGAGAAGCTCTTCCTCTCGCTCGCGTAGAGATCGTCTTCCAGCTAGCCGGAAGACGGGAACGGGTGCCTGCAGGGACGATTTCTGGCTGGTCGCGGCCGACGATGAATGCAGTCCGAAAACGGACGAGCACTCTGACAGGAAGCGCCGATCATGAAGAACCCGATCAAGTTCATCGCCCCCGGACTGGCCGTGGCCGGCATTGCCGGCGCCATGTTGTTCGCGCCGATCGCCAGCGCGGACACCGACCCGCTGATCCCCAACGGCACCGACCCGCACTCGTCGTACGTGTTGGGCGAGCACTTCTCCAACCATGACGAGATCAATCAGAGCGCGGGCAATCTGGATACTTCGTTCTGATCCTGCCGAGTCGGCCTGGCTCCGTCCGCCACCCACTGCGGGGGGCGGACGGAGCCATTTCTGGCCGGCTGGGTCAGAATCGTCGGACGAAATCCAGTGCGGTGTCGGCGACGTCGCGCCACCCGCTGTCGACGACCAGCGAATGACCGCGTCCGGGGATTTCGACGATCTCGGTGATGTTCGGGTTCTTCTTCTGCCGCTTGTAGGAGGCATTGGCGATGGCCCAGGGCACCGTGTTGTCCTTCTCGCCGGAAATGATCAGCAGTGGACCGCGTTCGGGGTTCTTGGTGTCGACCTTGGCCTCGGTCGCCGGGTTGAAGTTGGCGGTGGCGGCCTGGAACAGCGGCACGCCGGCGCCGGCAACCGAGTAGTTCTCGTACAGCTTGGCCGACTCTTCTTCGGAAACCGCGTTGCCGAATGCAAATCGGAACTGCTTGGGGGTCAAGGCAACCGCCCGACCACGGTTGAGCGGGTTGCCGAGGACGGGGAACGCCGAGCGCAGTGCCGCGATCGGCAGCGGCAGCACGCCGCGGAACGGCGCGGGGTCGATCGCGACCGCCACCTTGGCCAGGCCGAGGCCCGCCAACTTCTGGGTGATCAACCCGCCGAACGAGTGGCCGATCACGATGGGCTTGCGGTCGAGCGCGCCGATGACGTCGACGTAGTGCTGCGTGATGTCGCCGATGCTCTTGTGTGCGAACACCGACGGATCGCGACGGGCGTCCTCCACGGTCGCCGGATCGTCCGGCCATCCGGGGGCGAGGGTCACGAAGCCCTGCTCCTCGAACGCTGTCCGCCAGTGATCCCAGCTGTTGGGCAACAGCCACAAGCCGTGCACGAATACGACAGGTTGCCGTCCTGAGCGGTTGGCGCGGTCGATGTCGGCCTGCTCGCAAGGGTGGATGGTCATGGCGTCTCCTCAAGTAGATAGAACGGTCGTTCTGTCACCTGTAACCGCCGTCCTGCCGGATCTGTTCCCAAAATCAGAAAGAACGTTCTACCTCGCGCTACGATGGGGGAATGAACACCGCGGAACCGGCCCTGCGGCCACGCGAGCGACTGCTGCGCGTCGCGGCGGAGCTGTTCTACCGCGAGGGCATCCACGCCGTCGGCGTCGACCGGATACTCGCCGAAGCGGGCGTCACGCGCGCCACCATGTACCGGCACTTCAAAGGCAAGGAAGCCCTCGTCGAGGCCTATCTGGCGCTGGAGGACGAGACCATCCGCGGCTACTTCCGGGATGCCGCCGCCGTGGCCGGGCCGGACACCGACATGCTGGAGCTGGTCATCGACGGCATCGCCGAGGACATCGCCAGGTACCACACCCGGGGTTGCCCGTTCATCAACGCCGCGGCCGAGTATCCCGCGCCGGACAGCCCGGTCCGTCAACTCATCGCCCGGCACCGCAACTGGTTCCGCGGCGCCCTGGAGGAAGCCGCCGGCGGTCGGGATCATCCCGAGCAGGTCGCGGCCTCGCTGGTGTTGTTGCGGGACGCCGCGCTGGTCGGTGGATACCTGGACGGAATCGACACCACCAAGGCCTCGTTCGTCCGGGCCGCCCGGCAGGCAGCCGGTATCTCGCGGTGACGCCCGGCCTGTTGCCCACCTAATACCCATGCCCAACCCGTAAGCTCGATTGTGTGCAGCGACGGATCATGGGAATCGAGACCGAGTTTGGCGTGACCTGCACGTTTCATGGTCACCGCCGGCTCAGCCCTGACGAGGTGGCGCGCTATCTGTTCCGGCGGGTGGTGTCGTGGGGCCGCAGTTCCAACGTCTTTCTGCGGAATGGCGCGCGCCTCTACCTCGATGTGGGCAGCCACCCCGAGTACGCGACCGCCGAATGCGACAACCTGGTGCAGCTGGTCACCCACGACCGCGCCGGTGAGCGCGTGTTGGAAGACCTGCTGGTCGACGCCGAGCAGCGACTTGCCGACGAGGGCATCGGCGGCGACATCTACCTGTTCAAGAACAACACGGACTCGGCAGGCAACTCCTACGGCTGCCACGAGAACTACCTGATCGTGCGCGCCGGCGAGTTCTCCCGGATCTCCGACGTGCTGCTGCCGTTCCTGGTCACCCGCCAGCTGATCTGTGGTGCCGGCAAGGTGCTGCAGACCCCCAAGGCCGCGACGTTCTGTCTGTCGCAGCGCGCCGAGCACATCTGGGAGGGCGTCTCCAGCGCAACAACGAGATCACGCCCCATAATCAACACCCGCGACGAGCCGCACGCCGACGCCGAGAAGTACCGCCGGCTGCACGTCATCGTCGGCGACTCCAACATGTGCGAGGCCACCACCATGCTCAAGGTGGGCAGCGCCTCGCTGGTGCTGGAGATGATCGAGGCCGGCGTCCCGTTCCGGGACTTCTCGCTGGACAACCCGATTCGCGCCATCCGCGAGGTCAGCCACGACCTGACCGGACGGCGCGCCGTGCGGCTGGCCGGCGGGCGGCAGGCCTCCGCGCTGGACATCCAGCGTGAATACCATTCGCGCGCCGTGGATTACCTGCAGACCCGCGAACCCAACGTGCAGCTCGAGCAGGTCGTCGACCTGTGGGGCCGCCAGCTGGACGCCGTCGAGAGCCAGGATTTCGCCAAGGTCGACACCGAGATCGACTGGGTGATCAAGCGGAAGTTGTTCCAGCGCTACCAGGATCGCTACAGCATGGAGCTGTCCGACCCCAAGATTGCCCAGCTGGACCTGGCGTACCACGACATCAAGCGCGGTCGCGGAGTGTTCGATCTGTTGCAGCGCAAGGGCTTGGCTGCCCGGATCACGACCGATGAGGACATCGACGCGGCGGTCAACACCCCGCCGCAGACCACCCGGGCCAAGCTGCGCGGCGAATTCATCACGGCCGCACAGGAAGCCGGGCGCGACTTCACCGTCGACTGGGTGCACCTCAAGCTCAACGATCAGGCGCAGCGCACCGTGCTGTGCAAGGACCCGTTCCGGTCGGTCGATGAGCGGGTGAACCGGCTGATCGCCAGTATGTGAGCGGTGCCGCCGCGTTCGCGGCGGGCGCGCCCATACCGGGCAACTCACAGCAACCACTTACTCTGTTGGACGTGGCGACGTCCAAGGTTGAGCGGTTGATGAACCTCGTCATTGCGCTCCTGTCCACCCGAAGCTACTTGTCCGCGGAACAGATCCGGGCCAATGTCACCGGGTACCAGGACCCGCCGACGGGCGAGGCCTTCTCGCGGATGTTCGAGCGGGACAAGAACGAACTGCGCGATCTCGGCATCCCGCTGGAGACCGGTCGCGCCTCGGTGATGGACGTCACCGACGGGTACCGCATCAATCGCACCGCCTACGAGCTGCCGCCGGTCGAGCTGACCGGCGACGAAGCGGCCGTCGTCGCGATCGCCACCCAGCTCTGGGAGTCGCAGGAGATGGTCACCGCCACCCAGAGCGCACTGCTCAAGCTGCGGGCGGCGGGAGTGGACGTCGACGTGCCCGACACCGGCGTCGCGATCACCACCGGCGCCGCCCCGGGCCTGCGCGGTTCCGAGGAAGCGCTGGGAATCCTGTTGTCCGCCATCGACTCCGGCCGTGCTGTGCAGTTCGCGCACCGGCCCAACCGGAGCGCGCCGTACGTCGACCGCACCCTGGAGCCGTGGGGCGTCGTCACTTACCGCGGGCGCTGGTATGTCGTCGGCCACGACCGCGACCGCGACGCCCCGCGGACCTTCCGGGTGTCGCGCATCGGCGACGGCGTGCGCGCCGTGGGGCCCGACCGTGCCGTCACCCGGCCCGACGGGGTCAACCTGCGCGACATCGTGCACCGCGCGGTCGCCGAGTGGCCGGCCGGTGAGCAGGCCCGGGTATGGGTGGCCGAAGGGCGGGCGACGGCGCTGCGCCGGCAGGCGCTCAGCACCTCACCCAGTGCCCGCGGCGGACGCGGGGGCGACGAGATCGTCGTCGACATCGGCATGGTCGACCGGCTGGCCCGGGAGATCGCCGGCTACGGCGCCGACGCCGTCGTGCTGGAGCCGGAGTCATTGCGGGACAATGTCATCGGCCGCTTGCGGGCGCAGGCGGGGGAGGGCGTATGAGCGTTCAGCGAGGAGCGAAGGCGGATCGCGCATGAGTAACGTGTCGAACCGCTTGGTGCGGCTCCTCAACATGGTTCCGTATTTCCAGGCCAACCCGCACGTCAGTCACGAGAAGGCCGCGGCCGACCTGGGTGTCACGCCCAAACAACTGCTGGCCGATCTGAACCAGTTGTGGATGTGTGGACTGCCCGGCGGCGCCGGCGGCACGATGATCGACCTGGACTTCGAAGGCGACACCATCGACGTGATCTTCTCGGCCGGCATGGACACGGCACTGCGGCTCACCTCGCCCGAGGCCACCGGCGTATTGATGGCGCTGCGCGCGCTGGTCGACGTGCCCGGCGTGGTCGACCCTGACGTGGCCCGCAGTGTGATCGCCAAGATCGAGGCTGCCGCCGGGGCCGCCGGAGCCACCGCGGCGTCGATGCCGGCCCCGGACACCGCGGGCGATGTAGAGAACAAGGTGACCGGTGTCGTACGGGCCGCGGTCCGCGACAAGCGGGCACTGTCCCTCGAGTACTACTCCGCTTCGCATGACACCGTCTCGCACCGCGTCGTCGACCCGATCCGGGTGGCGCTGATCGGTGACCACAGCTACCTGGAGGCGTGGTGCCGCACCGCCGAGGGCGTGCGGCTGTTCCGGTTCGACCGCATCGTCGACGCCACCGCCCTGGACGAGCCGGCCGCGCCGCCGGAACCCGCGGTGCAGGCCGGGACGGACACGTCGTTGTTCTCGGCCGAGACCGCCGATCCGGGGTTGCCGGTGGCAACCCTGCTCATCGACGAGTCCGTGTCGTGGATGTTCGACTACTACCCGCTGCGGGAGCAGCACGCGATTCCCGACGGCGGGTGGGAGGCCACCATGACGTACGCGTCGGACGAGTGGATGGCGCGATTCGTGCTCGGTTTCGGCTCGGCCGTGCGGGTACTGGACCCGCCGGAGTTGGCCGACCGCGTGCGGGAGTCCGCGATAGCGGCGCTGGCGGCGTATGAACCGAGTCGCGGCGAGTAGACTCGGCCTCAACTTCTGGAGGTGACCCAAATTGGGCGGTTTGCAACCGTGGCACTGGTTGATCGTCATCGCGGTGTTCGTGCTGCTCTTCGGCGCGAAGAAGCTGCCGGACGCCGCGCGTTCGCTTGGTAAGTCGATGCGCATCTTCAAGTCCGAGTTGAAGGAAATGCAGTCGGACGGCACTTCGGAGCAAGCTGCTGCGCCGCGTCCGATCACTGCTGAGCGCGTCGAGAACCCGGCCCCTGCACCGCAGCCGGCGCCGGACGCCGCGGACAAGCACCCGGCCTGACCTTTGCCGTGATCCCGCCGCGAGCCCAGCGCACGCGGCGGTCGGCTCTTACCTAATCACGTGCCAGCACCTGGAATCTTCAGCAAGCTCGACCCGCGCCGTCGACGGTCGCGGGTCAATCCTGACGGCACCATGTCGCTCGTCGACCACCTTCAGGAACTGCGAACGCGGCTGCTGATCGCCGTCGCCGCCATCCTGTTGACCACCATCGTCGGCTTCCTCTGGTACGGGCACAGCTTCTTCGGTTTCCCCAGCCTCGGTGACTGGCTGCGTGGCCCGTACTGCTCGTTGCCACCCTCGTCGCGCGCGGCCATCGCCCCGGACGGCCAGTGCCGGCTGCTCGCGACCGCGCCGTTCGACCAGTTCATGCTGCGCCTCAAGGTCGGCATGGCGGCGGGCATCATCCTGGCCTGCCCGGTGTGGCTCTACCAGATCTGGGCGTTCATCACCCCGGGCCTGTACAAGAAGGAACGGCGCTTCGCGTCGCTGTTCGTCGGCGTCGGCGCGCTGCTGTTCGTGTCCGGTTCGGTCCTGGCCTACGTCGTGCTGTCCACGGCCCTGTCGTTCCTGCTGACCGTCGGCAGCGACGTGCAGATCACCGCGCTGTCCGGCGACCAGTACTTCGGCTTCCTGATCAACCTGCTGATCGTGTTCGGCATCAGCTTCGAGTTCCCGCTGCTGATCATCATGCTGAACCTGGTCGGGGTGCTCACCTACGACAAGCTCAAGGCCTGGCGCCGCGGGCTGATCTTCGGCCTGTTCGTGTTCGCCGCGTTCGTGACGCCCGGCTCGGACCCGTTCTCGATGCTGGCGCTGTCGCTGGCGCTGACGGTGCTGCTGGAGATGTCCATCCAGGTGGCCCGGATCCACGACCGTCGCAAGGCGCGGCGCGAAGCCGAGGCGGTGCCCGACGACGAGGCCGCCCCGATAGACAAACCGGAACCCATCGGCGCGCCGTCTGCCTTACCTACACAGCTGACCATCGATGACGACGCGACCTGAGTTTCAGGCTGCGGAGCCGCCGATCCCGACAGGCGCGGCCGAATCCGTTCAAACCGAGCCGGGGCCGCAACTGCGTGACTTCGCCGCCGGCCTGTCGTTCACCCTGGACCCGTTCCAGACCAACGCCTGCGTGGCGCTCGAGAACGGGCGCGGCGTTCTGGTCTGTGCCCCGACCGGCGCCGGCAAGACCGTCGTCGGCGAATTCGCGGTGCATCTGGCGCTGGCCGCCGGGCGGAAGTGCTTCTACACCACCCCGATCAAGGCACTGAGCAACCAGAAGCACAACGATCTGGTGGCCCGCTACGGCCCCGAACGCATCGGCCTGCTCACCGGTGACCAGGCGATCAACGGCGACGCCGACATCGTGGTCATGACCACCGAAGTGCTGCGCAACATGCTGTACGCCGATTCGCCTGCGCTGCACGGCCTGGCGTACGTCGTGATGGACGAGGTGCACTTCCTCGCCGACCGGATGCGCGGCGCGGTGTGGGAGGAAGTGATCCTGCACCTGCCCGACGAGGTCCGGCTGGTCAGCCTGTCGGCGACGGTGAGCAACGCCGAGGAGTTCGGCGGCTGGATCCAGACGGTCCGTGGTGACACGACCGTCGTCGTCGACGAACACCGCCCGGTGCCGCTGTGGCAGCACATGCTGGTGGGCAAGCGACTCTTCGATCTCTTCGACCTGTCCAAGGGTGCGGCCCCCGGCAAGGGGAAGGCGCGCGTCGACCCGGAGTTGTTGCGGCACATCGCGCATCGCCGCGAGGCGGACCGCCTGATGGACTGGCAGCCCCGCGGCCGCGGCCGCGACGGGCATCGGGGTCGGCCCGCCATGTACCGCCCGCCGAGCCGGCCCGACGTCATCGGCACCCTGGACCAGGCCGGTCTGCTGCCGGCCATCACGTTCGTGTTCTCCCGCGCCGGGTGTGACGCCGCGGTCAAGCAGTGCCTGCGATCGGCGGTGCGGCTGACCAACAGGACCGAGCGCGACCGGATCGCCGAGATCGTCGACCGGCGCTGTGCCGATCTGGCCGAGTCCGATCTGGCGGTGCTGGACTATCACGAGTGGCGCGAAGGACTGCTGCGCGGACTGGCCGCCCACCACGCCGGGCTGCTGCCGGTGTTCCGGCACACCGTCGAGGAGCTGTTCACCGCGGGCCTGGTCAAGGCCGTGTTCGCCACGGAGACACTGGCTTTGGGCATCAACATGCCGGCCCGCACCGTCGTGCTGGAACGGCTGGTCAAGTACAACGGCGAGCAGCACGCCCCGTTGACGCCGGGGGAGTACACGCAGCTGACCGGTCGCGCCGGACGCCGCGGCATCGACGTCGAGGGCCACGCCGTCGTGCTGTGGCATGCCACCGACGAGATGGCCGATCCGGCCCAGGTCGCCGGCCTGGCGTCGACCCGAACGTTCCCGCTGCGCAGTTCCTTCGCGCCGTCGTACAACATGACGATCAACCTGGTGCAGCACATGACGCCGGCCGCAGCGCACCGGTTGCTCGAGCAGTCGTTCGCGCAGTACCAGGCGGACCGCTCGGTCACCGGGCTGGTGCGCGGCATCAAGCGCGGTGAGCTGATGCTCGCCGAGATTGCCGCCGAGCAGAGTGACGACTGGGAGTCCGTGCTCGAGTACGCCCGGCTGCGGGCGAGCATCACCGAACGTGAGCGGGCGCAGTCCCGGGCCGGTCGTCTGACGCGGCGCAAGGGCATCAACGACGCGCTGGCCGGGCTCAAGCGGGGCGACGTCATCGCCATCGGCCTGGGCCGTCGCAGCGGACTGGCCGTGGTGCTCGAGGAGGCTTTCGACGCCGACGATCCACGGCCGCTGGTGCTGACCGAACATCGTTGGGCGGGACGGATTTCCGCCGCCGACTATGCAGGGTCGTCGCAGCGTCTGGGCAGCATGTCACTGCCCAAGCGGGTGGAGCACCGGCAACCCAAGGTGCGCCGCGATCTGGCGCTGGCACTGCTGCGGGCGGCCGACAGCCTGGACGTGCCGTCGGTGCGGCGCAGTCGCGGTTCCGCCGAGGCGACACCGGATATCGACCCGGAGCTGGCCGGTCTGCGTGAGCAGATGCGCAGGCACCCCGGCCATCAACTGCCCGACCGCGAAGCGAAAGTGCGTGCGGCCGAGCGCTATCTGCGCATCGAACGCGACAACGACCAGACCCAGCAGAAGGTCGCCGCGGCCACGAACTCACTGGCCCGCACCTTCGACCGGATCACGGCACTCCTCAGCGAGCGCGGCTTCATCGAAGGCGCCGAGGGTGAACCCGCGGTGACCGACGACGGGCGGCTGCTGGCCCGCATCTACAGCGAGAGTGACCTTCTGGTCGCCGAGTGCCTGCGCGGTGGGGTGTGGGACGACCTGAATCCGGCCGAGTTGGCCGCGGTCGTGTCGTCGGTGCTGTACGAATCACGTGGCGACGGCCCGACGGTGCCGCCGGGCGCCGAGCAGGCGACCGACGAGGTGCGCCGGGCGTTGGCGAAGACCCGCCGGCTGTGGACCGACATCCGGGGCGACGAACGCCGGCACCGGCTGCCCTTCAGCCGTGAACCCGATGCCGGGTTCGTGGCCGCCATGTACAGCTGGGCGACGTACGGCGACCTGACGGCGGCGCTGTTGATGTCCGACAACGGCAACGGAAATGCGCTGCCCGCAGGCGATTTCGTGCGGTGGTGCCGCCAGGTGCTGGATCTGCTGGACCAGGTGCGGCTGGCCGCGCCGTCGCCGCAGCTGCGGGTGACGGCCAAACGGGCCATCGGGGCGGTGCGTCGCGGCGTCGTCTCGATCGACACCATGTGACGGCAGGCCGAGTTCAGGCCAGGCCCAGGTCCAGCCAGTCGTCGATCATGAATCGGTCGCCGCGGGCCACGATGGTGGCGCCGCCATGGCCGGCGTAGTGCGCGGGAACCACAGCCGCCCGTTTCCGGGACGCTTCGGTGAACACCCGCTTGCGGGTGACGGTCGCTTCCGCGGCGTTGACGTCGAACGCGCACGGATCGTCGGGCCGGGGAATCTGGATGGGGCAGTGCGTCAGGTCGCCGACGAACACGGCGGGCTTGCCGGCGTCCAGCCAGAGCACCGATGATCCGGGCGTGTGGCCGGGGGCCGGACGCAGCCACACTGACTCGCTCAGCTGGTAGTCGCCGGAGAACTGTTCGGTCTGGTCGGCCACGGGAATGACGCTGTCCTCGAACACCGTTCGCATCTCGTCGGAGGTCTCGGGGTTGTCGGGGGCGAAGAACCGGTAGTCGGCCTCGGGCATCAGATAGCGGGCGTTGGGGAACGTCGGCACCCAGGCGCCGTCGACCAGTTGAGTGTTCCAGCCGACGTGGTCGGTGTGCAGGTGCGTGTTGAGGACGACGTCGACGTCTGCCGGCTCGATGCCCGCGGTCCGCATGTTGTCGAGGAACGGGGTGCTCAGGTGATCCAGCGGCAGCATGTGCGGCCGGTGCCGGTCGTTGCCCGCGCCGGTGTCGATGACGATGGTCAGGCCGTCGACCTGCAATACCCAGCTCTGAATCGCGATCCGGAACAGGTCGGTCTCGGGGTTCCAGAACCGCGGCGCGAGCAGGTCGGCTTCGGCGTGCCAGGCCTCCGGCGGCGTCGCCGGCCACAGCGTCGTGGGGATCTGCACCTGGGTTTCCGCGACGCGGGTCAAGGTGGCGTTGCCGAGCCGGATTTGATCCGTCATACCGCGAGAGTAAGGCCGAGCGTTCGTCAGCTGAAGGCCAGACACGCGCGCCGCGGAAGACTGTGCAGGTCATCCCCGAACGGTTGCACCGGTAGTGTGGTTGACCAGCAGCCCGGACGATGTCCGAGTAGTAGAGCACCGAGGAGAGACTGATGAGCGGTCCAGAGGGAACTGATCCGTCACAGCAGTGGCAGGGTCAGCAGCCCGCTTGGGGTCAGCCGGCGTCCGGCGCCGAGCAGCCGACCACGGCCGCCCCGGCGTGGGGGCAGCAGCCGGCCTACAACCCGGAGCAGTACCAGCAGCAGTACCCGGGGGTGCAGCCTGGCGCCGCGCAGCCTGGGGCGCAGCAGGTTCCGGGCTACCCGCAACAGCAGTACCCGCAGCAGGGATACCCCCAGCAGGGCTACCCGCAGGCCGGCGCCTACGGTCAGCCGCAATACGGGCAACCGCAGTACGGCCAGCCCCAGTACGGCCAGCCGGGTCAGTACGGTCAGCCGCAGTACGGCGAGGCTGCCGTGGGCCAGCAGTTCGACCAGCAGTTCGGCGCGCCGGCGGGTAAGAAGTCGAGCAAGGCGTTGCTGGTCATCGGCGGCGTCGTGGCGGCGGTCATCGTCGCGGTCGTCGGCGTCCTCGGCTTCCTGTGGCCGGGCTTCTTCGTCACCACCAAGCTCGACATCAACGCCGCGCAGTCCGGCGTGCAGAAGATCCTGACCGACGAGACCACCGGTTACGGCGCCAAGAACGTCAAGGACGTCAAGTGCAACAACGGCACCGACCCTGAGGTGAAGACCGGGCAGACGTTCGACTGCGACGTCAGCATCGACGGCACCAAGCGCACCGTCAAGGTCACCTTCAAGGACGACAAGGGCACCTACGAGGTCGGCCGCCCGAAGTAGTTCCACTCAACTCTCTCCAGGCCCAGGCCCAGGCCGGAACCTCTACGTCACATGTGACACGGGGGTTCCGGCCTGAGTCGTTTATGCCCTCGAGCGTACGGCTGGATCGCCCCACCGAGCAGATCTGCGATCTGACGGCACACTCGTCGCGTGAACCGGCGGACTACAGCTTGTCGAGGGCCTTCTGCAGCCGCGCGATCGAATTCGTCACGCCGTACTTGCCGGCCAGCTCGGCCACCCGCTGTGGGTCGCGGGCGACCAGTGGCAGGGCGTCGGACTCGGTCGAGAGGGACACCGGCGCATCGGTCGCGACGAGGACGACGGGCAGCGCAGCCGTGATGTAGTCCGCCGCGGCGAGCAGCTTCTTCCGCTGCGCCACAGGCATTTTCGATGTGGGGTCCTGGGCCGCTGCCTCGATGGCGTTCAGAGAGCCGTACGCCTGCAGCAGCGTCGACGCCGTCTTCTCGCCGATACCGGCGACACCCGGCAGTCCGTCGGATGCGTCGCCGCGCATGAGGGCGAGCTCGGCGTAGGCGGCGCCGGCACGATCCAGGGGGACACCGTAGGTCTCGGAGACCTCGGCGGGTCCGTAGAGCACGGCCTTGGCCAGGCCACGGCCGATATAGAACACCCGGATTCCCGGGCCGTCATCGCTGGCCAGCTGCAGCAGGTCGCGGTCGCCGCTGACCACGACCGCGCGGTCGCGCTGCTCCTGGGTGGCCAGCGTGCCGAGCACGTCGTCGGCCTCGAAACCCGGCGCGCCCGCGGTGGCGATGCCGAACGCGTCGAGCAATTCCATGATCATGTCGACCTGGGGTGTCAGGTCGTCGGGCACTTCCTCGACGTCGGGTTCACCGTCGGGATTCTCTTCGAGAACCCGGTGTGCCTTGTACGACGGGATCAGGTCGACGCGCCACTGCGGCCGCCAGTCCAGGTCCAGGCACACCACCAGGCGGCCGGGACGGTGCTGGGTGACCAGGGCCGCGATGTTGTCGATGAAGCCGCGGACCGCGTTGACGGGGCGGCCGTCGGGCGCGGTGATCGAGGACGGCACCCCGAAGTACGAGCGGAACCACATGCTGGCGCCGTCGAGGAGCAGGATCGGCTGGGTCATGAGGCGAGCGAAGCGACGGGGGAGGTTACGGGGATGTCGATCGGCATCGCACTAGCCTATTGGCATGCGGGCGAGCGAAGCGACGGGGAATGTGAGCATGCGGGCGAGCGAAGCGACGGGGAATGTGACAGCAGCGCGATTCAACACCGACGTCTATGCCGCGCGTCTGCGCTCGGCCGCCGCGGCCGCCGCGGCCGCGCAGGCCGCCGGTCTGGTCGGGCTGGTCATCACCCCGGGGTATGACCTGCGGTATCTGGTGGGGTCGCGCGCCCAGACCTTCGAGCGGTTGACGGCGCTCGTGGTGCCTGCCGACGGTTCGACGCCGACGGTCGTGGTGCCGCGGCTGGAGCTGGCATCGCTGAAGGAGTCGGCGATCCTGGAACTGGGCCTGGCGGTTCAGGATTGGGTCGACGGCGACGACCCCTACGCGCTGGTCGCCGCGGCACTGCCCGGCACCGCGGTCGCGGTCACCGATGCCATGCCTGCCCTGCACCTGCTGCCGCTGGCGACGGTCCTCGGTGCGGTGCCGGTACTGGCCACCGACGTGCTGCGGCAGTTGCGAATGATCAAGGACCCCAGCGAGATCGAGGCCCTGACGAAGGCCGGCGCGGCCATCGATCGCGTCCACGCACGGGTGCCCGAATTCCTGGTTCCGGGACGCACCGAGGCCGACGTGTCCGCCGACATCGCGGAAGCGATTGTCGCCGAAGGTCATTCGGAGGTGGCGTTCATCATCGTCGGCTCCGGGCCCAACGGGGCCGATCCGCACCACGAATGCTCCGACCGTGAATTGCAGGTCGGTGACATCATTGTCGTCGACATCGGTGGGCCGGTCGAGCCCGGTTACAACTCCGACTGCACCCGGACCTACAGCATCGGTGAGCCTGATCCCGTGGTGGCGCAACAGTATTCGGTGCTGCAGCGGGCGCAGGCGGCAGCCGTGGCGGCGGTCCGGCCCGGGATGACGGCCGAGCAGATCGACGCCGCGGCGCGCGACGTGCTGGCCGCCGAGGGGCTTGCCGAGGTGTTCGTCCACCGCACCGGCCACGGTATCGGCCTGTCGGTGCACGAGGAGCCGTACATCGTCGCGGGCAACGCACTGACGCTCGAGCCGGGTATGGCCTTCAGCGTCGAGCCGGGTGTGTACTTCGCGGGGCAGTGGGGCGCCCGGATCGAGGACATCGTCGTCGTGACCGACGACGGCTGCGTGTCGATGAACAACCAGCCGCACGACCTGGTGGTGGTTCCGGTTCCGTAGCGGGGTTGTTGTCAAGATCGGCTAAGAAAGCCAAGATCGACGCCATGGCTGAAATCCGCCGTGGCCGCACGGGACGTGCCGCCAAGCTGGCAACCCTTCCCGCTGGGATCGCCGGCCGCGCCGTCCTGGGCGTCGGCAAGCGTATGGCCGGCAAGTCGAAAGAGGACGTCAACGCCGAGCTGGTCGAGAAGGCCGCCGAGCAACTGTTCCAGGTGCTGGGGGAGCTCAAGGGCGCCGCAATGAAGCTGGGACAAGCGCTTTCGGTCATGGAGGCCGCCATCCCACCGGCGTACGCGGAGCCGTACCGCGAAGCGCTGACCAAGCTGCAGAGCGACGCCCCGCCGCTGCCGGCCGAGAAGGTGCACCGCGTGCTCGACGCCCAGATGGGCACCAAATGGCGTGAGCGCTTCCAGTCCTTCGACGACAAGCCCGTCGCCTCCGCGAGCATCGGCCAGGTCCACAGCGCGGTGTGGAGCGATGGCCGTCGGGTGGCGGTCAAGGTGCAGTACCCCGGCGCGGAGGAGGCGGTGCGCGCCGACCTCAAGACGCTGCGGATGCTGACGTCGCTGTTCAAGCAGGTGGTGCCGGGCGCCGACGTCAAGAGCATCATCGACGAGCTGATCGAGCGCACCGAGGAAGAGCTGAACTACCGCATCGAAGCGGACTATCAGCGTGCCTTCGCCAAGGCTTTTGCGGGCGATCCGCAGTTCTACGTGCCGGCGGTCGTCGCCTCGGCGCCGAAGGTCGTCATCACCGAGTGGATGGAGGGGCGCAAGCTCTCCGAGATCATCGCCAATGGGACCGAGGACGAGCGCAATCGGTGTGCGCACCTGCTGCTCGAGGTGACCATCAGCGCGCCCTACCGCTGCGGGCTGCTGCATGTCGACACCCATCCCGGCAACTTCATGCTGCTCGATGACGGGCGGTTCGGCGTCATGGATTTCGGTGCCTGCGCGGTCCACGAAGGCGGGCTGCCTCGCGCGACCGGGCCGATCCTGCGGCTCGCGCGCGACGAGAAGTGGGAGGAGATGACGACCTACCTGCGGGAGGAGGGCTTCATCCCGGCCGGGGCCACCGTGTCTCACGAGGAGATCAACGCCTACCTGCTGCCGTACATCGAACCGTTGCGGCACGAGAGCTTCCACTTCAGCCGCAGGTGGCTGCAGGGCATCGCCGCCACGGCGGCAGACATCCGCAGCGAGCAGTTCGCGGCGACCTTCAAGACCAGCCGCCAGCTGAACCTGCCGCCCAATTACCTGATGATGTTCCGGGTGCTCGGCGGGCTGCTCGGTATCGCCGCACAGCTCGACGCGACCATCAATTACGCCGAGATCGTCGACAAGTGGGTGCCGGGATTCCGCGAGGACGATGTGGGTTTGGCGCGGTAGGTCTGGAGCTGCCGCCGAGTGCGTTTGACCTCATTGGTCACTTTTGGCACAGGTGTCCCACACTGCAGCAAATTGTCGGTGGGTCGAACTAGTGTGGCGCTCCACGGGTTTTCGTGGGCGCCTTTGTGCTGTTCAGAGGTA
>NZ_JMHT01000075.1 GCF_001905655.1 Mycobacterium sp. ST-F2
TTTCCTACGCCGCCTCGCCGAGGCTCATCCACAGGTTCTGATCATTGCTCATCGCTCAGGCGCAGCGCGAACAATTCCGCAGGATTGCCGATGAGTGGATCTCAGCGCGGCACGGGGTTCGATTGTGGGTCGAGCGGGTGGTCCGCACGAGCGGGTGGGTGGATTAGCTCCACGTATTCGTGAGAATCGGGAGGGCGGAGCGGCGGTGGCAGCGTCCCACACTTCCCGGGATGTCGCTACGCGCCTGACGAATCGCTTCGGCAAACTGACGTTTGGCCGTAAAGCCGGTACTACTTCGGTTAAACTCGGCCAAATCCGGTCATATCCGGGATCACGCTGACGCGGAGGTTCGAATCGATATGTCTGAGCCATGGTTGTCGGCCGATGACATCTCCGCGCACCTCGGTGTTACGAAGGACACGGTGTACGCGTGGATCGCGGACAAGGCGATGCCTGCGCACAAAGTCGGCCGGCTCTGGAAATTCCAGGCGAGCGAGGTCGATGAGTGGGTCCGAAGCGGTGGTGCCGAGACGACAGGCGAGGCGAAGTCCCCAGCCTAAGCAGCTTTCAGATCTTGTCGGTCGGTCGCGTTATCTTGATCGACTTGCCAGTAGCCGGGAGGGGGAGCCGATGATGAAAGCTACACAGCGATACGCACTTTCGTTCACCAGCGGTTCGCTGCTGGCCCAAGAAGCCCTCATCGCTGTACCGATCTATCTTCGCGAAGGTGATTGGGCTACGACCCGCGCACGGATCAAAGACGAGAACCTGCTTCAGGCCCGTGTGGCGAGATCAAACACCCGCATGCTGGGTGCGCTCATTCCGAGGCTGCAAGTGCTCACCGAGGCCGAGCTCCAGATCATCGCCGACGGAACGTCTACTGAGCGCGGCCACCTGATGTGGGCTGCAGCGTGCCGGCAGTACGACCTGATCGGGGAGTTCGCCGAAGAAGTGTTGCGTGAACGGTTCCTCACCCTGGCGGGCACGGTGACCTATGAGGAGTTCGACTCCTTCTACCGGAGCAAGGCCATATGGCACGACGAGCTGGACAAGATCACGAACACCTCGTTCAAGAAGATCCGGCAGGTGGTGTTCAAGATGATGGTTGATGCCGGTCTGCTCACGAAGCAGGACGTGATCGAACCGACATCGCTTTCGGCGCGTGTCGCCGACTGCCTCAGCCGCCGCACCCCCAGCGATGTCCGATTCTTTCCGACAAAGGCAGCGTTGTGACAATGTCAAACCGGGTCACCCTGGCACAGCACGAGGAGCACCTCTTCCAGGTTCTCAAGAGCGAGCGCTTCCTCAAGATGCAGGGCCTCGGCAATGAGGTCGCCCACTTCATCTATGACTACGACCCAACCTGGGCTCTTGACGTCGCGCAGGCGAAGAAGCGCATCAAGACCAAGCTCGAAACCGAAGAGGGCATTAAGGTTTTCGAGATCAACCTGTATGACCTCTGCGTCGAACTTCTGAAGGAACGTAACGTCTGGGATCGCGTCCTCGCAGCCGAGGCATCAATGGATAAGTCTGACTTCCTGAAGATGCTGCAGAACATGCTAGACCCTCAGATGCACCTTGCGCCCGCCATCAAAGCGCGCATCAACAGCGAGACATTCCAGATCTTGTTCCTCACCGGGGTCGGAGAGGTGTTTCCGTTCGTGCGCTCGCACACCGTGCTCAACAATTTGCAGACTGTCGTCTCTGACCGGCCGATGCTGATGTTCTTCCCTGGCAAGTACGACGTGTCGGCCACTCAGGGTTCGGCGCTCGTTCTGTTCGGCCAACTCAAGGACGACTCCTTCTACCGCGCCAAGCGCATCCTCGATCAGGAAGCATGACTCGATGAAACTCAAGGAAATTTTCCTCAAGGACGTCAATCGCTCGATCGAGGGGGTGGTCAAGGCCGACGACGTTGATCACCTCGGCGTTGAAGTCGAGGAGTACGTCTTCACCAACGACGCTGCCAGGAGCGTCGGCCCGCTGCTTGAGGAATACACCAACTACACCAACGCAAATGGCGTGTGGATCTCCGGCTTCTTCGGCTCGGGTAAGTCTCACCTCCTGAAGATGCTCGCCCACCTTCTCGGAGATGTGGAGGGCCAAGCGTTCCCCCGCGGACAGGTAAGCGACAGCTTCCTCAGCAAGACCGACGACGCGATGCTGGCCGCGTCGTTCAAGAAGGCCGCAACCATTCCTGCGAAGAGCCTGCTATTCAACATCGACCAGAAGGCGACGCTGATCGCCAAGGATCAGACCGACGCGCTTCTCAAGGTCTTCGTGAAAGTTTTTGACGAGAGCCGCGGCTACTTCGGCAACGATGGTGCCGTCGCTCGCTTTGAGGAAGATCTCGACAAGCGCGGCCAGTACGAAGCGTTCAAGGCGGCGTTCCAAGAGCTAGCCGGCATTGATTGGGCTCAGGGCCGCGAGCAGACAGCACTCGAAGCCCACCACATCGACACAGCCTTCGCCGAAATCAACGGCGGGGCGAACCCAGGAATCATCGCCCAGTACCAAAAGTCGTACGCCGTGTCGATCGAAGACTTCGCCACCTCGGTCAAGGCGTGGATTGACTTGCAGGAGCCCGGCTACCGCCTCAACTTCTTCGTCGACGAGGTCGGTCAGTTCATCGCTGACGATGTGAAGCTCATGCTCAATCTGCAGACCATTGCCGAGTCGCTGAACACAAAGTGCAAGGGACAGTCGTGGGTCTTCGTCACGTCCCAGGAGGACATGGACAAGGTCGTCGGAGACCGCACCAAGCAGCAGGGTAACGACTTCTCCAAGATCCAGGCCCGGTTCAGCACCAGGGTGAAGCTCACAAGTCAAGACGTCGAAGAAGTCATCAGCAAGCGCCTGTTGGAGAAGAACGACGCGGGTGCAGCCGCCGTCAAGGCGATCTACGCCGAGGACTCCGCGAATTTCAAGACCATCTTCGACTTTGTCGATGGCGCAAAGACGTACCGCAACTACATCGATGAAAGCCGCTTCATCAACACATATCCGTTTGTCACGTACCAGATCCCGATGTTCCAGGCTGCTATTGAAGGCCTGTCGGACCACAACATGTTTGAGGGAAAGAACAGCTCCGTCGGCGAGCGTTCGATGCTCGGTGTGGTCCAGGAGGTAGCCAAACTCATTGGCGGCGAACAGGTGAAGTACTTGGCTACCTTTGACCAGATGTTCGCCGGCATCAGTGCAGCACTGAAATCTGCAGCCCAGAGTGCCATCCTGCAGGCAGAGAAACACCTTCCCGATCCCAACTCCGACGTGACAATTCTCGCGAACCGCTTGCTCAAGGCACTGTTCTTGGTCAAATACGTCGACACCTTCAAAGCCACACCGCGCAACCTCACCGTGCTCGTCTACGGCCGCTTCGGCCTGGACCTCAAATCCTTGGGCGACTCGGTGCAGGAAGCGCTCAACCTGCTGGAGACGCAGTCCTATGTACAGCGCAACGGCAACATCTACGAGTACCTCACGAACGAGGAGCAGGAGATTGAGAAGGAGATCAAGGGCGTCGATATCGACTCGTCCGAGATCTCCAACAAGCTCTTCAAGTACCTCTCGTCCGACATTCTCAAGACCAACAAGATGAAGTACGCGAAGAACGGCCAGGACTTCGCCTTCGGATACAAGCTCGATGACATCGTTCAAGGCAATCAGCGAGAGCTGACCGTTCACTTCATCACCCCGGAGACGAGTTACACCGACGAAGAAATCAAGATGCAAAGCGCGGGCAAGGATGAGCTCCGCGTCTTCCTCGGCCGCGACAAGCGATTGCTCGCCGACCTTCGCCTCTTTGTGAAGACCGAGAAGTACACGAAGCAACGCACAAACTCCGGTGCCACGCCGTCGACGTTGGCCATCCTTCAAGCTAAGCAGTTGCTCAACGCTGACCGCGAGAAGGAACTCATCGAGAGGCTGCGTCAGGCCGTCGGTGACGCGCAGATGATTATCAATGCCTCGGAAGTCACCTCTAGCGCTCAGGAGGCATTGGCTCGCGTGTCTGACGGGTTCCAGGATCTTGTCAGCCGCACTTACACGAGCCTGGGACTTCTTGGGGGTAAGGCCTTTTCAGAGCAGCAGGTGGCTGGGGCTGTTCAGAACGACCAGGGCCTGTTCGGTGTCGACAACTTGTCGACATTGACCTCGCCCGGGGCCGAAATGGAGTCGTGGATCATCTCCCAGACGAACCTCGGCGAACAGGTAACAGTCAAGAAAATCGTCGGCCGCTTCGAGTCAAAACCCTATGGCTGGAACCTCGGCTCGATCGAAGTTGTGCTGGGCTGGCTGGTCGGCACCGGAAAGATAGCCCTCAGCATCGATGCCACCCCGGTGGTACGTACCGAAGTCGCCGCCCTGATTAAGAACACTGCCAAGCAGCAACACACGGTTGCCGCTCCACAAAAGGTCTACGACGCAACCAAAGTGGCAGCGTTCAAGAAGTTTTGCACGGAATTCTTTGACGAGGGCGCGGTGCCAAGCGACCCTGCGGAACTCGCTCGGTTCGGCAAGGACAAGCTCGCAGTTAAACGTGAGGAACTCAACGCACTCGTCAGCGCCAGCCGGTACCCGTTCGTCAGCCAGCTCGCTGCGGTCGTAGCGCTTCTAGATCAAGTCACCGGCAAACCCGTCGACTGGTACCTCGCCGAATTCGCCACGGCCGACGAACTCCTCGAGGCCAAAGGGGACACAATCGATCCCATCAAGGCCTTCCTCAAAGGGCAGCAAGCCAAGATCTTCGACGAAGCAGCCGGACTTCTCACTGCCAACGCGGGCAACCTGGCCTACCTCCCTGAAGGTGCCGGAGACGACATCAAGTCGCTACTCGATGACCCGAATGCGTTCCGCGGCAACAAGATGAATCAGCTCAAGGCAGCTTCAGACACCCTCAAGAATCTGCTTGATGACCAAGTGGCTAGTGCTCGCACGGCGGTAAGAAGCGCTGTCGAGATCAAGCTCGAAAGTCTGCTGCAGGAACATTTCTACAAAGCTGCATCGGCAGACGCCCAAAACTCGGCAGTCGACACAGTGAACACACTTCTGTCGACCCTCGACAGTCAGAACCTCATCGCCGTTGTTCACCAGACCGGTAGCCAGTTCGAGTCCGTCACCTACCCGGGCCTGATCGACCAACTCACCAAGTCCGCCGATACCGGCGGCAAGCCCCAGAAGCCAACGGTCGCTGTCGCGAGCATCAAGGCGGCGGGAGGCCCTGCCATTATCGAGACCGAGTCGGACGTCGACGCCTATCTCGCCGCACTTCGGCTCTCCCTCATGCAGGCGATCAAAGAGAACCGGATCTCAAACTGATGGAAACCGCAGCACTCAAGGCCTTCGCGACGTCAGCCCGCACCGAACTGATTCGCGAAGTCACCGCGCGAATCACGGCCGTCCTCGCCCAAGGATCACCCGAACGAGTCGAAAGTCCGACCGCAGTCGCCAGCTTGGAGAAAGCAGTGGCTGCCGGCGGAGGCGGCGATAAAGGCAAGTCGCACGTAGCAGACAAAGTCGCCTACACCTGGTTTAACCGGATCATTGCCCTGAGATTCATGGACGCCAACGGATACACGGGTATCGGCGTGGTCTCGCCAGCCGCTGATCAAGTAGGACAACCGGAGGCGCTTGCTGCCGCAAAACGCGGGCAGATCGACCGAGAGGTCGTGTCCAACGATCGAACCGTCGCCGCCATCGCCGGTCTGCTCAATGGCACTCGTCATCCACGCCCGGGGGTCGACGCCCAAGCGGAGGCCTACTCGCTACTCCTCGCGGCCTATTGCCAGTTCTGGAATAAGACAATGCCTTTCATGTTTGAGCGCCAGGGAGACTTCACCGAACTGTTAATACCTGCCAACTTGCTGGCCGGTGACTCGGTGCTCACTCGCTCGGTTGAAGTTCTCACCGAAGACACCTGCAAAGATGTCGAGGTCATCGGCTGGCTCTACCAGTTCTATATTTCGGACCGCCACGACGAAGTCTTCGCCGGATTCAAGAAGAACAAGAAAGCCGGCGCAAACGAGATCCCAGCCGCTACACAACTTTTTACGCCGCATTGGATCGTGCGCTATTTGGTAGAGAACTCAATCGGACGCCTTTGGCTGCTAAACCACCCGGCATCGCGCCTGGTGGAGCAAATGGAGTACCACATTGCCCCGGACGAGAACCCCGATTTTCTTCAGATTGCCAAACCCGAAGAGCTGACGGTGATCGACCCGGCTTGCGGCTCGGGACACATGCTCACCTACGCCTTCGACCTCCTATACGCGATTTATGAGGAGGAGGGTTACACGCCGTCCGAGATCCCAGGATTGATCCTCACCAATAATCTCTTTGGCGCCGAGATCGACCCCCGTGCAGGAGCGCTCGCGGCATTCGCGCTGACGATGAAGGCACGCGCCAAGCAGCGCACATTCTTCTCCAGGCCGGTAGAACCGAACATCTGTGTGGTCGAACCAATTTCGTTCCTGCCGCACGAGCTGGACTTTCTGGCGGCTCGCGACGGTGACCGCATCGAGGAAGAAGACGCCTGGAATCTTTTCGCGGAGGCGGACACCGTTGGAGCGCTAGTTCAGCCCACCCTAGACGCGACGAGCCGGATGGCGTTGCGGCTACAAGCTGTAGCTGAGGAACAGGATCTGTTCCAGGCGGATACCATCGAGCGAGCAGGACGCGCTGTGCACCAAGCTCGTTGCCTGTCAAGGAAATACGCCGTGGTGGTCGCGAACCCGCCGTACATGGGCAGCAAAAACATGACCCCAAGGCTCGCAGAGTACGTGAAGACCGCATACCCGAGCGCAAAGCAAGACCTGTACGGCTGTTTCGTGCTAAGAGCTATGGCTTTGGTGCGCCCGAATGGATTCGTTGCAAAGGTCATCGGAGATACATGGATGTCGATCTCGAGTTTCGAGACACTCCGCAACGACATACTCAGTGGGCACTCGTTTGATAGCTTCATACACCTTCGCGACGTATCGAACCACCCGGACATATTTGGCGCTAATGCTGCGTTCGTCCTTTCTATGGTCGATGCCCCGGGCCGAAGAACGCCTTTCGTGCGGTTGTCTTCATTGGCAACTGAAGACAAACGCCAGGCCCTGTTGAAGGCCATAGCCGACCCGACCTGTGGTTGGCGCTTTTCGGCTTCCTCTGCGGATTTTGCGAAAGTTCCGAGTAGACCAATTGCGTACTGGCTGTCGGATGGATTGCGTTCGTCGTTCTCGATAGGCAAACCACTCAGAGATATTGCAGAGCCTAGGAAAGGAATGGACACCGGAGACAATGGGCGATTTCTGCGTGCCTGGTGGGAGGTTCCACAATGCGCGTCGTCGCTGAACGACTTCCGCGCTGGCAGCTGGGTTCCCTACAACAAGGGCGGCGGGTTTCGCCGTTGGTACGGGTACCGGGAGTTTCTCGTCGACTGGCGTGACGGTGGTTCACAGATGCGGACTCGAAGCGGCGCAAAATACTTCGGCCGCGAGGGCTGGACGTGGGGAACTGTGACATCGGGCGGGTTTTCGATCCGGCATACACCAGCCGGTGCGGCGTTCGACAATGGTGGGTGCACACTCTTCTCCGAGGGCGATCTCTCAGCCGCTGCTCTGGTACTGAATTCGACGACAGCTGATGCAATGCTTGCCGCGATCTCCCCAACGCTCAACTTTCAGCCGATTAGCATTGGTGCAGTTCCCATCGTGACGACTGTCGCTCCAGCTTCGGAGGCTATCGCTGTGGTTGCGGCATTAGTGGCAAGATCGCGCTCCGATTGGGACTCTTTTGAAACGTCCTGGGACTTCGAGGCACCGCCGTGGGGGAGCAGTGCCGATTCAGTGGGCAGTGTCACTCAAGTGCGACTCGCAGATCGCATTGCGGAGTGGTCGCTTCGGTGGGCAGCTATCTCACATGAGCAGCGCGAGCAGGAGGAAGCGAACAATCGGTTGGTTGCCAGAGCTTACGACCTTGTCGATGAGGTGCCTGTCGATGTGCCCCTGCACCGAGTGTCCTTGACTCGGAACGTCGAATTTCAGTTTGGGTCGGGACGAACTCGCTCGGAGTATGCAGCGTTGGAAAGAACGCAGGTAGCCACTGAAGTAGTTTCTTACGCCGTTGGTTGTATGTTCGGCCGCTACAGCCTCGACCAGCCTGGAGTGATACTCGGCGACCAAGGCTCGACACTGCAGGATTACCTCGCCAAAGTATCGGCGCCGACTTTCACGCCCGACGCGGATAACGTCATTCCGATCGTCGATGGAGACTGGTTCGAAGACGACATTGTAGGGCGCTTTCGCGGATTTCTGCGAGTTATGTTCGGCGACAGGTACTTCGATGAGAACTTGAACTTCGTTACCGAGTCGCTCGGCGTTAAGAACCTTCGCGAGTACTTCATCACGAAGGTTGGAAAGTCGAGGTTCTACGACGACCATGTCCAGCGGTACAAGAAGCGCCCGATCTACTGGCTGTTCTCAAGCCCTAATGGTTCGTTCAATGCGCTAATTTACCTGCATCGCTACGCGCCGACCTCAGTGTCAACAGTACTGACCTACTTGCGTGAGTACGTGACCAAGCTGGAGTCGAGCCTCCAACAGCACGAGCGCGCCGGGAACACTAAGGAAGCAGACCGCCTCCGCAAGATTCTCGTCGAACTGAACGAGTACGAGCACTACACGCTTTACCCGAAAGCCTCCGAGAACGTCGTGATCGACCTCAACGATGGTGTGAAGGCGAACTATCCAAAGCTCGGCGGGGCTCTAAGGAAAATTGCCGGGTTGGAGTCCTCGGGTGACTGAGCTGAACTCAGTCAAGGAGGCCATCAGCGATCGACTGGCCGCCCAGCGAGTCGTGTTCTGGCACGACCCATCCGGTGAGTACGACGCAGATGTTGAAACGCTCGAACTTGGCGCCGTTACCGTGACTCGCCTGCACGGTAACGAATTTGGTGTGAAGGGTGCGATTCTCGCCGATCACGTGACTAAGCACCTTGTCTACCGCTCAGGGGAGATGCCCCGGGGGACGAGCAACTGGCTGTTGGATCTTGAGTTGGCCTATGGAGTCTTCACCGCAGACAAGACCTCTATGCTCCAACAGGAACTAGGGATCGACGATCCCGCGCTAGCGGCCGTCATCGAGCAGCATCAGAGTTTCTTCGGCGCCAGCTCTCGAAAACTCACTCTGTCGAAGCTTCTCGCTTCAGGTGACGACGCCGCGAAGATGCGGGCCAAGATGTCGCAGGTTCTTGTCAAGTCCTCGGGCCACACGCTCACTGACATCGTTCGCGAACTTCTCGCCGAGTACGCGGTGAACAAGCGGGCGAAGGTCGATGACCTCGCGACCTTCGGGCTCGACCAATTCCTTTGGGATGGCTTGGCGAAGATCTACAAATACTCGGGCACCAACCCAACCATCGACGATTTTGTGCTGTGGATATACAGCCGGGCGATCGACGACTTCGCGTCAGATATACCCGGCGAGTTCCGAAATATCCGGATCGACTTCAACAGCCTGCGCTACGATGTACGCACCCAGGGCGTGATGGCGACGCTCGCGTCGCGGGCAGCTGACGCACTCGACCTGAAGTCGAAGATCGAGCACCGCGATTTCCGCGAACTAGTCTCAGTCACGATTTTCGAGGAAATCGACCGCAAGGTCATCGTCGATCTCGCGGCCGCAGTTGTAAATCAATCGGTAACACCCCGCGAAGTAGCCGAAATCGTGCGGCAGCGCCAGGACAGCCTCTGGAAAGACAAGTACGCCAAGCTGTACGAGGCGACTCACAGCGCCTCCGAACTCCTCGCATCCATCGCTGCCCTGCCCAGCACGATCCCATCGATGGACGCAGGCCTACAGCAGTACCAATCCGACTGGTTCCGAATCGATCAGCAATACCGCTGGTTCACATACGCCTACCAAACCGCCGACTTTCAAAAGCCCCTCGAAGCATTGAAAGCGGAGGTTGACAAGCAGTACGCCAACAAGTTCCTTCATAGTTTCGGTGGAGTGTGGCAGCAGGCACTGGAGCCGACCGATCATTGGAAGTCAATTTCCCTTGCGCCCCAGAGCAAGTTCTTTAATGACCATGTCGCGCCGATCGTTAAAGATGGCCGCACCAAGGCGGTCGTCATCATCTCAGATGGCATGCGCTACGAGGTCGCGGACGAACTGACATCCCTGATCCGGAGTGAGGACCGCTTCGACGCCTCGCTCTCGGCGGTGCTCGGAATGCTCCCTAGCTACACACAGCTCGGTATGGCAGCGCTGCTGCCGCAATCTGCGCTAGAGCTCAGCCCAGACGCGCTGCCGGTACTTGCCGACGGGAAGCCCACAAACGGAACTGCCAACCGCGACAAGATATTGCACGCGGTTAAAGGCCATGCGATCTCAGCCTCCGACGTGATGGCGATGTCCGGAGATGAACTCCGTGAGCTTTACAAGCAACACCAGGTCTTCTACGTCTACCACGACCGTATCGACGCAGTCGGCGACAAAGCGGCCACCGAACGCACGGTGTTCCAGGCGGCGGACGACACCATGCGCGAACTGGTGCTACTCGTCAAGAAGTGGACGAACGCCAACGCCACAAACGTCGTGATCACCGCGGACCACGGCTTTCTCTACCAAGACATTCCGCTGGAACAGGCGTACTACGTGTCCGAGCCCCCGCACGGGGACGCGATCACCAAGACCAATCGCCGGTACGTGCTGGGCAGGTCTCTAAAACCCTCGCCTTCATTCATGACCTTCACCTCACCTCAGGCCGGACTCGTCGGCGACATTGACATCCAAATTCCCAAGTCCATTCACCGAATCCCGCAACCCGGCGCTGGCACTCGATACGTCCACGGGGGAGCGTCGCTGCAGGAAGTTGTCGTGCCAGTCATCGCGGTCAACAAGAAGCGCAGGAGCGACATCCGTCCAGTCCAGGTCGACCTTATGCCCGAGACCGACAAGATCACGACCGGACAGCTCGCAGTCAAGCTCCTTCAGCGCGAGGCGGTCACCGACAAGATCCAGCCACGCCAAGTCCGGCTTGGCATCTACGCAGGAGAAACGCCGATCTCGGACCAGCCGGTGCTGACCTTTGACAGTTCGTCAGCCGACCAGCGCGAAAGGTACCAATCGGTAACGCTGTACCTCACGCAGGATGCCGACGATGTCAACAACCGCGCCGTGGAGCTGCGGCTTGAAGACCGCATCCCCAACACGAACCAATGGAAGACGTTCTCGAAAGCCAACTACACCATCAAGCGTTCGTTCATGACGGACTTCGACTTCTAGCGGGTGACGACTATGACCGAGCAGATAGACCTAGCCGTAGCGGATGACGGCCACTCGGGCGGCGTGCCCAGCGTGTCCTCGGCAGCCCCGCCGAAGAAGTCAGCACTCGACGAGAAGATCAACGGTGTCTTCGGTGGCGCTGTGGTGCGCAAGGACCTTGTAAAGGCCGTCAAAGGCAACGCAATCGTGCCGTCCTTCGTGCTGGAGTACCTGCTCGGCCAATACGCAGCTTCCGACGATGAGGCGACTATCCAATCCGGCATCGAGAGTGTCCGGAAGATCCTCGCCGACCACTACGTGCACCGCAACCAAGCCGAACTCGTGAAGTCCCATATCCGCGAAAAGGGCCGCTACCGTGTTATCGACAAGGTGCAGGTCCAGCTCAATGAAAAGGACGACACCTACGAGGCCGAGTTTGCAAACCTCGGCATCAAGCAGGTGATCGTCGCGCCCGCGACCATCAAGGCCCACCCCAAGCTGCTGGTCGGCGGCGTCTGGTGCATCTGCGACATCGAATACCAGCACAGCGACAACGCCCGAGTCGTCCCGTGGATTCTGGGCTCAATCAAACCAATCCAGCTCTCCAACTTCGACTTCGACGGTTATGTCGCCTCGCGACGCGAGTTCACAACCGACGAATGGATCGACCTGCTGATCCAGTCGATTGGGTTCAACCCGGAACTATTCGGCCGCCGTGCAAAGCTCATCCAACTCGTACGGCTAGTCCCGTTCGTCGAGCGCAACTACAACCTCGTCGAGCTGGGCCCCAAGGGCACCGGCAAGTCGCACATCTTTTCTGAGTTCTCGCCGCACGGCATGCTCATCTCCGGCGGCGAGATCACCGTCGCCAAGCTGTTCGTGAATAACTCCAACGGACGTCTCGGCCTGGTTGGTTACTGGGACGTTGTCGCTTTCGACGAGTTCGCCGGCAAGAAGAAGCGCACCGACAAGGCGCTCGTCGACATCATGAAGAACTACATGGCCAACAAATCGTTCTCGCGAGGTGTCGAAACTCTGGGTGCTGAAGCGTCCATGGTGTTCGTGGGCAACACATCACACAACGTGCCCTACATGCTCAAGCACTCGGATCTCTTCGACGAACTCCCCGAGAGCTACCACGACTCGGCTTATCTCGACCGCCTGCACTTCTATATTCCCGGATGGGAGGTCGACACCATCCGTGGTGAGATGTTCTCCGAGGGATACGGTTTCGTCGTCGATTACATCGCCGAAGTGCTCAAGTCCATGCGTGACTCGGACTTTTCCGACCGCTACCAGCAGCACTTCACACTCGGCTCCGAAATCTCGACACGCGATCGAGACGGCATCCACAAGACCTTCTCCGGTCTGATGAAGATCCTTCACCCACATGGTGAGGCGACAACCGACGAGATCGAGGAGATCCTGCGGTTTGCTATCGAGGGTCGCAAACGTGTCAAGGACCAGATCCTCCGCATCGACTCCACAATGGCTGACGTCAAATTCGGCTATCACAACAAGGACGACGAATGGCGTTCTGTCACAACGCTCGAAGAGGACGAGTACCCGGATTACTACCACCAGCGCCAGCGAACGGACGACGAACCGGGCGGTTCCTCGGACGGTGAGGAACCTAAGCCTCCCGTCACTCCAATCACTACTGAACCCCCAGAGCCTAAGGTGCTGTTCGAGGGGCACAGAGAGCTCCAGGAGAACCAGCGGGGTGTCTCTTACGAAAGTCTCTTGCTGCCATATCTTCACGGGGCCACGGCGATCACCATCATCGACCCCTATATCCGGGCTCCTCACCAAGGGCGCAACCTTGTCGACCTTCTCGCTGTGCTGGCGTCAGCGAAGGACTCAGCAGATGAGATCGCCGTCACGTTGGTGACTAAAGAGGACAAACCTGAGTACCAGCAGCAGCAACTATTGATGCTCAAGGCCATTCAAGACGGCGCCGCCTCAGTCGGGATCAAGTTCAATGTCCAGTGGGACGAGTCCATTCACGACAGATCCATACGAGCAGACAACGGCTGGAAGATCCTCCTCGGCCGAGGTCTCGACATCTTCCAGAAAGGCTCGGGCAGCCAGTTCGATATCGGCTCCCGCCGTCAGGAGTTCAGGCAGGTGGTCGCCTTCGGAGTGACCTACATCCGGGAGCCTGGCTCATGACTTAAACCACGCACGTATCCGTAATTGCTTTCTAACCCGTGAAAGGACGCCAAATGGCGCTGCCGGCAGTCGAATTCAGATACCTCGATCAGATTCATTCTCCCTTCAGTGGAATCCCTACCGGGTCTGACGATGAAGGTGTAGACCACGAAGACCCCACGCTATTGTTCGTGTACTCCGGGATGGGCAGTGCGTGGTCGTACGTCAGCCCCCGTTTTCCGAATGAGCTGACCAGGTTTATTGACAACCTGGAGGCCGATGAGGTCGCAGAAAGCCTCGAGGTCGATGGCGCGATCATGTTCATCGTGGACACCGACTGGAACGGCATCGACTACTACGCATTCGCGCCTGCAGACAGCGAGATCAGGTTCACCAAAGGAATCGAGTTCGCTGAGAGTGCGTCCGAGTCAGTAAACGGCAACTGAGCCAAGGGTGTTCACACGCTCATGATCGTCTGGGTGCTGTAGGTGCAGCACCGTTGAATGCCAGGCCGCGAGGCCAGGGCAGTGCTGACGGCGTGCAGCAGTGGGCCCGGCTGCGAGCCGCCATCGCGAGGACCGACTGATGCTTCGGCGAGTCGAACACAATGGGGAGGGCAAGAAGCGATGCGCCTGAACAGAGTCGTCCTGCTCGACTACAGGACGATTGACGCTTTGGCATTCGAAGCGGGACCGTTGACGGTGCTGTTCGGCAAGAACAACGTTGGAAAGTCCAACATAATCAGCGCTCTCTACGAGGTGCTGGAGCCAGAATCCGCACGGGACGAAGCGGGCGAGCACCGACGGTTGGCCGACAAAGGTGCGGTGGTCTGTCAGCTGGATGACAACGTTGACTTCGACGACGAAGTGCGGTCGGCCCTTGGTGAGGTCGTGCAGCTCTCAAATGAGCCGACGGTGGCCTTCCTGGACTCGTCGCAGAATCACCGGCTACTCGCTGCCGATCCGACCGACTTGTACCTCGTCCGTCACACTCTGGAGACAGAACACGGGCCCACTGAGAACGCACAAGAGATCTGGGACCGGATCGCCGAAGTGACTGCCGCAGGGCCCAGGCTGTCCGCTGTAGTAGTGGACTGGGAGGTCGCTGACATACACACGCGGGTAGATGCGGCTATCTCAGAGCTGGCCGAAGAGTTCTTGTTTGAGACTCTGGACGGCAAGAAGGGTTCTGCGAAACACCTGTTCGGAGCTATCTGGCTAGAGCCGCACGGTGACGGATGGCGCGTGCGCCCAGCAATGATTGAGTGCGCCGCGCGGTTGTCAGCGCTGGCAAGTGACCTGCTTCCAGACTTCCTCGACGGTGCTATTGACGTGGATATCCAGCCGCCTTTCGTGTGGCACGCCGGAGGGCAGACGAACGTCGGGTACGTAGAGCGGAGTGGGCCCAGGCGCTGGGAGCAGGCAGACGCCTACGGCCAGGGGACTGCGCGATGGCTCGCGGCCGCCGTTCAGATTGCACTACATCTGATGGCGCGCTACCCGGGTCTGAACAACCTTCGCGAACTCGCACCAAAGCAGCTCTCGGGATCAGTCTTGTTGATCGACGAACCAGAGGCACACCTGCATCCAGCTGCCGTCGCCAGCACGGTTCGCTGGTGCCGGCGCATGGTTGAACTCGGTTTCACCGTCGTCGTCGCGTCCCATCATGACGAGTACCTCAGAGCAGCGGGCGATGGTGTCAGCCTCGTGCACGTCACCCGCGACAGCAGCTCTGGCCGGACCGAAACCCGGTCACTGCCTTCGGCCCGCACCACGAGGTTGTTAGAACTGGCCGAAGATGTGGGTATGAACCCCGCAGCGGCCCTGGCGCTTCACCGCGCAGTGCTGTTCGTCGAGGGGCCTCTCGACGAAGCCATGCTGCTTGAGTACGCCGAGCTGGAACTGGATGCCGCCGGTATCAAGGTGATTCCAATTCACGGCACCAAGAACCTCGAAGGTTTGATTGCTGTGGAACTTGTGACGGAACTCGGCATCAACATAGGAGTTCTGACCGATGCTACAGATCCCGCGACAATGGTGGCGAGATCGGGTAGAAGGCGTTCGTCGGAAGAACGAAAGCTCCTCAAGGTCTTGCAGATTGCCCATGAGAAGGGCTTGCCGGAACCGGCCGTGTTCGGTGTGCCCGAAGCCGACCTTCTGTTTGCGCTTCCGATAGCCGGCATTCGGGACTACCTTCAGGGCCCATTTCCTGAATGGGCGGCACTCGTTGCCGAATGTCGTGAAGCCCTCGGTAAAGGACCCTCAGACTCCGTGAACTGGAAGGCCTACGCCCAAGAGCGGTATGGTCTGCCAATCGCGACCGCGGCAGGTGTACGCCACATCGTCCGTGCGCTGGATCTTGCGAAGGTGCCTCTACCGTCGATTCGCAGGGTAGTCGATGAGGTAATCGACTGGGCGAGAAGCGATGCTGGAAGGCCATAAACTGATCTGCATCCCCGGACGGCAGAGCCCCCGTCTACCCGCGAACACCAGAGGCGTGGTAACCAGCGCGGAGAAGAAGGGCCGCGGGTTCTCCGAGCACGACGCTGGCCAAGAAGAGCATCGTTTCCCGGAACTCCGCTCCGTGCCAACGGGTTCCATTCGGAGAGGCGGAAAGCCCGTCACTCACCGATAGATGATGAGCTAGCTCATGCAACACGGTGCTCTCACGCCCAAAAGCCCTGTTTTCCATGGGAATTGCCACGGTTGCGGTCGACGGCTCGTAGTGCGCCTTGCTTTGCCCGCGGCGTTCTCTGACATGAACGGGGCCCGCGTTCGGGAACGCCTCGCGGACGGAATCCAGGGCCAGAACCGTGTCGACGTACCTCTGGACGGACGACACGTCGGCGAATCGTTTCTGCAGGGGTACGTATATGTGCGAACCGTGGAAGTCCACCAGTCCGCCCCTGTCGAGCACTGCGGACCACTGATGTTCGGCCCCGTAGACCGCGGATGCGCTCACTTCCGACGCCTACCGCCGATAGGAGAGACATTGGCGCCTGGCGTCGGGTCGGGGTCTTCGAGTGCGACGTCGGCGATGATCGCGTCAAGTCGTGCACTGGCGGTGTCATAAAGCATCTGTAGGGCGGCAACTGTTCGTGCGAGGTCACGGGCTGCGCCTTCCCAATGAGTGGCGCGCGTCTGCAGGTCGCGGTTCTTCATCTTGAGCTCGTCGACCTGCCGTTCGAGGGCTACCTCGTTCGGAGTGCGACGGTCTAGTGCTTCCTGCTCGCGCTCCGCCGCGCAATCGAGGAACAGATCCTTTAGATCGATATGCCTGTGAGTGAGAGCCGACCGGGTTACGTCGGCTTCTCGGCGGAGCGTATCGATTACGAGGCGGTCCTCCAGCGTTGCGACGCGGGGCTTCGCGGTGATGAGGAGCCGGCGCATAGCGGCGACAATCTTCTTCCGCTCCGCATCGTTCTCACGAGAAACCTGGGGGATCGTGTCGCGGTGAAGTGTCATCTTGGGGTGCTCCGTCGCGTCTTCCTGCGGGATGCCACGGGGAGCCCCGAATCGACGATCTGTTCTTCATAGGCGGCGATCAGGTGGTCAGCCCGAATCACCTCTTCGGTAGTAGCACCTTGCTTTGACGCTTCAAGTTCATGCTGGCGCTGTTGCAGCCCTCGGACTGAGTCCACCGTGAGTGCCTTGTTTGCACACGCGATCTTGCAGCCGGCGATGTCGGGTTCCTCGCCCTCCTTGGTGCAGGCCGACCAGGGTAAGTGAAAGATGCAGTATGCATGTGCGCCGCCGGCCAACGGTACTTCGTAGACCGACTGCCCGACCGACTTCGTAATACGCTTCCACTCGTTGCTGAGTACCGGTGTCATCAGGTTTGCGGGATCGACCAACTCCAGCTCAGACGCAGCGAGGTCCGCTACGCCCATGGCGCGATCTGCGGCGGGGCCACCCACGACTCCATCGCGCGACTCGACTACCAAGTGCGCAAGCGCCTCTGCGGTGCGATCTGACGTCCGGCGTCCGAGCTTTGATTGTGTGGCGAGTCCGCCGTAACCCTCTGTGACCCGGGTGTCGTAAGGGTCGCGAAGTCGGTGTCCTGCTTGATGTGCTCCGGCGAGGACGCCGCCAATCTCTTGTTGAGTGAGGACCTCGGAGGTGCGGCGGAGCGCTCGGAGGGTCATGAAGTCTTCGGCGTCCTCGGGAAAGATGTACTCATTGGGAAGCGCCAGTTCTGTAGCGAGGCGTTGCATTCGAGCGACAAACTTGCGGAAGTTGCTTGTGGCCCAGTCTGACTTGGGCGATGGAGCCAAACCGTCCGGCGTCAGTATCCGTGCAGGCACGAAGAGTCGGCCGTGCCGTCCGTTGAGCCGTTCAAGGACGCTGACAGCGGTCGCCCCTGATTCGGTGATCGCCCACGTGCGTGCGACCCCGTCTGCACGCTGGGTGCCATCCACGCCGTTCTGACCCTTGAAGGTTCTTCCATGCAGGAGATATCGCACCTGACCGTCTGGGGCTTCGATCCGCTCCGTTACGGGTTTGGTCGTCCCATCATCGTCTCGTGCTTCCAACTGCAAATTGAGCAACTCGTCTGGTCTCATGGCTGAGTTCAGCCCAAGCAGAAACAGGCATGCGCTTTGTAGATCGATCTGGTGGGCGGTTAGGCGATAGAAGTCCAACCCCTCGGGCTGCCAATATTTGCCGTGGACCTTCCCGTTTATCGGGGTGGGAATGGGACACGAGGACGGCTCACTGACCGCTATCTCCGGGTGTTGGAGCAGAAGCATGTGCAGCCCGCTGCGTTCGAAGCGGATGGGCCAGCCGAGAAGGAAGCACATGTAGCTCGCAGCGATCCCTCCGCGACCTACGTCGGTGCAGGGCAGGGATTGACGATGCTTGGTCCACGCTACGACGAGATCCATGGCTTGTCGCCTACTGATAGGCGTGCTCTGAATAGTGGACGGCACGTATGCGTTGACAGCATCACCTGCCGACAGGATGTCGTCAGCGAACTGCTCGACGAACGCAACACTCCACAGAAGCATTGGTGTGAGGACTGCTTCGGGTATAGGCGGAGTAGCGTTGTCGGAGGGGCCGGTCCGGCTGATGAATACCTTGTCGTCGACCCATGACGGTGCTCGAAGCCGCTGTCGTGCAGGGAGGCTCGTCGTGATGTCGTGGAGGAGTCGGATGCTTCCGTAGTGCAGAAGTGCGTACCTTGAATCGACTCGGTCCACGAGGCTGTTGACGTACGAATCCATGGTTTCACTGACGATCCCGCCTAGCGAGCGAACTTCTGGCGTCTCGCTCGTGACGAAGCGCAGAAAGGATCCGATCTGATATAGGAATTGCGTGATGGCGCCAGCCGAGATCCATTTCTTGGCATTCGTGCCTCCGCGACGAACTACGGCATCTGGTTTTCCTTCGTTAATCAGAAGCCACACAGCCTTTTTGACGGACTGCTTGAACTCAACAGGGATTGACTCGAAGTTGCAGACCAGACCCTCGCGCCGCCGCGTCGGCGCCATTGCGGCAAGATTCCACGTGTCCTCGCAGAAGGAGGGAATCGGTGCACTTTCGCGGATGATGCGATTGGCATTCGCGATAACTGGAGTGTCATCGGTCCAGGAGGCGGGGGAGCGAGCATCGAGAGGTTGCGTCTTCACGACTGCCCGCCGTTCACCATGACGGTTGTCCAGACCAGCGACCGCAACTCAGGACTGACTTTCGCGCGTGCTTCGGCGACAGTCTCCGGGTCTACGTCGCCGAGAATCGCCCTGAGTTGCTGCCACGGGGTGAGAAACTCCCTGCGCCAACGATCTCGGTCATCGTCGTCTCGCCGCTTAGAATCCAGCAGGTCAAGCAGTGCGACGAGTGGAGGAAGATTAGTGGTGACGACGTAGGCGTTCTTGCAGCCCAAGCAGGAGAGCCACGATTTCGAGCAGTAGGTGCCTGTCTCCGGGTTGTGAAGGATGTCCCGACATCGCGTGCCCTTTGCACTGGGGGAGGTGTCGAGTCCCTGTGCCGTAGCTTCATCTTCGGTCAGGAGTCTTACCGCGAGGCCTCGTACCGAATCAAGGGCCTTTTGCTGCGCAGCACGGTGAAGATCCTCTAGCTGTTGAATTCTCTGGGGATCCTTGAGGATATAAGCATCAATCCAGGTGAGGTACCGATTATCAACAGGGTGCTGCGCCACACGCGTCAGGTAGGTTCTGTGAAGTCGCTTGAGGTCGAGATGTAGCCCATCCGGCATCCAGTCGAGCGATTTCGGGACGTGCGAGACACTATTCACCAGTGTTCCGCTTCGCCTCACGAAGAGAATGAGGCTTTCGCTGGAGGATTCCTTCGAGGACTGGTGTGCAGTTGGGTAATTGTCCAGCAGCGCTTCCGGATTGATCTGAGCGGAACGCCGTGCGGGGGCGGTGCAATCCACGACTAGTTGCAAGAGTTTGCCGAGGGGGGAAGCGACACCCACATTCTCGGCCATCAGCGACTTGCCGCCGCTTCGGCGGCGTTTGTTCCGTTCGGACGTGAAGATCGTGACATTCTTTGAGCCAGCTGATGCAGCGGTGCTGGGTGTCCTTCGGCGCGCCGTTGTGGAGGAGTTTTCTCCCGTCGCGGCAATGATTGCGCCATAGGCCGCTAGTCCTTCGTTCGTCGTGAGGAAGAGTAGGGACCGCGCCTCCTCCATCAACACGTTTGCGTATTGGTCAATGAGACCGAGGGCGCGCCCGTCGGCCCTGCACATTCGTTTGTGAGGGGCGCGAAGTAGGGCCTGCAGTGCCTTCCAACGTGCAAGCTGTTCTGCGGGAACCGATTCCTTCTGTCGTTGTGCTAATGCCCAATTCGGCTCGATGCGGCACCACGCAACGCGTAGCGCACGAGTGGCGTTGGACCGGATTCGTTGAAGCTCAGCTGCGGTGTAGTGATCAGGAAGCACGGTATCTTGCGACTCGCAGTACCGTTGGGAGAGGGCGTTTTTAACTTCATTAGACAGACCAACGTGCTGCATGAGCAGAGTGCGAACCGAGACGAGTCTCAAGTTTCGGGTTTTCGAGGTGGTGTTTGAGTACGTGTCACGGATCCATGCGACGAAGTCGTGCCAGTCCTTTGACGTGAGGGAGTCAAGGCTGTTGATTCCTCGACCAGAAGCCCACTTGAGAAACACGCGACTGCGCGAGGACCCGCCGCGCGCACTTTCGATGGACCGCCACGAGCCCGCAGGCCCGGTGGCGCTGGCAACGCAGGCGACCCATTGTTTGCGGATCTCTTCGGAGCCCGCCTCGTCTACGAATTTGAGGGTCATATGCTTGGTGCCGCCCTCGTCCCAGACCGTCAGGCTCAAGCCGTCTTCGCTCAGGCGGTCCTTCCGCTGCTCATCAGGCAACGATGCGAAGCGCCCCTTAGTCATGAAGGCTTGTCTCATAACCCAAGCCCGGCAGGACGCTCTCATGCCGATCGTGAAGGGCTTGATAAACCGACCTGAACGTGGCTTCGTGAAAGATGTTGATGCCACGCAGGTCTTTTACCGCGAGCAGGTACGCATCCATCGTCGTTTGTAGGTCACGGTGGCCGAGCTGCCACTGGACAGCCGTGTACGCGTCTTCGTATCTACTTGGGCTATAGGCGGCCGGCGGCGCTCCAGTCTCATCGTCAATGACCTTGTGCCATGCGATGAGCCAGTTCAATGCGAACGAGTATCGCAATGTTTTCGCCGTCGGGTAGGGCACACTGCCGACGAAACCTGCTGTCTTGCACGAATTATCCCATCTCTTAGTGGCTCGCTGGACCACCTTCGTCATATTGCGCTGATCGGCGGGGAGTCCGCTCTCGGTGAGCCAAAGCATGGCTGGCTCCCACCCGTCCTCGGTCTCTGCTAACAGCCATCGCCGAGCTGGCTCGAACAGTTGGTCGTGGTTTACCCAGTTTCTGCGGCCGTCGATCTGGATCTCCAGTTGCCCCCGCTTGACTCGGTGGTTGGTGATCCTGTGCCACCTGACGTCGCTGTAGCTCCCGTGTCGTCTGCCCAACGCTACGGCTCTTCGCCGGTCCTGCTGGACATATCGTTGCAGTAGTCCGTGGACCAGCCACGGCATGACAATAGTGCGTGAGCGACCCGACTTCGTAATGGAACTGGGCAGGCGAATCTCAGCGAATGCACTGGCGCTCTTCTCGGGCAGTTCGAAGGTTAGCAGGAGGCTCGTCTCGCCTTCGCGTGTGCCACAGAAGTAAAGCATCTCAACGAATGTCGCGTTACGTTGCGTGTTGCGTCCTCGGAAAGACGAGTCTTCCCCCGCGCCGATGAGCTTGTTGTCACGACTGGTTGTTACCGCGTAACCCCTGAATGCCACATTGGACCACAGGCGAAAAGTCTCGGGCTCGATCCAATCGACGCGGCGGATGCGAGCATTCTTACTCCTCCATCCGCCTACCTTGGCTCGGGTCGAGTTTGAGTCCTTGAATTTGAGACTCGGTCCGAACTCTTCAATCGGGTTCTCGGCGGTGTATTGCTTCCTCACCGCCCACTCAAAGAATAGGGAGAGCGCCGCGACTTCCTTGTTCCATGTAGCCCCACTGATTGTCGTCGGTCACGTAATTCCCCAGGGGTTGCTGTCACGTAATTCCCCAG
>NZ_JMHT01000076.1 GCF_001905655.1 Mycobacterium sp. ST-F2
GGAATCGGACGGCGAGGCGACTCAGGCCCCGCCGCAACAGATCGGCGGGGATGGCCGATGAGCCGTACGCGATGTCCCGTAACGACGGCAGGTCGATACCGGTGTCGTCGAGGTACGCCAGCAGACTGTGCAGCATGGTGGGAGCGAGCGAACACGACGTCACCTGATACCGGTTGACCGCGGCCGCGAAGGCATCGGGTCGGAAGGCGGCCACGGGTAGGACCGTCGACTGCGCGCCGTGGTGAACCAGAAGGTTGTAGCCGGCGATGTGGCACATCGGGAAAGGCAGCAGATACACACCGCCCGGACGCACCGACCTGCCCGCGACACTGCCGCGGACCGCCGTGGTGATCGAACGATGCGTGTGGACAACGCCTTTCGGTGTTCCGGTCGAACCACTGGTGAACAGTAGCCACACGGGGTCGTCCGGATCGGGTTCCTCGGGCATGGGCCGGCCCGTCGATTGCGTTGCCGCGGCCCACTGTTCGCCGTCGAACGCGATGGCGTCCGGCCGGCTCAGCGGCTCCAGATAGCGAGCGTCGCCCAGGACCAGGACGGGTGCCGCGGCAGCCAGCTGCGCTCGATGTTCGTCGGCACTGAGTCGTTGATTGATCAGGACGAGGATGCACCCGGCGCGGGGCACCGCGTAGTAGAGCGTCGCGTAATCGGCGCCGTTGTCGGCGATCAGGGCGACGCGGTCGCCGCGGGCGGTCCGGGACGCCATCCAGCCGGCGACGGCCGTGATGGACCGCTCGAATTGCGCGAACGTGGTCACGGCGCCGTCCTCGGCGATGATGGCTGCGCGGTTGGGCACGGCCGCGGCGGCGTCGGCCACCAGTCGGTGGAGCAGTTGCGCCACAACGCCTCCCGTATCCGTGCCCAAACCGGGCCTCACCGTATCAGCCCGGACCTGCGGATAATTGTCCGTGCCAAGGGCTTTGGCCTCGGGTTTCGGGGCTCAGTCGGTGTGTGTCGCGAGCACCACCTTGCCGCGAACGTGGCCGGCCTCGACCAGGCGGTGCGCGTCGGCCACCTTGGCCAGTGGCAGCACCTCGGTCTCGGGGGGACGGATCGCACCCTTCGTGCAGAGCACAGCCAGCTCCGTCATGTGCTGCGGCTGGCGCTGTATCGCGATCATGTTGGAGACGATCCGTACGCCGCGTTCGGCGGCGCGGGCGACCCGCTCCTCGTCGGCGCGCGAGATCAGCGTCTCGATCTCGACGTAGCTGCCGCCCGGCGCCACCAGTTCCTCGGCGTGGGGGAGCAGCGTATCCAGGCCGACCGCGTCGAGCACCTGATTCACACCCGAGGGCGCCCAGGCGCGCAGCTGCGAGACCACGTCGCCACCCCGGTAGTCGATGGCGAGCTCGGCACCGAGGCCGGTGACGTAGTCGAAGTTCTTCGGGCTACAGGTCACCGCGACCCGCGCACCCAACGCCCGAGCGATCTGGATCGCGATGCTGCCGACACCACCGGCACCACCGTTGATCAGTACCGTCTGGCCGGCCTGCAACTCACCGGCGTCAACCATGCCGCCGTAGGCGGTACTGCCCGCCACCGGCAGGCCTGCCGCGTCGACGTAACTCCAGCCCGCCGGCAGCGGCGCGAGCAGCTCGGAGGACGCGATGCAGTATTCGGCGTACGTGCCGTCTTTCCCGTTCCGCTGGTTGGACATCCCGAAGACTTGATCGCCCACCTGCCAGCGCGTCTCGCCGGGTCCGACCGCGGCGACGACACCGGCCAGGTCGAAACCGAGCACGAACGGGAAGTGATAGTCGATGTAGGTGGACAGCTTGCCCTCGCGGGTCTTCCAATCCGCCGGGTTGACGCTGGTGCAGGCGATCTCGATCAGCACTTCGCCGGCAGCGGGTACCGGGATGGGCAACTCGGCGGCGTGCAGCACCTCGGGGCCACCGAACTCGGTCAGCACCATTGCTTGCATTGTGTCCGGCGGGGGAGCGATGTGCGAGGTCATCATTCGGTCTTAGTCCGTCGGTAGGGCCGGTGGAAGGCAGGTTCCCACTTAGTGACACCTCAATCGGGTCGCCATCCGCGGAATTTGATTTTGGTGACCTGTGGCTTGTGGCCCGTGGGGGACAATAGTCAGACCGACTGGAACGGGGGCGGTGCATGCCGTACACGGTGTCGCAGGTGGTGAATTCCGATCCGGAATCTCTGCTCACGGCCTCCCTCGACGCGCGGGCTGCAGCCCAGCGGGTGGACACTCAGATCAGCAGGGCCCGAACACAATTCGCGCGCCTGGCCGGCGACTGGGCCGGCGCGGCCGCCGATGCCGCGCAGCAGCACGGCCGCGAGTCACTCGACGGGCAAGTCGCATACCGGGACCACCTCTACGCGTTGTCCGAGCCGTTGGCAACGGGCGGTGCGTTGCTCACCGAGCTCCGCTCGAATCTGAAAAAGGCTCTCGATGCCGCGCAGGAGCAGTGGGATGTCGCCGACGACGGTGGGGTCGCGCCCGGTTTCTGGCTGCGCTGGTATGCCAGGGTTTCGCCGGTACAGGCACTGCAGGTCGCGGCCGAGCGGATAGCAGTCGAGAACGCGATCAAGCTGCTGCTCGCGAAGTTCGAAGCGGCCGACCGGGACACCGGCCATCAGATTCGCAAGGTCGGTTGGGAACTGGCATGACCGCACCGTTGAGCGTCGTCGTGGCGTCGTTACGGGAGGCCGCGACAGAACTGGAGGACCTGGCAAGCGGCCTGTGCAACGACGGTGGCGGTCCACAACTGTCAGCCGCCGCGCAGCCGGTGTCGAGCCTCGACAGCGGCCTGGCGTGCCGTGAGGCCGGTGATGCGTTGATACGGCGCGCGCAGGTGCTCGGAAGCGGCATGTCCGAGTTTGCAGGAAAGCTCGATACAGCGGCAGTTCTCTACGAGCAGGGTGATCGCGCGGCCGCCGAGCGCATCCGGTTCGATGTGCCGGAAGCGAAAGCCGAACGCATGGGTGACCATCCCGGAGAACGGGGATACGACCCCGTCAACAGATACGAGGACGCGTTGCGCGGCGCCGGCCTGCTGAACGGGACCAGTGACGGATTCTACCGGGAGTGGCTGCAGAACGCGGCGAAAAAGGGTGTGCCGCCTCAGGTCATCGTCGACATCGCACGCCAAGAGCACATCACGCCGGTGAGCTTCGACATTCTCAGGGGCATGGAGCGCGTCGTCGACAACCACCGCACGAGCAGTGATCCCAGCGACGACAATACCTACTTCCTGGTGCCCGCAGGGGCCAGTGCTGCCGATGTCCGCCGGGCAACGGTGATGACACACATCCTCAACGCCGGTACCGGATACACAAAGGGAAACCCGGACACAGACTTTGCGCAGACGCCGTACACCGCGAATGAGGTGCGGCGCATCGTCGACCGGCAGGCGGCGAATTCCTGGAGTTATGACCAGGTTCCGCGGCTGGCGGGCAGCGGTGGATGCTTCGCCACCACACCCAACGGGATGGTCATGGGTCTGGGTGGCGGATTCGTGCAGAACCAACTGAGCCAGCAGGGCGGCTCGACGTATGGAGACGTCTTCCTGATCAACATCGACCATCCCACTGATGCGGCCGGACAGCTGCGCGAAATCATCGGGTCCGGGCATATGTGGTACGACCGTCCCGGAGGTGCCAAGGAAGGCGGGCTCGATATTGATCGCATCCTGCATCACGAGGAGCGCCACTCCCAGCAGTGGGCCGCGTTGGGACCGGTGGAGTTCGCGAAGCAGTACGCGATCAGCCTCGCAACCGAGAAGATCACCGGCCGGCAGAATCCGTTCGAGACAAATGCGGGCGCATCTGACGGGGGCTACCGGTGAACCGCCGAATCCTCTGCCTTGTAGCGACTTTCGCGGGGATCATGGCCATGTGTGGTTGCGACCCGTTGGGCAGGCCGAGCCTGAGCCCTGAGTTCGGGATCCGGGTGACGGACGGCAAACTCCATATCTGGACCGGATCGCCGTGCCGGGGTACAACTGCCATCGATCTCACCTTCGACCGTGAGCACAGCGACAGTGCAGCGCTGAAGCTGGAGGCGACCCGGTTGCCCGAAGTTGCTCAATCGCACAAGGTTCCACCGAACCCCGGTACCGAGGTCGAATATTTCACCGTCGGCGGACCCTATCCCGGTTTCGATGTTGTTCAGCCCCTGCCGCCCGGATTCGATTGGCGCACTGCTGAAACCGTGTCCTTTCGCGCCGACGGTGCGCCCACCGCCTGGGGATCGACGAGCAAGTTGGCAGAAGCGATCAAGGAATCCGACCGGCATCCGGCGGATACCTACTGGTTCCAGGGCGTCGGTTGGCTCAACCCCCAAGACGTCGGTGCGCAGGACGGGACGACGTTCCTTGCGCTGTGTTCGCGTGATCCTGCGCAAGGTCGTCACCTGCCAAGAGTTTTCGGCGTTCGCGTCACCGAGGGCACGCTGCGGATCTGGCCCGGCCGGTACTGCGGTCTGGTCGGCGGCGTCATTCTCACGTTCCAGCCAGGTCAGGCGGATTTGGTGCTGGCCGCTGACCCACACAGGGCTGTCCCGTTCGACTCGTTGAGGGCCACCGGGCCCTATCCCGGCTTCGACGTGGTACGGGAATTGCGGAGCGGATTCGACTGGCGGACAGAGAAAACCGTGCTGTTGCGGGTGTACCGCACCGACGGCGACCCGTGGACCACGACAACCGACCTCGGTCCGGCGGTCACCGAGTCGGGTCGGCAGCCGTCGGATACCTACTGGTTCCAGGGATTCGGCTGGCTGAGTCCTGCTGACGTCGCCGGCAAGGACGGCACGGATCTGCTGACCGCCTGTGCACCGGAACCTGCACGCCGGTGACACTCACGCGTCAGGCGCGTGGGTCTTCGACTTGCGCCCTCTGAGCGGCTAATGTCCGCGGAATGGCCCCGCTGACAGGCGATGTCGCCCGACTGCTCGACGAGCGGCCGGGCCGTGTCGTCGTCGGCCTGACCGGGCCGCCGGGCGTCGGCAAGTCGACGGTGGCTGCGCGCATCGTGGACGAATTCAACTCCGCCCGGCGGGGTGCCGCGGCGCTGCTGCCGATGGACGGTTTTCACCTGTCCAACGCACAACTGGCGCGGCTTGGCCGCAAAGGGCGTAAGGGTGCCCCGGATACGTTCGATGCGGCCGGGTTCTTGGCATCGCTGGTGCGGGTGCGTGCCGCCTACCAGAACGCCGATGTCTATGTCCCACAGTTCGATCGGTCGCTGGAGGAGCCCATTGCCGCCGGTCTCGTTGTGCCGGCATCGGCTCGGCTGGTGGTCACGGAGGGCAATTACCTGGCGCTCCCGAGTTCCGGTTTCGCCGGGGCCCGGGAGCTGATCGACCGGCTCTATTTCCTCCGCGGTGCTGATGATGTGCGGCGGCAGCGTCTGCTCGCACGCCACATCGCCGGTGGGCGGAGTCTGATCGCGGCCGAGCATTGGGTGCGTGCGGTCGACGAGCCGAATGCGGAGCTGATCGCTCAGACCGAGGGGCACTGTGATGGCACGTGGGCTCTGGACGACGGGGAATGGTCGTGATCGCGACGGTTACCGGGATTCGCTGCAACCGAGCCGATCTCGAGCGAGCAGAATGAGTCACTGTGAATGAACGCAATGGCCGCGTCGCCGACGCCCTGCGGCAGGCAGGGATCGAACCCGCGATTCGGATCCTCGACTCCGATGTGAAGACCGCCGCCGCCGCGGCGGAACACCTCGGTTGCGCGGTCGCGGCCATTGCCAACAGTCTGGTCTTCGAGTGCGACGGCGATCCGCTGCTGGTGATGTCCAGCGGCGGTCATCGGGTGGACACCGCGCGGCTCGCCACGACGCTTGGTGCGGATGTCATCACCAAGGCCACGCCGCAGCGGGTACTGGAAGCGACCGGGCAGGTGATCGGGGGAGTCGCACCCACGGGCCATCCCAGTCGGCTGCGCACCGTCGTCGATCAGAGGCTTGCCGACCATCCCGTGATCTGGGCCGCGGCAGGCACCGCCGATTCAGTGATGCCGTTGACCTATGCGCAGCTGCTGGCGATCACCGGCGGCCTGGCGTTGGCGGTGCGGTGACAGTCGTTCCCGAACACCTCTCGTCACGTTGTTTTTGCCGGGCACGGCAGGTGAATCACCCCGGGGCGAAACCGGTTACCCGGACCGCACTCCTCACCGCGGCCTGCGGGTGAGCTTGGCGTACCGGGTCACGTGGTAGTCGGTGGAGCCGTATTCGTATTGAACGGCGGTGAGCCGCTTGAAGTAATGGCCGATGGCGAGCTCTTCGGTCATGCCCATACCGCCGTGCAGTTGCACCGCGTTCTGGCCGATGAACCGTGCCGCACGGCCGATGGTGGCCTTGGCCGCCGAAACCGCACGCGCCCGGGTGTGGGCGTCGGACTCCAGGTTCAGCACGGCGAGGTACACCGCGGACACGGACTGCTCGAGCTCCATGTGCATGTCGACCATGCGATGCTGCAATGCCTGGAAACTGCCGATCGGCTGGCCGAACTGCTGGCGTTGCTTGGCGTATTCGACGGTGTCGTCCAGCACCTTTCGCATGTTGCCGACAGCTTCGGCGCACACCGCGGCGGCGCCTTCGTCGCGGGCGTGGGCGATGGACGGCCAGGCCGCGCCCTCGGCGCCGATCAGCGCGTCGCCGGGCAGCCGGACGGACCGGAGCTCCAGATCGGCTGCGCGCCGGTCGTCCACGGTGCGGTAGCTGCGCAGGGTGAGACCGGCAGGTTGCGCCGCCATGTCGACCAGGAACAGTGACAGACCGCTGTCCGTGCGCGCGGCGACCAATAGATGGGTGGCCAGTGGCGCATTCACGACCATGATCTTGTCGCCGCTCAGTACCCAGTCCTCGCCGTCATGAGAGGCCGTGGTCTGGAGGTCCTGCCACCGGTCACCACACTCGGCCTCGGTCGCGGCGAGGGCGACAATCGCTGTGCCGGAAGCGATTTCCTCCAACACAGCCCCGGCGACCGGGCTACCGGAACGCAGCAACAGGCCCGCGGCCACCACCGCGGTGTCGACGTAGGGTTCGATGACCAAGGAGTGGCCCAGCGCTTCGGCGATCAGCATGACTTCGACCGGGCCGCCGCCGATACCGCCGACCTCCTCCGGCAACGCGGCGCCGAGGATGCCGAGTTCCTCGGCGAACGACTGCCAGATGTCAGGCTGCCAGCCGGGGCCCGATTTCGCCGCCGCCCGGCTGGTTTCGAGGTCATAGCGACTGGACAGGAACTTGGACAGGCCGTCCCGGAGAAGCTCCTGTTCCGCGGAGAAGGTGAAGTCCATTTACAGCCCCAATTCTGCTTTGGCGAGGATGTTGCGCTGAATCTCGTTGCTACCGGCGTAGATCGACCCGGCCCGGTCGTTGAAGTACCGCAGCGGCGCGACCGCCTGCCATGGTTCGCCACTGACGTAACCGTCTGTCGGAGGGGTGAATTCGGCGACCGGTCCGCCGGGGCGGGTGGCGTGCGGTTGGTAGGCGCGGCCGCGGGGGCCGGCGGCCTCCATGGCGAGCTCGGTCAGGATCTGGCTCAGTTCGGTCGAGAGCACCTTCAGCATCGACGACGCCGCGCCCGGATGCCCGCCGCCTGCCAGCGCGGCCAGCACACGGTATTCGAGGATCTCGAGCACCTCGGTGCGGATGCGGGCGTCGGCCAGCTTGCGGGAGAACGCGGCGTCGTCGAGGAGGACGCCGCCGTCGGGCCCGGGGGCCTGGGCCGCGGCGGTCCCGATCTCGTCGGCCAGCACCTGCAGGCCCGGGGCGGCGGCACCGCCGCCGCGTTCGAACTCGAGCAGATACTTGGCGACGGTCCAGCCGTCGTCGATCTGGCCGATGACGTTGCTCTTGGGAACCCGGACCTCGTCGAAGAAGACCTGGTTCTGGACCTCCTCGCCCGACGTCATCACCAGCGGACGGATCTCGATGCCCGGGGTGCTCATGTCGATCAGCACGAAGGTGATGCCCTGCTGCTTCCTGGCGGCGCGGGTGGTGCGCACCAGCGCGAACATCCAGTTGGCCTCGGTTGCGTGAGTGGTCCAGATCTTGCTGCCGGTGCAGACCAGGTCGTCGCCGTCGGATACCGCCGTCATGGTCAGGGCGGCCAGATCGGAACCGGCTTCGGGTTCGGAGTAGCCCTGACAGAAAAAGACCTCGCCGGTCAGGATGCGGGGGAGGAAGTAGTCCTTCTGCTCCGCGGTGCCGAATCGGACAATGGCGTGGGCCACCATCCGGATACCCATCGGGGACAGTGACGGAGCTCCGGCCAGGATCGACTCCCGGCTGAAGATGTAGTGCTGCGTCAGGCTCCAATCGCAACCGCCGTATTCGACGGGCCAGGCCGGCGCCGCCCAACCGCGCTCGTGAAGGATGCGCTGCCAGGCCAAGCTCGCGTCGTGGTCGCTGTAGACGCTGGTCATCAGCCGGCCGGCTTCCTTAATCTCCGGCGTCAGGTTTTCCTGCAGAAATGTGCGCACTTCGTCGCGGAATGCCAGATCGCTGGCCGACCAATTGAGGTCCATGCAGACTCCTCTGTCGCTTGGGCTGTCTGCAGCCTAGCAACAAAGAAGTGAACTTAGTTAGCGATGTGGGCTCAGGTGGTGGTGGTGGTGGTGTTCCCTGCGGAGTTCATCGTTCTCGTGGAGGCGGCGACCATGAAGGCCAGGTGATGGTCGAGCGATTCCGCGGTGACGATCGCCGGCATGAGCACGCGCCACTGCGCGGTGAAGCGGTCCCGGAGGTCCTGACCGTCCGACGCGGCGCTCGACATCAGCTCGGCGCCGAGAATCCATGCCACCAGCGTGTTGGCAACGTCGGCGGGATTCGCGCCCGGGTGCAGGTCACCGTCGGTTTCGACCCGCTTGATGTCCGAGGTGAACTGGTCGACGAAGTTGACGTAGCTGTGCCGCGCGGTCGGGTTGAACCCCGCGAACGTGCGCAGCAGTTTGGTGCCGGCCTGGGCGGTCCGGTTGGTCGCGAGCAGGTCACTGGTGATGAACGTGCCGACGATGAGCGACTCCATGGCGGTGTGCTCCGAGTCCCGGGCCGCCTGGAACACGTTGTACAGCAAGACCATCGCCTCTTCAATGATGACGGTGGCCAGTGCCTCTTTGGAGTCGAAGTGGTAGTACAGCGCGCCTTTGGTCAGTTCGGCGCGTTCGATGATGTCCGCCAAACCGCCGGCCGGGTAACCGATCTCGTTGATCAAATCGACAGCGGAGTCGATGATCTTGCGTCGGGTTACTTCGGATCGCGGCTGGCGCCCCATTCGTCGATTACCTTCCGTCAGCGCGCGTTCAATGTAAGGCCCCCAGAGTCATCCTAAGGGTGCCATAACGTCGGCCGTTGGTGGTGTTGTTCATTCCGCGAGTATGTAAAGTATCCGAACGGCGAAAATCGATCCCTGGTTATCGGATGGTTGCAATTCGCTGCCGCTTAACTCAGGGAATTCAGGTTGGATTGGGACGCAGAAGTTGACGTGCTGTGCGTCGGCGCCGGTATCGGTGGCCTGGCGACAGCCATAGCCGCGGTCGATGCCGGCGCGGACGTGATGGTGACCGGAGCGCTGCACGTCGACGACCGACGCTGGGTGCGCGGCGACGAAGCCCACGACACGTCGCTGGGCGCCATCATCGATTCACGGATCGACGCGTTCGGGGTGCCGCGCGGGGTCGCAGTGGACGAGCCTGCCGAAGAGCCCGCCCCGCCTGCCGCGCCGGAAATCGCCGAGCCGGCCGAACTCGACAGTTGCGAGCAACTCGATGCCACCGCCGTCTACTTCGCCGCGGTGAGCGCCGAGGTGGATCCGGCTGCGGAGGCCCATCCGGCGACTGCTCGGCCGGTGGCGGCCCGCACGGTTCGCGAACTGACGGAATCCGAAGCTCAGAGCCGCAGCGTCGAGACGTTCTTCGGTGCGGAACTCCTCGACTGGGCCCGGGTGTGCCTGGATTCGGCAACCGGTGCGCTCTACAGCACGGTTCGTGGCTGGTCGGCGGACACGGTCCGCGACTCATCCGACACGACGCTGCGGATCGCACCGCTCGGCGGTGTCATCGAATGGAACGCAGACAAGGGGCCGGCTGACCTGTTCGACTGGCTGGCGGCTGCTGCCGCACAGCGCGACATCGCGGTCGAATCGGTGAGCACCCTTGCGCAGTTGATCTTCGAAGACCGCCGGATCATCGGTGCGGAACTGAACACCCCCGAGGGGCCGTACTTCGTGCGAGCCCGCCACAGCGTGGTGATATCGCCCGACTTCACCGGGACCGGCGAATCCGTGGCGGCTGCCGCCGCGGATGCCGGGCCACTCGAGGTCTGCATTGTGGGCCGCCCGGCGAGCCGGTTCGCACAAGTGGAACTCGTTGCGCGGTAATGCCGCCGGGCGTCACATCTCGCTGGTGAAGCGGATCGGCACCCGGCCCTTGCGGTACAGCGTCGCCATCTGATCGCTCGGCAGCGGCCGAGACAACAGGAAGCCCTGCGCTCGGTGGCACCCGTGACGCAGCAATGTCGTTGCCGCAGCCGTGGTTTCGACACCCTCGGCGACGATCTGGAGACCGAACGAGTCGGCCAGGGCGATGATCGCGCGCACGATCGCCAGGTCCCCGGGGTTGGAGCCGAGGTCCGTCACAAAACTGCGATCGATCTTCAGGATGTCGACCGGCAGGGATTTGAGGTGGGACAGCACGCTGTATCCGGTGCCGAAATCGTCGATCGCCAACCGCACCCCGGTTCTGCGGAGATCGGCCAGGGTGGCGCGCGAGGCCTCGCTGTCCTGGACGACGACGTTCTCGGTGATCTCCAAGCACACCGATCCGCGATCGAGGCCGAACTCGTCGAGGATGCCGGCCACCGACTCGGCGAAGCCGTCGGTGACCAGTTGGACCGGAGAGACGTTGACGCGCAACTCGAAATCGTCGCGATCGCCGGCCTCGCCCGTGCCGGCGGTGGCCGCCCGGAAATCGTCGCGCCACCGCGCGAACTCGCGACATGCGGTACGCAGGACCCAGCGGCCCAGTTCGCCTGCCAGGTTGATCGATTCGGCGATGCCGATGAACGCGGCCGGGGGGAGCAGTCCGCGAGTGGGGTGGTCCCACCGCACCAGGGCCTCGGTGGCGAGCAGCCTGCCGGTCCGCATGTCGATCTCCGGCAGATAGTTGAGCAGCAGCGCACCGTTCTCGATGACGTCCTGCAGGTGCAGTTCGATGTCGTTGCGGTAGGCGGTTTCCAGGGACATCGCGTTGGTGAACACCGCGACGCGGTCCCCGCCGGCGGACTTTGCGCTCAACACGGCCTGGTCGGCGCGGCGTAACAGGTCGGAGGAGCTGTCGGAGCCCGGAATGCCGGAGGCGACGCCGACACTCACTGCCCGCGTGAGCCGTTCGCCGTCGATCCAGACCCGGCGCCGCAACGAGTCCTGGAGTTGGTAGGCGAGTGACTCGGCCTTGCTGGCGGCAATCGGCTCAGCCGGAACGACGACGAACTCGTCACCCCCGAGCCGGGCGATCACGGTCTCGCTGTCGACGCCCTCGGTGAGGCGTTGGGCGAAGATCCGGATGAATGAGTCACCGGCGCTGTGCCCCAGATAGTCGTTGATCGCCTTGAGCCGGTCGAGGTCGAAGAACAGGGCGGTCACCGGCCCCGGTTGTCCCGGCTGCAAGCGGGCATCGAGGTGGGCGATGAGGGCGCGGCGGTTGTTCAGTCCGGTGAGGTCGTCGTGCTCGGCCAGATAGCGAAGCTGTTCCTCGGCCAGTACCCGAGATTGGGCCTGGGTCAACAGTGAAGCGATGGCCTGCAGCGCGTTGATCTCTTCGGTGAGCCATTCGCGATTGCCGTACTTGACGAAGCCGAGAGCGCCAGTGGTGAGGTCTCCGGACACCAAAGGTGTTGCGGCCATTGATATTTGGGGCACGTTGCGGTTCGCCCCGATTCGCCGCTGGTAGTCGTCGGGCTCCGCGGTGGGGTGCACGACCAGCGGCGTCTTGCGATGTTCGGTCTCCGCGAAGACGGGGTCGGCGTCTGCGAAGTACACGACACGCAGCGGGTCGGGATCCGGAATCTCCGGTCGCCGTGGCCATTCCGCGACGAGTATCGACGCCCCGATCTCATGGTCGTTGCGGCGGAGGAAGCTGACATCGACGCCGAAATAGTTGACCAGGACCTCCAACACGTCGGTGTACACCTCGGCGTTGTTGGTGGAGTCCGCCGCCATCAACCGCGTCGCAACCTCTGTCACCACGCGATCCAGTGAAGGCGGAGACTCGTCGATGGACATGAGGCACTCAGCTTAACCCCCACCGACCTCGATGGCGGTGCTCCTACGGCTCGCCGTGACCGTCCCGCGTCGCCGTCAGCCGGCGGCCAAGGTGCTTGATATCTCGCCGATCTCGCGGAGCGCCTTCGTAATCTGCTCCGGCTGAGAATGATTGACCATGGTCCGTCGATCCCACCACATCATCTTGGTGCGGTAACGCTCGTCGGGATAAGGCGTGGCCGGAATGGGTGCCACCACGCCGCCACCGGACTTCCACAACTCCAGGACATGCTGCCCCGCAGTGGCCATCACGAACTGCACGCCCATGACGCTGGTCGCGTGATAGGCGGTGCGGGCCAGGAGATTGGTGACGGCATGCTGGCTCGACCGATTGTCGGACACCCAGGCGGTTTTCATCTCCATGACGCCAAAGGGCACGCGATCGTTGATCATCTTGCGAACCATGGCCAATCCGGGCCAACCGTGCCACTCCACCACGGCGTGAGAGTCGTCGGCGCAGCTGAGCGGGGTCTTGGCTCGCAGGCCGCCGACCATGTTGTCGCGGCGGTCCATGACGGTCCAGAACAGCGCGGTGTCCGCCCCATCGCGGATCGCGGCAGCATCCACCACCGCTTCGACGCCGTGCCGCCGATAGCTCTGCTGGGCCGCATCGAGGTAGCGGTGCCAGAGTTCGGGGTCGGTGCCGGGTTGTGACAGCACCACGGTGCAATCGGTGTCAGGGTCCGTCCAGGTGACGTTTTCGGCGAACCGAATATCGGCGTTGGATTCGTAGTCGACAAACTCCACCGACATCGTTGCCCCATTCGTTTCCGGCAGTCACCGCAACGTCAGTTGCGAGTCGATTGCGGCAATCGCGTCTCGTGCCGACTGCATTCCTCAATTCAGTATCGGGGTTGTTGGGGTCCGGCAACCAGCTAGTGGTGAAACGTTGTCTGTCGACCTTCGGAGCGCCGAAGAATGGGGCGAAACAAACGTGCAGCCGCGACGGATGTCGGCAATCCCAGATATCTGTGTTATTGCAGGTTAACACCTAGGTAATGCCGGTATGGCGAACTTTCGGCAACTTAGTGGCGGACGTCGGCCCGAAAACTGTGCATTGTGTCGCCCTCGTGGAGGGGTTACAAGTAATACCGGTGCGGTCCGAAAGGGGGCCGAGCCCGAGAGGAGTCAGCGTTGAAAGTCTTCGGCAATCTGTCCGAGTTCGCCGCAGCAGCAGGTAGTCAGCTTGGGCCGAGCGAGTGGATGGAAATCACCCAGGACCGGGTGAATCTGTTCGCCGACGCCACGGACGACCATCAGTGGATTCATATCGATCCTGAACGTGCCGCGGCGGGGCCGTTCGGCGGCACAATTGCCCATGGTTTGCTGACGCTTTCGCTGCTACCACATTTCACGCACCAGCTGTATCGCGTCGACAACGTCGCATTGGCCGTCAACTACGGCTATAACAAGGTGCGATTCATCACACCGGTGAAGGTCGGAGCAAATGTGCGCGCGCGGGCCGTCATTGCGCAAATCGACGAGCTCGCCGGCGCAGTTCAAGCGACCATGACAGTTACGGTCGAGATCGAGGGCTCGGACAAACCGGCCGCCGTGGTCGAGTCGATCGTGCGATTCATCGGCTGATTTCCTGTGGTGGCCGGGTCAGTGGCCTGAGGCCGCGCGCTGCGCGCCCTTCACCAGTCCACCGCCGATGATCAGCCGCTGGATCTCGCTGGTGCCCTCGTACAGGCGTAGCAGCCGGACGTCGCGGTAGATCCGCTCGACCGGTACATCGCGCATGTAGCCGCTGCCGCCGTGTACCTGCACGGCGAGGTCGGCGACCTTGCCGACCATCTCCGTGCAGAACAGCTTCGCGGCCGACGGGGCGATGCGGCGGTCCGCGCCGCTGACCCACAGCCGCGCGGCGTCGCGCACGAGCGCCCGCCCGGCCATGACGCCGGTCTGCATGTCGGCCAGCATCGCCTGTACCAACTGGAACTCGCCGATTGCCGTGCCGCCCTGCGTTGCGGTCGCGGCGTAGGCGACCGACTCGTCGAGGGCGCGTTGCGCCGCGCCCACGGCCACGGCCGCGATGTGCACGCGGCCCCGGGCCAGTGACGTCAAAGCGGCGCGGTAGCCGATGTCCTCGTTGCCGCCGATGAGGGCGTCCGGACCCACTCGCACGTCGTCGAACGTGACGTCGGAGGTCCAGGCACCCTCCTGGCCCATCTTCGCGTCCTTGGGCCCCACCACGACGCCGGAGGCGTCCGCGGGCACCAGGAACACCGCGATACCGGGACCGTCGGTATCCGCCGGCCGGGTCCGGGCGAAGACCACGAACAGATTCGCGGTGGGCGCGTTGGTGATGAATCGCTTGTGTCCCGTGATGATCCAGTCGTCCCCGTCACGGACCGCCTTGGTGCGCAGGCCCGCCGGGTTGGAGCCGGCGCCGGATTCGGTCAACGCGAACGATGCGACGCACTCACCACTGGCGATCGGCTCCAGCCACCGCTGCTTCTGGGTGTCGGTACCGAACCCGACCAGCACCTGCCCGGCGATGCCGTTGTTGGTGCCGAACATCGAACGCACAGCCAGAGTCGTGTAGCCCAGTTCCATCGCCATCTCGACGTCCTGGATCAGATTCAGCCCCAGGCCGCCCCATTCCTGGGGGATGGCGTAGCCGAACAATCCCATGTCCTTGGCCTGGTCGCGGATGTCGTCGGGGACCCGGTTGTCGTTCATGATCTCGAGTTCGCGGGGCACGACCGCGGTGCGGACGAACTGGCGGGTGGCGTCGAGGATGTCGCGGAAATCCTGATCGCTGACTTCTGCGGCGGATGAACCGGTGGGTTCGGCCATGTCGGGTCTCCTTGCGCAACACGAGGGTACTTCTGGTTTGATGCAAGAAATATCATATTTTATGTATGAAGCCGGTCGGCGGGCGCGCGGCCGGGTCAGTCGACCGAGAGGGAGTGCACGACCATGCCGCTGCTGGACGGACGTATCGCGGTGATCACCGGCGGTGCCCAGGGGATCGGGTACGCGATCGCGGAGCGCTTCATCGCCGAAGGGGCCCGGGTCGTGATCGGCGACCTGAACCTCGAAGCGACCGAAGCGGCCGTCGCCAAACTCGGTGGCTCCGACGTGGCCAAGGCGGTGCGCTGTGACGTGACGTCCGCCGCCGACGTGCAGGCGCTCGTCGACGCCGCCGTCGAGTTCGGTGGCCGCGGCACCATCGATGTCATGGTCAACAACGCCGGCATCACCCGCGACGCCACCATGCGCAAGATGACCGAGGAACAGTTCGACCAGGTCATCGACGTCCACCTGAAAGGCTGTTGGAACGGCACCCGCTTGGCCGCGAATGTCATGCGAGAGGCGAAAAGCGGTGCGATCATCAACATTTCGTCGATCTCGGGCAAGGTCGGCCTGATCGGTCAGACCAACTATTCGGCGGCCAAGGCCGGCATCGTCGGCCTGACCAAGGCAGCTGCCAAGGAAGTCGCCCACCTCGGGGTGCGTGTCAACGCCGTGCAGCCGGGTCTGATCCGGTCCGCCATGACCGAGGCCATGCCGCAACGGATCTGGGACCAGAAGTTGGCCGAGATCCCGATGGGGCGCGCCGCCGAACCCAGTGAGGTGGCGTCGGTGGTCACGTTCCTGGCGTCGGACATGTCGTCGTACATGACCGGTTGCGTCCTCGAAATCACCGGGGGACGGCACATCTAGATGGCGACGACCAGCCCTGTCATCTGCGCGCCGGTACGTACCCCCATCGGCCGCTACGGCGGCATGTTCACGTCGCTGACCGCCGTCGAGCTCGGTGTCGCGGCGCTGCAGGGTCTGTTGCAGCGCACCGGGATTCCGGTGGATGCGGTGCAGGACGTCATCCTCGGCCACTGCTATCCGTCGAGTGAAGCCCCGGCGATCGGCCGTGTGGTGGCGCTCGACGCCGGCCTGCCGGTCACCGTGCCAGGTATGCAGGTCGACCGGCGGTGTGGGTCGGGCCTGCAGGCCGTCATCCAGGCCTGCCTACAGGTGTCCAGTGGCGCAAACGATCTCGTTGTCGCCGGGGGTGCGGAGTCGATGAGCAACGTCGCCTTCCACTCCACCGACATGCGGTGGGGTGGGTCCCGGGGCGGCATCACCGTGCATGACGGTCTGGCGCGCGGCCGAACAACCGCCGGTGGTAAGAACTACCCGGTGCCGGGTGGCATGCTGGAGACCGCCGAGAACCTGCGCCGGCAGTACGCGATCTCCCGCGTCGAACAGGATGCGCTGGCGGTGCGGTCGCACCTGAAAGCTGTTGCGGCACAGCGCAGCGGCGTACTGGCCGACGAGATCGTCCCCGTCACGGTGAGTTCACGCGCGGGAGACCAGGTGATCGACACCGACGAGCATCCCCGCGCCGACACCACCGTCGAAGCGCTGGGCAAGCTCAAACCCGTTCTGGGCAAGAGTGATCCGGATGCCACCGTGACGGCCGGTAATTCGAGCGGCCAGAACGATGCGGCCTCGATGTGCATCGTGACCACGCCGGGGCGCGCTGCCGAGCTCGGGCTGCAGCCGTTGGTACGGCTGGTGTCGTGGGGTGTGGCCGGGGTGCCACCGAACGTCATGGGTATCGGCCCGGTGCCGGCCACCGCGCTGGCGCTCGCGAAAGCCGGGCTGGCCCTTGCCGACATCGACGTGATCGAGCTCAACGAGGCCTTCGCGGCCCAGGCGTTGGCGTGCACCCGGGAATGGGAGTTCACAGACAGCGACTGGGAGCGCACCAACGTGCGGGGGTCGGGTATCTCGCTCGGCCATCCCGTCGGTGCGACGGGTGGCCGGATGCTGGCCACCCTGGCGCGCGAATTGCATCTGCGGGACGGCCGCTACGGACTGGAAACCATGTGTATCGGCGGCGGTCAGGGACTCGCCGCGGTCTTCGAAAGGGTGGCGGCAGCGTGACTCGTCTGGCTCAGACCGCCGGCCTCACCGAGGTGCAGCGCGAAATCGTCGCCACCGTGCGGCAGTTTGTCGATCGCGAGATCATCCCGGTAGCCCAAGAGTTGGAACACTCGGACTCCTACCCTCAGGCCATCGTCGATCAGATGAAAGACATGGGCCTGTTCGGCCTGATGATCCCGCAGGAGTACGGCGGCCTCGGGGAGTCGCTGCTGACGTATGCGCTGTGTGTCGAGGAACTGGCGCGCGGCTGGATGAGCATCTCCGGCGTCATCAACACGCACTTCATCGTCGCGTACATGATCCGCCAGCACGGCACCGACGAACAGAAGCGGCGCTACCTGCCCCGGATGGCGACCGGTGAGGTGCGCGGCGCCTTCTCGATGTCAGAGCCGGAACTCGGTTCCGATGTCGCGGCGATCCGCACCCGGGGCGTCCGGGACTCCGACGGTGGTTACACGATCACCGGCCAGAAGATGTGGCTGACCAACGGTGGCAGCTCGACTCTGGTTGCGGCGCTGGTGAAAACCGATGAAGGCGCGGATAAACCGCACCGCAACCTGACGGCGTTCCTGGTCGAGAAGCCGACCGGTTTCGGTGAGGTCAAGCCCGGCCTGACCATCCCGGGCAAGATCGACAAGCTGGGCTACAAGGGCATCGACACCACCGAGCTCATCTTCGACGGGTACCGCGCGAGCGCCCACGATGTGTTGGGCGGCAAGCCCGGCGAGGGCTTCTTCCAGATGATGGACGGTATCGAGGTCGGCCGGGTCAACGTGTCGGCGCGGGCCTGCGGGGTGGGGATCCGCGCCTTCGAACTGGCGGTGCGCTACGCCCAGCAGCGCGAGACGTTCGGCAAGCCGATCGCCGACCACCAGGCCATCGCATTCCAGCTCGCCGAGATGGCCACCAAAGTCGAAGCGGCCCATCTGATGATGGTCAATGCCGCCCGGCTCAAAGACTCGGGCGAGCGCAACGACGTCGCGGCCGGGATGGCCAAATACCTTGCCAGTGAATTCTGTTCGGAAGTCACCCAGCAGAGTTTCCGGATCCACGGCGGCTACGGCTACTCGAAGGAATACGAGATCGAGCGTCTCATGCGGGACGCACCGTTCCTGTTGATCGGCGAGGGCACCAGCGAAATCCAGAAGACCATCATCAGCAGGAACCTGCTCCATGAATACCGCATCTGAACCCGAATTCGCCGCGCCCGCACAGCTTTCGCATGACGTGGCGCGGTACGTCCGCCGGCGGATCTTCAACGGCACGTTCGGCGCAGGGGAGTACCTGCGGCTGGACCAACTGGCCACCGAACTCCGCGTCAGCGTCACCCCGGTACGGGAGGCGCTGCTGAACCTGCGCGCCGAGGGGCTGCTGGTACAGCACCCCCGGCGCGGCTTCATGGTGCTGGAGGTGACCGCCCGCGACGTGGCCGACGTGGCCATGGTGCAGGCGTTCGTCGGTGGGGAACTGGCGGCCCGCGCCGCCGCGAACATCACCGCCGACCAGGTCGCTGAGCTCACCCGAATCCAGGACGAATTGGAGCAGGCCTACCAGCACACCGACGTCGACCGCATGGTGCGGCTCAACCACGAATTCCACCGGCTCATCAACGTCGTCGCCGACTCACCCAAGCTGACCCAATTCATGTCGGGCATAACGCGTTACGCTCCCGAGTCGGTGTTCCCCACGCTCGAGGGCTGGCCGGATTTGTCGATGCGGGACCACCGCCGCGTGATCGCCGCGCTGCAGGCCGGCGACGGCGACGCGGCCCGGACGGCGATGGCCGAGCATTTCGAGGTCGGCGTCCAGCCGTTGACCGAACACCTTTCCGAACGCGGTGTGATCCGCGAAGGTTGAGCCGGTTCAGCCCACCGGGTCGAACCGGAAGACGACGAGTCTGCCTGCCAGCGCCTCGAATTCGTCGGGCGTGCCCTTGGTGACCATGCCGGAACTCTTCGCGAACTTCACGCCGACGGGCACTTGTACCGGGAACTCGCGCAGCACCGGCCGGGCCTCGTCGACCGTCAACTCGGTGATCTTCACCGGCCGGGACTTGCGTCCCCGCGTCAAGGTGCCGGTGCCGGCCGCACGGGCGTTGAGGGCCCAGTGCGCGCCCGGGTAGCCGGCCACGGCGTACATCGCGCCGTGGACGACGAACGGTGTCATCGGGGTGCTCCGCGGCGTGCCGGTCTTGCGGCCGGGCACGGTGAGCACCATCGCCGGCCCGACGGGGATGCCGAGCTTCCCAACGGCGACAACGACTTTGTTCATCTGCTTGAGGTAGCGCGGTGGTCGCGGATCCGATGTGCGCGGCTCAGACATGGCTGGTCTCCAATCTCGGGGTGAAGGCGGCGCGGTGCTCACCAACCCAGTCGGCGAACGTCTGTGCGGGGCGGCCCAGGATGCGCTCGACCTGGCCGCTCACCGGGGCCGGGGTGTCGACTGTTTCGGCCAGCAGAGCGGTGTAGGCGGTGCCGAATTCAGCGGGGAAGCCGATGGCGACGAACCGCTCGCGGACCTTTTCGACGGGGATTTCCTGATAGTGCAGATCCCGGCCCAGCACCGCACCGACGATGGCCAGCAGCTCGGTGTTGGTGAGCGACTGTGGTCCCGTCAACGGAATCTTGCGGCCGTCCAGGTCGTCGGTCAGCAGGGCGTGCGCAGCAACGGCCGCGATGTCCGACTCGACGATCGGTGCACTGGACGCGGCCGCGTAGGGGCCCGCCACGACGTCGCCGGCCTGCAGTTGGCCTGCCCACATGCCGATGAAGTTGGTGGCGAACAGCGCCGGCCGCAGACTCACCCACGGCAGTCCGGAGTCGACCGCGAGTTCCTCGACCTCCTTGTTGCGGTCGCCCCGCAGGCGCGAGGGCTGCCGGCTGAAGTCTTCGTCGACGTTCATCGCGGACAGCGCCACCAGTTTGGCTCCGGACTCTCTGGCGGCCTCGACCGTCCACGCCAGGTGGGGTCCGAGAGCACGGGAATTGAGAAACACCGCGCTTGCTCCGGCCATGCCGTCACGGACGGACGCGACGGTCTCGACCTCCCGTGGGAGGTGCGGGGACGGATTACGGGTGACGGCACGGACTTTCATGCCTGCGGCGTGCAACTGCTCGACGAGTGGGCGACCGACGTTGCCGGTGGCCCCGGTGATGAGAATGGTCATGAACCAAGGACGGAGTACCCGCCGGGAAAGTTACGGCCCGGCTGTTCGCGTGGTGCGGTAACTTTTTCCCACCCTGCATCGTCACTGACTCATGACTGAAATCACCGGATTCACTGCGGACTGGCGCCACCACCACCCGTATCTGGTCAACCTCGCGTACCAGATGCTGGGTGATGTCGGCGACGCCGAAGACGTTGCGCAGGAAGCGTTTCTGCGGTTGTCCCGCACGCAGCCCGGCGAGATCGAGGACGTCCGCGCGTGGTTGACCACCGTGGCCGGCCGGTTGTGTCTCGACGTGGTGCGGTCGGCACGGGCGCGCCGGGAACAGCCGACCGAGCTGGACGAGATGCCGCCGCGGGCATCGAGTGAGCCGGACCCCGCCGACCGGATCACCCTGGACGACGAGGTGTCGACGGCCTTGTTGCGCGTGCTGCGGCAACTGAGTCCCGGTGAGCGCGTGGCGTTCATCCTGCACGACGTTTTCCAGGTCCCGTTCGAGTCGATCGCCGAGACCGTCGGCCGGCCCGTCGGCACCTGCCGGCAACTGGCCCGTCGGGCCCGGGCCAAGGTGGCGGGCACCGACGTTCGAGCCGACGACGTCGAAGTGACCGAACATCAACTCGTCACCGAGAAGTTCATCACCGCCTGCGCAGGCGGTGACGTGCAGGCACTGGCCGCCGTACTGGACCCGACGGTGTGGGGCGTCGGCACGGTGCTCACCGATCCACCGATCCCGCCGATCGTCAACCACGGGCCGCAGCGCGTCGCCGAGAACCTGATGCTGTACCTCGGACCGGGGACCACCGTGGTCGCCGGTCCGCTCGGCCAGCCGGTCCTGCTGGCGTACGCGCACCGGCAGCTTTTCGCGGTGGTGGTCCTGACGATTCGCGACGGGCTCATCGCCAAGATCGAGGCGACCGCGGATCCGTCGGCCCGATTCGGGGCGTGAATCGTTTCAGGCGCGGTCGTAGGCTGGCGCCATGATCGAAGTGTTGTCAGACATGCCGGCAGGTGTGACCGGCATTCGCGTTTCGGGGCGAGTGAGCGGTGACGATATCCGTGAATTCGAGCCCACCATGGACGATCTGGTCGTCGACGGCGAGATCCGGATCGTCGAGGTCATCGACCCCGACTACGAGGGCTTCGGCCCTGGTGGACTGGCCGCGGATCTGAAGGTCGGGTTCGGTGCGCTGTTCAAACACCATTCGGCGTTCAAACGCATCGCGGTGGTGTCCGACAAGCCGTGGGTGGCGCACACACTGCACGCCGTGGCCTGGATGATCCCCGGCGAGCTGCAGATCTTCGGGCTCGACGAACTCGACCGCGCGAAGGAGTGGGCTGCCGGCTGATCGGCCCGCCGACAAGACAAAGCTGCCCCCTTCGGCGGAAGGGGGCAGATTCGTCTGTTGGGCTCAGTCTTGGAGCGCCTGCTCCTTGGCCCAGCGGTAGTCGGCCTTGCCCGCGGGGCTGCGGACGATGGTCGGCCGGAACACGATGGCCTTTGGCAGCTTGTAGCGCGCAATGGATTCCGCGGCGTGCTTGATGAGTTCGGCGGCGTCAGCCTCGGCACCGTCGGCGAGCGCCACGACCGCGACGACCTCGTTGCCCCAGCGCTCGCTCGGGCGTCCGGCGACGACGACGTCGACCACTGACGGGTGCGAGGCGATGGCGGACTCGACCTCTTCGGCGAAGATCTTCTCGCCCCCGGAGTTGATGGTCACCGAATCGCGGCCGAGCAGCTCGACGGTGCCGCCCTCCAACAGTCGGGCGCGGTCGCCCGGCACCGCGTACCGGATGCCGTCGATCACGGGGAAGGTCTTGGCCGTCTTGGCGGCGTCGCCCTTGTAGCCGAGCGGCACGTGGCCTTCCTGGGCCAGCCAGCCGTTGCCCTCGTGGCCCGGGGCCAGCAGCGCGGTGAAGTCCTCCGAGACGATCCGCGTGGCCGGACCGGCGGTGAACGTACCGCTGGACACGTTGGCCTTGGTCGACACGTGCGACATCTGGGCGCCGGTCTCCGACGACCCCACGCCGTCGATCACCATGGCATTGGGCAGGGCCGCGACCAGACGGCCCTTCACGGCCGGCGTGAACAGTGCGCCGCCGTTGGCGACGACGACCAGCGAGCTGGGGTCGTGACTGCCGGAGGCCAGGGCCTCTTCGATGGCGGTGACGAGCGGCCGGGCCATGGCGTCACCGACCACCGTCGCGATCGCGATCTTCTCGCGCGCGATGGTCTCGACGATCTCCTTGGCGTTGAAGCCCTCGACGTCCTTGGCGAACACGATGGTCTGGCCGTTGTTGATGCCCGTCATCACGCCCCACTGCGCGGCGCCATGCATGAGCGGCGGCAGGATCATCATCCGCATCTCGGCGGCGGCGGATGCGCGGTCGACGATCTCCTGCGCCGACTGGGCGGGCTCGCCCGTCATCGCGTTGCGGCCGCCGAACGAGGCCATGAAGATGTCGTGCTGGCGCCACAACACACCCTTGGGCATGCCGGTGGTGCCACCGGTGTAGAGCACGTACAGGTCGTCGGGCGAGGGCGTCACCGGAGGCGGCGGGACGTCGGCGGTCACGATGGACTCGTAGTCGACGGCGCCCGGCAGCAGCTCGTTGCCGGAGCTGTCGGCGATCTGGATGAGCACCTTGAGGTCCGGCAGGTCCGGCAGCACCTCGGCCAGCGTCGGTGCGAAGGCGGCGTGGTAGATCAGGGCTGACGCGCCCGCGTCGTTGAGCAGGTACTGCAGCTCGGCCTTGACGTAGCGGTAGTTGACGTTGAACGGCGCCACCCGGGCCCGGAACGCGCCGAGCAGGGACTCGACGAACTCGGGGCCGTTGTAGGCGTAGATGCCGACCAGGTCCTGGCCCACTTCGTGGCCGGCGAGCTGGTCACGTTCGGTGTGCACGCCAAGGCCCTGTGCGTGCAGGTAGGCGGCGAGGCGGTTGGCGCGGGCGACGACCTCGGCGTAGGTGAAGCGACGGTCGCCCTGGATGACGAGGGTCCGGTCCGGGATGGCTGCAGCGACGGCGTCGGTGACGTCGGAAACCGTGAACAGCACATTTCTCCTAAGGCTGGTGGGACGAACAGCTGGACATCTGTCCATACACTCATTTAGTACCACGGAGTGAGGATCGTCTCTTTTGGTACCACCCTGTGAGGTGCCGGCAGCGGTATGCGTCCACTGTGCGGGCGGTCGTATAGACGGCGGTCGACGCCGGTGATCAGCAGCAGCGGCTCTGGGGGTTGACCTCGGCAGCGCGGTGCCGGGCCTTCCAGTACTCGCGCTCGGTCAGCGCCGGCTCGCCGGGGTGCGTGCGACGGCGATGTTCCAGGTATCTCGCGTAGTGGTTGTCGCCCATCAATGATGACCAGTACCAACGGGCCTGGCGGGCGAACTCGGTAGCGCGTCCCATTCCTTCTGCACCTCCTTCTCGATGTCGGTGGCGATAAGTCCGCGCGGGGCAAACCGTCGTGACGGCACCGGCTCATCTTCGGTCAGCGGTCGGCCGCCGCCGCGAATGGCCTGCAGGGCAACGATGATGCCCACGAGAACGACGACGACAACCAAGAGGGCGAACACGATGGACAACGTGCCCTGGATGAACGTGTTCCGGATGACGGCGTCGATCTGATCGGGGTTCTTGGCGGACCCGAACGTCGTCTTACCGGCGGCCTTGGCCGCGACATACTGCGAATGCTGTTGCCAGTAACCGATTTTGGGATCGTGGGAGAAGATCTTCTGCCACGACGCGGTGAGGGTGACGAGGGCGTCCCAGAACAGGGGCAGTCCCGGAATCCACGCCCATTTCAGCAGGCCCTTCTTGACCACCACGACGGTGACGACTGTCAGCGCGATGGCCGCGAGCAGCTGGTTGGCGATGCCGAACAACGGGAACAGGGTGTTGATGCCACCGAGCGGATCGGTGACGCCCATCAGCAGGATGCTGCCCCAGCCCGCGACCACGAGCAGGCTGCAGGTCCAGGCGCCGACGCGCCAGCTGGGATCGCGCAGTTTCCGCAGCGGCCCACCGAGATTGCCCAGGGCGTCGGACAACATGAAGCGGGCGACGCGCGTGCCGGCATCGACGGTGGTCAGGATGAACAGCGCCTCGAACATGATCGCGAAGTGGTACCAGAAGGCCTTCATGCTCGCGCCGCCGAACACCTGGTGCAGTACTTCGGACATGCCCAGCGCCAGTGTCGGAGCGCCGCCGGTGCGGGAGACGACCGAGTGCTCACCCACGTCGGTGGCCGCGGCGGTGATCTGCGCCGGGGTGATCGGCGCTCCTGACAGGCCCAGCCCGTTGGCGTAGGTGGCTGCCGTGGCCGCGCTGCTGCCTGTCGCCGCGGCCGGAGAGTTGATCACGAAGTACAGGTGCTGATTGAGGATTGCCGCCGTGATGAGCGCCATGATCGCGACGAACGACTCGGTGAGCATGCCGCCGTAACCGATGAGCCGCGTCTGCCCTTCCTTCTCCAGCAGCTTCGGTGTGGTGCCCGACGAGATCAGCGAATGAAATCCCGACAGCGCGCCGCACGCGATGGTGATGAACAGGAAGGGGAACAGCGCTCCGGCGAACACCGGGCCGTTGGCCCGGGTGGCGAACTGGGACACCGCGGGCGCCGACATGACCGGGTGGGCGATGAGGATGCCGACCGCCAGCAGTGAGATGGTGCCGACCTTCATGAACGTCGACAGGTAGTCACGCGGCGCGAGCAGGAGCCACACGGGCAGCACCGACGCGGCCAGGCCGTAGACGATGATGCACCACGACAATGTCACCTTGGACAGCGTGAACCAGTCTGCACCCCAGGAGGTTTCAGCAACCCAGCCGCCGGAGATCACCGCAAGCAGCAGCAGCGCGACGCCGATCAGCGTCACCTCGGACACCCGGCCGGGCCGCAGGTACCGCAGATACAGCCCCATGAAGATCGCGATCGGAATGGTCATCGCGATGGAGAACACGCCCCACGGGCTTTCCGCCAGCGCGTTGACCACCACGAGCGCCAGCACCGCCAGCAGGATCACCATGATCACCAGCACCGCGACGATCGCGGCCACGCCGCCGATGGGGCCGAGTTCGTCGCGTGCCATCTGGCCGAGGGACCGCCCACGCCGCCGCGTCGAGATGACCAGCACCAGGTAGTCCTGCACACACCCGGCCACGACAGCGCCGACGATGATCCAGATGGTGCCCGGCAGATAACCCATCTGCATGGCCAGCACCGGTCCGACGAGCGGGCCGGCGCCGGCGATGGCGGCGAAGTGATGGCCGAACAGGACCCGACGGTCTGTCGGCATGTAGTCGGTGTCGTTCTCCAGGAGCTCGGCCGGAGTGGCGTGATCGTCGCGGGGTTTGACGATCTTCATCTCGATCAGCCGTGCGTAGAACCGGTAGCCGATGACGTAGGTACAGATCGCCGCGATGACGAACCACACCGCGTTGACCGTCTCGCCGCGGGCGAAGGCGATCACGGCCCACGCCACGGCGGCGAGCAGCGCGATGACGCCGAAGATCACCCGATGGCGAGTGGTGATGGGCGAGCGGTCGATGATCGCGACCGGCGGCAGGTCCGGATCGGTACGCACATAGGTGACGTCACCGACGGACTCGTCGGGGTGCGCGGTGGCTGGTGACATGCCCCACATCCTGTCACCGGCCGCTCCAAAAAGCCGGGTAACACTCAGCGTTCGTACAGCGACCGGACGGTATCGACGGTATCCGCGTCGTCCGCGCGCTTGTCTTCCCGGTAGCGCAGCACCCGGGCGAAGCGCAGCGCCATCCCGCCGGGATAACGGCTCGAGCCCTGCACGCCGTCGAACGCGATCTCCACCACCTGCTCGGGCCGCAGCTTCACCACATAGCCGTCCAGCGGGCCGTCGGCCAGTTCGGTGAACCGTGCGGTCTGCCAGTCCAGCATCGCGTCGGTCATGCCCTTGAAAGTCTTGCCCAGCATCACGTATCCGCCGGTCGCCGGGTCGCGGGCGCCGAGGTGGATGTTCGACAGCTTGCCCGTGCGCCGCCCGGAACCCCACTCGACCGCAAGCACCACCAGATCCAGGGTGTGTACCGGCTTGACCTTGAGCCAGCCGGCGCCGCGCCGGCCGGCCTCGTACGGCGACGCCGGGTGCTTGGCCATCACGCCTTCGTGACCGGCGGCCAGCGTCTGGTCGAGGAACTGTTGGGCGACAACCGAATCGGCGGTGACACAGCGGCGTACCCGGAGCGGTTCGGGCACCACCTCGTCCAGTGCCTCCCGGCGCTGGGCGGCCGGCAGGTCCAGCAGGTCGGTGCCGTCGCGGTGCAGGATGTCAAAGAAGAACACCGAAAGCGGTTGCGCCCCATCATCGGAGCGCTTGCCGATGCGGGAGGAGGTCACCTGGAACCGGTGCGGCCGCCCGTCGGGGCGCAGGGCCAGGGCCTCCGCGTCGGCGATGAGGTCGGTGACGGGCAGCGCCAGAACGGCGTCCACCACGTCGGGCACCCGGGCGGTGATGTCGTCCAGGCTGCGGGTGAAGACCGACACCTCGGTGCCGGCCCGATGGATCTGCAGCCGCACCCCGTCCAACTTGGTCTCGAATATCGCTGCGCCACCGAGTTTTTCGAGGGCATCACCGACATCCATGGCCGTCTGGGCGAGCATGGGGCTGACCGGCCTGCCGACGGTGAGAGTGAAGCGCCGCAAGCCGTCGGCGCCGTCGGCCATTGCGGCCGCCGCCACCGTGGCGAGGTCTCCGCTGAGCATGGCGGCGCGGCGCACGTCGGCAGCCGGGAGTCTGGCGGCCTTCGCCACCGCGTCGGCCATCACCCCGGCCAGCGCGCCCTGGCGCAGCCCACCGCTGAGCAGCCCACGCAGAAACGCCTGCTCGCCTTCTGTGGCCGCCCCGAACAGGGTGTGAAGCAGCGCGGTGCGGGCGGCGGCCGAGCCCCGGCCGGCGACGGCCTTGATGGCCGAGAAGGTGGCGTGGACTTCCGTGACGGTCAGGGCCGGGTCGTCGGCCGGCGACGGCAGCGAGCGCAGGGCTGCCCAGCCGACTCCGATCTGCCGTTGCGGCAGCTCACCGGACAACCAGTCGACGACGATGGCGACGGTCGCCGGCTCGTCGGCGGCGGCACCGAGCAGGCTCGCGATCCGTGCGATCTTCGCCGTCCGGGCAGCTGCGGCACCGACCTCGGCTGAGGCCGTGGCGACGTCGGTGAGGAGCACGAGTTCAGCTTGGCACGGGGGTCCGACACAGCGCGGTCAGGCGACGGTGAAGGACACCGAGTGCCAGCCCGTCGCGCCGTCGGGCACGGCCCCGGCGACCTCGGAGGTCTGGACCGCGCCGGTGTTGTCGGTGGCGCGGACGGTGATGGTGTGGTGTCCGGGCTGGTCTGCCTGCCAGGTGTAGCTCCACAACCGCCAGGTGTCGTTCGAGTAGGCGGCGCCCAGCGTGGCCGGCTGCCATGGGCCGTCGTCGATGCGGACCTCGACCGAGCGGACGCCGCGGTGCTGCGCCCAGGCGACGCCGCCGAAGGTCGCCGTACCCATCGGCACGCCGGAGCCGGCGCGGGGCACGTCGATGCGCGACTCGGTCTTGATGGGGCCATGGGCTGACCAACCCAGCCTGGTCCAATAGGCCTGGGCCCGATCGAATCTGGTGAGTTCGAGGTCGACGAGCCATTTGGTCGCCGAGACGTAGCCGTACAAGCCGGGCACCACCAGCCGCGCCGGGTAACCGTGTTCGGTGGGTAGCGGCTCGCCGTTCATGGCGACGGCGAGCAGCGCGTCGCGGTTGTCGGTCAGCGCCTCGACCGGGGTGCCCGCGGTGAAACCGTCGATGGACTTGGACAGCACCATGTCGGCATCGGAGTGGACGCCGGCGCGCGCCAGCAGGTCGCGCACCCGGTAGCCCGTCCAGGTGGCGTTCGATATCAGGTTGCCGCCCACCGGGTTTGACACGCACGTGAGGGTCACCACCTTGTCGATCGCCTCGAACTGCGACAGTTCGTCGAAGCGGAAGGTGACCTCGCGATCGACCATCCCGTGAATCCGCAGCCGCCAGTCCTGCCGTTGCACCTGCGGAACGGACAGTGCCGTGTCGATGCGGTAGAAGTCGGCGTTCGGGGTGATGAACGGCGCCAGGTCCACGCCGGCGGGTTGCACGTCCGGCGGGATCGGCGGGCCGGGGACCTTGGGGGCCGGCGGAATGTAGGCCTTGCGGTCGCCCGCGGCCGACGACGCCGCACGGCCCACGATGGTCCCGATCACGCCGGCCAGGGTCCCGGCGGCCAGGAAACCCAGCGCCGCCAGCGACTGCCGTCGGCCGGGATCGGTGGCCGCATCGGTGTCCGGGCGCGGCTCAGGGGCACTGAAGCGTCCCGACACCAGCAGCCGCAGCACCGCGATGCCGGCCGCCGCGCCGACGAGCGACGGGACGACGTCGACGGGGCGGGCACCGGCGCGGGACAGCACCGCGGCGCTGCCCAGCACGCCGGCCAGCCCGAGGGCGATGCTGCCGATCTTCCGATCTTCGAATTGTGCTGCGGCCATGGCGATCACGGCGATGGCCACGAGCACCGCTACGGTGAGGAACAGTTTGTCGTTGGTGCCGAAGGTCTGGATGGCCCACTCTTTGAGTGGGCCCGGCGTCAGGTCGATGACCACCGATCCGACTGCGGTGCGGGAATCGGCGTGCGGCCCAAGCGGAATCGCCAGGAGCGCGGCCACACCGAGCGCGACGGCGGCGGCCGCCAGACCGGCGAGCGATCGGTGCGGGTCCAGTCGAAGTGCCACACCGCCACAGTACGACGCACCGGGAGAGCGGGCCCCGAATGAAAACGGATCGTAAGAAATTGCTGTCCGCCGCGCTGATGTCGGGCCAGAATCGGTGCATCATGCAGCCGACTCTGACCGATCGTGACCGAGACATCGTCCAGAACTGGATCCGAGCGGAGGGGCTGGGTGAGCACGTCACCGACGTCGAGCCGCTGACCGGCGGTACCCAGAACATCGTGGTGCGGTTGCACATCGACGGCCGGCCGGTCGTGCTGCGCCGTCCTCCGCTGCATCCGCGGCCGACGAGTGACAAGACCATGCAGCGTGAGATCGCCGTGCTGCGGACCGTGGCCGGCACGTCGGTGCCACATCCCGCGTTCATCGCCGGCTGCGAGGACCCGTCGGTGCTCGGTGTCGTCTTCTATCTGATGGCCGAGGTCGACGGCTTCAACCCCGGCGAGGAGTTGTCGCCTGCTTACGCCGCCGATGCGAATCTGCGGCACGACGTCGGGCTGTCGTACGCGGCGAGCCTCGCGCAGCTCGGCAACGTCGCGTGGGAGGGCAGCCCACTTGCGGCCATCCGCAAGCCGGGATCGTTTGTGGCACGCCAGGTTCCACAGTTCGTCGGACTGCTGCAGAGCTATCGGCACGACCACTACGACCCCGAATCGCTGGACGGGGTCGCGCAACTGGCGACCTGGTTGACCGACAACCGGCCACCCGACGGCGAGCCCGGCATCATGCACGGCGACTGCCATCTGAACAACGTCATGCTGCGGCCCGACCGGCCGGAGCTGGCGGCGTTCGTCGACTGGGAGATGTGCACCGTCGGCGACCCGCTGCTGGACCTGGGCTGGATGCTGGTGTGCTGGCCGACCGCGCCCAATGCCATCGTCGTCGGGGCCGCGCTGGCCGAGGCCGGCGGCCTGGCGGGGCGGGATGAACTGCTCGATGCCTACCTCGCTGCGGGCGGCCGGCCCACCGAGCACCTCGACTGGTACATCGCGATGGCCTGCTTCAAGCTGGGCATCGTCATCGAGGGCACCTGGTCGCGGTTCCTGGCGGGTTTAGCCGACCGGGAGGCGGGGGAGAAGCTGCACGCCTCGGCGACCGAGCTGATCCACCTGGGGGTCCGGGTTGCCAAGGGCGACAACCCGTTCGCCTACCGGTAGGCGTCGTAGCCCAGTTTGACCGCCAGTGCCAGACCGGCCACCGCAATGGCCAGCCGCAATGGGGTCGCGGGTGCGTGGCGGACCACGATCGGACCGAGCCGGGCGCCGACCAAGCAACCCAGGCCGAGCGGCCACACGGCAATCCAGTGCACCGGCGCCAGCGCGATGAAGCCAATGCCGGCAACACCGTTGGCCGCGCCGAGGACGACGTTCTTGGCGGCGTTGGCATGCGCGAGCGATTCACTGCCGCCGTGCAGGAACAGCGCCAGCAGCATCACGCCGGCGGCGGCGCCGAAATATCCGCCGTACAAACAGATCGCGAAGATGGCGACGGAGATCAGCACCGAACGCCAGCGGCCGGGCTCGTCGTCCGCGCCGCGGCGCTGCGGTATCGCGATGGTGAGGCTCGACAGCGCCAGCAGGATCGGCACCACGTCTTCGAAACCCTCTGCGGGAAGGGACAGCAGTAGCGCGGCGCCGGCCGCGCCGCCGAGGATCGCCATCGGCAGGACCCGGCGCAGCCAGCGGCCCATCCCCTCGAGTTCGGGGAGCGAACCCCACACCGATCCGATGGTGTTGAACGTCAGCGCGACGGTGTTGGTGACGTTGGCCGCCACCGGCGGCAGCCCCGCCATCAGCAGCGCCGGGTACGTCGCGACGGACGCCAGGCCCGCGATGCTTCCGGTCAGGCCGCCTGCGACACCGGCGGCGAGCAGAAGTAATGCGTGCTGCCAGCTCATCGCGGCAAACCCTACAACCTGGCGATTTGTGCACGAAAATCCGCGCCGACCGCGGAAAATCGTGCACGAAACACGGAAGTAACTGTCGTCCGATAGAAACGTCTGCATGTCCTCCGCTGTGTCTGGTGTCGATGCCGCCGTGGCCGCGATCCACGCGGCGGACGGCGAGGACGCGCTGCGGACCGGAATCGAGCAGGGTCTGCAGGCGGCGCGGGCGGCGGCGCGAGCGTCAACCCCGGCCGTCGACGTCGCGGCAGCCTGGTCTCAGGTGCTCCGGTCGGCGGTCGCCGCGGCTGTGCGCGTGACGCCCGGCCCGTCCTGGTCGTGGTTCGTGTCCGGCAGTGTGGCGCGCGGTGAGGCGGTGGCCGGGTCCGATGTCGAGACCCTGGTCGTGCTGCCCGAGGATGCCGCGCGGGACGAGGCACTCGAGGCCGCGGCCGCGGTGCACGCCGTTCTGGAGAGGTGCGGGGTGCGTGCCGACGCCAACGGGGTGCTGGCCAGCCGGCCGCGGTTCTGCCGGACGACGAGTGCCTGGTCCGACGGCATCGCGCACTGGACGTCCGACCCGCGCGAGGACCGTGGCGTGGTGATGACGGGCGTGCTGGCCGATTCCCGCGGCGTCCATCCGGCTGACGACGGGGTGGCCGAGGACCTCTTACGCGCGCAGGTGGTCCGCGCGGCCGTCGGCAACTACCCGGCCCGCCAGTATCTGCTGCAGGACGCCACCACGTTGCGGGCCACGTTTCCGTCCCGGCTGCGCATGCTGGCCAACCAGGCCGACACCGTCGACCTCAAGCTGGCGGCCATCGATCCGCTGGTGAAGATGGCGCGGTGGGCGGGCGTGTCCGCGGGGTCCACCGACCTGTCGACGCTGGCTCGGCTCCAGGCTGCCGGTGCGGCGAATGTGCTTGACGCTGATGATGTTTCGACACTGCTGGACTGCTTCGCCGCCTTGGTGAGATTCCGGTGGACGTCTCGCGCAGGTGGCGATCAGGTGGTGCTGTCGGAGCTTCCGCCGCAGGAGCGGGCCATGCTGCGCAGCGTCGCCCGCGAGGTGGCCGGCATCAGCCGCAAGCTGACGTACCTCGCCTCGACGTCGGCGTTCCGCTGATGGAGACGACCCTGATGGCCCACCACGCGGTGCAGCAGACCCTGGCCGCCCAGCGCATCGAGGGCTGGGAGCCCCAGCCCGCCCACATCGTCGAGTTGGGTGCACTGGCTGCCGGCGCAAGGGAATTCGACGATTACCTGGCACGGTGTCGTGCGCAGTATCCGCCCACGCCGGAACGGCGCCGCCGGTTCTTCCGGCGCCGGGCGCCGTACCTGATCCCCGGAACATCGGTGCTGCGCAACAACTTCGGCATTCAGCACGGACCGGACCTGGCGGCAGTGGAATTTCAGGTGACGGCGGGCCGAATGGTGCTGTGGCACTGCCGGCAATCCGCGGCGGAGACGGAGATCGACGTCCGAGCCATGCACCGCGAGCTGTTCGGCGACGTGTACGAGTGGGCGGGGGAGTTGCGCACCGTCGACATCCGCCGCGGTGACTCGGCGTTCACCTGGCAGGTCGACATTGCTGCCGGGTTGGCCGAAATCGAGCTTGCGGCAACGGCATTGGCGGACGTCGGGGGCGCGTTCGGCAACCCGAGACTGGCTTGGGAACTGTCCCGGATCTACGCCCGGTACAACCAGATTCACCCGTTCCGGGAAGGCAACGGACGCACCGGGATGCTGCTGCTGCACGCGCTCGCCGGCCGGTGCGGGCGGCAACTGGACTTCACCGGTGTCAGCCGTGCCGCCTGGTATGCCGCGGCGCGGGACAGCATGCCGCTGCACCGCGACGGCCGCCTCAGCCACCGGCCGTTCCTGTGGTTGCTCAACCCGGCGGTGAAATCGTCTTGACCCGAGGCGCAGTCGCGGACTAACCTCGGCGACCATGCTTCACATGCTCGTAGTAGCCAGTACCCACAGCGGGGTCTGATCCTGACCGACCCCTCGCTGTGGGTCGGACGCTACTACCTGTCGGTCACTCCTTTCGAGCAGAAAAGACCGACGCATGTTCACCTCCACCGCCATTTCCACCACGTCGCGTTTCGCGGATCTGTTTGACCGCCCGGTGCCCCGTGACCTGCGCGAACACGCCGAAACCATGTGTCACGACACCTTCGTCGACCACTACGGCCACCAAGGTGGTCCGATTCGCCTGGGCAGTTGGGGCACCGCGGGCGACGACGACCGTCGCCGCGCCATCACCGCCCCGCGCCGGTACCGCGCCAGCATCGCCGTCGGCGACCGCATCGCGACTTCGACGGCTGCTGCGACCGGCCCCGTCGCGGCCCTGACCGCGATGCTGCACGAGCGCGGCATGGCGGTCGAGATGATCAAGTTCCATCAACTGCCCGCGGTCGGCGGCGGCATCGCGACCTTCATCCACGGCAGCGACGGCGTCCGCGCGGAGTGGGCCATGGGCTGGGCTCGCGACCCGGTGCAGTCGGCCCTGCGGGCGATGATCGCGTGCGCCAACCGGCTGCACGCGTAGTCCTGGACCGCCGTTTCGGCGAATCAGCGCAAGGGCCGCAACACGATCGGCATGCCGTCGACCGGCACGGCCATGCCGCCGTAGTCGTACCAGGGCTCGTAGCCGGGGTGGGTCAGCTCCAAGCGGTACTGACGCAGCAGCCGGTGCATCACGGTCTTGATCTCCAGCTGCCCGAAGACCATGCCGATGCACTTGTGTGCGCCACCGCCGAACGGGGCGAAGGCGTAGCGATGCGCCTTGTGCTCGCTGCGCGGCTCGGCGAACCGTTCGGGGTCGAACCGCATGGGGTCGGTCCACAGCTCGGACAGGCGGTGGTTCATGCCGGGCCACGTGACGACGTCGGTTCCCGCCGGGATGTAGTAGCCGAGCAGTTCGGTGTCCCGGACGGCACGGCGGAAGTTGAAGCCCAGCGGCGTCTGCAACCGCAGCGACTCGTTGATCACCAGGTCATAGGTTTCCAGCTTCTCCAGTGACTCGATGTCGAGCGGCGCGTCACCGATGCGCTCGGATTCCTCGCGGAGTTTGTCCTGCCACTGCGGATTGGCCGCCAGGTGGTAGGCCATGGTCGTCAGCGTCGAGGTCGTGGTGTCGTGCGCGGCCATCATCAGGAAGATCATGTGCGCGACGATCTGGTCGTCGGTGAACGTCTGACCGTCTTCGTCCTGCGCATGACACAGCACGCTGAACATGTCGGTGCCCTCTGAGCGGCGCTTCTCGGCGATGGAGCTCGAGAAGTAGTCCTCGAGCGTCTTGCGGGCCTGCACGCCGCGCCACCAGGCGAAGGGGCGCACCGGCTTCCGGATGATGGCGTTGCCGGCCCGGGTCGTGGTGGTGAAGGCCTGATTGATGGTGGTGACGAGCTTGTGGTCGGTCCCCGCGGGGTGTCCCATGAACACCTCGGACGCGATGTCGAGCGTCAGCTCCTTGACCGCCGGATGGAACAGGAAGCGTGGATCGTTGGCCACCCAGTCGTTGGCCAGCACCTTGGTCGCCACGGAATCGATGTGGGACACGTAGCCCGTCAGCCGCGAGCGGGTGAACGCCTCCTGCATGATCCGGCGGTGGAACATGTGCTCGTCGAAATCGAGCAGCATGAGGCCGCCCTCGAAGAACGGCCCGATCACCGGATCCCAGGCGCGCTGCGAGAAGTCCTTGTTGCGGTTGGAGAACACGGCCTGCGTCGCGTCCGGTCCCAGTGCCATCACGGCCGGCAGCGCCGGTGTCTGCGCGTAGTACAGCGGCCCGTGCTTGCGGTAGAGCGACAAGACGTAATCGGGGCCGCCCCGGAACACCTCGATCAGGTGGCCGATGACCGGCAGTCCCGAGTCGCCCATGATCGGCTTGAGGCCGCTGCCGGCGGGCGGCTCGGCGAGGGCGAACTGCTCCCACTCGGTGGCCAGGAGACGCTGTTCGATGATCCCCATCCCCGGCACCGTGACCGGCGTCGGCTTGAGTCGCCGCATGGCCTGGTCGAGGAGGTAGTTCGGGGTGCTGATGGTCGCCATGTACCGCTCCTGAATGCGATGTTTGTGGTGAAAGTCACCACCTATCGCCATCTTGGCTGCCATACTTGACGCGTGTCAAGTTTTGATTTGGTGTGTCGGCGATGACATCGTGAGCGCCATGAGTGCTGAAGTCGAGACGGCCGAAAAGGGCCGCAGTCGCGGCGACAAGCAACGCGACGCCATCGTCGCGGCGGTCCGTGAGCTGCTCGAGGAGCGGCCGTTCGCCGACCTGTCCGTCAGCGCCATCAGTGCCCGGGCCGGCGTGGCGCGGTCGGGTTTCTACTTCTACTTCGACTCCAAGTACTCCGTGCTGGCCCGGATCGTGTCCGAGGCCATGGAGGAGCTCGACGAGCTCACCCACAACTTCGCACCGCGCGAGCCGGACGAGACGCCGGCGTCCTTCGCCAAGCGGATGGTCGGCAGCGCGGCCGCTGTCTACGCCAGCAACGACCCGATCATGGCGGCGTGCACCGCCGCGCAGAACACCGACGCAGAGATTCGCGACCTGATGGCCGATTTCGAGGACGGCGTGATCGCCAAGATCGTCGGCCTTGTCGAGCAGGATGCCGGTAGGCGCCCGATTTCCGACGACCTGCCGGCGCTGGTCCGCACGCTGGTGTCGACGACGGCCTACACGCTGTCGCGCGACAGCGCGTTCATCGGTCGCGACGGAGACCCGCAGCGCGCCGTCGAGATCGTCGAGCGGCTGTGGCTCAGCGCGTTATGGGGCGGCGCAGACCTGCCTGTGTAGGGTCGGGCCATGACGCGGTGGAGCGGCTACGCAGGTAAGCGGTGTTTCGTGACGGGGGCGGCCAGCGGCATCGGCCGGGCGACGGTGCTCAAGCTGACCCAGCAGGGCGCGGTGTTGTATCTGACCGACCGTGATGCCACCGGGCTGGAGCAGACCGTCGCCGACGCCCGGGCGCTCGGCGGCGAGGTGGCCGAATACCGGGCGCTCGACATCTCCGACTTCGACGCGGTCGCGACTTTCGCCGCGGACATCCACAGCCGGCATGAGGCCATGGACGTGGTGCTCAACATCGCCGGAATCTCGGCGTGGGGCACCGTCAGCACCCTGACGCATCAGCACTGGCGCTCGATGGTCGACGTCAACCTGATGGGACCCATCCACGTCATCGAGACCATGGTCCCGCCCATGGTGGCCGCCGGCCGCGGCGGGCGCCTGGCCAATGTCTCGTCGGCCGCCGGCATCGTCGCACTGCCGTGGCACGCCGCGTACAGCGCCAGCAAGTACGGCCTGCGCGGGGTCAGCGAGGTGCTGCGCTTCGACTTGGCCCGGCACCGCATCGGGGTGTCGGTCGTCGTGCCCGGCGCGGTGAAAACGCCTCTGGTGCAGACGGTTCAGATCGCCGGTGTGGATCGCGACGATCCGCAGGTGCAGCGCTGGGTGGCCCGGTTCGCCGGACACGCGGTGTCGCCGGAGCAGGCCGCGGACAAGCTCCTCGCGGGAGTGGCCAGGAACAAGTTCATGATCTACACGTCGCAGGACATCCGGGCGCTGTACCTGTTCAAGCGGCTGGCGTGGTGGCCCTACAGTGTGGCGATGCGCCAGGTGAACGTGTTGTTCACGCGCGCCCTGCGGCCCAAGCGGGCTGAGTCCCGAACCCTCTGAGCTTCAGCGCTTTCCCCAGTCCCATGGCGGCGCGCTGAGCATGGTCTGGCCGTCGATCTGGGTTTCGCCCCACTGTTTGACCAGTTCGACTTCGCTTGCGTCGCAGGCGGTCAGTCGCTCGCGCAACCGTGCCGAGTGGGTGACGACGACGACCTGCGTCTTGCGTGCGGCGGCGGCGATCATGTCCGCCAGCGGGCCTACCAGGTCAGGGTGCAGGGACGTCTCCGGCTCGTTGAGCACCATCAGCTGAGGCGGCTGCGGCGACAGCAGGGCGGCGCCCCAGAGCAGGAATCGCAATGTGCCGTCGGATAATTCGGCCGAGTGCAGCGGACGGAGCATGCCGCGTTGGTGCAGCTGCAGTTCGAACAGTCCACCGTCGGCACTGACCGAGATCTCGGCGCCGTCGAACGCGTCGCTGATGGCGCGCGGCAGATCGTCGAACCCGGCTTCGAGGATGGTCTGCACGGCCGCGGCCAGGTCGTTGCCGTCGTTGCTCAGCACCGGGGTCCGGGTGCCGACCTGGCGGCGGCGGGCCGGCGCATCCCGGTCCACCCGGAAGCCGTCGTAGAAGCGCCAGTCGCGCAACCGATCCCGAACGGCGGCCAGCTCGGGCAGCGCCTCGGGATTCGCGTACTCCGCGAGGACGCTGCGGTAGCTGGGCAGGGCGCGCGTCAGTTCGTCGAAGCCGCGCCCCGAATCGGAGGCCACTTCGGCATAGGTCCGGGTGCGACGGACCAGGGCGCTGCTGGGCCGGGGAGAGGGCCCGGCGAAGACGGTCTCGCGTTTGATCTCGGGGTCCTGCCCGAACATCGAATTGTGGCCCGGGTCCTGCGGCAGTCCGAGGTCGATGAAATAGCCGAAATCGGTTGCGGCGAAGCCAAGTTCGAGCGAAACCGGCCGGGTCCGGCTGGTGCCCTCGGTGGTGCCGGTCCGGCGCGCGCCACTGGTGTTCTCCGGGCCGGCCCACAGCACCGACTGCAACCCGCCCTCGCGGGCCAGCGACCCGATGACCTCGCCGCGTCCGCAGTCGGCCAGCAGCCCCAGCGCCCGGTACACCGACGACTTGCCGGTGCCGTTGGCACCGGTCACCACGGTCAGTTCCGACAGCGGCAGGACGATCTCGCGCAGCGACCGGTAGCCCCGGATGGCGATGGTGGTCAGCACTACCGTGGCATCTCCAGTTCCAGCCGGACGCCGAGCAGCCGCACCGGCCGGTCCAATTCGAAGTCGTGCAGCAGGTCGAGGGCGGTGGCGGTGATGGCCTCCAGGTCGGTACCGGCCACCGGCAATTTACGAATCTTGGTGCGGGTGAAGAACGTTTTGGTGCGCAGGGTCACGGCGACTCGGGTGACGACGCGGCCCTGCTCGACGATCTCGTCCAATGTCTGCCGCGCCAGATCACTGACCGCGGCGTCCATCTCCGCGGTATCGGTGAGGTCCTCCGGAAATGTCACCACGTGACTGCGCGAGCGCGGCACCCACGGTTCCGCGGTCACGGTGCTGTCGCCGCCGCCCTTGGCGAGCAACAGAATCCACAGCCCGGTGGTCGGGCCGAAGGTCGACGTGAGCAACTCGGCATCGGTGCGGGCCAGCTGTGCCACGGTGGTGATGTCCAGCTCGGCAAGCTTTTTCGCGGTCTTGGGACCCACACCCCAGAGCGCATCGACCGGGCGGTCGCCCATGACCGTCATCCAGTTCTCGGCGGTGAGCGCGAAAACCCCGGCCGGCTTGCCGAATCCGGTGGCGACCTTGGCGCGCTGCTTGTTGTCGCTGATCCCGACGCTGCACGACAGCCCGGTCTCGGCGGCGATCACCGTGCGGATCTTCTCCGCCAGTTCGAACGGATCAGCCACGGCCGCAACGACATACGCCTCGTCCCAGCCCCACACCTCCACCGGATGGCCGAGGTCGCGCAGCAGGCCCATCACCTGTTCGGAGGCTTCGTCGTAGGCGGGCGCATCCGACGGCAGGAAGACGGCCTCCGGACATCTACGGGCCGCGGTGCGCAGCGGCATCCCGGCGTGGACGCCGAACTCCCGTGCCTCGTACGACGCACAGGTGACCACCTTGCGGGGTTCGGTGGGGTCGCCGCTGCCGCCGACGATCACCGGCCGGCCGACCAGTTCAGGGTGACGGCGCAGTTCGACGGAAGCCAGGAACTGGTCGAGGTCGACGTGCAGCACCCATGTCATGTCAGGTACCGCCGTGACATCAAGTACCGCATAGCTTGCGCGCCAGGCTTTCCCACGCATCGCCCTGTGCCTGCAGGCTGTGGCCGAGATCGTCGTGCAGGTGGCTGACGTAATCGGGTTCGAGCAGCGCCAGCAGGGCGTTGGTCTGCGCGTCCAGGTCTCCGGTGGTGCCGGCGGACTGCAGCAGCATCCGGACATGCGTGCGGTGCACAGCGGCAGCGGCGCCGAAGCGGCTCTGCGGGTCGCGCAACGCGTCCGACAGTAGGGCGCGGTGTTGCCAGACGAACTGGAGCCGGTCGCGGCTGTAGGCGAGGAGTCGTTCCAGCGGTGGTGCGCCGGGACCCAGTGGAGGCGGCCCGAACATCAGGGCGTTCTGCTCGACCTGTTCGTCCGCGTCGAGCAGAACGAGCATCAGGCCGGAGCGGCTGCCGAACCGGCGGAACAAGGTGCCCTTGCCGACACCGGCCTCGGCGGCGATGTCGTCCATGGTGACGGCGTCGGCGCCGCGCTGGGCGATGAGGCGGCGGGCCGCGTCGAGAAGCAGGAGCCGGTTGCGCGCCGCATCGCCGCGCTCGACCGGCGCAGCCGGACTCATCGGCAGACCCGCCATGGGCAGGTTCGTGGGCCGCAGTTGCGCCACCCCGTCGCTCATGAAAAAACTTTAACTCAGGCGGAATGAATCGGACCGTGGTCCGGTTGACTCGTGCGAGGATCGGTTCGCCGGAACCGGCCACAGACACAAGCTAGGGGAAAGAAAATGGCAGATACCAAGGTCCTGGTCCTGGTCGGCAGCCTGCGCGCGGCCTCGCTCAACCGGCAACTCGCCGAGGTGGCGGTCGAAGCGGCGCCCGAGGGCGTGACGGTACGAGTGGCGGACGGGCTGGGCGAGCTGCCCTTCTACAACGAAGACCTGGACAACGACTCGGTTGCCGAGGCGGTCGTGGCGCTGCGCCAGATCGCCGGCGATGCCGACGCCATCCTCGCGGTGACCCCCGAGTACAACGGCACCATCCCCGCCGTCCTGAAGAACGCGATCGACTGGCTGTCGCGCCCGTACGGCGCCGGTGCCGTCTCCGGCAAGCCGCTGGCCGTCATCGGTACCGCGCTCGGCCAGTACGGCGGCGTGTGGGCGCATGACGAGACCCGCAAGTCGTTCGGCATCGCCGGCGCCGATGTCGTGGACGTCAAGCTGTCCCTGCCGGCCTCGGCGTTCGACGGCAAGCACCCGCGTGAGGCTGCCGAGGTGGTCGAGGGAGTGCGTGGCGTGATCGCCAAGCTGGCGGCCGAAGTCGGCTGATCAGAACTGGGCCAAGCGTCAGGGCCGTCGTCATCCGGGAACGGATGGCGACGGCCCTGACGCTGTGTGACTGCTGCGTGCAGACCCCGCTTTGGGGACAAAAGCCCTGACAACGAACTACGGTTTGGGGGTGGCCGGGAAAACAGGCAGCTAACGTGGCCGGTGGCGAGGACCGCAACGATGACGCGTTGACCCAGGCGATGGCCGGCATCGGCACGCGACTGGACACTCGCCTCAGTGACATCACGCGTTCGGTCACGGATCAGCTGGTGTCCGATATCGCCGAGCTGCGCGGCGAGGAACAACTGCAGCAGATCCTGGGCGATTCGGTCGCCGCGAACATCGACGCGTTCTTCGCCGCAGCACGGCACGGCATCTCGATCGACCTCCTGCATGCCCCGGCGGCCGCGATCGAACACGCGCGCCGGCTGGCGCAGCGGGACATCTCGGCCAATGCGCTGGTCCGGTCGTACCGGCTCGGCCACCAGGCGGTACTGAAGGCGGTGCTGGACGAGGTCCGGGCCGCGGACCTCGATCCGCGACTGGCGCTGGACGTCTTCGACGTGCTGTCGACCATCTCGTTCAACTACATCGACCGGATCTCCCAGGAAGTGGTCGAGGTCTACCAGCAGGCTCGGGAGAGCTGGCTGGAGAACCGAAACAGCGTGCGCATCACCGAGATTCGCGAGCTGCTCTCCGGCGGTGACGTCGACATCGACGCCGCCACGGTGGCGATCCGGTACCCGCTGCAGCGCACCCACCTCGCGGTGGTGCTGTGGTGCGACGACTCCGAAGACCGGCTGGCCGAGATGGAGCGGCTGGTCCAGCAGTTCGCCGCCTCGATCGGTGCGGTGGATTCGCCGCTGTTTGTCTCCGTGGACCGGGCCACGGCCTGGGCCTGGGTCGCGGTGCCTGCGGCCGTCATGGGTGAGGCGGTCACGTGGCTGGGCAGCCTGGTGCCGGCCGACGGACCCTATGTGGCCGTCGGCACCCCGCAGTCCGGCGTCGCCGGGTTCCGGCTGTCCTACCGGCAGGCCGAGGACGCCCGCATCGTGGCGATGGCGTCGGGTCCGCAGCGGCGCCGGTTCACCGCGTTCAGCCACCGCGGTATCGCCCTCGCGGCGCTGCTGGGCTCCAATGTCGATGCGCTGTCGGCGTGGGCCACGGAAGTGCTTGGCCCGCTGGCCTGTTCGACTGACAGCGACCAACGCCTCCGGGAGACCCTGCAGGCCTTCTTGAAAGCGGGCGGCAGCAACAAGGCCGCGGCCGAGGAACTGCATCTGCACACGAATTCGGTGAAGTACCGCGTGCAGCGGGCCATCGAGCGCCGGGGCCGGCCCATCGAGGACGACCGGCTGGACGTGGAGGTCGCGCTCCTGCTGTGCGGTCTGTTCGGTGACCGGCTGCTGGACCAGGCAGACGACGGCTGCGGGTGATGGCGTCCGCGGCGGCTGCGTGTAACCCCCTTCGCTATCTATCTCGTGAAGTGGCCTCGGGGTGTGCCGGGCCGCACCGATGAGACGGGGCCCATGTGTCTGCACAGCGTGACCCTGTGCACCGACCCCCGCTGCGCGTGGTCTCGTCGGATTCCCGGTATCCCGACTGGGAGTCCGTCTACCAGGACAATGCGACGTGGGTGTACCGCACGATCTACGCGCGGGTCGGCAACCAGGCCGACGCCGAGGATCTCACCGCCGAGGTGTTCCTGGCCGCACTACGGCCGCTGCGGCTGACGGCCAGTGCCGCCGAGGTGCGGTCCTATCTGCGGAGCACGGCACGAACCGTGCTCGCCGCGCACTGGCGCGAGACGATGGGGCGGGAGATCACGGTGATCGACCTCGATATCGAGGCGCCACCAGAAGCCGAACAGTCCATCAGCACCGCGCCGGACCGGGTCGCCGCGGTGTTGGATGCCCTGCCGGACAACTATCGCCGCATACTGGAGCTGCGATTTCTCCAGACCAAGTCGATCAAGGAGTCCGCAGCGGAGCTCGGTGTCAGCGTCGCCAACGCAAAGGTGTTGCAGCATCGGGCATTACGGCTGGCGGCACAGATCAACGAGAAGGGCGAGCCATGAACGCGCGGGGGTGGCGTCGGTACCTCGACGATCTGCTGCGCGGGCGCAAGCCGTCCGGATTCAAGCCTGACGACTTCGAGGCGGCGCAGATGCGTACCGCGATCGACCTGCAGGCGGCCCGGCCCGGCGCCGATGAGCCGCGGCCGGAATTCCTCACCGACCTGCAGAGCCGACTCGCGGCACAGTTCGACGGCGACGACGCGCCGCCGCCCAGCCGGCTGCGCGCCAACCGTCGTCAGGTGATCGTCGGGACGTCGGCTGCCGCCAGCGCCGCGGTCGCCGCGGTGGCGGTCGACCGGGCGTTGATGAGCGGCCGCACTGAGCCGGCGAAGCAGGACACCGCCGGCCAGGAACTGGTTCCGGCCGCGGGCAGCTGGCAGAAGGTGGCCGACAGCTCCGACGTGTCCGAGGGGGCGGTGCATCCGTTCGACCTGGGCTCGGTCGTCGGCTTCGTGCGCAGGGTCGACGGGAACGTGCAAGGCATCTCGGGCGTGTGCACGCACCAGGGCTGCCGGCTCTGGTTCGACGGACCGGACGACCGGCTCCGGTGCCCGTGCCACTCCACGTCGTTCGCCACGGACGGTCATGTCCTGACCCACCAGTTGCCGATCGCGCCAAAACCCTTGCCGAAGTTCGATGTTCGCGAGGTGGGCGGCGTCATCGAGGTGTTTGCGCCGGTTCCGCCGAGCCGGCCGGTCTGAGGCGTGTAACCCGCCGCCGTATCTGTTGGTGAGGGTGCGCAGGCGCACCCGTACCCGACGACTACGGAGGTTCCCGTCGTGTCGCGACGAACCCTGGTGGCGCTCTGCGGCGCCGCCCTGCTCCTGGCCGCATGCACTTCGACAGCGCCGCAAAGCACCACTGCAACACAGGTTTTCAGCCCGGGTGTCACCCCCGGTATGGCCGGCTCTGGTAGCGGACCCGCAACGGGCCCGATGGGTTCGATGACCATGGCCCCGCCCGAATCCGGCCATCCGGCCCCGGCTCCGGCCGGACCCAACGCGGTCGACATCGACAATTTCGCCTTCGCCCCGGCAGAGCTGACCGTGCCGGCCGGAACGACGGTCACCTGGACCAACCACGACGAAGACCCGCACAACGTCGTCGCCGAAGGTGGTCAGTTCCGTTCTCCCACAATGGGTTCCGGGGCAACTTTCAGCTACGCCTTCACCACGCCCGGCACCTTCACCTACGTCTGCGGGATTCATCCCTTCATGCACGGGACGGTGGTGGTCCGATGACCGGCGACTCGAACGGCGACCCGCAGCAGATGAACCGTCGCCAATTGCTCCGGCACACCGCGTGGTTCGGCGCTGCCGTCGGCTTGTCGGTGGTCGGCGGGGAGGTGCTGTCGCACGTCGCGGGCAGCTCATCCGAGCCGGCGGCGCAGCCGACCCTGCGTTTCGCGCAGGTCAGTGACAGCCACATCGGCTTCACCGGCGCCGCCAACACCGACGTCGCCGGCTCGTTCACCCACGCCATCGACACCATCAACAACCTCGGCTACACCCCGGATTTCGTCATCCACACGGGCGACCTGACGCATCTGGCCACCCCGGAGCAGTTCGATCAGGTGCGGCAGATGATGACCGGACTGCGCACCCCGCACGTGTTCACCGTTCCGGGCGAACATGATTCGGCCGACGACGCCGGCGCCAAGTACCGCCAGGCCTTCGGCGCGGGCACCCGCGGCGACGGTTGGTACAGCTTCGACATCGCCGGCGTACACGTCATTGCGCTCGTGAACACCCTGAACCTGAAGAAGCTCGGCCATCTCGGTGTCGACCAACTCGAATTCGTGGAGAAGGACGTCGCGCCGCTGTCGAGCGACACCCCGATCGTGGTGTTCAGCCACATCCCGCTGTTCGCGATGTATCCCGATTGGGGCTGGGGGACCGACGACTCCGCCCAGGCCCTGAGCTACCTCAAGCGATTCGCGTCGGTGACGTGCCTCAACGGCCATGTGCACCAGGTGTTTTCCAAGACCGAGGGCAACATCACCTTCCATAGCGGGACCACCACCGCCTATCCGTTACCGCATCCCGGCGACGGTCCGGCGCCGAAGCCGTTGACGCTGCCGGCCGGCAAGCTGCACGACGCGCTCGGTATCCGTGAGGTCAGCTACCAGACCGGGCAGCACACCCTCGCCCTCAAGGAACGGACCCTGCTGTGACTCTCGTCTACCGTCTGGTGATCGCCGCGGCCATGGTGGCCAGTGGCCTGCTGCATGCGTACCTCTACGTCCACGGGTACGGCCACATCCCGTCGATCGGCACCGGCTTCCTCGTGCAGGCGTCGGTGTTCTGCGCCGTCGGGGTGTTGTTGGCGGTGGGTGCGCCGCGGTGGTTTGCGTGGGTGTCGGGGCTGCTGTCGGCGGGGGCTCTGGCGGCGTTCGGACTGTCGCGCACGGTGGGGTTGTGGGGATTCGTGGAGACGGGCTGGGAGCCGGTACCGTATGCAGTCCTCAGCGTGGTCGCCGAAGCGGTGGCCGTACTGGCGGCGGGGTGTGGGCAGTGCGCACCGCGCGGGGGTGATGGTCGCATCTGTCACGTCCGTCACGCGTGTACCACAGCTGTGGGGTCCGGCACGCCGGAATCGGCGTAGCTGCCGACTTCTGTCGGGCGGTGCCCGGCGCGTCGCGGACGGCGCGTCGCCGCAACTTGAGTTCCTAATCGGAGTCAAGTTCTCAGACGGGTTCTTGTGGCAAGTC